>JAYRTC010000003.1:0-335971 GCA_041919795.1 Pseudoxanthomonas sp. | reverse complement strand
CCAAAACCATTGTTGCAGGGGGCCGTGCCCGCGACGCTCTTGCTTCTATACGAAGCGCAAGAGCATCGCGGGCAGGGCCCGCTCCTACAACGTACGCCAGCCGGGCTCGCCCGGCTGGGTCCCGATACAACCTATGTCGTCAGTGCTTGGCCGACAGCTGCGACAGCCGCTGCACTGCGACCGATGCGGTCGGGTAGTCGAGGGTCTTCTGCGCGGCAAGCTCATTGAGCATGCCCAGGGTGAAGCGCAGGACCGCGTCGTCGCGTTCGATCCAGTGACGGACCTTGGCGTCGGCATTGGCGCCAGGCATCGACAGCACCTGGTCGGTGAGGATGCGCTGTTGCGTGGCCAGCTCATCGCGCAACACGCCACGCGCGACCGCATGCCAGCGACCATCGACCTGCAGCCCGTCGATCTGCTCGAACAACCAGGGCATGTGCAACGCTTCGCCCAGGCGGAAGTGGACCTTGGAAACTTCCACCGGCTTCAACTTGCGCGCCCGCGCCACTTCGATGATGTCGCAGGAAGGCTCCAGGTACGGCAATGCCGCCATCTGGTCCGCCAATGCCGGCGGCAAGCCCTTCCGCTTCCATTCGCTGCGGCTGGCCTCGTAGGCCGGACGTTGCGAATCGGGCAGCACGCCACCCGCGGCACGGATCTCGTTGTAGCCGTCGTGGTAGCGCGCGACCGCCGTGGCGATATCGGGGATGGCGCCCGGGCGGCCCAGCAACCAGCGCGTGAACGAACGCTGCAACGACCAGATCACCTGCAACGCATCGATCTGCACCGACTCCGGCACCTTGCCGTCGAGCGCATCGATCTGGTTCCACAAGGCCCGCGCATCCAGGGTCTCGCGGGTGATGGTAAAGGCCTTGGCTACTTCGGCCGGGCTGCGACCGGAATCTTCCTGCATGCGCAGCAGGAAAGTGGCGCCCATGCGGTTGATGGTCGAGTTGGTGACCGCGGTGGCGATGATTTCGCGCTTCAGGCGAAGCTTCTCCATCTCGGCCGAGTACTTCTTCTGCAGCGGCCCCGGGAAGTAACGCTGCAGTTCCTTGGACAGGTAAGGGTCTTCCGGGATATCCGAATCCAGCAGTTGCTGGAACACCACCAGCTTGGAATAGGACAACAGCACCGCCAGTTCCGGACGGGTCAGCCCCAGTCCGCGGGCCTTGCGCTCGGCCAGTTCGGCATCGGATGGCAGGAATTCGATCTGCCGGTCCAGCAGGCCTTGCGATTCCAGGGTCTGGATGAAGTGCTGCTTGGACCCCAGCCGCGACACGCTCATCCGCTCCATCAGGCTGATCGCCTGGTTCTGGCGATAGTTGTCGTGCAGCACCAGGCCGCCGACCTCATCGGTCATCGAGGCCAGCAACT
Source organism: Pseudoxanthomonas sp. (assembly GCA_041919795.1). Lineage (GTDB taxonomy): Bacteria > Pseudomonadota > Gammaproteobacteria > Xanthomonadales > Xanthomonadaceae > Pseudoxanthomonas_A. The sequence continues at coordinate 334,594 of JAYRTC010000003.1, read as the reverse complement.
TGTTGCGGGCGTCCAGGGTGAGCTTCTTCGCCTGGACCACGCCGTTGAGCAGGATCTTGATGTTGACCTCGTGGTCCGAGGTGTCCACGCCGGCCGAGTTGTCGATGAAGTCGGTATTGAGCAAGGTGCCGTTCTGCGCGGCCTCGATGCGGCCCAGCTGGGTCATGCCCAGGTTGCCGCCCTCGCCCACGATCCTGCAGCGCAGGTCGCCGCCATTGATGCGCAGGCCGTTGTTGGCGCGGTCGCCGACGTCGGCGTTGGTCTCGGAAGCGGCCTTGATGTAGGTGCCGATGCCGCCGTTCCACAACAGGTCCGCCGGCGCTTTCAGGATCGCGCTCATCAGTTCGTTCGGCGAAAGCGATTTGACCTCTTCGCCCAGGCCCAGCGCTTCGCGCACCGGCGCGGTGATCTCTATGGACTTCAGCGAACGCGGATGGATGCCGCCGCCCTTCGAGATCAATTTGGCGTCGTAATCGGCCCAGCTGGAACGCGGCACCTTGAACATGCGCTGGCGCTCCTTGAACGAGCGCGCCGCATCCGGGTTGGGGTCGAGGAAGATGTGGCGGTGGTCGAACGCGGCGACCAGGCGGATATGCTCGGACAGCAGCATGCCGTTGCCGAACACGTCGCCCGACATGTCGCCGATGCCGACGCAGGTGAAGTCCTCGGTCTGCGAATTGCGGTTCAGGGCGCGGAAGTGGCGCTTGACCGATTCCCATGCGCCCTTGGCGGTGATGCCCATGCCCTTGTGGTCGTAGCCGACCGAGCCGCCGGAAGCGAACGCATCGCCCATCCAGAAACCATGAGCGATGGCCAGGCCATTGGCGATGTCGGAGAACGTGGCCGTGCCCTTGTCGGCGGCGACGACCAGGTATGGATCATCGTTGTCGTGGCGGACCACATCGACCGGCGGCACGATCTTGTCGCCGACGATGTTGTCGGTGACATCGAGCAAGCCCTGGATGAACATCTTGTAGCAGGCGATGCCTTCGGCCTGCACCGCGTCGCGGTCTCCACCAACGGGAGATTGCTTGACGTAGAAGCCGCCCTTGGCGCCGACCGGCACGATCACCGTGTTCTTCACCATCTGCGCCTTGACCAGGCCCAGCACCTCGGTGCGGAAATCCTCGCGGCGATCCGACCAGCGCAAGCCACCACGCGCCACCGGTCCGAAACGCAGGTGCACGCCTTCCACGCGCGGGCCGTAAACGAAGATCTCGCGATACGGACGCGGCTTGGGCAAGTCCGGAACCCGCGCCGAATCCAGCTTGAAGCTGATCGTGTGCGCGTGCCGGCCGTCGCTGCCCTTCTGGTAATAATTGGTGCGCAAGGTGGCTTCGATCACGCCGATGAAACTGCGCAGGATGCGATCGTCGTCCAGGCTGGAAACGCGATCCAGAAGCTTGAGCAGGATCTTGTGGGTGGCTTCGACCTGGCGCTCGCGCTTGTCTCCGCGCGTGTCGATCACGTGCTGCACCGCCTTCAATGCCGCCTCGTCGCCGCCGGCCAGCGCATTCAATTGCCGTGCGAAGCGCTCCTGGCCAAGCTTGATCTCGGCCTTGCTCTCGCGCCCGGTGGCCGGGTCGAAACGCGCCTCGAACAGTTCCACCAGCAACCGCGCCAGCAATGGATAGCGGTTGAGGGTCGCTTCCACGTAGTTCTGCGAAAACGGCACCCCGGTCTGCAGCAAATATTTGCAGTAGCCGCGCAGCAATGCGATCTGGCGCCATTCCAGGTTGGCGCCCAGCACCAGCCGGTTGAAACCGTCGTTCTCGGCGTCGCCGCGCCAGACACGGGCGAAAGCCTCCTCGAACGCGGCACTGCGGTTCTCGACATCGATCTCGCCGCTGCTGGACTCGACCTCGAACTCCTGGATGTAAGTCGCCGCGTTGTCGACTTCCAGGCGGAACGGATGCTCGGAGATCACCCGCAAGCCCATGTTCTCCATCAGCGGAAGCGCATCGGACAGGGAAATATCCTGCAGCTGGCGGTACAGGTTGAGTCGCAGCTTGCCCTCGCCATCGCGCTGGCGGCGCGACAGGTGCAGGCTGAGGCGCAGATCCTGCGGATCCTTGAGTGCGGCCAGGTGCTCCACGTCGCTAGCCGCGACTTCGGGCGATACGTTTTCGATGTAACCGGCCGGCAATGCGCGCGCATAGCTCCCGGCCAGCTCCAGGCCGGCGGATTCGCCGTGGCGGGAGATCAGGATTTCGCGCAGGTCGTCCTGCCAGTTGCGCAACAGGTGGGCCAGGCGTGCTTCAAGCTGCGCGGTGTCGATATTGACCTGTTCGCCCGCATGCGGACGGACCACCAGGTGCAACTGGGCCAGGGGCGACTCGCCGAGCTGGACGGTGGTGTCCACGAATTCGCCATGCAGCGCTTCCTTCAACAGCGCCTCGATGCGCAGGCGCACGTCGGTGTTGAAGCGCTCGCGCGGGATGTACACCAGCGCGGAGAAGAAACGGCCGTAGCGGTCGCGGCGCAGGAACAGCTTGCTGCGCACGCGCTCCTGCAGGCCCAGGATGCCCATGCTGGTGCGGCAGAGTTCTTCCTCGCTGGACTGGAACAGCTCCTCGCGCGGCAGGGTTTCCAGGATGTGGCGCAGGGCCTTGCCGCTGTGGCTGTCAGGCGCCAGTCCGGACTGGCGCATCACATGCTCATGGCGCTCGCGCACCAGCGGGATCTCCCACGGGCGGCGGTTGTAGGCGCTGGAGGTGTACAGGCCGATGAAGCGCTGCTCGGCCACCGGATTGCCCTTGGCGTCGAATTCCAGTACGCCGATGTAATCCATGTTGCCCGGGCGGTGCACGCTGGAGCGCGCATTGGTCTTGGTCAGGATCAGCGTATCCACCGAACCGGACTGCGGCATGTAGTGCGCCGCCAGGGACTTCACGTTGCGCGCGGTGGAATGTTCCTTGCCGCGCAGCAGGCCCAGGCCGCCACCGGCGGCCTCGAGGATCTGTTCGCCGCCCTTCTTCTCGATGCGGTATTCGCGGTAACCGAAGAAGGTGAAATGATCCTCCGCAGCCCAGCGCAGGAACTCCTGCGCCTCGCGGCGACCGGCATCGTCGACCGGCATGCGCCGGGTGGCCAGGTCTTCGGACAACGCCAGCATCTTCCCGCGCATCGCGCTCCAGTCCTGGACGATGGCGCGGACTTCCCCCAGTACCTGGCGGATGCGGGCTTCGACCTGCGGCATCTGTTCGGCCGGCTGCCGGTCGATTTCCAGCAGCATCAGCGATTCCGGCTTGCCTTCGCCGACCGCGGTCAGCTTGCCGGCCTTGTCGCGGGCGACGCGCACCAGCGGATGGCCCAATACGTGTACGCCAATGCCGGCATCGGCCAGCGCCATGCTGACCGAATCGACCAGGAACGGCATGTCGTCGTTGACGATCTGCAGCACGGTGTGCGGCGATTCCCAGCCGTTGCCCTTCAGGCTGCTGTTGAACACGCGCACATTGGCCGCGCCGGGCTTGCGCACGCGGGCGAAGTCGAGCATGTCGCAGGCCAGTGCCGCCCAGGCTTCGGGGCTGTGCTGCGGGTATTCGTCTTCTTCCATGCGCTTGTAGAAGGATTCCGCGAACGCCTTGGCTTCGGCCTGGCGTGCCGCGGGCAGGCGCTTGCGCAGCGCGGCGAAAACGGGCTCAAGCGAGAAGCCGGGGGAAGCCTTGCCGATTGCTGTTTTGGCAGCTGGGGGTTTGCCGGCCTTGCCAGCGGCGGATTCGGTTTTGGACACGGACTTGGCGGTTTTCTTGGGTTTGCGAACAGCGTTCATGCAGGACATGGCTCTGTGTTTGTAGGCAGTCCGCAATTGTAGCCCCGAAGCCGATGCCGCCTTGCTGCACGGCCACAAAAGCCGGTGTTTTCCCTGTGAAACGACAAACCGCGCCAGCGAACCGACGAAGAACCCGGGCTTGCTCGTCCTTTCGGTTTTTGACGCGTGGAGTGAGTGGAGAGGAGTGAGGAGTGAGTGGGTGAGAAACCAAGGAGCGATGAACGAGTGTGGGTGGGCACAGACGTCCAGCGCCACCTTCCGCATGGCCGCACATCGTCTTCCGCTTCCACTCACTTCCCACTCCTCTCCGCCAACTCCTCGCTGCTCCCCCGGCACTGGTCGAATCATGTACTGGACGGTATAGTCCAGTTTCGATGCAATCCACCCCCTCCCCCGCTACCCTGCGACGCCAGCGCGTGCACGATGCCGTGCGCGAACTGATGGCCGAGCAGGGTTTCCGCGTCAGCATGGACGCGGTGGCGGCGCGTGCGGGCTGCTCGAAACAGACCTTGTATTCGCACTTCGGCAGCAAGCAGGAGCTGATGCGCAGCGTCATGCAGGAACACCTGGACATGGCCACCGCGCGTCTGGATGGCGATAGGGATGATGACGACGATGACCCTCGCGCGGCCTTACTGGGATTCGCCCTGGAGCATCTGCAACGCCTGTCGGACCCGCACGTGATCGCCACCTGCCAGTTGCTCAGCGCGGAAGCCGCGCAGTTCCCCGAAGAAGCCCGGACCCTGTATCGCGACGGTTGCGAAACCCTGCAGCAACGACTGGCCGATTGGCTGCGCCTGGCCATGCGGCGCGGGCAGCTCAGGCATGACGATCCGCACTACACCGCCGAACTGTTGCTGGGCATGATCGTGGGCCTGGATTTCGAGCGCCAGCGCTTCGCGACGCCGCATCGCGACAGCGACGGCCGCCGCAGGCATTGGGCCGAATTCGCCATCGATGCCTTTCTGCGCGCATTCTCCCGCGACATGGTCGCGACGCACCCAAGACTTCCCCCTGAATCCTGATCCGGAGCTTTCCCCATGACTGCCCCCGTCCGCTCGCTGGTCCTCGGCCTGGCCGCACTGACCGCACTTACCGCCTGCAAGAAACCCGAACAGGCCGCCCCGCCGCCGCCGGAAGTCGGAGTCATCACCGCGGTGGCGCAGACCGTGCCGCTGCAAAAGGACATGGTCGGCCGGCTGGCGCCGTTCCGCAGCGCCGATGTGCGCGCGCGCGTGGCCGGCGTGGTGCAGAAGCGCGTGTACCAGGAAGGCAGCGACGTGAAGGAAGGCCAGATTCTCTTCCTGATCGATCCCGCCACGCTGCAGGCCTCGCTGAGCGCCGCGCAGGCCAGCCTGTCGTCGGCCCAGGCTACCTACGCGAACGCCAAGGTGAATGCGGACCGCGCGCGCCAGCTGGCGCCGCAGAAGTTCGTCTCCAAGTCCGACCTGGACAACGCCGAAGCCTCCGAGCGCAGCGCCGCCGCCGCCGTGCAGCAGGCCCGCGCCGCCGTGCAGGCCGCACGCATCAACCTGGGCTATGCCAGCGTCACCGCGCCGATCTCCGGACGCGCCGGCAAGCAGCAAGTCACCGAAGGCGCCCTGGTCGGCCAGGGCGACGCCACCCTGCTGACCACGATCGACCAGATCGATCCGCTGTACGCCAACTTCTCGATGAGCTCGGGTGAGCTGCAGGCGATTCGCCAGGCGCAAGGCCGGGGCCAGGTGGAACTTGCCGGTGAAGGCCAGCGCACCGTGCAGGTGATCCTGCCCGGCGGCCAGGTCATCGACCAGACCGGCACGCTGGATTTCTCGGATACCGTCGTCGACCCGGCAACGGGCAGCGTCTCGCTGCGCGCCCGCGTGCCCAACGCGGACCGCCTGCTGCTGCCAGGCACCTTCGTCACCTTGCGCACCACGCTGGGCGAGCAGAAGAACGCATTCCTGATTCCGCAGGGCGCGATCCAGCGCGACACCGTCAGCGCGTTCGCCATGGTCGTCGGCAAGGACGGCAACGTCGTGCGCAAGAACGTGGTCACGCAGCAGGCCCGGGGCGCCGACTGGCTGATCACCGGTGGCTTGGCCGCCGGCGACCAGGTCATCGTCGAAGGCTTGCAGAAGGTCAAGGAAGGCGGACCAGCCAAGGGCGTGCCCGCCGGGCAGGCCGCCGCAAAGGCCGCCCCCGCGAAAAGCAAGGCTGAGTAAAAAGGACCCTGCCCATGCCCAAGTTCTTCATCAACCACCCGGTCTTCGCCTGGGTCGTGTCGATCCTGATCTCGCTCGTCGGCGTGATCGCGATCCTCAACCTCGGCGTCGAGTCCTATCCATCCATCGCGCCGCCGCAGGTGACGGTCAGCGCGACCTATCCCGGCGCCAGCGCCGAGACCACCGAGCGTTCGGTCACCCAGGTCATCGAGCAACAGCTCACCGGCATCGACAACCTGCTGTACTTCAGTTCCAGCTCCAGTTCGTCCGGCCGCGCCTCGATCACCCTGACCTTCCAGACCGGCACCGACGCGGACATCGCCCAGGTGCAGGTGCAGAACAAGGTGTCGCTGGCGACGCCGCGCCTGCCCAGCGAAGTCACCGCGCAGGGCGTGGTGGTGGCCAAGGCCAATGCCGGCTTCCTGATGGTGGTGGGCCTGCAGTCCGAGAATGCCGGCATCGACCGCAACCGCCTCAACGACCTCATCGCCTCCCGCGTGCTCGACCAGATCTCGCGCGTACCCGGCGTCGGCAGCACCCAGCACTTCGGTTCCGAGTACGCCATGAACCTGTGGCTGGACCCGGGCAAGCTGCAGGGCTACAACCTGTCGGCCAGCGAAGTGCTGGCGGCGGTTCGCGGCCAGAACGTGCAGTTCGCGGCGGGGTCGATCGGCTCCGATCCCGCGCCCGAAGGCCAGGCGTTCACCGCCACGGTCTCGGCGGAGGGCCGCTTCAATTCGCCGGAGCAGTTCGAGCAGATCATCCTGCGTGCCAACAGCGACGGCTCGACCGTGCGCCTGAAGGACGTCGCGCGGGTGGAGTTCGGGGCGCAGTCCTTCGGCTTCGACACCCAGTACAACGGCAAGCCGGTCGGCGCCTTCGCCATCCAGCTGCTGCCGGGCGCCAACGCGCTGAACGTGGCCGAGGCCGTGCGCGCGAAGATGGATGAACTCAAGCCCAGCTTCCCACCGGGGGTCAGCTGGTTCTCGCCTTACGACACCACCACCTTCGTCAAGATCTCCATCACGGAAGTGGTCAAGACCCTGATCGAGGCGATGATCCTGGTGTTCCTGGTGATGCTGGTGTTCCTGCAGAACTTCCGCGCCACCCTCATCCCGACGCTGGTCATCCCGGTCGCGCTGCTGGGCACGTTCTGGGGCCTGAGCGTCATCGGCTTCACCATCAACCAACTGACCATGTTCGCGATGGTGCTGGCCATCGGCATCGTGGTGGACGACGCCATCGTGGTGATCGAGAACGTCGAGCGCATCATGGCGGAAGAGAAGCTTCCGCCGCGCGAAGCGACGATCAAGGCCATGGACCAGATCACCGGCGCGGTGGTCGCGATCACGGTGGTGCTGGCGGCGGTGTTCATCCCCTCGGCGGTGCAAGGCGGCGCCTCGGGCGAGATCTACAAGCAGTTCGCGCTGACCATCGCCATTTCGATGGCCTTCTCGGCCTTCCTGGCGCTGGGCTTCACCCCGGCGCTGTGCGCCACCTTCCTGAAGCAGCATGCGCACGACAGCCACGAGAAGAAGAATTTCGTCTTCCGCATTTTCGAGAAGTACTACGGCAAGCTGGAGAAGACCTACGTGGGCCACATCGGCTCGGCGGTCAGGCATGCGCCGCGCTGGATGATTCTGTTCGCGGTGCTGACCGTGCTGTGCGGTTTCCTGTTCACCCGACTGCCGAGCAGCTTCGTGCCGGAGGAAGACCAGGGTTACGCGCTGGCCATCGTCCAGTTGCCGCCGGGCAACTCGCTGCAGAAGACCCAGCAGGTCTTCACCCAGGTGCGCGGCACGTTGCAGCAGATGGACGGGTTCAAGGGAGTGATGCAAGTCGCGGGCTTCAGCTTCGTCGGCCAGGGCGAGAACGTCGGCATGGCCTTCATCCAGCTCAAGCCATGGGACGAGCGCGACGTGACCGTGCCTGAATTCATCCAGCAGGCCAACCAGCGGCTGTTCGGCATCAAGGGGGCGCAGATCTTCGTGGTGAACCTGCCGACGATCCAGGGCCTGGGCCAGTTCGGCGGCTTCGACATGTGGCTGCAGGACCGTGCCGGCATGGGTCAGGACGCCCTGATGGCCGCGCGCAACCAGTTGCTGGGCGCGGCGGCGCAGGACAAGTCGCTGATGGCGGTGCGCCCCAACACCCTGGAGAACGCGCCGCAGCTGAAACTGCACGTGGATCGCGTGCAGGCGCAGGCGATGGGCCTGTCGGTCAGCGACATCTACAACAGCATCCAGTTGATGCTGGCGCCGGTGTACGTCAACGACTTCTTCTATGAAGGCCGCATCAAGCGCGTGAACATGCGCGCCGATGCCGCCTACCGCAGCGATGCAGAGGCGCTTTCCAGGATCTACACGCCCAGCAGCCAGCAGACCGACGCCAGCGGCGGCCGCGCGATGATCCCGTTGTCCAACGTCGTGCAATCCAACTGGGCCTCGGTGCCGCCATCGCTGTCGCGCTACAACGGCTATTCGGCGGTGAACATCAACGGTTCGGCCGCGCCCGGCGGCTCCTCCGGCCAGGCGATGGCCACGATGGAGGGCATCGTCACCGACCAGTTGCCACAGGGCTTCGGCTACGACTGGAGCGGCATGTCGTACCAGGAGATCCTGGCCGGCAACAGCGCGACCCTGCTGATGGTGTTGTCGCTGGTGGTGGTGTTCCTGTGCCTGGCGGCGCTGTATGAAAGCTGGTCCATCCCGGTGTCGGTGTTGCTGGTGGTGCCGTTGGGTGTCCTGGGCGCACTGGTGTTCACCCTGCTGCGTGGCCTGTCGAACGACATGTTCTTCAAGATCGGCCTGGTCACCATCATCGGCCTGGCGGCGAAGAACGCGATCCTGATCGTGGAGTTCGCGGTGATGGAACGCCAGCAGGGCAAGACGCTGCGCGACGCGGTGGTCTCGGCGGCGCACCTGCGCTTCCGCCCGATCCTGATGACCTCGTTCGCCTTCATCATGGGCGTGATGCCGATGGCCATTTCCACCGGCGCCGGCGCCAACGCCCGCCACGCCATCGGCACCGGCGTCATCGGCGGCATGATGTTCGCCACCTTCATCGGCCTGCTGCTGATTCCGGTTTTCTTCGTGGTGGTAAGGCGCATGCTGGGCGACAGGCTGGACGAGCCGTCGAAGGAATACCTGGAACACAAGAACCAGCCGGCGCCACGCTGACTGGTGGTCTGATCGATGAAAAGCCCTGGCAATGCCGGGGCTTTTTTTTGGGGTATCCGGAATCTAGTGTGGGATTGGCTTTTGGTCGCGAGCACTGGCCAAAGCCAAGAGCGTTCCGCGCTTTGCGCGGGTCACTTTCTTGTGTGGCCAAGAAAGTAACCAAAGAAGGCCACCCGGTCGGCCCGTCGGCCACGCTGTGCGTGACCGATGCGCAAGCAGGCGGGGCATTTCCGGAAGGCACATCCCTGTGCCCTCCGGAAACGGCGCGCATCGTGCGCGCCGCCCTTCGGGTATTCGCCCCGCCTGCTTGCCGGGCCTCAACGGGGCTGAAAGGCAAGAGCAAGAGCGCCTGCTGTCCATGCAATTCCACACTGAAATCCGGATACCCTTTCTTTTGTGCGATCCGATGCAGGTTGCCGACATTGCCATCGTGATCCGCTGCGGCCGGGTCAGCACCCACCAACCTGCGCACCATTTGTGCGGAGTTTGTCGATTCGGCTCCTGCCCACTCGTCGCAACAGGGTATTCCCTCGAACCAATCCGGCCATGGACCACACCCATGCCAGAACCCACCTGACAGCAATTGGTTGTCGTGCGGCGTCGCAACCCGTGCGACACGCAAGTGACATCCTGTATCCACCTAACGATTGGCACTTTCCATGCAGGCGCTGGCTCGGTATCTTTGGCCCTCGCTGTACCCCCACCCGCTCCACCCCTCCTCCCCCCCTCCTCCATCATTCCTGCCCGGGTTCCCCAGCCAGGCACCACGCTGCGATCGTCAGACTACGGATGACGTGACGGCAATCGCCCGGGCCCGTTGCACCAAGAATCCACGACAGGGCTTCGTTGCCCATGTCCCTCTGCTTTCCCCGAGGTTTTCCCAATGGTCCAGAAAGAAAAACAGAAGAAGCCCGCTTCACTGCGCAAGCGCATGTTCTGGATGCTGCTGATCGCGCTGCTGGTGTTCGGCGGCGTATTCGCGGTCAAGGCGGTCATGAGCAAGGGCATGAACGAGTTCTTCGACAACATGCCGCAACCCGCCGCCGCGGTTTCCGCTGCCATCGCCAGGCAGGAACAGTGGACCCAGGCGCAGGAAGCGGTGGGCACCTTCATTTCCATCAACGGCACCGACGTCACCACCGAATCCGGTGGCGTGGTCAGGCAGCTTTCCTTCGAAGCCGGGCAACCGGTGAAGAAAGGCACGGTGCTGGTGCAGCTGAACACCGCCAATGAGCTTGCGGTGCTGAAATCGCTCGAAGCCAGGGCCAGGCTGGCGATGGTCCAGCGCGACCGTTGGCGCGAACTGGGCAAGGACAAGCTGGTTTCGCAGGCCGAGGTCGAGTCGCGCGCCACCGACGCAGCCAGCACCCAGGCCGATGCCGACGCGCAACGGGCGCTGATCGCGCAGAAGACCATCCGCGCCCCGTTCGACGGCGTGCTGGGCCTGCGCAAGGTCAACCTGGGCCAGTTCGTCAATCCGGGCGATCCCATCGTCAGCCTGCAGTCGCTCGACCCCATCTACCTCGATTTCACCTTGCCGGAACAGGAAATGGGCAAGGTGGTCGAAGGCAGCCAGGTGCGCGCCACCGTCGATGCGTTGCCGGGCCAGGTGTTCGAGGGCAAGGTCACGGCGATCGAGCCGCAGGTGGACGTCAACACCCGCAACTTCAAGGTGCAGGCCACGCTGGCCAATCCGGATACCCGCCTGCGTCCAGGCACTTTCGCCCATGTCGGTTTCACCATTGGCGACGCGCGCAACGTGATCGTGGTGCCGCAAACCGCGATCAGCTTCAATCCCTACGGCAATGCCGTGTACGTGATCAGCAAGGTGCGCCGCGCCGAGGGCGAGAAGGACATGCAGGGCAAGCCGCTCACCGGCGACAAATTCATCGTCAAGCAGCGCTTCGTCAAGACCGGCGCCACCCGTGGCGACCTGATCGCGGTGACCGAGGGACTGAAGCCTGGCGAACAAGTCGTCACCAGTGGCCTGTTGAAGCTGCGCAACGATGTCGAGGTGACCATCAACAACAAGGTGCAACCCTCGGCCGACGCGCGGCCCGAAGCCGTCAACCACTGATGGATGGCAACCCCACCCCCCTTTGCCGCCGATGCGCGGCGAAGGCTGAGGACCTGCGATGAAATTCACCGACATTTTCGTCAACAAACCCGTGCTGGCGGTCGTCGTCAGCCTGTTCATCCTGCTGTTCGGGCTGCGTGCGTTCACTGAATTGAACGTGCGCCAGTACCCGGAGATGCGCAATGCGGTGGTGAACATCAGCACCACTTATTTCGGTGCCGATGCGGACCTGATCCAGGGCTTCATCACCACCCCGCTGGAACGCGAGATCGCCAGCGCCGAGGGCATCGATTACCTCAGCTCGACCAGCTCGGCCGGGGTCAGCAGCATCCAGGCTTACATCCGCCTGGACCAGGATCCGAACGAGGCGCTGACCCAGATCGCGGCCAAGGTCAACAAGATGCGCGGCCAGTTGCCGCCGGAATCGGAAGACCCGGTGATCGACCTGCAGCAGGGCCAGCAGATCGCGGCCATGTACGTGTCGTTCGCCAGCGAGACCCTGGACAACAACCAGATCACCGATTACCTGACCCGCGTGATCCAGCCGAAACTGGTCACCGTGCCCGGCGTGCAGCGTGCCGACATCCTGGGTGCGGGCACCTTCGCCATGCGCATCTGGATGAAGCCGGACCGCATGACCGCGCTGAAGGTGACCGCCAGCGATGTCGCCAACGCGCTGCAATCGAACAACGTGCTGTCGGCGGTCGGTTCGACCAAGGGCCAGATGGTGGCCATCGACATGACCGCGCGCACCGACCTGCGCGATGCCGACGAATTCCGCAAGCTGGTGGTCCGCGAACAGGACGGCGCCATCGTCCGCCTGGGCGATGTCGCCGACGTGGCGCTCGGCTCGGAGAACTACGGCACCTCGGTGCGCATCAATGGCGAAGCGGCCACGTTCATGGGCATCTTCGTGTCCCCGGACGCCAACTCGCTGGATGTCATCAAGAACGTGCGCAAGCTGTGGGACGGGCAGATCGTGCCGCAGCTGCCGCAGGGCATCAAGGCATCGATCCCCTACGACAGCACCGAATCCATCCAGGACGCGATCAACGAGGTGGTCAGCACGATCATTGAAGCGGTGCTCATCGTGATCGTGGTGATCTACCTGTTCCTGGGTTCATTGCGCAGCGTGCTGATCCCCGCAGTGACCGTGCCGTTGTCGCTGATCGGCTCGCTGTTCCTGATGCTGCTGATGGGTTTCACCATCAACCTGCTGACCCTGCTGGCCATGGTGCTGGCGATCGGCATCGTGGTCGACGACGCGATCATCGTGCTGGAGAACATCCACCGGCATATCGAGGAAGGGATGTCGCCGTTCGATGCGGCGATCAAGGGCGCGCGCGAACTGGCCTGGCCGGTGGTGGCCATGACTTCGACGCTGATCGCCGTCTACCTGCCGATCGGGTTCCAGGGTGGGCTTACCGGGGTCCTGTTCACCGAATTCGCCTTCACCCTGGCCGGATCGGTGCTGTTGTCGGGCGTCATCGCCCTGACCCTGACCCCGATGATGTGCTCTACCCTTCTCAAGCCGCATACCGAAAGCAGCAAGGGCAAGCTGGAAGCCTGGCTGGACAACCGCTTCGACCGATTGCGCCACGGCTACCAACGCAAACTGCACAGCGCGCTGGAAACCCGCCTGGTCATCGCGATCTTCGGCGGCATCGTGCTGGTTTCCTGCGCCTTCCTCTATCTCTCCGCGCCCAAGGAACCGGCGCCGCTGGAAGACGAGGGTTTCATCTTCTCGATTGCTTCCGCCGACCCGTATGCGACCCTCGATTACGTCGAGCGCTACACCGAGGAAATCACCCGCATCGCCAAGGGCGTGCCGGAAGTGCAGGATTACTTCCTGTTCAATGGCGGCTTCGGCGGCAGCGGTGGCGGCGCCAGTCCCAGCGCGATGGCCGGTTTCGTGCTCAAGCCCTGGAGCGAGCGCGACAAATCGACCAAGGCCGTGCTGGAGCAGGTGCTGCAGCCGCAGATGAGCCAGGTCACCGGCCTGAACGTATTCGCACTGGTGCCGCCTTCCCTGCCCAGCGCCGGCGGCGATGGCGGCGGCGAGTTCATCATCGGTGGCGTCGGCGAACTGAGCCAGCTGTCGGAACTGGCCGATGCGGTGCTGGCCAAGGCCTATGCCAGCAAGCGCTTCATCTTCCTCGACAAGGACCTGAAGATCGACAAGCCGCGCATCGAGGTCAACATCGACCGCGACAAGGCGGCGAGTCTTGGCATCGACATGCGTACGCTGGGCGCGGACATGGCGGCGATGCTCTCCGGCGGCTACACCAATCGCTTCGCCATGCAGAATCGCTCCTACCTGGTGATCCCGCAGGTGCAGCGCAGCGACCGGCTCAACGCCAGCGACCTGGAGAATTACTACACCCGTACCCGCGATGGAAAGCTGATCCCGCTTTCCACCATCGTCACCCTGAAGGAATCCGCCCAGCCACAATCGCTGAAACGATTCCAGCAGCTCAACGCGGTTTCCATCACCTTCGCGCCGCGCCCCGGGGTGAGCAAGGGTGAAGCCCTGGAAATCCTGGACCAGGCGGCCCGGGAAGTGCTGCCGCAGGGCTACAGCGTGGACTACGCGGGCGAGTCGCGGCAGTTCAAGGAAGAAGGCTCGGCCATGCTGTTGACGCTGGCGCTGGCGCTGGTCGTGATCTTCCTGGTGCTGTCGGCGCAGTTCGAGAGTTTCCGCGATGCGCTGATCATGCTGCTGACCGTGCCGATGGCGATCTGCGGCGCTCTGCTGGCGCTCAATGTGCTGGCGATCCTTTCCGGGATATTGCAATTCGCCGGCATCGAAGCCTTCCCCGGCATGAGCATCAACATCTACACCCAGGTCGGCCTGGTCACGCTGGTCGGGGTGATCTCCAAGCACGGCATCCTGATCGTGGAATTCGCCAACAAGTTGCAGATCGAACAAGGATTGAACAAGCGCGAAGCGATCGAGGAAGCCACCGCCATCCGCCTGCGTCCGGTGCTGATGACCACCGCTGCATTGGTCTTCGCGATGATCCCGCTGCTGATCGCCAGCGGCCCCGGCGCGGCGTCGCGCTTCTCGATGGGCGTGGTCATCGCCTCGGGCATGACCATCGGCACCGCATTCACCTTGTTCGTGCTGCCGACCTTCTACCTGTACCTGGCACGCGACCATGGACAGGATCGCGTGCAAGCGATGAAAGCGGATTTGCCGGCACCCGACCCGCAATCGGCCTGACCAGCGGCCCCATGAAAAAACCCCGGCATGCCGGGGTTTTTTTTGGTTCTTCGCGGATCACCGAAAATATCGAAACCCATGTAGGAGCGCCCCATGGGCGCGAGTTCTTCGACCAGATCGCGAAACAGCCAGAAAAGCTCGCGCCCATGGGGCGCTCCTACGGGATTGTTCAGCGCAAGCCGGTCTCGTTGCGGGCAATCACCAGGCGCTGGATTTCGCTGGTGCCTTCGTAGATCTCGGTGATCTTGGCGTCACGGAAATAGCGCTCCAGCGGCATTTCCTTGGAATAGCCCATGCCGCCGTGGATCTGCACCGCCTGGTGGGTGATCCACATCGCCGCTTCGGATGCGGTGAGCTTGGCCATGGCCGCCTCGTTGCTGAAACGCTTGCCCTGGCCCTTCACCCATGCCGCGCGCAAGGTCAGCAGCAAGGCCGCGTCTAGCTTGCACTTCATGTCGGCGATCTTGGACTGGGTCATCTGGAAAGTGCCGATGGCCGCGCCGAAGGCCTTGCGCTCCTTCACATAGACCAGCGTCGCCTCATAGGCGGCACGGGCCAGGCCGATCGCCTGCGAGGCGATGCCGATGCGGCCCGCGTCCAGCACGCCCATGGCGATCTTGAAGCCCTCGCCTTCCGCGCCCAACACGTCTTCGGCGGCAACCACGTAGTCCTGGAACTCGATCTCGCAGGTCGCCGAAGCGCGGATGCCCAGCTTGGGCTCGGTCTTGCCACGATGGAAACCCGGCTTGCTGGTATCGATCAGGAACGCAGTGATGCCGCGGGCGCCCTTGTCCGGTTCGCTCATCGCGAACAGCACGATGTACCTGGCCACCGGACCGGAAGTGATCCAGCTTTTCTTGCCGTTGATGACGAAGCTGCCATCGGCCTGCTTGACCGCGCGGCACTTCATCGCCGTGGCGTCGGAGCCCGATTGCGGCTCGGTCAGGGCGAAGGCGCCGATCTCGCGGCCTTCGGCAATCGCACGGACGTATTTCTGCTTCTGCGCTTCGGTCCCGTTCAACAGGATGCCGTTGCAGAACAGCGAATTATTGACCGACATGATGGTGGAATGGGCCGCATCGCCAGCGGCGATCTCGACCATGGCCAGCACGTAGGCGACCGGATCCATGCCCGCGCCGCCGTATTCGACCGGCACTTCAATGCCCATCAGGCCGTTTTCGCCCAGCAGGCGGATGTTCTCCAGCGGGAACTCGCCTACCTTGTCGAAGTGCTCGGCGCTGGGCGCGATCTTCTCCTGGGCGATGCGCCGCGCCACGTCCTGAATCATCAACTGCTCTTCGGTGAATCCGAAATCCACGGCAAACCCCTCGCTTTGTTCTGATCCGCCTATTGTACCGGTGCACCATGCGTGGGCGTACGCGGCTTGACCGGAGCGGATGCGGGGCGGACAATATCTTTATATCGCGATGGGAAGATATTAATGGATCTGGAAGCTTGGTCGACCCGGCTCAAGGTATTCGCCGACGCCACCCGCGTGCGCCTGCTGGTGCTGCTGGCCGGCGAGGAGCTGACCGTGGCCGAGCTTTCGGCCATCACCCGGCTGGCCCAGCCGCGTGTATCCACCCACCTGGCCAAGCTGAAGGAAGCCGGCCTGGTGCGCGACCGCCGCGCCGGGGTTTCCGCCTACTACCGCTTCGACGAAGACAACCTGGATGCGGCCCAGCGCGAACTGTGGCGCAGCCTGCGCGACGGCAGCGACGACCCGCTGTTGCGCCAGGACGCCGAACGCGTGCCTGCGGTACTGGCTTCGCGCGCCGCCGAGCAGAACTGGGCCGACACCGTCGCCGGCGACATGGAACGCCACTATTCCCCCGGCCGTACCTGGGAGGCATTGGCGCGCACCGCACTGCCATTGCTGGAAACCGGCGACGTGCTCGACATCGCCTCCGGCGACGGCGTGCTGGCCGAACTGCTCTCGCCACACGCCAAACGCTATGTCTGCGTGGACACCAGCGCACGCGTGGTCGCCGCCGCTGGCGAGCGCCTGCGGCGATTCCCCAACGTGGAAGTGCGCGAAGGCGACATGCATGCCCTGCCCTTCAAGGACCACAGCTTCGACCTGGTCGTGCTGATGCATGCGCTCACCTATTCCGCCAAGCCCGCGCAGGCCGTGGCGGAAGCCGCACGGGTCATGCGCCGCGGCGGGCGCCTGTTGCTGAGCAGCCTGGCCAGGCACGAACACCAGGCCGCGGTGCAGGCCTACGACCACCTCAACCTGGGTTTCAGCGACAAGGAACTGCGCAAGTTCGCCGAGAAAGCCGGACTGCAGGTTTCCAACCTGGGCACGGTCACCCGTGAACGCCGCCCCCCGCATTTCGAAGTGATCTCGCTGATCGGAGTAAAACCGTGAATACACTGCCCTGGTTGAATCCCGGCCGCGTACAGGCGCTGCAGCAAGCGCTTTCCGAACGCATCCTTATCATCGATGGCGCCATGGGCACCATGATCCAGCGCCACCGGCTGGAAGAAGCCGACTATCGCGGCGAACGGTTCGCTGAAGGCTTTGACAGCAAGCATGTCCACGACGGCCAGTGCGGGCATGCTGTTGAAGGGCATGCTGTTGAAGGGCATGACCTTAAAGGCAACAACGATCTGCTGCTGCTCAGCAATCCGGACGTGATTGCCGGCGTGCATACCGAATACCTTGAGGCTGGCGCCGATCTGGTCGAAACCAATACCTTCAACGCGACTTCGATCAGCCAGGCCGACTATCACCTGGAACACCTGGTCTATGAATTGAACAAGGAAGGCGCCCGCGTGGCCCGTGCCTGTTGCGATGCCGTGGAACTCAGGACGCCAGGCAAACCACGCTTCGTGATTGGCGTGCTCGGCCCCACCAGCCGCACCGCCTCGATCAGCCCGGACGTGAACGATCCCGGCGCCCGCAACACCAGTTTCGATGAACTGCGCGCGACCTACCGCGAGGCCATCGAGGGCTTGATCGACGGCGGCGCCGACACGCTGATGGTGGAAACCATCTTCGACACCCTCAATGCCAAGGCCGCGCTGTACGCCATCGAGGAAGTATTCGATGCGCGCGGCGGACGCCTGCCGGTGATGATCTCCGGCACCATCACCGATGCCTCCGGACGGACCTTGTCCGGGCAGACGGCAGAAGCGTTTTACGCCTCTGTCTCGCACGGCAGGCCCTTGTCGGTCGGACTTAACTGCGCGCTGGGCGCCAAGGACCTGCGCCAGCACGTGGAGACGCTGGCCACCATCGCCGACAGTTACGTCAGCGCGCACCCGAACGCCGGCCTGCCTAACGCCTTCGGCGAGTACGACGAGACCCCCGAGGAAATGGCGGCGACGCTGAAGGAATTCGCGCAATCCGGTCTGCTCAACCTGGTCGGCGGCTGCTGCGGCACCACGCCAGCGCATATCAAGGCGATTGCCGAAGCGGTCGAGGGCATCGCGCCGCGGCGGCTGCCACAAATGTTGGAATTGGCCGCATGAACCGACCCACCTTTAACTCGTCATTCCCGCGAAGGCGGGAACCCAGTGACTTTGCTCGTTGTTCCAGAAGTACAAGGCACTGGGTCCCCGCCTTCGCGGGGATGACGCTTCGATACAGGTTCACTGCATGAATGACTTGACCCGATATACCCGACTGTCCGGCCTGGAACCACTGGTCATCACTCCCGACCTGTTGTTCATCAACGTCGGCGAGCGCACCAACGTCACCGGCAGCGCCCAGTTCAAGAAACTGATCAAGGAAGACCGCTACGAGGAAGCGGTCGAAGTCGCGCGGCAGCAGGTCGCAAACGGCGCGCAGATCCTCGACGTGAACATGGACGAAGGCCTGATCGATTCCGAGAAGGCGATGGTCCGTTTCCTCAACCTGATCATGTCCGAACCCGATATCGCCCGCATCCCGGTGATGGTCGATTCGTCCAAGTGGAGCGTCATCGAGGCTGGCCTGAAATGCCTGCAGGGCAAGAGCGTGGTCAACTCGATCTCGATGAAGGAAGGCGAGGAAGCCTTCATCGAACAGGCACGCAAGGTGCTGCGCTATGGCGCGGCCGCGGTGGTGATGGCGTTCGACGAGGTCGGCCAGGCCGATACCTGCGAACGCAAGGTCGAGATCTGCACCCGCGCCTACCGGATCCTGACCGAGGAAGTCGGCTTCCCGCCCGAAGACATCATCTTCGACCCCAATATCTTCGCCATCGCCACCGGCATGGAGGAGCACAACAACTACGCGGTCGATTTCATCGAGGCCACCCGGATCATCCGGCGGACGCTGCCGCATTGCCACATCTCCGGCGGCGTCTCCAACGTGTCGTTCTCGTTCCGCGGCAACGAAGTCGTGCGCCAGGCGATCCACTCGGTGTTCCTGTACCACGCGATCAAGGCCGGCATGGACATGGGCATCGTCAACGCCGGCGGCATGCCGATCTACGATGATCTTGACCCGGAATTGCGCGAGCACGTCGAGGACGTGATCCTCAACCGGCGCGCGGACGCGACCGAGCGCCTGCTGTTGCTGGCCGACCGCTACAAGGGCAAGAAAGGCCAATCGCAGGCCGAGGACCTGGCCTGGCGCGACAAGCCTGTACAGGCGCGGCTCAGCCATGCGCTGGTCCACGGCATCGACCAGTACGTCGAAGGCGACACCGAGGAAGCCCGCCAGTTGTCCACGCGCGGCCTGGACGTGATCGAAGGCCCGCTGATGGACGGCATGAACGTGGTTGGCGACCTGTTCGGCGCCGGCAAGATGTTCCTGCCGCAGGTGGTCAAATCGGCACGGGTGATGAAGAAGGCGGTGGCCTACCTGCTGCCCTACATAGAAGCCGAAAAGCAGGTGACCGGCGATGCCGGCAAGTCCAACGGCAAGATCGTCATAGCCACGGTCAAGGGCGACGTCCACGACATCGGCAAGAACATCGTCGGCGTGGTCCTGGCCTGCAACAATTTCGACGTGGTCGACCTGGGGGTGATGGTCCCGGCGCAGAAGATCCTGGATGCGGCGATCGCCGAGAAAGCGGACCTCATTGGCGTTTCGGGGCTGATCACGCCCTCGCTGGAAGAGATGGGCCACGTCGCCCGCGAGATGCAGCGCCAGGGCATGACCATCCCGCTGATGATCGGCGGCGCCACCACTTCGCGTGCGCACACCGCGTTGAAGATCGACCCTTTCTACAAGTCACCGACGATCTGGGTAAAGGACGCCTCGCGCGCGGTCGGCGTGGCCCAGTCGCTGATCTCCAGCGACCTGCGCGACAACTTCGTCGCCGCCAACGAGGCCGACTACGCAGAAATCCGCGAGCGTCATCGCAACCGCGGCGATGCCAAGCGGCTGGTCCCGCTGGAAAAGGCGCGCGGGCAGAAATTCAATGGCGGCTGGGACAACTACACGCCACCCGCGCCGATCAAGCCGGGAATCACAGTATTCGATGACTATCCGCTGCAGGACCTGGTCGAGATCATCGACTGGACGCCGTTTTTCCAGGCATGGGAGCTGGCGGGAAAATTCCCGGCCATCCTCACCGATGAAGTCGTCGGCAAGACCGCCAGCGACCTGTATCGCGACGCGCGGGCGATGCTGGACAGGATCGTCAACGAGAAATGGCTGACGGCGAAGGCCGTGTTCGGGCTGTGGCCAGCGAACAGCGTCGGCGATGATGTGCTGGTCGACACCGTAGGAGCGACGTCAGTCGCGACTCACGTCGCTCCTACGCAAACTTTGCACTTCCTTCGTCAACAGGTCGATAAACCGATAGAACGTCCCGACTTCTGCCTGGCCGATTTCATCGCCCCGAAAGACTCCAGCAAGCAGGACTGGATCGGTGCGTTCGCGGTCACCGCCGGCCTCGGCATCGAACCACACCTCGAACGCTTCCTGGCCGATCATGACGACTACAACTCGATCCTGCTCAAGGCGCTCGCCGACCGCCTGGCAGAGGCCTTGGCCGAGCACCTGCACCGGCGCGTGCGCAAGGAGTTCTGGGGTTACCAGCCGGACGAGGCCCTGGACAACGAGGAGTTGATCGCGGAGAAGTACCTCGGCATTCGCCCTGCCCCCGGTTATCCGGCCTGCCCGGAGCACAGCGAGAAGCGCAAGCTGTTCGACATGCTGGACGCGAGCGCCAATGCCGGCATGACCCTGACCGAAAGCTTCGCCATGCTGCCGACCGCGGCGGTTTCCGGCTACTACTTCAGCCATCCGCGCAGCCAGTATTTCGTGGTCGGCCGGGTTTCCAGGGAGCAGGTCGCGGACTACGCGAAGCGCAAGGGCGTCGATCTGGCGCAGGCGGAGCGATGGCTGGCGTCGAATCTGGATTACGATCCGGAATGATCTTTCGTCTGCGCGGATGCACCAGGGCGCGTTGCGGCGCGTCCATTGCCTAGGCGCATCCATTCATCACGGCGCGGATTACGATCCCGAACAATCGAGCGCCGTTCCAGGAAACCAGCACATGGAAGTCCCCGGCAATTCCTCCGCCAACGCCGCCTTCATCCGCAAGCACGCCGCGCCGGGCCGCATTGGCCTGTGCGGCGGCCGCGACTGGATCAACAAGGCCATCCGCAAGGCGCAGGCGCCGTTGACCCGCGACGGCCACCGCAGTCTGTGGTCGCACGCCTTCCTCTTCAGCGAACAGCGCATCGACGGACATTGGTGGGTGCTGGAATCGGACCTGGACCTGCGTTACCGGCAGATCCGCCTGGGCGTGCAGGAAAACCGCGCGGATCGTTATTTCGACGACGAACTGTTCCCCAATCTCGCCATCCTGGATTTCGGCCTCGACCCCGTGCAGGTGAAACAGGTGCAGGTCACAGGCCTGGACCTGCTGTCGGGCCTGTCCAGCTATTCGCTCAGCGAACTGGTCGGCACCCTGTTCGCCATGCACAGTACCCGCCTGCGCAAGCGCGACAACCTGCTGGCCAAGGAAGGCGCGCTGTATTGTTCGGCCATGACCCAGCATTGCTACGCAGCCGCCGGCGTGGAATTCATCCCCGGCGTGCACGGCAAGAACATCGCCCCGCAGGATATCTACGACTCGGTACTGCCGCATCAAACCCACTCCCTGATCCGCGACCTCGGCATCTCCAGCCTGCGCCGTCTTGCGCATGGCGCCGGGGAACTGCTCAACACCCCGGTCGAAGACCTGTTCTGAACGCATGAACTCCCCGTCCACCCTCGCGACACCAGTGCCGATGCTGCGACTGGCGGGGTTCTATTTCGCCTACTACGCCGCACTGGGCGCGTTCACCCCTTACTGGAGCCTCTACCTGCAGTCGCAAGGCATGGGCGTGGCGGCGATCAGCGTGCTGATGAGCCTGTGGTACGCCACGCGCATCCTCGCGCCCAGCGCCTGGACCACGCTGGCGGCACGTTCGCAACGACCGATCCGCTGGCTGCACGTGGGTTGCTGGCTGACCATCATCAGCTTCGCCGGCTTCCTGCTGCCATGGAAGTTCGCCGGCTTGTTCGCGGCGATGTGCGCGTTCTGCTTCTTCTACAACGCGGTGATGCCGCAGTTCGAATCGATCACCCAGTCGCACCTGCATGGCCGCAGCGACCGCTACGGCCTGATCAGGGTCTGGGGCTCGATCGGCTTCATCCTGGTGGTCGCGCTGTTCGGCGTGCTGATAGAGCGCCTGGGCGCGGCGGTACTGCCCTGGCTGATGCTGCCGCTGTTCGCCGGCCTGCTGGTGTCGTCCTATTGCAACGGCTATGCGGCGCCACCGGTCGTCGCCATGCACGGCGACGAGGCCGGATTCCGCCAGCGCCTGCGCCGCCCCGAAACCGTGGCGTTCTTCGTCGCCGCGTTCCTGGTCCAGGTGTCGTTCGGCCCGTACTACACCTTCTTCTCGATCTACCTGGGCGAGCATGGCTACTCGCCCAGCGTGCAGGGGCTGTTGTGGAGCATCGGCGTGCTGGTGGAGATCGGCCTGCTGTTCCTGTCGCAACGCATCTTCCGCCGCTGGGGCGCACGACGGCTGCTGGTGTTCTCGTTGGGCATCACCGCAGTGCGCTGGTGGGTGACGGCCGCATGGCCGGATTCGCTGATGATGATGGTGCTGGCGCAAACCACCCACGCCTTCAGCTTCGCCGCGTTCTTCGCCGCGGCGATGCTGCTGCTGGCCGAGTACTTCCCGGGCCGCCACAACGGCCACGGCCAGGGCGTGTTCTACGGCTTGTCATCGGGCGTCGGTGGGGTGATCGGCGCCCTGCTCGCCGGCCAGCTCTGGCGCATCGGCGGCCAGGCTGCGTTCGTGGCATCCGGTTTCATCGCCCTGGTCGCGTTCGCGATTGCCTGGTATTGGCTGGTGAAGCCTCGACTGGCGTAGGACTGGCGTATGAGCGCTGTAGGAGCGACGTGAGTCGCGAAATCCAGAAAAATTGATTTCGTGGATTTCGCGACTCACGTCGCTCCTACGCGCGCGGTCAATTACCAGACCAGATCGTCAGGCACCTGGTATTGCGGATCGGCGTAAGGATCGTCTTCCGCAGGTGCCTCCGGATCGACCTTCAACGCGACGCACGCGGGGAAGATGCCTTCCGCTTCGGTCAGCAACGCGGCGGTCACCAGCAGGTAGCGCCCGTTCTGCTGCACCACGCCCAGTTCGCCGGCATTGAGCGCCTTCAACTGCTCCGCGTTGACATGGATGCGCTTGATCTTGCCGCCGTAGGGGAAGTGGCGGGCGATCTCGGCATTGGCATCATTGAGCGACTTGCCCTTGAGCAACTCGTCCACCCTGGCCTTGGCTTCGCGGCGCACGCGCGCTTCTTCCTGCTTCAGCCGTTCGGCTTCGATGCGCTCGTCCTTTTCCTTCTGCGCGCGGATCGCATAGGCCTTGGCCAGATCCATTTCCTCGCGCGAACGCGCAGGCTTGGGTTGCGCCGGACGCGAGGCGTGATTCGGTTTGCCATCCGCTGGCTTCCGGCCCGAGGGTTTTCCGGCTGGTTTGCCAGACAGTTGGGGATCGGGACGCCGCTCGGGTCTGCGTTCCGGCTTGCGCTCAGGCTTGGGCGCGGGCTTGAAGCCAAGCCCAAGGAGTTGGTCGCGTAATGAGTCGGTCATGATCGTATGCGGAAGTGGATGCATCGCCCGATGCGAAGCAATCAGGCGCTGCCAGCGTATCAATAATGCGGCGGCGGCGGCTCGTCCGCGGCATCGGCGTACAGCTCGGTGCGGACCTTGCGCAGGTCGGAAAGCATGCTGCGCAGCAATTCGGCGGTGCGATTGCCCTCTGCGCGCGCGTCGGCCAGCGCTTCGCTCAACTCGCCCAGGGCATGTTCCTGGAACGCCAGGCGCGTCTCCAGTTCAATCAACCGTTGCTCCAACGCCTGGTCCAGCGGGTTCGGGTCATTGTGCATGCAGCGATCTCCCACGGCCGATGCCGTAGTACGCCAGGCCCGCCGCTTCGATTTCCGCTGGTTCGTAGAGGTTGCGGCCGTCGAACACAACCGCATCGCCCAGCGCCACCTTGAGCTTGGCGAAATCCGGACTGCGGAACTGCTTCCACTCGGTCACGACGGCCAGCGCATCCGCGCCTTCCAGCGCCTCGGTTGCCGAATCGCAAAGCAGCAAGTCATCGCGTTCGCCAAAGATCCGTTTTGCTTCATGCGAAGCCTCCGGATCGTAGGCGCGCACCCTGGCCCCGGCCTCCCATAGCTGCATCAGCAAGGTCCGACTGGAGGCGGCGCGCATGTCGTCGGTGTTGGGCTTGAACGACAAGCCCCATACCGCGAAGGTCTTTCCGCGAACGCCTTCATCCTCGCCGCGGTCGTAGTGGCGTTGGATCAGTTCGAACAAATGGCCTTTCTGCGACTCGTTGACCGCTTCGACCGCATTGAGCAGTCGCGCATCGTAATCGTGCTGCTGCGCGGTGTAGGCCAGCGCCTGCACGTCCTTGGGGAAGCAGGAGCCGCCATAGCCGGCGCCCGGATAAATGAAGTGCCAACCGATGCGCGGATCGGACCCGATGCCATGGCGAACGTGTTCGATATCGGCGCCGACGCGCTCGGCGATGTTGGCGATCTCGTTCATGAAGCTGATCTTGGTCGCCAGCATGGCATTGGCCGCGTACTTGGTCAGTTCGGCCGAGCGTACGTCCATCACCACCATGCGGTCATGATTGCGATTGAAGGGCGCATACAGGCGCTTGATCAGCTCGACTGCCTGGACGCTGTCGGCGCCGACCACGATGCGGTCCGGGCGCATGCAATCGTTGACCGCATCGCCTTCCTTGAGGAATTCAGGATTGGAGACCACATTGAACGCCAGCTCCAGTCCACGCGCCTGCAATTCGTCGGCAATCGCGGCGCGGACCTTGTCGGCGGTACCCACCGGCACCGTTGATTTGTCCACGATCACGGTGGGCCGGGTCAGATGGCGGCCGATGGTCC
Source organism: Pseudoxanthomonas sp. (assembly GCA_041919795.1). Taxonomy (GTDB): domain Bacteria; phylum Pseudomonadota; class Gammaproteobacteria; order Xanthomonadales; family Xanthomonadaceae; genus Pseudoxanthomonas_A. The sequence continues at coordinate 309,758 of JAYRTC010000003.1, read as the reverse complement.
TGGCAACGGCCAGCACGTATTGCAGGTCGGCGCTGCCGTCTTCGTCGGGCGGCGTGCCCACGGCGATGAACACCACTTCTCCATGCGCGATCGCCTGCGCGGCATCGGTGGTGAAATCGAGGCGGCCCGAGGCGTGGTTGTGCTTGACCATCGGTTCGAGGCCAGGCTCGTAGATCGGAATCACGCCCTGTTTCAGGCCCTCGACCTTGGCCGCATCGATGTCCACGCAGACTACGTCATGACCCACTTCCGCCAGGCACGTGCCCGTGACCAGGCCGACATAGCCGGTTCCAAAAATCGCTACCCGCATTGTTCGCTTTCCTGAGGGCTTGTAGGAATTACTGGAGGATCCCCATCAACTCCACGTCGAAGGTAAGCGTGGAATCCGGGGCGATGCCCTGGTTGCCGGTCGGACCATAGGCCAGGCTGGACGGAACCCAGAAGCGATATTTGGCCCCCACCGGCATCAGGGAGACGCCTTCGGTCCAGCCTGCGATCACCTGGCTCAAGCTGAACTCGGCTGGCTGGCCGCGCTGGTAGGAACTGTCGAACACCGTGCCATTGAGCAGCTTGCCTTCGTAGTTGACCCGAACCCGGCTCGCCGGCGTGGGACGTGCGCCATTCCCCGGGCGCAGCACCATGTATTGCAAGCCCGACGGCGTGGTGATCACGCCTTTCTGCGACTTGTTGTTGGCGAGGAAGGCGGCACCCTCGGCCCGGTTCTTGCCGGCCACTTCGCTTTGCTTCCTGGTCATGAAGGCCTGCATCGTGGCCATCGCATCCTGTTCGCTCAGCAACAGCGGTCGCTTGCCGAACGAAGTACGCAAGGCCTGCATGAAGACCGCCAGGTCGATCTCGCCCTTCAAAGGCGCCAGCGACGGCCCCACGGCGCGATCGCCCAGCATCATGCCGACCTTGTCCTTGGCCACGGCCGGTGGCTGCGAGCCCGGCGGCAGGCCGGGCATGGCCACGCCCTGCTTGGCCGCAATGCTCAAACGCAGCGCCTGGTCGGTGGCCCTGGCTTCTTCTTCCGACTGCAACGGCTTGCCGCCATCGAAAGCATTCTTCACCGCGCGCTCGAACACACCCAGGTCGACGAACTCGGCCACCGGCTCGAACGACTTGCCCACGTCCATGCCGATCGCGTAACTGACTTTTTCCTTCTCCGTAGCCAACACTGTTTTGTCGCCCTTTTCCAAGGTCTGCGCCACAAGATTGCCTCCCATCATTGCCAGGGTCGCCGCCACCAATGCGGCTACGCCGCGCATCGTCCGCTTCATCACCATTCCTCGGATAAGAAAAAACAGCGCCGGTGAGTACGGCGCAACCCGGATATTGTCGCATGCACGGCGAGGCGAACGCCTGCAGTCGCGTGCCGGGGCTGCGGCTTTCAGTTCGTGTGCGAACGTTGCCTGTCGCGTGGCAGCGTAATACCCGCGACTGGCGACTTCACGTGAGCGCGATCCTGCGGCGCGATACCAAAGCTGACGACCAGGAGGCATCCCGATGCAGTGCGGAAGACCGCGGATTGCGGTTTTTTCTCCATCGCTTGGGAGAGGGACGCAGACACAGGGCCCTGCCTGAATCCGGATGCCCTTTTATTCAGTTCGGCCGGCACCTTCCTGGCTGGATCGGATGGCTCTCCCCGCTCAGCTTTCCGCACCGGCTGAGATAGGCGAACAGCAATAATCAATAAATTGCATTTAATTCAATATCTTACGAGATACGGAGAACTATACCCCCGGGCCATTCCGGCCTATGCCATCAGTTGGGTAACAAAACCGGCTTGCCCACTTGACTCCCTCTGCTTTGGTGTTATAGTTCAATACAACACCACCTACCCAGCGCAGCGGGGGATCCCATGAACCACAAACTGTTCACCACACTGTCAGGCCTTTCCATCAGCAGCGCATTGCTGGTCGTTGGCTTGATGGCATTCGGCCAGGCCCCGCGCCTGCCCGGCGCCGGCGATGACGGCCTGCTGGTCGAAACCATCGAAACCGGGGCCCTCCAGGCCACCGAGGAAGTAGTGGTGCCGAGGGAGCGCAAGCATCGCCGCAACCGTACCCCACTGGCCATGCCCTATTTTTCCTTCGCCCAGTCATTGCGTCCGGGGAGCTGAACCATGATGACCCTGACCTCGATCCAGTGGAGCGATGGCGCTCCCATCTACCGCCAGCTGAAGGATCGCGTGATCGCGATGATGCTGGACGGCGTACTCAAGCCGGGCGACGCGCTGCCTTCGGTCCGCCAGGTGGCGGCCGAGTACCAGCTGAACCCGATCACCGTCTCGCGCGCCTACCAGGAACTGGCGGATGAGGCCCTCGTCGAAAAACGCAGGGGACTGGGAATGTTTGTCACCGACGAAGCCGCAAAGAAACTGCTCACCAGCGAGCGCGAACGATTCCTGCAGGATGAGTGGCCTGCGGTCGCGGAACGCATCCAGCGCCTGGGCCTGTCCACCGAAGAACTGTTGCGCCAAGGGGGTGCAAAGTGAATGCTGTCGCCAATAACGTGAGCACTGCCAGCGTGGTCAGTGCACGCAACCTGCGCAAGGCCTATCGCAACAAGCTGGCCCTCAACGACACCAGCTTCGAGATCGAGGCCGGCAAGATCATCGGCTTGATCGGTCCCAACGGCGCCGGCAAGACCACGGCGCTGAAGGCGATCCTGGGGCTGATTCCCTTCGACGGCGACCTGAAGGTACTGGGCATGGACCCGCGCAAGCAGCGCGACGAATTGATGAACGAGGTCTGTTTCATCGCCGACGTGGCGGTGCTGCCGCGCTGGATGAAGGTCAAGGAAGCCATCGATTTCGTCGACGGCATCCACCCCCGCTTCGACCGGGCCAAGTGCGAGCGCTTCATCGCCCACACCCAGCTCAACCCCAACCTGCGCGTGCGCGAAATGTCCAAGGGCATGATCGTGCAGCTGCACCTGGCGCTGGTGATGGCCATCGACGCCAGGCTGCTGGTGCTGGACGAACCGACCCTGGGCCTGGACATCCTCTACCGCAAGCAGTTCTACCAGCGCCTGCTGGAGGATTACTTCGACGAACAGAAGACCATCATCATCACCACCCACCAGGTCGAGGAGATCGAGAACATCCTCACCGACGTGATGTTCATCCGCGACGGGAAAATCGTGCTGACCGCGGCCATGGACGAAGTGGCCGAGCGCTACACCGAAGTGCTGGCGTCCGCCGACCAGGCCGATGCGGCTCGCGCGCTCAAGCCGATCGACGAACGCGCCCTGCCCTTCGGCAAGACCGTGATGCTGTTCGATGGCGTGCCCAGGGGCCAGCTGGCGGCCTTGGGCGAAACCCGCAACCCCGGCCTGGCCGACCTGTTCGTGGCCATCATGAAAGGAACCTACGCATGAACGCCGTCACCACCAAGAACCACCACACCAACACCTTCAAGTGGCTGCTGAAGCGCGAATTCTGGGAAAACCGCGGTGGTTTCCTGTGGGCGCCGCTGATCACCGGGGCCATCGTCAGCTTCCTTACCGCAGTGATGGCGGTGATCGGGGTTGTCCAGGCCAGGCGCCACGGGGATGAACTGCAATTCAACATCGGCGGCGACCTGGCCGAACATGCCCGCCAGATCGGCGGCATCGGCGACACCGCGCTGATGGTCGGGATCAGTCTGACTACCCTGGTATTGGCGTTCGTGGTGTTCTTCTACGCGCTGGGGTCCCTCTACGACGATCGCCGCGACCGCAGCGTGCTGTTCTGGAAATCGCTGCCGGCGTCCGACCTGCAGATCGTGCTGTCGAAGGCCACCTGGGCACTGTTGCTGGCACCGATCGTGTCGATCGTCGCGGGTGTGCTGATCGGCGTGGTGCTCTGGATCATCGCGGGCGCCAGCCTGGCCACCGTCGGGGTGCCGAATGCCTCGGCCGTGTTCACCCACGCCCATCCCTTCAGCGTGATCGGCAACCAGCTGACCATGATCCCGGCGTACCTGTTGTGGGCACTGCCCGCCGTTGGCTGGTTGATGTTGTGCTCGGCCTGGGCGCGCAGCAAGCCGTTCCTGTGGGCGGTGCTGCTGCCGATCCTGGCCTGCGTGATGGTGAGCATGGCCGGCGTCCTGCCCGGCATGGACATCAACTACGGCCAGGTCTGGTACACCCTGGTCTATCGCGGCCTGCTGAGTGTCGTGCCGGGCGCCTGGCTGCCCGCCAGCAGCGCCTTCGAGGCGAACATGCAGAATGCCGGGAACGGCAGCATCCAGGGGCCGGCCGACCTGATGCACCTGATGAACGTCAGCAGCCTGGATGTGCTTGCCAGCCCCGACCTGTGGATCGGCGCGGTCATCGGCGCGGCCTTCATCGCCCTGGCCATCTACCTGCGCCGCTGGCGCGAGCTGGCCGACTGATCACCGCCTCGGATCACTGGCTTGAATCGCTGTTGAGAATCGCCGCCGAGGATCGCTCCACGCACCCAACAAGGACCACTCCATGAATGCAAGCAAGCCTCTTGCCCTGGCCCTGCTGGCCGCCCTGCTGCCCTTGGGCGCGCTAGCCAGCGCAACCGAACCGTCCGGAACCCGCACGGAAATCAAGCGCGAAATGGCCGACGCCCGTCAGGAAATCCGCACTGAAATGGCCAAGGCACGCGTCGAACTGGGCAACGAGAACCTGTCCCTCGACACAGGCCTGCATTTCGGCAAGAACGGGAAGGGAAAATCCGCCGACAAGGACGCCCTGCCGGCGGCGCAGATCACCCCGAAGGGCGACTTCCTCATCGACGGCAAGGCGATAGCCATCGATGCGCAGCAACGCAGGCAACTGCTCGGCTATCGCGGACAGGTTCTCGAGTTGGCCAGGATCGGCATCGATGGCGGCGAACAGGCCGCCATGGCAGCCCTGGACGCCACCGATGTTTCATTGTTCAGCCTGATCCTGGGCGGCCTCACCGGCAGCCTCGAACGCCGCGTGGAAGCAACGGTCAAGCAGCATGTCGAACCCCTGGTCCGGCAGATCTGCCAGCGCTTGCCGGCGGTGCTGGAATCGCAACAGCAACTGGCCTCCAACCTGCCCAGGTTCCGCCCTTACGCCAATCTTGAACGCGACGACATCGACGATTGCGAGCGCGACCTGCGCAACGAATTCGCCGTGCGTTGAGAGTGCGCCCGGCAGGAGCCGGTGCGGCCCTCATTCCATCCTCCCGTCATCGGCTCCAACGGAGTATCCATGCGCAAGTCGCTTTTCCCCTTGTTGTTCCTGCTGCCCGCCGCCGCCTTCGCCGCATCGCCGGAATGCAAGCATTCGCAGCCACGAGACCTGCAGCTCGATCTTGCCGGAGTCAAGACCGTGGTCTTCGACATCGAAGCCAATGACTTGACGATCCAGTCCAGCGCCAATGCCAAAGCGGAACTGAAAGGCCAGGCCTGCGCCTCGGGCGCCAAGTTGCTGGACCAGTTGCAGCTTACGCAGCGCAAGTCCGGCGAAAAGTTGTACGTGAGTCTGCACCGGGATGACCTCACCAACAGTCTTTTCTCCTTCGGAAAGAACTACGCCTACCTCAAGCTTGCGGGCACCCTGCCCGACAACATCACCGTGCAGTTGAAGGTGGGCTCGGGCGATGCCCGCGTCAGCGGCGCGCCGATCGTCAGCGCGGACGTGGGTTCGGGCGACGTGGAAGCCAGCAATACCCGCGGCCTGGTCGCGGCCAAGGTCGGCTCGGGCGACATCAAGGTCGAAGATGCGGGTTCGCTGCAGGTGATCTCGGTGGGTTCCGGCGACCTGGTCGCCAAGAATATCCGCGGGCCGGTGAAGGTCGGAAACATAGGCTCTGGAGACTTCAGCGTGAAAGGTGCGGAAGGTGACGTGGAAATCGACTCGATCGGTTCCGGCGATGCCGAAGTCCACGCGATTTCCGGCAACCTCAGCGTAGGTACCCTGGGATCCGGCGATATCGACGCTTCCGGCGTGCGCGGCGATTTCAGCCTGCGTTCGAAAGGCAGCGGCTCAGCCAGGCACAACGACATCGGCGGGCGCGTCAGCGTGCCCAGCGACGATTGACCCTCCCGATTCTGAATTACTGATCCCCGAGGCCACGATGAAGACCATCCACTCCCCACTGCTCGCACTCTTCATGGCTGTTCTGCTGTGCAGCTGCAATCCCGGCACCCATGTTTCCACCGGCGGCGGCAAGATCAGCGCCAACGGCGAGAACGTCACCCTGCGCGTGGACGGATTGCCGAACGCGGAAATCACCGCCACCGGCGACCTGGAAATCGGTGGCAAGGCCATTGCCGTGAACGCTTCGCAACGCGCATTGCTGAAGTCCTACCACCAGGAAATGAACGCCATGACCGCCGACGGCATCGCCATCGGCAAGCAAGGCGCGGCGCTGGCCGGCAAGGCCGTCACCGAGGCGATCAAGGGTGCGATCAGCGGCAATGCCGATGACGTGGACAGCAAGGTCGAAGCGGAAGCGAAGAAGATCGAACAGCAAGCCATGCGGCTGTGCAAGCGCCTGGCCACGGTCAAGGCATCGCAGGATGCGCTGGCCGCCTCGCTTCCAGAGTTCAAGCCCTACGCCACGATGGAGCAGTCCGATGTGGACGGCTGCGGATCGAGCCACGACAACAGTTACGACGCAGGCAAGGAAGCCGGCAGCGCCATGGCCAGGAAGATCAAAGGCGAAAACGCTCAGGCCACGGACATGGACGCTGCTCAACGGGCCGATGCGGCTGGCGCCGCCGAAGTGGAAGCGGCTTCGGAAGACAGCGCAAAAACGCATTGAAAACCGATTTTCTCGAAGCGATTCGGATTTCCTCGGTTCCGGAAACCACGGCGCAAGCCATGGTTTCCTGACCCAACGGCAGCGGCGGCGAATCGCCAGGAGTTACTGGCCCTCTGATACGGGAACGCGGGATGAAACCAGCATCGATCACCATATTTTCGATCGCCCTCGCCCTGTCAACCGGGCAAGCCCGCGCAGCGGACGACCCCCGACTCAACGCCGCCTTCCAGGATCACATCGCCTACGTCGCCACCTTCGCAATGCCGGTGTTGATCGAGAAGTGCGCCTCGCTTGATCCCGGCTACCTGCAGAAAGCGGCGCCGCTCTACTTCCGCTACGTCAACACGCACCAGGACCGGATCGAACGCGGCCGACTGCTCACGCTGGCCGAATTCAAGCCCGGCGAATCAGTGCAAAGCTATCGCGACCACGTCCTCACCTCGCGCCTGGGCAAACTGGACAGCGGCACACGTGAAGAGAAATTGAAAATGTGCGAAGGCGCGCTCACCGTGTTGTCGGGCGCCAAGCTGCCGGGAGAATGGCCATCGCGCGAATCGGCCAAGACTGAGGTGCGCTGAGGAATGCCGAGAAAAGTCTGAATAATTCGCTCTTGCTCGTCATTCCCGCGTAGGCGGGAACCCAGCGACTTTGCTTTTCAACCACTTGAAGTCACTGGGTCCCCGCCTACGCGGGGATGACGACAATTATTCCGACCTCACCCGAACCTGCATCAGCTGATCCGCGCCGCCTCAACACAAGACAGAAAGGAACGCCATGCCTTCGCCTGCTCTCGATGACCTGAAAGTGCATGTAAAGCTGAAACTGTCAGCGCTATGGGCAGCGTTGATGTTCTGCTACATCTACGGGGACTATTTCGGGCTCTATGTGCCCGGAAAGCTGCAAGGAATACTGGGAGGAAACGGGCCCATCGGACCCGTGAGCCAGGCAACCCTGGTCGCCACCTCGGTTCTGCTGGCGATTCCCGGGGTCATGGTTTTCCTTTCGCTGGTGTTGCCGCCGCGATTCGATCGCTGGCTGAACATCGTCCTGGGCGCGTTCTATATCGCCATCATGCTGGTCACCATGCCGGGCGCGTGGGATTTCTACATTCTTCTGGGCTGCATCGAGATCGTGCTCACGGCATTGATCGTCTGGTACGCCTGGCGCTGGCCAATGCAAACCGCAAGCTGATGCCAGCGAAGGCCTAACCCGCACCACCCCCCGCCTTTCCATGGATGCCGCCCTTCGCGAGCAGTGCCGGATCCAGCAACTGCTTCAACGTTTTCTCGGGCAGGCCGGTCACCTCGCGCGCGACTTCCAGCACCGGCCGGTTCTGCTTGTAGGCCTGCTTGGCGATGGCGGCGCCTTTTTCGTAGCCGATCACCGGATTCAAGGCCGTCACCAGGATTGGATTGCGGCCCAGCGCCTCGCGGATGTGGGCTTCGCGCACCTTCAAGCCGGCGATGGAGGAATCCGCGAGCAGTCGCGACACATTGCCCAGCAGGTTGATCGAATCCAGCAGGTTGGCGGCGATCAGCGGCAAAGCCACGTTCAACTGGAAATTGCCGGTCTGTCCGGCCACGGTGATCGCGGCATGGTGGCCGATGACCTGCGCGCAAACCATCACCGTCGCCTCCGGGATCACCGGATTGACCTTGCCCGGCATGATCGAACTGCCCGGCTGCAACGCGGGCAATTCGATTTCACCGATGCCGGCCAGCGGCCCGGAATTCATCCAGCGCAGGTCGTTGGCGATCTTGATCAGGGCGACCGCAAGCGCATTGAGTTGGCCGGAGAGTTCCACCGCGTCGTCCTGCGCGGCCAGGCCCTCGAACTTGTTTGCCGCCGATTCGAACCGGGTTCCGCCCAGCTGCGACAACGCGCGCGCCACCTTCGCCCCGAAACGCGGATCGGCATTGATGCCGGTGCCGATCGCGGTACCGCCCAGCGGCAGCCGGCGCAGGCGCTTGAGGCTGTCCTGGATCCGGTCTTCAGCCGACTGCAGTTGCGCCGACCAGGCCGAGAATTCCTGCTGGAAGGTCAGTGGCATCGCGTCCATCAGATGGGTGCGGCCGGTCTTGACCACTTTCGCCAGCGAGCGACCTCGCCGGTCGATGGTCTGGCGCAGGTGCTTCAGAGCCGGCAGCAGGTTCTCGACCACCGCCAATTGCGCGGAAACGCGGATCGCGGTGGGAACCACGTCGTTGGAGCTCTGGCCCAGGTTGACGTGGTCGTTGGGATGCACCGCATGCTTTTTCGTGGAGCCGGACTTGCCGACCATCGAAGCCAGCGTGGCGATGACCTCGTTGGCATTCATGTTGGACGAAGTGCCGGAGCCGGTCTGGTAGATGTCGATCGGGAAATGTTCGTCGAACTCGCCCTCGGCCACACGCAGCGCCGCGTCGCGCACCGCTTTGGCCACGCCTTTCGGCAGCAGCCCCAGCCCGGCGTTGACCTCGGCGGCGGCGGCCTTGACCAGGCCCAGCGCACGGATGAAGCCGCGCGGCATCGGCCGGCCGGAAATCGGGAAGTTCTCCACCGCGCGCTGGGTCTGCGCGCCCCACAGGGCGGCGGCGGGCACCTGCAGCTCGCCCATGCTGTCGTGCTCAATACGAAAGGAAGTAGTCATCGGGGTCTCCGTGGCGGGTTCACGGCTGGCGCGCGACGCTGAAGGCCACGGCAGCGGACTGAGTTCCGGAAGAATACGCCACCGGCCGCAGCTGAACGTCTGGCGTAAACTATGCGGCCGCCGATCCCTGTGTAGGAGCGGGCCTTGCCCGCGATGCTCTTGGCGATATCGCGGAAAGGCATCGCGGGCAAGGCCCGCTCCTACAACAAAAGCCTCTCCACCTGAGTGCCCACCGCAATGTCCGACGCCGCCCTGCTTGCCCTGTCCCCGCTCGATGGCCGCTATGCCGGCAAGGTCGACGCCCTGCGCCCGATCTTCTCCGAATACGGCCTGCTCAAGGCCCGGGTGAAGGTGGAAGTGGAATGGTTGCTGGCCCTGGCCGCCGAGCCGGGCATCGTCGAACTGTCGTCGTTTTCCGAGGCCGCCGCCGCTCGCCTGCGCGCGCTGGCCGCCGGCTTCTCGACCGCCGATGCGGCGCGGGTCAAGGAAATCGAACGCACCACCAACCATGACGTGAAAGCCGTCGAATACTTCATCAAGGAACAGCTGAAGAATGATGTCGAGCTGGGCCCGGCGCTGGAGTTCGTGCATTTCGCCTGCACCAGCGAGGACATCAACAACCTCAGCTACGCGCTGATGCTGGAACAGGGCCGCAGCGAGGTACTGTTGCCGGCGCTGGACCGGGTGATCGGCCAGTTGCGCGCACTGGCCCATGCCCAGGCGGCGCAGCCGATGCTGTCGCGCACCCACGGCCAGACCGCCTCGCCGACCACGCTGGGCAAGGAAGTCGCCAATGTCGTGGCCCGCCTGCAACGCCAGCGCAAGCAGATCGCCGCGGTCGAACTGACCGGCAAGATCAATGGCGCGGTCGGCAACTACAACGCCCATGTCGTCGCCTACCCGGAAATCGACTGGCCGGCCTTCGCGCAGCGCTTCGTCGAAAGCCTGGGCCTGGTCTTCAACCCCTACACCACCCAGATCGAGCCGCACGACAATGTGGCCGAGATCGGCGACGCGACCCGTCGCGCCAACATCATCCTGGTCGATCTTGCCCGCGACATCTGGGGCTATATCTCGCTCGGCTATTTCAAGCAGAAGCTCAAGGAAGGCGAAGTCGGTTCCAGCACCATGCCGCACAAGGTCAACCCGATCGATTTCGAGAATGCGGAAGGCAATTTCGGCCTGGCCAATGCCTTGTTCGAGCACTTCAGCGCCAAGCTGCCGATCAGCCGCTGGCAGCGCGACCTCACCGATTCCACCGTGCTGCGTGCGCTCGGCACCGCCTTCGGCCACACCCTGGTCGCGCTGGATTCGCTGGCCAAGGGCCTGGGCAAGCTGACCGTGGCTCCGGAACGACTCGACGCCGATCTCGACGCCTCCTGGGAAGTCCTGGCCGAAGCCGTGCAGACGGTGATGCGCCGCCATGGCCTGCCGAATCCGTATGAGCAATTGAAGGCGCTGACCCGGGGGCAAGGCATCACCGAGGCCTCGATGCGCGCCTTCGTGGAATCCCTCGACCTGCCGGCTGACGCCAAGCAGCGCCTGCGCGAATTGACCCCCGCAACTTACGTTGGCCTCGCCGGGAAGCTAGCAAAGGAAATCTGACCTGTGCGCATTGCATTCGCCCTTGCTGCGCTGCTCGCCTTGTCCGCCTGCGCGGATTCCCCGTCGCGACCCGCACTCAAAACCGCGTCTCTGGCGATTGCACCAGTCAGCGTTCCCGAATGCCCTGCCGATGCCGGGGTGATGGAGGGCTGGAACGACCGCGCGCCGCCACGCAGGATTTTCGGGAACACCTATTACGTCGGAACCTGCGGCATCACTGCATTGCTGATGACTTCGGCGCAAGGCCACATGCTGCTCGACGGGGCCACCGAACCCGCCGGCCCGGCGATTGCCGCGAACATCGAAGCGCTGGGCTTCAAGCTCGCGGACATAAAATTCATCCTCAACTCGCACGAGCATTCCGACCATGCAGGCGGCCTTGCCTATCTGCAACGCGTCACTGGCGCGGAGGTTCTGGCCCGCGAACCGTCCGTCACGACGCTGCAGCGCGGGGCGAGCGATCGCGATGACCCCCAGTCCGGCGTGCTGGAAAAATCCCCGCCGGTGGCGAACGTGCGGCTTCTGCCCGAAGACCAGACCGTCCGCATCGGTGATCTTGCGCTGACCGCGCACGCCACCCCGGGCCACGCACCGGGCAGCACCAGCTGGACGTGGCTTTCCTGCGAGGGTTCGCAGTGCTTGCGCATGGTGTACGCGGACAGCTTGACTGCGGCTTCGGACAAGACCTACCGTTTTTCCGATCACGCGGATTACCTCGCCGCTTTCCAGCGCAGCATCGATACGGTCGCGTTACTGCCCTGCGACATCCTGATTACGCCGCATCCACTAGCCTCCGACCTGTTCGCCCGCTTCGATGGCAAGGCGCCCATGGCTGATTCCAGCGCATGCAAGCGCTATGCCGACAACGCGCACGACAACCTCGAACGACGCCTGCAAGACGAGAAGAACCACAGCACACCATGATCGAAATCCAAGCCACCACGAAGCATTTTCTTGGCATGCCGCCAGCGAAGTTCCTGCGCGACTACTGGCAGAAAAAACCGCTGCTGATCCGCAACGCCTTCCCCGGTTTCGTCTCGCCGATCGAACCCGAAGACCTGGCCGGCCTGGCCTGCGAGGAAATGGCCTTGTCGCGCATCGTCATCCACGACCGCGAGCGCGATGCGTGGACGCTGCGCACGGGACCGTTCGCCGAGGAGGAATTCCCCGGCATGCCCGACCACGACTGGACCCTGCTGGTCCAGGACGTGGACAAGTGGGACGTGGACGCACGCGAAATCCTGCGCCATTTCGACTTCCTGCCGCGCTGGCGCATCGACGACCTGATGGTCAGCTTCGCCGCCACCGGTGGCTCGGTCGGCGCGCACGTGGACCAGTACGACGTGTTCCTGCTGCAAGCCCAGGGCCAGCGGCACTGGCAGATCGATGCGGGTTCCAATCCGCCGCTGGCGTTCCGCGACGATGTGGAACTGAAGCTGCTGCGCGAATTCACCCCGACCCACGACTGGGTCCTGCAGCCCGGCGACATGCTCTACCTGCCGCCGGGCGTTCCCCACCACGGCGTCGCCGTGGATCCGTGCCTGACCTTCTCGGTCGGCATGCGCGCGCCCTCCTCGGCCGAACTGGTCGGCGACTACCTGGACAACCTGATCGCTGATGCCGACGAGTCGATGCGCTACCACGACCCGGACCTGGTCCCGCCGAAGGATCCGAACGAGATCGATGCCGCGGCCATGGTCCGCGCGGTCGAGGCACTGAATGCCTTGCGCCTCAACGACCCGGACAAGCTGGGCGACTGGTTCGGCCGTTTCATCACCACGTATCGCGCGGGCGGCGAAGTGGTCGCAAGCGGCGACCCGCGCTCGCGCATCGAGATCGAATGGGACCTGGAACACGGCGCCGTGCTGCAGCGACATCCGTTTTCACGGCTGGCCTGGCGCAGGAACGGGCGCGGCGCCACGCTGTTCTGCAGCGGCCTGGAATTTTCGTTGCCGGTCAAGGACGCGCAACGCCTGGCCGCCGCCGAAACCCTGGATGGCCAGGCCTATGCCGGCCTGTCCGAAGCCGGCCGCAACGTGGCGATGGACCTGCATGCGCAGGGCCACTATCAATTGCTGGTGGACGAGGAAGGCTGATGGCCGGGCGCAGCTTCCGGGTCGAAGCCATCGAATACGCCAGCGGCCTGGCCGAACTGCGCGCGGTGCGCGAGACCGTGTTCGTGCACGAACAACAGGTGCCGCTGGAAGAGGAATGGGACGCCCTGGATCCGTTGTGCCGGCATGTGATCGCCCGCGATGAAGCGGGCCTGCCGATCGGCACCGGGCGGCTTACCCCGGAACACCGGATCGGACGCATGGCGGTGCTGGCCGACTGGCGCGGCCGGGGCGTCGGCGAGGCCATGCTGGCCGCACTGATGATCGAAGCCCGCAAGCAGGGATGGCCGGTGATTTCGCTCAATGCGCAGGTATCCGCGGAAGCGTTCTACGCGCGCCAGGGCTTTATCCCCGAGGGTGAGCGTTTCATGGAGGCGGGGATCGAACACCAATCCATGCGCCGCGCCCTGGCCGGTCCCACCGTCGTCGAGAATCTCGCCGGAGCCATCGCCGCGACCACCGGGGTCGTCACCCAGGCCCGTCGCCATTTGCGCATCTACAGCCGCGAACTGGATCCGGGCCTGCTCGACAGCGCGACCGTGCTGGGCGCCCTGCGACGCTTTTCCACGCGCAATTCCGGCGGCGAGGTGAGAATCCTGCTGCAGGATGCCGCCACCCCGCAGCACACCCTGGCACCCTTGCTGGGCCTGGCCCAGCGTCTGCCCAGCGTGTTCGCGTTCCGTGAAGTGCGCGAGCCGGTGGACAAGGCCTATGCCTCGGCCTTCATCGCCAACGATGCGGGTGGCTACTACTTCCGTACCCTGGGTCATCGTTTCGACGGCGAAACCGACCTGGACGGCGCCGGCCGCGCCCGCCAGCTACGCGAGGAATTCGGCCGTTTCTGGGAACGCGCCCGGCCGTGCACGGAATTCAGGGCGCTTGGCATTTAGGAGCTTCCGGATAACTGCCGCGCTCCCTTCTCTGGAAGCCGTGAGCCGATAGCAGGAAGTCAGGAACCGCTCTCCGGCTACCGGCTCACGGCTATCCGCTTCCGCACGGGCCACTACAGTTGTCCGGACACCCGCAAGCCATACACCTCGCCCAAGACAGCCTGACGACAGCCAGCCCGCCGCACAATCGTCTTCGCCCTGCTCCTTTAGTCCAAGCCACCTGCCCGCCTCTCTCGCCATCCGGGTATAATTTCACCGTGTTCATCTCGCCCGTTCAGGTGGTTTCACCGCACCTGCCGGAACCCCAGCAAGCCAGACATCGGCCCTACCCGACGAGCCTACCTACGCCATCGTGGACAACCTCCTGAAGCAGTTTGCGCAATCCTCGCAACTTGGCGGCGGCAACGCCTCCTTCATCGAAGACCTGTACGAGCAATATCTGGTCTCTCCCGATAGCGTCGACCCCAAGTGGAAGACCTATTTCGACGGCTTCAAGGGCCGCGAAGCCGGCGATGTGCCGCACTCGGCGGTCATCGCCCAGATCACCGAAGCGGCCCGCAACGCCGCCAACAACGGCGCAGCCAGTGCCACCGTCGCCGGCAGCGGCGACGAGCGCGAACGCAACGTCGGGCGCCTGATCACCGCCTACCGCTCGCGCGGCCATCTGGGCGCCAACCTCGATCCGCTGGCGCTGACCCCGCGTCAGGATTCGCCGGATCTGGAACTGGCTTTCCACAACCTTTCCGACCGCGACCTGGATACCGAATTCAGCACCGGCGGCGTCGCCGGCCTGCCGCGCATGAAGCTGCGCGACCTGCTGGCCCGGCTCAAGGCGACCTATGCCGGCTCGGTCGGCACCGAATTCATGTACATCACCGACGCCGAGCAGCGCCGCTGGCTGTACCAGCGCCTGGAGGCGGCCGGCGGCAATTACGGCCTGGATGCCGAAGCGCAACGACGCACCCTGGAACGGGTGACCGCGGCCGAAGGCCTCGAGCGCTACCTGCATACCAAATACGTCGGCCAGAAGCGTTTCTCGCTGGAAGGCGGCGATTCGCTGATCCCGATGCTCGACGTGACCATCCGTCGCGCCGGCACCGACGGGGTCAAGGACATCGTCCTGGGCATGGCCCACCGCGGCCGCCTCAACGTGCTGGTCAACACCCTGGGCAAGTCGCCGCGCAAGCTGTTCGATGAATTCGAAGGCAAGTTCGATCACGCCCACGACGACCGCGCCCACACCGGCGACGTGAAGTACCACATGGGTTTCAGCGCCGACATCGCCACTCCCGGCGAACCGGTGCACCTGGCCCTGGCCTTCAATCCCTCGCACCTCGAGATCGTCGACCCGGTGGTCGCCGGCAGCGTGCGCTCGCGCCAGGAGCGTCGTGGCGACAGCGAACGCAAGGCGGTCCTGCCGGTGATCATCCACGGCGATGCCGCGTTCGCGGGCCAGGGCGTGGTCATGGAACTGCTGCAGATGTCGCAGGCGCGCGGTTTCGCCGTGGGCGGCACCCTGCACGTCGTCATCAACAACCAGATCGGCTTCACCACCAGCGCCCGCGACGATGCGCGTTCCACCCTGTATTGCACCGACGTGGCCAAGATGGTCGGCGCACCGGTGCTGCACGTGAACGGCGACGATCCGGAAGCGGTGGTGTTCTGCGCCAACCTGGCCTACGAATTCCGCCAGGAATTCAAGAAGGACGTGGTCATCGACCTGGTTTGCTATCGCCGCTGGGGCCACAACGAAGCCGACGAGCCGGCAGCGACCCAGCCGCTGATGTACAAGGTGATCCGCGCCCACAAGACCACCCGCGAGCTCTATGCCGCGCAGCTGGAAGCCAAGGGCGTGATCAAGCCCGGCGAGGCGCAGGCGCTGGTGGACAGCTACCGCAACAAGCTCGATTCCGGCGAAGTCACCACCGAACTGGCCAAGCCCAAGCCCGATGAGCTGGCGATCGACTGGTCGAAGTACCTGTCCGGCAAGGTCAGCGATCCGGTCGATACCCGGGTCAAGCGCAAGACCCTGGACTCGCTGGCCAGGATCATCACCACCATCCCCGCAGGCGTGACCCTGCATCCGCGCGTGGCCAAGATCTACGAGGACCGCGTGAAGATGAGCAAGGGCGAGCTGCCGGGCGACTGGGGCTTCGCCGAGAACCTGGCCTACGCCACGCTGCTGTCCGAAGGACACCGGTTGCGCCTGGTTGGCCAGGATGCGGGCCGCGGCACCTTCTTCCACCGCCACGCGATCCTCCACGACCAGAAGACCGACAGTTATTACGTTCCGTTGCGCCAGCTGGTGGACGATCCGGATGACGCGACCATCATCGACTCGCTGCTCAGCGAAGAAGCGGTGATGGCGTTCGAGTACGGCTATTCGACGACGGATCCCAACACCCTGGACATCTGGGAAGGACAGTTCGGCGACTTCGCCAATGGCGCGCAGGTGGTGATCGACCAGTTCATCGCCTCCGGCGAAGCCAAGTGGAGCCGGATCAGCGGCCTGACCCTGTTGTTGCCGCACGGCTACGAAGGCCAGGGCCCGGAACACAGTTCCGCGCGCCTGGAGCGTTTCCTGCAGCTGTGCGCGATGGAGAACATGCTGGTCTGCGTGCCGACCACGCCGGCGCAGTGTTTCCACATGATCCGTCGCCAGCTGCGCATGACCACGCGCAAGCCGCTGATCGTGATGTCGCCCAAGTCGCTGCTGCGCCACAAGCTGGCGGTTTCCTCGCTGGACGAGCTGGCCAACGGCGAATTCCAGCACCTGATCCCGGATGCCAGCGCCAATCCGAAGAAGGTCAAGCGCGTGGTGCTGTGTTCGGGCAAGGTCTATTACGACCTGCTGGAAGACCAGCACAAGCGCGGCCAGGACGATGTGGCCATCCTGCGCATCGAGCAGTTGTACCCGTTCCCGCGCACCCTGCTGGCCGCCGAGCTCAAGCGCTACAGCGGCGCGAAGGAAGTCGTGTGGTGCCAGGAAGAACCGCAGAACCAGGGCGCCTGGTACCAGATCCGCCATCACCTCAACGCCTGCACCAGCGACAAGCAGGAGCTGTACTACGCCGGTCGCGCGCGTTCGCCTTCGCCAGCCGCCGGCCACTTCGCCGAACACGTCGAAGAACAGCTCAAGCTGGTTGCCGATGCGCTGGTCAACCCCTTCGGCAACGACATCGTCGCCGAGTGATCCTGATCAGAGATTCCTGACCAATCATCCCTGATCAAATCATCTCCATTCGAACTACAACATCCAGACAGGAAGCGTTCCCCACATGACCACCGAAGTCAAAGTCCCGGTACTTCCCGAATCCGTTTCCGACGCGACCATCGCCAGCTGGCACAAGAAGGTCGGCGACTCGGTCAAGCGCGACGAAAACCTGCTTGACCTGGAAACCGACAAGGTCGTGCTGGAAGTGCCGTCGCCGGTCGATGGCGTGCTCAAGGAAATCAAGTTCGCCGAAGGCGCCACCGTGACCAGCCAGCAACTGCTGGCGATCATCGAGGCAGGCACCGTTGCTGCGGCACCCGCTCCTGCTGCGGCCAAGGCCGAAGCTCCCGTGGGAGGGGCGTCAGCCCCGACTGCTGTCGCGGCTAAAGCCGCTCCTACGAGCGCCACTGCCGCAGATACTTCCTCGCTGCCCCCCGGCGCCCGCTTCACCGCGGTCACCCAGGGCATCGACCCGGCCAACGTCGAAGGCACCGGCCGCAAGGGCGCGGTGACCAAGGAAGACCTGATCAACTACGCCAGCGGCAAGACCGCCGGCGTGTCGGGCGGCGCCCGTCCGGAAGAGCGCGTGCCGATGACCCGCATCCGCACCCGCATCGCCGAGCGCCTGATGCAGTCGAAGAACTCCATCGCCATGCTCACCTCGTTCAACGAGGTCAACCTGGCCAAGGTCATGGAGATGCGCAAGGAACTGCAGGACGACTTCGTCAAGGCCAACGGCATCAAGCTGGGCTTCATGAGCTTCTTCGCGAAGGCCGCCGCCAACGCGCTGCAGCGCTACCCGGTGGTCAACGCCTCGGTCGATGGCAACGACATCATCTACCACGGCTACGCCGACATCTCGATCGCCGTTTCCACCGAGAAGGGCCTGGTCACGCCGGTGCTGCGCAATGTCGAGCGCATGGGCTTCGGCGACATCGAGAAGGGCATCGCCGACTACGCCAAGAAAGCCCGCGACGGCAAGCTGGCGCTGGAAGACCTGCAGGGCGGCACCTTCACCATCACCAACGGCGGCACCTTCGGCTCGCTGATGTCCACGCCGATCGTCAACCCGCCGCAGAGCGCGATCCTGGGCATGCACACCATCAAGGAGCGCGCCATCGTCGAGAACGGCGCGGTCATCGCCGCACCGATGATGTACATCGCCCTCTCCTACGACCACCGCATCATCGACGGCAAGGACGCAGTGCTGTTCCTGGTCGATATCAAGAACCAGCTGGAGAATCCGAACCGCATGCTGCTGGGCATGTGATGCGATTGAGCCCCTCTCCCTCCGGGAGAGGGGTTGGGGCGAGGGTACGGCGAAGCGCCAATGCCCGACCTTACTACTTGAACCTGGTACGTCCACGGCGATTCACAGCAGCTAGTTCCGCCGTACCCTCATCCGCCCTCCGGGCACCTTCTCCCGACGGGAGAAGGGAGAAGAAAAGGAAATCCAAATGGCAGAACAATTCGACGTAGTCGTCATCGGCGCCGGCCCGGCCGGCTATCACGCCGCGATCCGCGCCGCGCAGCTCGGCCTCAAGACCGCGTGCATCGACGCCGCGCTGGGCAAGGACGGCAAGCCCGCGCTGGGCGGCACCTGCCTGCGCGTGGGCTGCATCCCGTCCAAGGCGCTGCTGGATTCCTCGCACCAGTACCACAACCTGACGCATTCGTTCGACCAGCACGGCATCAGCTTCAAGGACGCGAAGATCGACGTCGCCAGGATGGTCGGCCGCAAGGACGCCATCGTGAAGCAGTTCACCGGCGGCATCGCCGCGTTGTTCAAGGCCAACAAGGTCGCCGCCTACTACGGTTTCGGCCAGTTGCAGCCGGGCAACCTCGTCAAGGTCAAGCAGCACGACGGCAGCGAAGTCGAGCTGAAAGGCGCCAATGTCATCATCGCCGCCGGTTCGGATTCCATCGAACTGCCGTTCGCCAAGTTCGACAACGAGTTCATCGTCGACAACGTCGGCGCGCTGGACTTCACCGATGTGCCGAAGCGCCTGGCCGTGATCGGCGCCGGCGTGATCGGCCTGGAACTGGGCAGCGTGTGGAAGCGCCTCGGCGCCGAAGTCACCATCCTCGAAGCCCTGCCCGACTTCCTGCCCGCCGCCGACGCCGAGGTTTCCAAGCTGGCCGCGCGCGAGTTCAAGAAGCAGGGCCTGGACATCCGCCTCGGCGCCAAGGTGTCCAAGACCGAGCTCGCCGGCAAGGGCAAGAAGAAGGAAGTCGTCATCACCTACACCGACGCTTCCGGCGAACAGACCCTGACTGTCGACAAGCTGTTGGTGGCCGTGGGCCGCCGCGCCGCGAGCAAGGGCCTGCTGGCCGACGGCACCGGCGTCAAGCTCGACCCGCGCGGCATGGTCGAAGTGGACGCGCATTGCCACACCGGCGTCGACGGCGTATGGGCCATCGGCGACTGCGTGCGCGGCCCGATGCTGGCGCACAAGGGCTTCGAGGAAGGCATCGCGGTGGCCGAACTGATCGCCGGCCTGCCCGGCCACGTCAATTTCGACACCATCCCCTACGTCATCTACACCTCGCCGGAAATCGCCTGGGTCGGCAAGACCGAGCAGCAGCTCAAGGCCGAAGGCGTGGCCTACAAGGCCGGCAGCTTCCCGTTCGCGGCGGTGGGTCGCGCGGTGGCGATGGGCGAACCGACGGGCTTCGCCAAGGTGATCGCCGATGCGGAAACCGACCGCGTGCTGGGCCTGCACCTGATCGGCCCGAACGTGTCCGAACTGGTCCACGAAGGCGTGCTGACCATGGAATTCCACGGCAGCGCGGACGACCTGGCGCGCATCTGCCACGCGCACCCCAGCCTGTCCGAGGCCATCCACGACGCGGCGATGGCGGTGCACAAGCGGGCGATCCACAAGGCGAACTGAGGCAACCCCTGCGTGGGAGAGGCGTGCCTCCCCACGCTCGTGCGTCCACGCGCCTGCACGTGACGAAGCACGAAGTGCGAGCGCCGTCCCGATGAAAAAGGAGTTCCGCCGATGACTCTGCCCGTGCAGCACAACCCCATGTGGACGGTCGCGGTCCCACTCGCCGGTATCGCCGCCCTCGCGCTCCACGCGGCGGTCCCGCAGTTCCCGGGCATGCAGCTCCTGCTGGTGGCCGCGCTGGTGGGCGGCGTGATCGCCGCCGTGCACCACGCCGAGGTCATCGCGCACCGCGTGGGCGAGCCATTCGGCACGCTCGTGCTTGCCCTGGCGGTGACCATCATCGAGGTCGCCCTGATCGTGTCGATGATGATCAGCGGCGGCGAATCCACCGCCGGGCTCGCGCGCGACACTGTGTTCGCCGCGGTCATGATCATCCTCAACGGCCTGATCGGAGCCAGCCTGCTGGTCGGAGGCCGCCGCCATGGCGTGCAGGGCTTCAACCTCGAGGGCGTCAACGCCGCGCTGGGCGCGCTCACGGTCATGGTCGTGCTGACGCTGATCGTTCCGAACTACTCGACCAGCGCTCCCGGCCCGGTCTACACCAACAGCCAGCTGATCTTCGTCGCGGTGGCGACTCTGGTCCTGTTCGGCGCGTTCACCGTCTTCCAGACGGTGAAGCACCGCGACTACTTCCTGCCGGAACCAGGCAGCGACGATCCGGATGCCCATGCCGAACTTCCGACCAATCGCGAGACCTTCGCCAGCCTGGGCCTGCTGCTCGTGGCGTTGGTCAGCGTGGTGCTGAGCGCGAAGGCGATTTCGCCATTGATGGAAGCGATGCTGGCAGCCGTGGGCGCGCCTGCGGCCACGCTGGGCATCATCATCGCGGCGATCGTGTTGCTGCCGGAAGGCACCGCCGCGGTGCGCGCGGCCTCCCGCAACCGGCTGCAGACCAGCCTGAACCTCGCGATCGGCTCGGCCATCGCCAGCATCGGACTGACCATACCGACCGTGGCCATCGTCGCCCTGGTGACGGGCTGGCCGCTGGAGCTCGGCCTGGACATGAAGTCGACGATCCTTCTCGTCCTGTCGCTGTTCGTCGTCTCCATCTCGCTCCGCACCGGCCGGACCACGGTACTGCCGGGCCTCGTCCACCTGGTGCTGTTCGCATCCTATCTGTTCCTTAGCTTCGTGCCCTGAGGCCTCGATGAAATCGATCTGCGTCTATTGCGGTTCCAACTCCGGCAGCAAGCCTGCCTACACCGAACGCGCAGCCGCGCTGGGTGATCGCATCGCCAAGGAAGGGCTGCGGCTGGTCTATGGCGGCGGCAATGTCGGCCTGATGGGCGTGGTCGCCAATGCCGTGCTCGAGGCCGGCGGTCAGGTCATCGGGGTGATCCCGAAACAGCTTGCGGATTGGGAAGTCGCGCATCGCGGCCTGACCGAGCTGGAAATCGTCGGCTCCATGCACGAACGCAAGGCGCGCATGTTCGATCTGTCCGACGGTTTCGTCACCCTGCCCGGCGGCTTCGGCACCATGGAGGAGATCTTCGAGATGCTGACCTGGCGCCAGCTCGGCATCGGCAACAAGCCCTGCGCCTTCCTCGACGTGGATGGCTTCTACGCGCCCCTGATCGGCATGATCGACCGCATGGTCGAAGAACGCTTCCTGCATACCGAGCAGCGCCAGGACCTGTGGCATGGCGAGGACATCGCCACGATGCTGCAGTGGATGCGCGACTACCAGCCGGCGCAGGCGAGCAAATGGATTGATGAGAAGCGGCGCGCCGCGATGCGCTGATGCCACTGGTTGAATTCGACCAGCGACACGCTTTGGCAACCGATACTTCCCCCGATGCCATCCCGGCGCTCACCGGGATGACGAGGCAAGAGCATGACCAGCCCCAACAACTTCCCCGCCTTTCGCATCCGCAACGACGATGCCGGCTATCGCGCCGGGATCGAATCGATCTCCCTGGATGATCTCAATCCCGGCGAAATCGTCATCAGGACCGCCTGGTCTTCGGTCAACTTCAAGGATGCGCTGGCCGGGACCGGCCAGGGCAAGATCCTGCGCAGGTTTCCGCTGGTCGGCGGCATCGATGTCGCCGGGCATGTCGTGGCCAGCACCGATCCCGCATTCAAGGAAGGCGACGCGGTGCTGGTCACCGGTTCGGGGCTCAGCGAAACCCGCGATGGCGGTTACGCGCAATACGCCCGGTTGCAATCGGAATGGGTCATTCCCCTGCCCTGTGGATTGAGCCTGCGCGAAAGCATGATCCTGGGCACTGCCGGCTTCACCGCTGCGTTGGCGCTGTACCGCATGCTGGACAACCGGCAGACCCCGGAACTCGGCCCGCTTGCGGTCACCGGCGCGACCGGCGGGGTTGGCTCACTGGCCGTGGACATCTTCAGCAGTGCCGGCTTTGAGGTGCATGCGATCAGCGGCAAGGCCGATCAGGCCGATTACCTGAAATCGATCGGTGCCGCCCAGGTGCTCGGGCGCGAAGCCCTTGGAAACGCGCGGCCGATGGAATCGGTGCGCTTCGGTGGCGGCCTGGACAACGTTGGCGGAGGCATGCTCGCCAGCCTGCTGGCGCAGACCGCGCCTTATGGCAACGTCGCCTCCGCCGGTCTCGTCGCCACCCACGAGCTGCCCGCCACGGTGATGCCTTTCATCATCCGCGGCGTTTCCCTGCTGGGCGTGGCCTCGGCTGGAACCGCCCGCGGCATACGCGACGATATCTGGCGGCATCTGGCCGACGACTGGAAACCAAGGCGTCTTGAGACCATTTGCAGGCAGGAAACGACGCTGGAAGGGCTTCCGGAGGTGTTCAACGGCATGCTTTCGGGCCAATCCTTCGGCCGCACCCTGGTCAAAATCGGGTAAATGCGGCTTTTTCCCGCTGATCCGGCTCGCCCCCATTTTCCGCGGACGCAAAGTCACACTACAATCGCGACTGGGGATAATTTGGGGTAAAGCATGGCGCGCATTCTGATAGTCGACGATTCGCCTTCGCAGCTGCTGGGCATACAGCGCATCGTCGAAAAACTGGGTCACGAATCATTGACCGCCGAAGACGGCGCCGCGGGCGTGGAAGTCGCCAAGCGCGAACTGCCCGACATGGTGCTGATGGATGTGGTGATGCCCAACCTCAACGGGTTCCAGGCCACACGCACATTGAGCCGCGATACCAATACCCGGCACATCCCGGTCATCCTGGTCACCACCAAGGACCAGGACACCGACCGCATGTGGGGTTTGCGCCAGGGCGCAAAGGCCTATCTGACCAAGCCGTTCTCGGAAGACGAACTGGCCGAAGTCATCGAACGCATCTTCAGCACCACCGAAGCGCCGCCACCCAGCGCCGCCTGAAGCTGACCGGGAACGGGGCCGTCATGGCCCCATTTGCTATTCGCCGTTCCCTTCGAACGCGCTTGCCAGCATCCGGTAAATGGTGCGCTGGCGCTCGTTGACGGCACGCGGCGCGGTGATTTCCAGTTCCACGATCTGATCGCCCACCGGCGTACCCGGCAGGCCGCGACCGCGCAAGCGGAGCTTGCGGCCAGCCTCCGAGTCGGCGGGCACTTTCAACTCCACCGCGCCGCCCAGCGTCGGCACGCTGACCGTGGCGCCCAGGGCCGCCTGCCATGGAGCGACCGGAAGTACGTAGATGATGTTGCGTCCGTCCACTTCGAATTCAGGGTGCGCGGCGTATTCGACCTCCAGCAGCAGGTTGCCACCGCCACCGCCTTGCCCCGCCAAACGAATCACCTGGCCCGGGCGCACGCCCCTGGGCACGCGCACGTCCAGATGCCTGCCGTTGATATCCAGGCGCACGTTGCCTCCGTCGTAGATCGCCTGCAGCGGCACCGACACCTTGGCCCTCGTGTCGCCGGGCGGACGCTGACCGCGTGGCGCGGCGCCTGCCTGCGCGCGACGGCCGAACAGACCTTCGAAAAAATCGCTGAAGCCGCCGCCCGCCGAGCCATCGCTGCCGAACACTTCCTCGAAATCGAACCCTTGGCCGCCACCGGCGCCACCGCGCCCGAAATCGGGCGGCGGGCGGAATTCCTCGCCCGGCCGGTAACCTTGCGAGCGCAACTGGTCGTAGGCCTTGCGCTTCTGCGGATCGCGCAGCGCTTCGTAGGCCTCGTTGACGCCCTTGAACTTGTCCTCCGCGCCAGCCTCCTTGCTGACATCGGGATGGTATTTGCGCGCCAGCCGCCGGTAGGCGGTCTTGATCTCGGCGTCGCCCGCGGTCGGTTCGATTCCGAGTACCTGGTAGTAATCCTTGAACTGCATCGCTTACCTCTTGGACAATCGGCCCGCAATCCTGCGATTGCGAGCCGACTAACGCATCAACGCGACGTGCCGATTCCAGCACTGGACGGGCTCACGGCACCGCGTTGAAGCAATGCGGCCCGGCTTTCGGCCATTTTACTGCACGGACGGGTTGCCCACCTGGATGCGACGCGGGGTGGATTGGGCCTTCTTGGGGATGCTGATCTCCAGCACGCCGTGACGGCCGCTGGCGACGATGCCTTCGGCATCCGCACTGTCCGGAAGGCTGAAATCGCGCTGGAAACCGCCCTGGCGGCGCTCGACCCGCGAATAGCGCGAAGTCTCGGTGGCCGGTTCGCCATTGCGCTGGCCCTTGATGCTCAGGACGCCCTTGTCCATCTGGATCTCGATCTGGTCGGGCTCGATTCCCGGCAGGTCGGCCAGGATGACGAAGCGCTCGGCTTCCTCCCGAATATCCACGCGCGGTATCCATTGGCCCGCTTCGGCGGTCGCGTTGGCGGCGCCGTTGTCGAAAAATCGTTCGAACAGGTGGTTGACCTGTTCCTGACGCGAGGCATTGCGCGGCCAGTGGTGGTAACGGACGATGCTCATATTGAAACTCCTGGTGCTGGATTCTGGTTGCGGCGGCACGCGGCCGTCATGACTCCGAGATGAGTGCCCCAGCCGGCTTTTCAAGTACCTTTGACGCAGCCTTACCCTTTCCGCGCCTACCCTTCATTCATCCTCCAGGAGCATTCATGGCCATCCAGACCGGCGACACCATTCCCGAGACCACCCTCAAGCGCATTCGCGAAGGCGTGGAAACGGTGGATACGCCCACCTTGTTCCTTGGCCGCAACGTCGTGCTGTTCGCGGTGCCCGGCGCATTCACGCCCACCTGTTCGGAACGCCACCTGCCCGGCTTCGTCCAGCACTTCGACCAGTTCCGCAAACGCGGCATCGATGTGTACTGCATTTCGGTCAACGATCCCTTCGTGATGCAGGCGTGGGGCAAGTCGCAGGACGTGCCCAACGGCTTGCAGATGCTGGCCGATGGCAATGCCGATTTCACCCGCGCGTTGGGCCTGGAAATGGATGCCAGCGGTTACGGCATGGGCCTGCGCTCCAAGCGTTATGCGCTGTATGCCGAAGACGGCATCGTCAAGCAGCTGTGGGTCGAATCGCCAGGCGAATACAAAGTATCTTCCGCCGAGCATGTGCTGGAGAACCTGCCCGGCTGAAAACAGCCCACCCACGGGAACGCATTCCCCTGCAGGAGCGTCCCCTGGGCGCGAGCTCTACAACCCATTTGCGAAAACCCGTAGGAGCGCCCCATGGGCGCGAGCTCTTCGGCCTGATCGCGAGAAGATCAAAAGCTCGCGCCCACGGGGCGCTCCTACAGGTCGTCTAGCGCAGCACGCGAAAACCGATTCTCGTCCAGGCGCCGCTTTCGCCAAGGGCAGTCAGCGTGTGTTCGCCCGGATCTTCAAAATCGCGCTGGAAGTTTTGTGCGCCTTTGGTCTCGGCGATCCATTTTCCATCCAGCAGCCATTGCACCTTCGTGTCCGTGCCCAGTGCGCGGATCTGCAAACGCGCGCCATGGGTGCTGCCGGGTGCGCGGGCAATGGTGGCGCGATCGTTCAATCCCTCGATACGCAATTCCGTGGAAGCCTCGCGGCCATCGGCGACGCAGTCGGGTGAAAGTGGCGGCAGACTGGATTCCTTGCGCACCTGCGCCGACAGCCACGGCGAGGCCAATGCGGGCCAACGCGCGATTTCCGCACTGCGCGATTCATGCGGTCGCACGCATTCCGCAGAAAGCCGCAAGCCGGTTTTCGCATCCACTTCGAAGCGCTCGCGTCCCGCATTCCACAACCGCGCATCGCGTTCGGGGAAGGTCGGCGGAATCGCACCCTCCAGCGTCCACGCCTTCATCCGGCGCTGGCAGAGTTGCGGCGCCTCGTTTTCGGGCGGCAACCCCAGCGGCCAGCAGATTTCCACCTCGGCCACATTCGCGGGTGGCGGCACCGGCACGCCATCGCCGCGCGCACACGGCAGGCTGTCGATCACTTCGAACATCAACGGCAGCGCGGTGACCGCGCCGTATTGGCCCGGCAACGGCGTGCCGTCCGGCCTGCCGACCCACACGCCCACCGTATAGCGACGCGTGCCGCCAATCGCCCACGCATCGCGGAAACCGTAACTGGTGCCGGTCTTCCATGCCACGCGCGGACGCGAAGCAGTGTCGAAGGCGCCCATGCCGTACCCGGGCCGCGGATTGGCTTCCAGTGTTTCACGCAGGATCCAGGCGGCGCCCGGCGACATCATGCGCCGGTCGATCACCGGATCGGCCTCGGTATAACGCACGCGTCCGGCAAGGCCATTGCGATTGAAGGCGGCGAAGGCGCCCACCAGGTCTTCCAGTCGCGCGCCGGTACCGCCCAGGATCAACGCCAGGTTGGGCTTGCCGCCACGCGGGTATTTCAGTTCGATGCCGCCGTTGGCCAGGCGGGCGGAGAAACGCGCAGGGCCCACGCGATCCAGCAAGTCCACGGCCGGCACGTTCAAGGAAAGCCGTAACGCTTCGGCCGCACCAATCGGGCCATTGAATGCCGAATCGAAATTCCCCGGTCGATAGCCGCCAAAGGTCTGCGGCGCATCGATCATCAGGCTTTCCGAATGGATCAATCCATCGTCCAGCGCCAGTCCATACAGGAAAGGCTTCAAGGTGGAACCCGGCGAGCGCCAGGCCCGGACCATGTCCACATGGCCCAGGCGCTGCTTGTCGCCGAAGGTCACCGAACCGACATAGGCACGCGCCTGCAGGTTGGCGTTGTCGACCACCAGCAAGGCCGCGGAAGTGCGTTCCGGCAGATTGGAAAAATAGGCGGAAACGCGTTCTTCCAGCGTGCGCTGCAGTCCAGGATCGATGGTTGAAACGATGCGCGCGGCCTTGGGATCGGCCTGGTGCAGGCGTTCGGCCAGCAGGGCGGCGCTGAGTGGCGGCTTCAGCGAACGGGCCACCACCGGTTCGATGCGTGCATCGTCCGCCTGCGCACTGGTCCACACGCCAAGCGCGACCATGCGTTGCAACACCTTGTCGCGGGCCTTGCGCGCGGCTTCTGGATGGCGGTCGGGACGCAAGCGGCTGGGCGATTGTGGAAGCACCGCAAGCAAGGCCGCCTCGGCTTTGGACAGCCGTGAAGCGGGCTTGCCGAGGTAGGCCCAGCTGGCCGCCTCCACGCCTTCGATGGTGCCGCCGAACGGCGCGCGTTCAAGATACAGCTGCAGGATCTCGCGCTTGGACAAGTGCGCTTCCAGTTGCACGGCGCGCAGCAGTTGCTTGGCCTTGCCCCATGGCGTTCTGGTATGCGGATCCAGGATGCGCGCGACCTGCATGGTCAGTGTGGAACCACCGGAAACAATGCGTCCGCCACGCAGCCATTGCCCGCCCGCGCGCAGCAGCGCCCACGGATTGACTCCGGGATGTTTCCAGAACCAGCGATCCTCGTAATTCAGCAGCGCCTGCAGGTACAGCGGCGACACGCTTTCCATTGTGGCCGGATAGCGCCACACGCCCTCGCGGTCGGCGAAAGCACGCAAGGGCGTGCCATCGCGCGCGACCACCAGGGTACTGGTATCGCGCGCCTTGGGAAGTGGTGGAGGAAAGGCGAAGTCGAGGACAAGCAGCGTCACCAGTACGGCGACGGTGCTCCAGCGGAGCCATGCGAGCCAACGGCTCTGACTCCCTTCTCCCTCCGGGAGAAGGTGCCCGGAGGGCGGATGAGGGAAAGGACTAAAAGATCGCAAGAATGCCCGGATACTGATAACTCCCTCCCTCAACCGTCGCTACGCGCCACCTTCTCCCGGAGGGAGAAGGAAGCAATTGCATCACGGCTGCACCACCGTAATCGTCGCCGGCGTCGACTTGCCCACCCCCCGGATATCGGGGCGGTACATGTCTTCGACCAGCGGCGGTGGCACGATGTAGGTGCCGGGGGTGACTGCGCGCACCAGGTAGAACACCTTTGCCGCATCGCCGCGATCCAGCTTCAATGCCGCCACGTAACGGTCGTCGCGGAACTCCTCGTGCTTGACGTCGGCCGAGCTGGAGCGGTCGCTGATGCCGATGCCATCCACCACCACGTCGGCCCACTGCCTGGCGTCGCCCAGGTTGAAGTTCTCGATTTCCAGGCCAGCCGGCAGCAGGTCGGTGAACAAGGCATCGGGCATGCTCACGTTGGAGGTGATGCTGACCCGCACGATCAAGGCCTCGCCTTCCTTCAGGCTGCCGCCTTTCCACTCCTTGCCATCGGTCGTGTAGTACTTGCGCTCGATGCCGATCTGCTTGTTGTCGAAAGCCGGCGCCGTGCGCGGAACGCCGGCGATTTCAAGGCTGGCGAACAACGGAGGCTGTCCTTCGGGAACGAAACGGACTCCCTTCGCCAGCGTTGCGTAATCGAAGCCGCGGCCGAAGATACGCGTCGCCGCGACTGGCTCGCTCTCGCCACCGACACTGAAACTGCCGGAAACCAGCTTCTTCTGGTCGACCATCAAAGCCTTGCCGAGTCGCGCCAGCGCGATCTGTTCCTGCGTGCTCAGGTACATCCAGCCACTGTTGCGGCGTGCGTCCAGTTCGCGACCCAACGCCACCGAACGCGCCTCGTATTCGGGCTTGCCCAGCTTGCGTTCGTGGACCAGCGCGATCATCAGCGCGTCATCGCGGATACGGCTGCCGTAGTCGCCCAGGTAACCGGGGCGGTCGCCGGTCCTGGCGAAACCATCGGCAATCGCCTTCTCGCCACGCTTCCTGTCGCCTTGCAGCGACAAGGCGATGCCCAGATGCACCAAGGGCAGGCCGGTCAGGCTCTTGCCACGCTCGTTGTCGTACAGCGCACGCAGCGTGCCCAGCGGCGCACGATTGACCCGGGCCAGCACATAGCCCGAATACGCCTGGCTGGCGAACTTCAAATGCTCGCGCGAATCGTAGCCATAGAACTGCGCGCCACCGGCCAGCAGGTCTTCGCTCAAGCGCGACAATGATTTCTGCAGGACCGCATCGGGCACGGCGAAACCACCTTCCTTCGCATCCAGCAGGAACTCCACGATGTACGGGGTCAGGCCCGGATTGACGTAGCCATCGTCGCCCCACATCGAGAAATGCCCGCTGGAAACCTGCATCGAGGCCAGCCGGCCGAACGCGCCTTCCATGCGTTCGCGGCGCTTCTTCGCGTCCAGTCCCTTCACGCCCAGCAGCTTCGCCGTGGCATCGTCCAGTTCCAGCGCGGCATAGCCCTTGCTGGTGGTCTGCTCGGCGCAGCCGTACGGATAATCCAGCGCGCCCTGCAATGCACTTGCGAACGGGATCGGCGGCAAGGCGCTGACCATCATCCGCACGTTGACGGAACCGGTCATCAAGCCATCGGCGAATCCGCCGCCCAGTTCAACAGGCGCCAACACATCCAGCACCCGCGTCTGCGAACGCAGCACCGACGGCCAGCCGGCGCGCACCGGCAGGTCGTACTTGCGATCGACCTTGAAGCCGCCACCGTCCACGCGCACCCGCACCTGCGCGGTGGTGTAGCCCTCGCCAGCGGTGATCGGGAAACTGAGCGTGGTCTTGGCTTCCTTGCCCAGCTTGGCGTTGCGCGTCGATTGCCCGATCGACAGCGGGCCAATGCCATCGACCTGGACCTTGAAGTCGCCTACCGCACCGGTGAAGTTCTGCACATCCAGGGTCACGGTGCTCTTGTCGCCCGGCGCCAGCACCCGCGGCAGGCTGGCTTCGGCCACGATCGGCGCACGGACCAGGGTCTCGCGATCCTTGTTGCCGTATTGCCCGTCGGAATACACCAGGACGGACACGCGCAAGGTTCCATTGAAATCGGGAACCTTCAACTTCACCCGCGCATTGCCCCTGGCGTCCAGTTGCACGGGACCTGAGAACAGATCGACCGTCTGCACGCGCGAAGTCGGGCGCTTGGCCTGCGGCAACGCCGCCAGCGCCATGTCGCCGCCGAAACGGATCTTGGCGGTATCGCCTTCGAAGCTCTCGATCACGCGCCCGTAGATATCGTAGGCATCCACGCCCAGGCGACGCTGGGCGAAGAACTGCTTGTTGGCATCGGGCACCGGGAAACGGGTGATGTTGAGGATGCCCACGTCCACCGCCGACACCGTCACGTACGCCTGCTTGCCGGCGAGTTGCGGCACGCTGACCGTCACCGGCAGATCCTGCTGCGGACGCATCTGTTGCGGCGCCACCAGACCCACCGACACCCGGCGCGCGCTGCGATCCATCGGCACATGGGCCACGCCCACCGCACGCGCGGGCGTGATCTTGCTGGGCACCGAACCGCCACGGAACACCAGCGCGGTGACGTACACGTCATGGCGTTCCCAGTCCTGGGTCACGGGGATTTCGAAAGTGCTGCCCGGCTTGGCCTCGATGGCCTGCACGTAGAGCATGCGGTCGCTTTCGACCATCAACAGACCCTTGCCGGGATGCGGCGGAGTGACCGTCACCTTCATCTTGTCGCCGGCCTTGTAGCCGGTCTTGTCGAGGGCGATCTTGACCTTGTCCGGGCGCGCATCCAGGCCACGGTTCTCGTCGTCCCAGCTCCAGCCGGCATTGAATGGGTAACGCGTGGTCAGGCCGGTGGCGGGATCAAATACCTCCAGCCGGTAACCACCCCACTCCACCGGATAATCGACCTTGCCCGCAGTCGCGCCGATGTCGATCGTCTTCACTTCCAGGTTCTCGAAACGCTGGGTGAAGTCGTAATCCCAGCCATCGTCCTCGTCGTAGTTCCAGTGGTAGTCGCGGTGTTCGCGGACCAGGGTGACTTTCAAGCCCTTGCCCGGTTGCGGCTTGCCGGCCGCATCCACGCGCACGACTTCGAAACGGGCATTGCTGTTGGCATCCGCGCCCTCCTTGTCATCGAACAAGGGACGCACGCCGACCAGCGCATTGGCCGGCCACAGCACCCGCTTGAGCGTGCGATTGATGGTGCGCCCGCCGGTTTCATACACGCTGCCGGAAACGATGGCGGCAATGGGGCTGACCGGTTTCGCCTCCACGGGAAGCGCGATGTCTTCCTCGTGCACGCCTTGAGCATCGAAGGTGGTGTCGATGACGTCCTTGGCTTCCTTCGGCAACTGCAGCGTCGGATCGCCGAAGAAATAACCCGGAAGTTGATCCAGCGGATGTTGCTCGACCGCCACCGCCAGCTTGGCGGTGTAGCGATTGCCATCCGCAGGCGCGCCATACAGATAAGCGGCCTTGGCTTTCACCTTGAAGGGTTCGCCCGGCTTCAACACCGGCTGTGCGCTCTCCAGGTCCAGCTTCATGCGTTCGGGCAGGAATTCCTCGATACGCAGGGCCATGCCCTGAACCGCTTCCTTGCTGGCCGGGTCGGTGCGGAATTCCACTTGCCAGCGCCCGGTCGGCGCCTCGGCGGGAATGAGTTGCTCGAAACTGAAATAGCCTTGCGCACCCGGTTGCAGGCGGGTTTCGCGGAAGGTCTTGCCGTCCGGTTGCTTCAGGCGCAGGAATACCGGCTGAGGCTTGGTGGGCTTGCCATCGTTGTCGCGCAGCAAGGCATTGATGCGCACTGTTTCACCGGGACGATAAAGATTGCGCCCCGACCATGCGAACACATCGAACCAGGCGGCCTCGCGCCCGGCGACCGAGAATTCGGACAGGTCGAGCGCCGGCTGGTTGAACGGCAGCATCGACACGTCCTGGCCATGGCTGGCGATCAGCACATGGCCAGCGTCGAGCTTGTAATTGAGCAAGGCATTGCCGTTGCCGTCGGTCTTGCCCTTCAGCGACACCTCGCCTTTTGCGTCGAGGATCTTCAGCTCCACCCCGCCCACGGCATCGCCGCTGTTGAGCGAGGCGGTATGCACGAACAGCTTGTCCTTGTAGGCGCGCGCATGCAGTCCGATATCGCTGACGGTGAAGAACGCGGTCTCGAAATCGCCGGAGAACTTGCCGGTACGCTTCATTACCGCGAAATAGAGGCCGGGTTCCCGCAGCTCCTTGATGTCCTGCGTAGGCAGGTAGGTCAGCAGGCGTTCGTTGGGCTTGCCGCCCAGCAGGAAGCGGTTGACATAGACCGGCTCGGCCAGGTCGCCGAGTGGAGTGTTGTCTCCGTATTCGCTGTCCAGGTCCCAGCTGCCGCGACGTCCGCCACGCTGGTATTCGGAGAAGAACTTCGGCAGGTTCTTCTCGCTGACACGCAGGAACTCGACATCCACTTCCTTGACGTTGATCGACACCACCGGCAGGCCGCGGCTCTCGCGCGCCGGCAGCACGCTGCCTTGCGAGGCGAAGCCCACGGCCGGGTCGAGTTGTCCGGTGTGGATTTTTTCCTTCAGCTCCTTGCCCAGGCGACTGCCATCGGCGGCCAGCAGGTCGGCGCGCACCAGTACTTCGTAGTCCTTCGCCGCTTCCACATACGGGAAGCGCAGGACCAGGCCTTTGTCGTCCAGTACCCAGCTGCCCTTGACCGCGGCGCCCTTGTCGTCGGCGACCGCCAGCAACGCGTCGAAGTTCTGCGAGCCCACCAGCGGGCGGCTGAATTCCAGGGCGATGGCAAGATCGCCGTCGTGCTGGTCCGGATAAATGCTGGCAAGGGCAAAACCCTTGACCTCCTGTTGCTGCGCCTTGATCGGTTCGCCACTGGGCGCGGGCAACTGCCCGGTCTCATTGCGCTTGCAGGCGGCCAGCGCCAGCAGCACGAACAATGAAACAAAAAACGCGCGCACCCACTGGATACGCGCGTTTGTCCTGGCCTGTGATACCGATCCCATGTGCAACTCCCTGCCATGATTATGTCGGCAGTATAGAACGCAAATGGTCGGTCTTCGGGGTCATCCGTTTCGCGTAATCGCGAAACAGGCTTCAGGCATCCGGCTGCAACTCCGGCGTATCCGGAACTACGGCCGCGACTTCTTCTTCCTCATCCAGCGAAGCGTCCAGGGCCTCGACCGCCTGCAGCTTCTCGCCGTTGCCCAGGCGCATCAGGGTTACGCCCTGGGTGTTGCGGCTGACGCGGGATATTTCGGCCGCGCGCGTGCGCACCAGGGTGCCGCCATCGGAAATCAGCAGCACTTCCTGTTCGGCGCTCAGCAACACCGCACCGACCAGCCTGCCGTTGCGTTCGGAAGTCTGGATGCCGATCACGCCCTGGGTGCCGCGACCCTTGCGGGGATATTCCAGCAACGCGGTGCGCTTGCCGTAGCCGTTCTCGGTGACCGTGAGGATGTCCAGGCCGCCATCGTCGGCAACCACCGCGATTTCCGCATCGTCGCCCGAAGTTTCGACCGCCGCCTCCACGCCATCGTCGATGAGATCTTCCTCATCGCCGCCGGCATCGCCACGGCCTTCGGCCACGATCAGGCTGACCACTTCCTCGCCGTCGCGCAGGCGGATGCCACGCACGCCGCTGGTGTTGCGGCCGGTGGTGCGGATGCTGGCCTCGCCAAAGCGCACGGTCTTGCCGTTGCTGGCGAACAGCATCACATCGCGCTGGCCATCGGTCAGTGCCACATCGACCAGACGGTCGCCTTCGTCCAGGTTGATCGCGATCTTGCCGCGGGCCAGCCGATAGGCGAACTCGGTCAATGCGGTCTTCTTCACCGTGCCCCTGGCGGTGGCGAACAGCACGTTGCCGTGCTCGTAGTCCCGCACCGGCAGCACCGCCTGCACGCGCTCGCCGGGCTCCAACGGAATCCAGTTGATGATCGGACGACCACGCGCATTGGAGCCGGCTTCCGGCAACTGGTACACCGACAGCCAGAACACGCGACCGCTGCTGGTGAAAGTCAGCAAGGTGTCGTGGGTGTTGACCAGCCACAAGTGGTCGATGAAATCCTCGTCCTTGGTCGCGGCGGCATTGCGGCCGCGGCCACCACGGCGCTGCGCGCGGTAGGCGCTGGCTGGCTGTCGCTTGGCGTAACCGGCGTGCGACAGGGTCACCACCACGTCTTCCGGTGCGATCAGGTCGAGGATGTCGAGGTCTTCCTCGCTGTGGCGGATTTCGCTGCGACGGGCGTCGCCGAATTCTTCCTTGACGTTCAGCAGTTCGGTGCGGATGACTTCCAGCAGCACCTCCGGGTTTTCCAGGATGCGGATCAGGCCGGCGATGGTTTCCAGCAGTTCCCTGTATTCCTCGGTCAGCTTTTCCTGTTCCAGGCCGGTCAGGCGATGCAGGCGCATCTCCAGGATCTGGGTGGCCTGGACTTCGGTCAGCTGGTACGCACCGTCGAGGAAACCCACGCCCGCAGGCAGGTCGTCCGGACGCGAGGCGTCGGCGCCGGCGGCGGCGAGCAACGAACCCACCAGGCCCGGCTGCCAGGTCTTGGCCAGCATCCGCTCGCGCGCTTCCTGTGGGTTGGCCGAGGTCTTGATCAGTTCGATCATCTCGTCGATGTTGGCCAGCGCGACGGTCAGGCCTTCGAGGATGTGGGCGCGGTTGCGGGCCTTGCGTAGTTCGAAGATGGTGCGGCGGGTGACAACTTCGC
This sequence comes from Pseudoxanthomonas sp., assembly GCA_041919795.1. Classification (GTDB taxonomy): domain Bacteria; phylum Pseudomonadota; class Gammaproteobacteria; order Xanthomonadales; family Xanthomonadaceae; genus Pseudoxanthomonas_A. The sequence goes on along the minus strand of JAYRTC010000003.1, from coordinate 274,843 downwards.
GGCGATGGCGCACGAAGGCTTCCAGCATCTGCTTCAGGTTCAGCGTCTGCGGGCGGCCATCGACCAGCGCCACCATGTTGATGCCGAACACCGATTCCATCTGGGTCTGCTGGTACAGGTTGTTCAGCACTACCTCGGCCGAATCGCCGCGCTTGACCTCGATGTAGATGCGCATGCCGTCCTTGTCGGACTCGTCGCGCAGCTCGCTGATGCCTTCCAGCTTCTTTTCCTTGACCAGCTCGGCGATCTTCTCGATCAAGCGGGCCTTGTTCACCTGGTACGGGATTTCGGTGACGATGATCGACTCGCGGCCGTTGTCGTCGTTGATCTCGATATCGGCCTTGGCGCGCATGCGCACCCGGCCACGGCCGGTGCGATAACCGGCGACGATGCCACTGGTGCCGTTGATGATGCCGGCGGTGGGGAAATCGGGACCCGGGATGTAATGCATCAGGCCATCGACATCGATTTCCGGATCGTTGATCAACGCGATCAGGCCGTCGATGACTTCGGTCAGGTTGTGCGGCGGGATGTTGGTCGCCATGCCGACGGCGATGCCGGCGGAACCATTGACCAGCAGGTTCGGGAACCGGGTCGGCATGACCGTCGGCTCGAATTCCTTCTCGTCGTAGTTGAGCTGGAAATCGACGGTTTCCTTGTCGATATCCGCCATCAGCTGATCGGTCAGGCGCGCCATGCGCGCCTCGGTGTAACGCATGGCCGCGGCGGAGTCGCCATCGACCGAGCCGAAGTTGCCCTGCCCGTCCACCAGCAGGTAGCGCAGCGAGAACGGCTGGGCCATGCGGACGAGGGTGTCGTACACCGACTGGTCGCCGTGCGGATGGTATTTACCGATCACGTCGCCGACGATACGCGCCGACTTGAAGTGGGCCTTGTTGCTGTGCGCGCCGAGTTCGTTCATCGCGAACAGGACGCGGCGATGCACGGGTTTCAGGCCATCGCGGACATCGGGAAGCGCGCGCCCCACGATCACGCTCATGGCGTAATCCAGGTAGCTCTTGCGCATCTCGTCTTCGAGGTTGACCGGGATGATTTCCTTGGCGAGTTCTGCCATTCGGGTTCCGTCTTCTGGTTATTTCTTCGGCCAAAAACCGTGCTGCCGAAGCGGGTTCGGGAAGCCGGAAATCGGTGGGATTTTCAACCTTGGAATGATACCACGGACGGGCATCGGAATGACACTCCGAAGCCTTCCTAAATCAAGGACTTGGAAGCCAATTTTGCCTTGTAGAGCCGAGCTTGCTCGGCTGCTTTTGATCCTGTGCGAAGAGCAGCCGGGCAAGCTCGGCTCTACGTCGTCTGGATCAGCCGAATGCAGCCCGCATGGAAGCCGTCGTGGGGCGTTCGATCACCCCTTTCTCGGTGACGATGGCGTCGATCAGATTGCCCGGGGTCACGTCGAACACCGGATTCCATGCATGGATTCCCTCGGCGACGATGCGCACTCCACCGATGCCGAGCATTTCGCCCGGGTCGCGTTCCTCGATCTCGATCAGGTCGCCGCTGGCAGTGTCCATGTCCACGGTCGAGGAAGGCGCCACCACCATGAATTTCAGACCGTGGTGGCGGGCGGCGATAGCCAGTTGATAGGTCCCGATCTTGTTGGCGGTGTCGCCGTTGGCGCAGATGCGATCCGCGCCGACCACCACCCATTGCACCGCGCCGGTCTTCATCAGGTGCGCGGCGGCGGAATCGGCGATCAGGGTCGCATCGATGCCATCCTGCTGCAGCTCCCACACGGTCAGGCGCGCGCCTTGCTGCCAGGGCCGGGTCTCGTCGGCGAACACGCGCGCGATGCGATCCTGGGCCACGCCGGCGCGGATCACGCCCAGCGCGGTGCCGAAACCCGCCGTGGCCAGCGAACCGGTATTGCAGTGGGTCAGTACGCCGCTGCCCGGCGCGATCAATGCGGCGCCGAGTGCGCCCATGTGCCGATTGGCGGCCAGGTCTTCCTCGGCGATGGCTTGCGCCTCGTGTTCCAACAACTGCCGCCAGTCGGCACCGGCGGGCTTCAACACGCGACGCATGCGCGCCAGCGCCCAGGCCAGGTTGACCGCGGTGGGCCGCGCCGCATTGAGTCGCTGCAAGGCCGGTTCCAGCTTCAACGCGGCTTCGGCTCCATCGCTTGCTTGAATGGCGCGTGCCGCCAGCACCACGCCCCAGGCAGCGGCGATGCCGATGGCCGGGGCGCCGCGCACCGCCAACGAATGGATCGCCGCGGCGACCTCATCGCTGGTCCGGGAGCTGAGATGCTCGACTTCGAACGGCAGCTTGCGCTGGTCGAGCAGGTCCAGGGTTTCGCCCGTCCACAGGATCGGGCGGATGCGGTCGTAGCGGGCGTAGTCGATCTTGTTGTCCATGCCCGAAGTTTACCCGTAGGAGCGGGCCTTGCCCGCGATGCTTTTGCTTTTCCGGGAAGAAAAGCATCGCGCCCAAGGGGCGCTCCTACAGTGCCATTCAGCGCACGCTGAATTCGGCGCGGCAGCCATGATCCACCCAGATGCCGTCGGCATCCCAACCCCAGTTCCGGTCATGCACGCAGAGCGTCTTCGATAGCTGACGGAACAGGTCCACGCCGTCCTTCACCGCGATATCGCATCGTTGTCGCTTCCTGTCGCTGGATTCGCAGGAAATCTTCGTGGCCCGGGAGCCATCCGGACTGGCCTGGCCGGATCCAACCTCATCCACTTCGACCCTGAATTCCGCACGACAGCCGCGGGCTACCCAGATGCCCTTGTCGTCATGGCCCCAGTCCAGATCCTCGATGCAATCCGAAACGGAGAATTTCCGCACCAGGCGCACGCCTTTGCGGGTATCGGCCGGGCAATGCTCGATCCGGTCGGCGTGGGATTCGCACCTCACCAGGGGGCCTTGCTTCGGCGATTGCGCGGCCAGCTTGCCGGTCACGAATTCGGCCCCGCACCGATGCGAAACCCAGACCCCGTGACGGTCGTAATCCCAGTTGCGCCCTTGCATGCAGGGGATCCTGGAAAGCTGCTTGACCAGGGTGATCCCGTCGCGGGTATCAACCTTGCAATAGCGTTGTTGACTGGAGTCGGATTCGCAGCGGAAACGCATCTCCTCGCCTGCCCCGGTCGCCGGCACCTCGCCAAGCGCCCAAGCCGAACAAGCCATGAGCAACGATGCCGTGAATCCTGCGAGAACAACCTTCATGCCACCCCCGTATCTACACACGCAGGATCACACTACCTCCGTTAAAGGATGGGTAAGCGGCACCGGGAACGTACGGTTCAGGCTTCCCTGAATTCGTAAGCCAGCACGTCGGCGATGCGCTCGCTACCCAACATCGCCATGAGCAGGCGGTCCACGCCCAATGCGACCCCGGCACAGGCCGGCATTCCCTGCACCAACGCGTCCAGCAGTCGCTCGTCGAGCGCAGGCAGCGAGGCGATCCTGGATTCACGCAGCTTCAGGTCGCGTTCGAAACGCTGGCGCTGTTCCACCGCATCGGTGAGTTCGTGATAACCGTTGGCCAGTTCATGGTGGCCCAGGTACAACTCGAAGCGTTCTGCCAAAGGCGGTTCGCCCGGCCGGATCCTGGCCAGCGCGCATTGGCTGGCCGGCCAGTCGCGGACCACGGTGATGCGGTCGGCCGGAAACGCGGGTTGCAGGCGATGGGTGATGAGCAGGTCCAGCCAGTCATCGCGGCTGAGGCCATCGCCATCGATGACCTGGTCCGACAAGGGTGCGCGCAGTTCGTTCTCCGTCGCGGTGAAAGGATCGATGCCGAGGCCATCCAGGAACAGCTCCCGATAGGTGCAGGAAAGCACTGCGGCTTCACGGCGGATCAGGCCCAGCGCACGCTGCACCAGGGCCACGGTTTCCTCGATCAGTTGCAGGTGGTCCCAACCCACCCGGTACCACTCCAGCATGGTGAATTCGGGATTGTGGCGTCCACCCGCTTCGCCATTGCGGAACACGCGACCGAGTTCGTAGCAATCGCCCACACCTGCGGCCAGCAGGCGCTTGAGCGGGAATTCGGGCGAGGTCCGCATCCAGCGCGTGCGCGAACCGGCATCGTTGTGGCCGGTGAAGGTGGTGGTGAAGCTCTCGATGTTGGGCTCGGTATTGCCGGCCTCGGACAGGATCGGGGTCTCCACTTCCAGCACGTCGCGCTCGGCGAAATACAGGCGGAACAGCGCGTTGACCGCGGCGCGCAGGCGCAGGGCTTCAAGCCGGGCGGTCATTCATCACCCGCGGTTTGTAGGAGCTGTGGGAGCGGCGTAAGCCGCGAAAGCTGCGAAAATCACGAAAACCAGCATCATCGGCGACCGGACAATCGCGGCTTACGCCGCTCCCACAGCTCCCACTATTCAAGGTTGCCGCGCTCATGCGTGTTGTTCCAGAAAAGCCAGCAGCCGCGCTTCATCCCACACCTCAATGCCCAGCTCCTCCGCTTTGGCCAGCTTGGAGCCCGCCGCTTCGCCCGCGACCACCAGGCTGGTCTTCTTCGACACACTGCCGGCGATTTTCGCGCCCAGCGCTTCGAGTTTCGCGCCCGCCTCGTCACGGCTCATCGATGCCAATCCGCCGGTCAGCACCACGGTCTTGCCGTCGAGCGGGCCAGTGGCGGTTGCTTCGGTTTCCGGAGCCGCCGCAAGCAAAGCATGGATCGCAGCGGCGCCCTTCAGCAGCAGGCTCGCGTTCTCCGGAATTTCCAGCCATGCGGCAAGACTGCTGGCCGATTCCGAAGGCAAGCCTGCGCTGATGAACTGATGCACGGGTGCGTCCACCAGCATTTCCGCACTGTTGAATGCATTGCCGAGCTGCTCGGCGCGGATACGGGTGATCTTCGGGATTTCCAGATCCACCAGCAAGGTCGCCAGATTCAGGTCTCCACGCAATTTCGCGGTCGGCGGATGCGTATCCGTCACCTTCACGCCGCGCGACAGCAGGTCGTCGATCACCTGCTGGTTGCCGGGCTGGTCGAGGAAATGACCGATCGAACGCGCGACTTCGCCGCCCACATCCGGCACGCGCTTGAACAGCGGCCATGGCAGGTGGCGGATCAGCTCCAGATCGCCGAACCACGCGGCAAGCGCCTTGGCCGTGCTTTCGCCGACATGCTGGATGCCCAGGGCGAAGAGGAATCGTTCAAGCGTGGTGCTGCGGCTGCGGTCGATGGCTTCGATCAGGTTCCCGGCCCATTTGCTGGCGACTTTCCCGGCCTTGACTGTTTCGGGCGTGGTTCCGTCGCGTTCATCCGCACGGCGTTTCATTTCCAGCAAGTCATCGAGCGTCAACTTGTACAGATCCGCAACGGATTGCAGATAGCCCAGGTCGGACAGATCCTCGATGAAGCGGTCGCCCAGGCCTTCGATATCCATGGCCCGGCGCGAAGCGAAATGGCGGATCGCTTCCTTGCGTTGCGCGGGGCAACTCAACTCGCCCGAACAGCGCCATGCCGCCTCGCCCTCTTCGCGCACGATTTCCGAGCCGCAGATCGGGCAGTGGCTCGGCATGACCCAGGGCATTGCGTCAGCCGGGCGCTGTTCCCGCATCACGCTGACCACTTCCGGGATCACGTCGCCGGCGCGGCGCACGATCACCGTGTCGCCCACGCGCACGTCCAGGCGCGCGATCTGGTCGGCGTTGTGCAGGGTGGCGTTGGTCACCACCACGCCGGCCACCTGCACCGGTTTCAGGCGCGCGACCGGCGTCGCCGCGCCGGTACGGCCGATCTGTATATCGATGGCCTCGACCGTGGTCGATTGCTCTTGCGCCGGGAATTTGTGCGCGATGGCCCAACGCGGCGCGCGCGAGACGAAACCCATCTCGCGCTGGCCCGCATGGTCGTCCAGCTTGTAGACCACGCCGTCGATGTCGAAAGCCAGCCCGTCGCGCTTGCCGCCGATTTCCTGGTAATAATCCAGCAGGCCTTCGGCATCCTTCACTACCCGGGATTCCGCGCTGACCGGGAAACCCCATTCGCGCAGCTGACCGAGCGTGGCCGAGTGCGTGTCCGGCAGGCTGCCGCCTTCCACCAGGCCAGTGCCGTAAGCGAAGAACGCCAACGGCCGCTGCGCGGTCAGGCGCGGATCGAGTTGCCGCAACGAACCGGCCGCGCCATTGCGCGGATTGGCCAGCACCTTGCCGCCGTGCAGGCGTGCGTTTTCGTTGTACTTCTCGAATTCCGCACGCGGCATGTACACCTCGCCGCGCACTTCCAGCACCTGCGGCCAACCCTTGCCGCGCAGATGCAGTGGAATCGCCTTGACCGTTCGCAGGTTGGCGGTGACATCCTCGCCGCTGGCGCCGTCGCCACGGGTTGCGCCCTGCACGAACTTCCCGTCCTCGTAGCGCAGGCTGATAGCTAGGCCGTCGAGCTTGGGCTCGGCGGAAAACTCGAGTATCGGCCGCCCCAGCTTCTCCTCGATGCGACGCACGAAATCGCGCACCTCGCCCTCGCTGAAGGCATTGCCCAGCGACAGCATCGGGATGGCGTGGCGGACTTCGGCGAATCTGGAGGACGGCGCGCTGCCGACGCGTTGGGTCGGCGAATCGGCGGTCAGTAATTCGGGATGCGCGGCTTCCAGTTCGTCCAGCTCGCGCAGCAGGCGATCGTACTCGGCGTCGGGGATGTTGGGCTCATCGAGGACGTGGTAGCGGTAGCTGGCGTCTTCGAGTTGCTGGCGGAGTTTCGTGGCGCGGGCGGCGGGGTTGGTCATCGAAAATCTGCTGTTTCCTTCTCCTCCGGGAGAAGGTGCCCGAAGGGCGGATGAGGGAGCAAACGTGCAGGTTGTAGCAGAGCTTCCGCGAGCTGATTTCTCCCGCCCTCATCCGGCGCTTTGCGCCACCTTCTCCCGGAGGGAGAAGGAAAAGCCCGTCACCACCGCGGCGTCTTGGTCAACGGCGGCGCTTCATGCTGGCGGTCGTAGGCGCGGAGCTCTTCGCGGATGTGCATGATGCGCTGGCGGCCCAGCGCGTTGCGGCTGTCGTCCAGTGGCACGCCGTCGAGCAGTTCGGCCATGCGCTGCACGTTGGGCAGCAGTTTTTCCCAGGCTTCCAGCGCGGTGATCGGCGCCGGCAGGGTCAGGAAAAAGGCGATGGCCGGAGTTTCCAGTTCGCGGATATTGGCCATGTCGAAACTGCCCGGCTGCAGGATATTGGCCATGCTGAAGATCGGGCCGCGTTCGGGATGATTCTCGACCAGGCGGTGGAACACGTTCATGTGGCCGAAGGTCAGGCCGGTTTTTTCCGCCGCAACCACGATGTCCTCGCCACGCAGGGTGTGGCCGGCGCGGGCGGCGACGTAAAGCGAGACGATCTTGTCGAAATCCTGGTTGGGTCGCTTGCCCAGGTCCGAATCCATGCTGGCGCCGGGCAGGCCCAGCTCGGGCTGGGACACCGCATCGCCGCTGTAGTCGCTGCTGGAGCCCTCCGTCGCCAGGTCGCCGGCAAGGCTGGGTTCGACCCGTGCGCCATCGCGTTCGGTCGGCTCGATGCGCTTGCCCTGCGAGGATTTGCGCGGGCGGCCGAAGAAGACGATCGCCGCGATCAGCAGTACGCCGGCGATGAGGATGCCGATTCGAAGCATGGCCATGTCGGACATTTATCTGTTTCTCCGCGTGGGGGTCGCTGAGGGGATCAGGTTGTGCAGGGTCATGCTGTACAAGGTCGTGCTGTGCAAATTCAGGCCGCTCCCGCCAGCCGTGCCGCTTCTTCCAGATCCACCGACACCAGTCGGCTGACACCCGGCTCGCGCATGGTAACGCCACTGAGCTGGTGCGCGGCTTCCATCGTCGATTTGTTGTGGCTGACGAACAGGAACTGCACCTTCTCGCTCATCTCCTTGACCATGGCGGTGAAGCGGCCGACGTTGGCCTCGTCCAGCGGCGCGTCCACTTCGTCCAGCAGGCAGAACGGCGCGGGGTTGAGCTGGAAGATGGCGAACACCAGCGCCACCGCGGTCATCGCCTTCTCGCCACCGGACAACAGCGAGATATTGGAAACGCGCTTGCCGGGCGGCCGGGCCATGATCGCCACGCCGGTATCCAGCAGGTCTTCGCCAGTCAGTTCCAGATAGGCGTGGCCGCCGCCGAACAGGCGCGGATACAGTTCCTGCACGCCGGAATTGACCCGGTCGAAGGTGTCCTTGAAGCGGCCGCGGGTCTCGCGGTCGATCTTGCGGATCGCTTCTTCCAGGGTCTCCAGCGCGGAAGTCAGGTCGACGTTCTGCGCCTCCAGATATTCGCCGCGCTGCGAGGCTTCGCCGAATTCCTGGATCGCGGCCAGGTTCACCGGCTCCAGCCGGCGCATCTTGCCGTCGATGGCATTCACGGCTTGCTCCCAGTCGGCCACGGCGGCGACTTCGGGCAGGCTGTTGATCACGTCTTCCAGCACGAAACCGCCCGCGACCACGGCGGCGGAAAGCTGGTCGGCCTTCAGGCTCAGCGCCTGCTGGTCGAGCTTGCGCTGGGAAATGACTTCGCGCTGGGTCAGCGACTGCTCGTCGCGCTGGTGGCGCACCTGCTCGAAGTTGCGCAGGTCGTTGTCGATGCCTTCCAGCGCCGCGCGCGCCTCGCCCAACTGGCGATCGGCCAGCACCCGCTGTTCCAGTGCGGCCTGGCGCTCGTTTTCCAGCGATTCCACTGGCGAATCGCCCGCGCTGAGCTGGGAAGAGAGATCGCCCAGGCGCGAATCCAGTTGCCCGCGCTGGTTGCCCATGCGCTCCAGCGCCGTGCTCAGGGAAACGATCTGGGCGCGCTGCGACTCCAGGGTCAACGCCAGCGCATGCGCGGCATCCCGGGTGCTGCGCGCGGCATCGCGCGCGGCGTCGCGGGCCTCGGCCAACTGGCGGCGCTCGGCGTCCAGCGACTGGCGCGCGGTTTCCAGTTCGGCCATGCGATTGACGGCGTCCTCGAGTTTGGAACGCGCCTCACGCGCCTGTTCACGACTGTTGTCCAGGACCTCGTGCAGCTGCAGCAGCTCGCCGTCGATGCGGTCGATGCGGTTGCGCGCCGACTCCACCTTGCCCTGCTGGCTCTGCAGCTGTCCGGCGAGCTCGGACACGCCGCGATGGGCGATGTAGAGCGCGCGTTGCGCGTCTTCGCGGTGCTGTTCCGAGGCAAGCAATTGGTCGCGGAAGCTGGTCAGCTGCTGGTCGAGCTCGGCTTCGCGCTTCTGCAGGGATTCGATTTCCACGCGCAGCGACTGGATCTCGCGCTCGCGCAGCAAGGCGCCCTGCTTGGCCGCGCCGGAACGCAACACGCGGACCCAGCCGGCGCCCATGCGTTCGCCGCTGCGTGTGATGACCGAATCGCCATCGCCCAGCTGCGGCAGCAGGCGACGCGCTTCGGTCAGGTCCTCGGCCACATGCAGGCGCGCCAGCAGGCGACGGATCGCCAGCGGACCCTGCACCTTGGCGGCAAGCGAAGTGGCGGCGAAGGAAGAACCATCGTCTTCCGACGAGACCAGCGCGATGCGGCCTTCGCCGAGTTCGGCGAGCGCGCCCACCAGCGTCTCCGGCGCATCGACCAGCACGCCTTCGATCAGCTGGCCGAGCGCGCCTTCGACCGCATTTTCCCAGCCCGATTCGACCGTGAGCTTTTCGCCGACACGCGCGGCCGAATCCAGCCCGCGCGATTTCAGCCACGCCACCGCCGCGCCCTGCTCCTGCCCCAGCGCGGCGTGCTGCAGGGTTTCCAGCGAGGACAAACGACCGCGCGCGGCCTGGGTGTTCTTGCGCACTTCGGCCAGTTCCGACTGCGCGCCACGCTGCTGCTCCTGCAACGCGCTGACGGATTGCTTGCGGGTTTCCAGCTCGGTGTTGAGGCCGTCCAGCGAGGCCTTCTGGGTTTCGTGCTGCTGCTGGGCCAGTTCGAATGCAGCAGCCAGCGCGTCCAGGTCCAGGCCGCTGCGTTCGCTGGTCAGGACTTCCCTGCGACGATCGGCTTCCAGCGATTGCTTGTCCAGGTAATCGACGCGGGTGCGCTCGACTTCGCCGGCGCGCGCGGCTTCGGAAGATTCACGGCCATGCCCTTCCCAGCGCTGCTGCCAGTCGGACAGTTTCGTTTCCGCCTCGCGCAGGGCTTCTTGCTTGTACTGGTCGTCTTCCTGCAACTGCGCGAGTTGCGGCTCGGCCTCGTCGACCGACGCGCGCAGCACGCCCAAACGGGTTTCATCGCCGCTGATGTGCTGGCCCAGTTCGGCCAGCGCATTGGCGGCTTCCTCCCGCGCCTTGTGCAGGCGTTCGGCGAGTTCGCGCTGGTGCTGGATCTGCTGTTCGATGCGGGCCAGCGCGCTGCCGACCTGGTAGACCTCGCCCTGGGCCTTGTTCAACGCGTCGCTGGCCGATTCGCGGCCGACCCGGCCGGTTTCCAGCTGGCGCTCGGCTTCGCGCTGCTCGGCGATCAGCTGTTGCAATTTGGTCTCTTCCTGCGACAGGCCTTCGCGCAGTTTCTGTAGCTTGCCATCGAGGCCGCGGTATTCCAGTGCCTTCCACTCGGCATCCTTGGTCTTGCGTTCTTCCTGCAGCGCCTGGTACTGCTCGGCCTGGCGGGCCTGGCGCTTGAGGTGTTCCAGCTGCTTGCCGATTTCCTCGCGCAGGTCGCCCAGGCGGTCGAGGTTTTCGCGGGTGTGTCGGATGCGGGTTTCGGTTTCCTTGCGGCGCTCCTTGTACTTGGAGATGCCGGCAGCTTCCTCCAGGTAGATGCGCAGGTCTTCCGGCCGCGCCTCGATGATCTGGCTGATCATGCCCTGCTCGATGATCGAGTAGCTGCGCGGGCCCAGGCCGGTGCCGAGGAACAGGTCGGTGATATCGCGGCGGCGGCACTTGGTGCCGTTGAGGTAGTAGTTGCTGGTGCCATCGCGGCTGACCAGGCGCTTGACCGAGATCTCGTTGAACGCGGCGAATTCGCCGGCGATGGTGTGGTCGGAGTTGTCGAAGATCAACTCGACCGTGGCCTGCGACACCGGCTTGCGCGCGGCCGAGCCGGAGAAGATCACGTCGGTCAGCGAGTCGCCACGCAGGCGACTGGCCGAACTTTCGCCCATCACCCAGCGCACCGCGTCGATGATGTTGGACTTGCCGCAGCCATTGGGCCCGACCACGCCGGTCATGTTGGTCGGCAGGTGCAGGGTGGTCGGGTCGACGAAGGATTTGAAACCGGACAGCTTGATCGTGGAAAGGCGCATGCGGCAGGGGTTTCCGGGCAACGCCGCCGAATGGGCCGGACGCGCTGCCGCAAAGGATTAACAGGGAATTTGTTCTGCCAACCTGTTGATTCGATTGACAATAACGCCACACGTTCGCAGCGCCAACCGGGGATTATAACGGCGCGGGCCAGTCCCCGGGGACACAAAAGCGAAGCCATGAAAGCGGGCGCGACAGGATCCGGGCAACTGGCCTGATAAACGTTCTCGACGGGGAACACCGCCTCCGGCACGGGACGCGTTGGCCTGATAGGATCACGTGGTTTGTGCACTGCACGAATTTCTTTCCTCCCCCCACAACTCTGGTGCTTCCGCCGTGTCTCTATTTGCAACTGTCGAACTGGTTCCTGGCGATCCCATCCTGGGCCTGACCGAGGCCTACAACGCCGACACCCGCCCGGGCAAGGTCAACCTGGGCGTGGGCATTTATTACGACGAACAGGGCCGCATCCCGCTGCTGGACGCGGTGCGCAAGGTCGAACAGGCCCTGGCGGCCGAAAGCAAACCGCGCGGCTACCTGCCCATCGACGGCCTGCCGGCCTACACCTTGGCCACGCAGAAACTCCTGTTCGGCGCGCAGTCCCCGTTGCTGGAAGCGGGCCGCGTCGCCACCTCGCAGACCATCGGCGGCAGTGGCGCCCTGCGCGTCGGCGCGGACTTCCTGAAACGCACCCTGCCCCAGGCCAAAATCGCGATCAGCAACCCCAGCTGGGAAAACCACCGCGTGGTGTTCGGCACCGCCGGTTTCGAGGTCAACGACTACACCTATTTCGACCCCGCCACCCATGGCCTGGACTTCCCCGGCATGCTGGCCGACCTGGGCGCGCTGGAACCCGGCACCGTGGTCCTGCTGCACGCCTGCTGCCACAACCCCACCGGCGCCGACCTGTCCGTCGAGCAGTGGAAGCAGGTCGTGGCCCTGGCCAAGGATCGCAACCTGCTGCCGTTCATCGACATCGCCTACCAGGGTTTCGACCAGGGTACCGAGGCCGACGCCATCGCCATCCGCCTGTTTGCCGAGTCGGGCATCCCGGCCTTCGTCGTGGCCAGTTCCTATTCCAAGTCGTTCTCGCTGTATGGCGAACGCGTGGGCGCGCTGTCCATCGTCGCCGCCGACCGCGACGAAGCCAAACGCGTGCAATCGCAGATCAAGCGCACCATCCGCGCCAACTATTCCAGCCCGTCCACGCATGGCGCCGCGCTGGTGGCGGGCGTGCTGGGCAGCGACGAGCTGCGTGCCCAGTGGGAACAGGAACTGGGCGCAATGCGCAGCCGCATCCATAGCCTGCGTGCCGCGCTGGTGGACAAACTCGCCGCGCTGGGAGCGCCGGAATTCGGCTTCATCCAGCAACAGGCCGGCATGTTTTCCTATTCCGGGTTGAGCAAGGCCCAGGTGGATCGCCTGCGCGAGGAATACGCGATCTACGCCATCGGCACCGGCCGCATCTGCGTGGCCGCCTTGAGCCAGGGCAACCTGGACAAGGTAGCCGAAGCGGTTTACGCGGTCAGCCGCAGCTGATTTTCCATGTAGAAGCGCCCCTTGGGCGCGATGCTTTTGCTTGTCATGCCACGACAGGAAGAGCATCGCGCCCAAGGGGCGCTCCTACAATCCGGATCAATATTCCAGGCGTCGGCCGCTTTGCGGGTCGAAGAAATGCAGGCGATCCATCGCAATCCGCAGCGGAATGTTTTCGCCCAGGGCAGGCAGTTTGCCGGGCGCGATGCGTACGACCAGTTCGTGCGGGCCATGGCGCAGGCTGAGGAAAACTTCGTTGCCGACCGGTTCGATCACTTCGACCACCGCCTGCAGATTACCCTCGCCGCCAGCCACCGGTTGCAGATTCTCCGGCCGCACGCCGATAGCGATCGGGTTGCCGAACCACTGCGGGTCGAGCCGGGCACCCTCCAGGTTCACCCGTTGATCTTCGCCTAGCTCCAGCACCGGTCCGCGGTCCGTCCGCATCAACTTTCCGTGCAGCACATTCATCGCCGGACTGCCAAGGAATCCCGCCACGAACAGATTCGCCGGTCGTTCGTACAGCGCCATCGGTGTGTCGATCTGCTGGATCTCGCCGTCCTTCAGCACCACGATGCGCTGGCCCAGGGTCATGGCTTCGACCTGGTCGTGGGTGACGTAAACCATGGTTGTGCCCAGTTGCCGGTGCAGGCGCGCGATCTCGGTGCGCACCGAGTGGCGCAGCTTGGCGTCCAGGTTGGATAGCGGTTCGTCCAGCAGGAACACCGAGGGCTCGCGCACCAGCGCCCGGCCCAGCGCCACGCGCTGGCGCTGGCCGCCGGACATCTCGCGCGGCAGCTTGTCCAGCATCGGACTCAGGCCCAGCGTTTCGGCGGCGGCGTTGACTCGTTTTTCGATGGTCGCCTTGTCGTGCTTGCGCAGCTTCAGGCCGAAGGCCAGGTTCTCGGCCACGGTCATGTGCGGATACAGCGCGTAGCTCTGGAAGACCATGGCGATGTCGCGATCCTTCGGCGCCACATCGTTGACCACACTATCGCCGATGGAAAGCGTGCCGGCGGAAATGTCTTCCAGGCCCGCGATCATCCGCAACAGGGTGGATTTGCCACAGCCCGAGGGACCCACCAGCACCATCAGCTCGCCATCAGCGACCTCGAAACTGGCCCCGTGCACGGCCACCTGCCCGTTGTCGTAAACCTTGCGTACGCGGTCGAGCTGGACGCTGGCCATCATGTCTCCGGCGATTGGGTTGCTGCCTGTCGCCGACCCTCCCGGTGACGGGGTGGATACTGACGAGTTCGATGCATTGGATCGCATCCGGTCCGAATTGTGCCGCCGACCCGTTCCGCTGGCCGGAAGCTTGCGCTATTCTGCCATGTAACCGTTTTCACAGCGCAACCCCATAGCCAATACCATCCACGACACCGCCGGAGGGGCCATGTCGAATATTTACCAGTTCCCGGAAGGCTTCATCTGGGGCAGCGCCACCGCTGCCTACCAGATCGAAGGTTCCCCACTCGCCGACGGCGCCGGTCCCAGCATCTGGCAGCGCTTCGCCCACACCCCCGGCCGCATGCTCAACGACGACACCGGCGACGTGGCCTGCGACCACTACAACCGCTGGCGCGAAGACATCGCGATCATGAAAGAACTGGGCATGCAGGCTTATCGCTTCAGCATTTCCTGGAGCCGCGTATTGCCCGAGGGCAAGGGCCGAGTGAACCAGAAGGGCCTGGACTTCTACGAGCGCCTGGTCGATACCCTGCTGGAAAACGGCATCGAGCCGGTCGCCACCCTGTTCCACTGGGACCTGCCCGCGGCGCTCGACGACCAGGGTGGCTGGTTGAACCGCGACATCGCCGGCTGGTTCGCCGACTACGGGCGGGTGATGTTCGAACGCCTGGACGGACGCATCAAGCGCTGGGCCACGCTCAACGAGCCGTGGGTGGTCACCGATGGCGGCTACCTGCATGGCGCGTTGGCGCCGGGCCATCGCAATCGTTTCGAAGCGCCCATCGCCTCGCATAATTTGATGCGCGCACATGGCGCCGCGGTCAAGGCGTATCGCGAAATCGGCAAGCACGAGATCGGCCTTGTGGTGAACATCGAGCCGAAGTATCCGGCCAGCGACAGCCCCGAAGACCTCGCCGCGACCCGCCGCGCCGAGGCCTACATGAATCGCCAATATCTGGACCCGGCGTTCTTCGGCACGTATCCGGAGGAGTTGCGCGAGATCTTCGGCGAGGCCTGGCCGGAGTGGCCGCAGGAAGACATGGACCTGATCAGGCAACCGCTGGATTTCATCGGTATCAACTACTACACCCGCAACGTGTCCAGGCACGACGAATCCAACTGGCCGTTGAAGGTCGCGCCGGTCCGGCAAAAGCAGCATACGTATACGGAAACCGGCTGGGAGGTTTTTCCCCAGGGGTTGACCGATACTCTGGTATGGGTCAAGGAACGCTACGGAAATCCGAAGGTCTTCATCACCGAGAACGGCGCGGCTTTCTTCGATCCGCCCAAGGCCGAGCGCGGGCGCGTGCGCGATCCTTTGCGCCTGAGCTATCTGCGCCAGCATCTGCGCGCGGTGCACGCCGCCATCGAGGCCGGTTGCGACATCGGCGGTTATTTCGTCTGGTCGTTGCTGGACAACCTGGAATGGTCGCTGGGCTATTCCAAGCGCTTCGGCATCGTCCACGTCGATTTCGAAACCCAGACCCGCACGCCGAAGGACAGCGCACGCTACTATGCGAAGGTTGTCGCCAGTCACGGCACAGCATTGACCAACGAGGACGACTGAGCCGAATGCCGCGGAATACTCTTTGTAACCATCGCTTGAAGTACTCCGCATGACCGGCTCCGCTACCGCTTCGGCCGCACACGTGCTGCTCGCCGACATCGGCGGCACCAACGCTCGTTTCGCGCTGGCCGACACATCGCTGGAAAGCCCGCTGATAGCCGACAGCATCGGCGAATACGCGGTGGCGGAATTCCCCTCCCTCGCCGACGCCGCCCGGCACTACCTCGACCAGACCGGCGCGACCGCGCAGAACGGAGTATTCGCGGTCGCCGGCCGCGTCGATGGCGACGAAGCGCGCATCACCAACCATCCGTGGGTCATCTCGCTGTCGCGCACGCGCGGCGCGCTGGGTTTCGATGGGCTGAAGCTGGTCAACGACTTCGCCGCGCAGGCGATGGCGGTGTCGTTGCTGACCGCCACCGACGTGGTTGCGATTGGTGGCGCCAGCTGGCCGCCCGCCACGGTTTCCGAAAACAGGACATATGCCGTCATCGGCCCGGGCACCGGCCTGGGCGTGGGTGGATTGCTGGTTCGCGAGGGGCGGCGTTATCCACTGGAAACCGAAGGCGGTCACGTCAGTTTCCCCCCCGGCACGCCGGAAGAAATCGAGATACTGGAAAAACTTTCCGCGCAGTTCGGCCGCGTCTCCAACGAGCGCCTGGTCTGCGGTCCCGGCCTGGTCAACCTGCATCGGGCGTTGAGCGAAATCGCCGGTGAAGATCCGGGACCGATGCAACCTGCGGACGTGACCTCGCGCGCCGCCGCCGGCGATCCGCGCTGCATGCGCACGCTGGATGTGTTCTGCGCCGTGTTTGGTGCGATTGCCGGCGACCTGGTGCTAAGCGCCGGCGCCTGGGATGGGGTGTTCCTCACCGGCGGGCTGGTGCCCAGGCTGCTGTCGTCGCTGCAGCATTCCGGCTTCCGCCAGCGGTTCGAGCACAAGGGCCGGTTTTCGCCCGCCATGGCGCACGTGCCCACGTTGGCCGTGATCCATCCGCAACCGGGCTTGCTGGGTGCGGCGGCCTTTGCAGTGGAAAGCTTCGCCCCCCGCTGATCCGGGCGGCGGGTCATATCGGCACTCGCCTACTGGTATTATTCTGGTATTGCATATTTCCGCGATATCCAGTGTCATACCGGCTAAGATAAGGAAAACACAGATCCGGAGAGAAACTGTCCGGATAACTGGTATTGCGCTGGTCTCTCGCGACGATGTCTGCCGTGCGTCTACTGGCCAGCCGATCGATTGCACCGATCGTTTTCTGCCCCGATACGGAGACCCAGCACCGCCATGTCCCTGCACCCCCGTCTTCACGAAGTCACCGAACGCATCCGCAAGCGCAGCGCCGATTCGCGCCAGGCCTATCTGCAAGGCATCGAAATCTCGGGTCGCGACAGTCCCAACCGCAGCCGCCTGAGTTGCGGCAACCTGGCCCACGCGTTCGCCGCGTCCGGCCCCACCGACAAGGGCCGGTTGCGCGCCGACATCACCCCCAACCTGGGCATCATCAACGCCTACAACGACATGCTCTCGGCGCACCAGCCGTTCGAGCACTACCCGGAAACCATCCGCAAGATCGCCCGCGAACTCGGCGCCACCGCCCAGGTGGCCGGCGGCGTGCCGGCCATGTGCGACGGCGTCACCCAGGGCCGTCCCGGCATGGAGCTGTCGCTGTTCTCGCGCGACAACATCGCCCAGGCCACGGCCATTTCGCTCAGCCACGACATGTTCGATGCGGCGCTGTACCTGGGCGTGTGCGACAAGATCGTGCCGGGCCTGCTGATCGGCGCCCTCGCCTTCGGCCACTTGCCGGCGATGTTCGTGCCCGCCGGGCCGATGACGCCCGGTATTCCCAACAAGCAGAAAGCCGAGGTGCGCGAGCGCTATGCCGCCGGCGAAGCCACGCGCGAGGAATTGCTGGAAGTGGAAGCCGCTTCCTACCACGCGCCCGGCACCTGCACTTTCTACGGCACCGCCAATTCCAACCAGGTCTTGCTGGAAGCGATGGGCCTGCAGCTGCCGGGCACTTCCTTCGTCAATCCCGGCACGCCGCTGCGCGATGCGCTGACTCGCGCCGCCACCGAGCGCGCACTGCGCATCACCGCGCTCGGCGACGACTACCGCCCCATCGGCCGCCTGATCGACGAGCGCGCCATCGTCAACGCCATGGTCGCGCTGATGGCCACCGGCGGATCCACCAACCACACCATCCACTGGATCGCGGTAGCCCGCGCCGCCGGCGTCATGCTGAGTTGGGACGACATGGACCTGCTGTCGCAGACCGTGCCGTTATTGGCACGCGTGTATCCGAATGGAGAAGCCGACGTGAACCGTTTCGCCGCCGCCGGCGGCACCCAGTTCGTGTTCCGCGAACTGATCGATGCCGGACTGATGCATGGCGACATCGCCACCGTTGTTCCCGGCGGCATGCGCGCCTACTGCGACGAACCGCGCCTGGCCGATGGCAAACTGGAATATTCGCCCGGCGTGGAAAAAAGCGCGGACGAAGCCGTGGTCCGGCCGGTCAGCGACGCCTTCGATCCGCAAGGCGGCCTGCGCCTGTTGCGCGGCAACCTGGGGCGTTCGTTGATCAAGGTCTCGGCGGTGAAAGCGGACTACCACCGCATCGAAGCGCCGGCAGTGGTCATCGACGACCCGCACGCACTCAACAAGCTGCATGCCGCGGGCGTGCTGCCGCGTGATTTCATCGCCGTGGTGCGTTACCAGGGGCCGCGTGCGAATGGCATGCCCGAACTGCATTCGCTGGCGCCGCTGCTGGGCCTGCTGCAGAACCAGGGCCGACGCGTGGCCCTGGTCACCGACGGCCGCTTGTCCGGCGCCTCCGGCAAGATTCCTGCCGCCATCCACCTCACTCCCGAAGCCGCGCGCGGCGGCCCCATCGGCAAGTTGCGCGAAGGCGACATGATCCGCCTCGATGCCACGGCCGGCACCCTGGAAGTGCTGGTGGATGCGGACGAATGGAACGCACGCGCCCACGCGCCCAACACCGCGCCGGCGGCGCAGGATTTCGGGCGCAACCTGTTCGCCTGGAGCCGCACCCTGGTGACACCCGCCGACCAGGGTGCGCTGTCGATCTCCTGCGGCCCGCCGACACCGGAAGGTGGTTGGGAATATGACGCGGAGTACGAGTTGGGTCACGATCATGCAGCTGCAGCGGCGCCGCATGAAGCGAAGGACGCTTGACTCGTCGTTCCAGCGGAAGCTGGAACCCATCTTGATTTTGCCACTCCTGACGACACCACCATGACTCTCGCCCAGCACCAGATCAAAGCCGAACAACTCCTCCGCGCCGCCGGCATCCTCCCGGTCGTCACCGTGCACACACTGGACGAAGCGCGCAAAGTGTCGGCCGCCTTGTTGAAAGGCGGACTGCCCGCGATCGAACTGACCCTGCGCACACCGGTGGCGATGGAAGCGCTGGCGATGTTGAAGAAGGAATTGCCCGGCATCGTGATCGGTGCCGGCACGGTGCTGACCATCGAACAGATGGAGCAGTCGATCGCCGCCGGCGCGGATTTCCTGGTCACCCCCGGCACGCCGCCAGAGCTGGCCGATGCGCTGGCCAAGGCACCCATCCCCGTCGTGCCCGGTGGCGCCACGCCCACCGAATTCCTGTCGCTGATGGCGCGCGGCTTCCGCGTGTGCAAATTGTTTCCCGCCAACGCGGTCGGCGGCTTGGCGATGCTGAAGGGCCTGGCCGGCCCGTTGTCCGACCTGAAGATCTGCCCGACCGGTGGCATCACCGAAGACAACGCCGCTGACTTCCTGTCGCAGCCGAATGTCGTGTGCATCGGTGGCTCGTGGATGGTGCCGAAGAACTGGATCGAAGCTGGCGAATGGGACAAGGTGACCGCCAGCTCGGCCAAGGCCGCGGCAATCGTTGGCAAAATTCGCGGCGCCTGATCGATCTCACGATGTGCGTAGGAGCGACGTGAGTCGCGAAGGCATAGCGCAGGAGCGATCAGTCGCGACTCACGTCGCTCCTACGCATGTCTATTCCGCTCGCCTTGAGTCGATGCTGACCCTCACAGGCAGCGACAGGATGCGCAACTCGCCACCTTCCCATGCAACGGACTTGCCATTGACCATGGCCTTGCCGGGCGCCGCGGTATAAGGCCACGGCAGCACCAAGCCACCGGCGGGCAACTTCAACCCCTCATCGATTTTCAGTTCCAGCTTGCCATCGGTCCGGCGCAGCGAATAGCCGAGCTTTCCGTTCGGTGTGCGCAGATCGCGAATGGCGATGCCCTCGCCCTCCAGCCAATCGACCGGTATCCCCGCCGCCAGCACGATGCTGTCGTCGATCTCGCGGGTGTAGGCAAACATGTCCAGCGCCGAACGCACGAAATCCGAGGCTACCCATGCATGCGGCAGGTCGCCGATGAAGAACGGCTTGCGTGGCGTGCGCGACACCACTTCCGCCCACTGGTTCCACGGCTGTGGCGCGCGATCCTTGAAGAAGAACCGCGTCGCTTCCCAGGCGCGTTCGCGCCAGCCCAGGCGAACAAAGGCGGCGACGTTGCGCCATTCGTACGGGGTGTAGTCCTTCCATTCGCGCTTGCCCTCGCGGCGTTGCTCGAACTCGAGCCAGTAACGCTCGAAGGTATTGACCAGCAGTTCCCGAGGCAACCTGCCCTGTTCTCCTCCTGGCGCAAGGGCAATCGTCGTGGAAGTTGCATCGAAATCGCCGAGTTCCGCCGATCCCGGCAGGAAATCGATGCCATGCAATTTCGCCGCCGCCTGCAGGGAGTCGTGCAGGTCCGCACGGAACTGATCGCGCGACTTGGCGAATCGCCTGGCTTCCTCCGTCTTGCCCAGCCACCGCGCCACTTCCACCGCGTCCTTGTAACCTCGCAACGCCCAGAAGTTGTCCCAGTACGAATGCATCGGCTTGGCCGAGTAGCCCTCGTGGCTGATCGACGCCGGCATCATCCCGTAAAAAGCGGGATTGAGCGCCCGGTTGGCTTCGGTGCGTTCGCTCAGTCGCAACTTTTCCATATAGCCGTACGCGCCGAGCACATGCGGCCACATCTTCGCCAGGAAAGCCTTGTCGCCGTTGTAGCGATACAGCTCGGCGATGTTGAAGATCAGTTCGCCATGGCTGTCGTTCTCCGGCACCGGATCGCTGCCACGGTCGTCGACGCAGCATGGCACCTTGCCGTCCGCGAACTGGTACGGCGCATAGAATTCCACATAGTCGCGCACCACGTCCTCGCGGCCCATGCGCAGCAGGCCTTCGGAAATCATCGCCCCGTCGCGGATCCAGCTGCGCGCGTACGAACGCGTGCCCGGTTGCAGGCGTGGGCCGATGCGCGAGACCAGCATGTGCGCGGTGGCCGTGCGCAGGGTATCGACCAGGGCCTGGCCTTGCGGTGGAACTTCGATATGGACGCGGTCGAGCTTGTCGCGCCACTGCTCGGCCACGCGCCGCTGCATTGCACCGACTTCTTCCGGAGTAGCCGGTGCAACTTCCTTGCCGGAACCACCCGTCATGGGCGCAATCAGGTCGACTTCCCAGGTTTCACCAGGCGCCAGCGAGACGCGATACAGCCAGGCGCCTGAGGCCAGGCCAGTCTGGTCATCGACCGAATCCGTTTCGGCATCAAGCCCGGGATAGCTGTCTCCCGTCGTTTCCGCCCGGCCGAGGAACGAAGCCCATCCCGTATCCGCGAGCCGCTGCACGATTTCGCCAGAATCGAAAGCGCTGGCAAGCACTGCCTGCGGTTTCCTGTTGGCGCGCACGCGCTGCACGCCATCCACCTCCATGTCCTGTTCGTGGATCGTGAGTCCGTGGATCTTGCTGGCCCCGCCGACGACACTGAGGAACTGGGTGGGTGGATTGACCTGCAGCGGACGCACCGCAAGCGCCAGCGCATATCGGCGCGGAATCCTGCCAGTGTTGGTCAGGCGATAACGCGTCACCAACTGCGAATGCCGTGGCTTGCCCTGTGCGAACGCGGTCACCTGCAAGCCGAACGCCCCATGCTTCCAGTCCACGCCTGGAATCGGCAGGTAGCCGTCCTGCAGCGACTGCGAGGTTGCCACGTCGGCCCAGGTCACGAGTTCGCCGTCAGCGATGACGAAAGGCTCGATGCGGAAACCACCCTTCGCCACTTCCACTGCACCATCCTCGCCGATCAACGCCTGCTCGATGCCGCCATCCAGACCGACGATGGTCCAGTACGGCTGCTCGCCGGTGAAGCCACGCGGATACCAGCCGCGCGGCGATTCGCCTGCAACCGACTTGATGAAGGCGTTGGGTGTCGCCGCGAATTCCAGGGGCTGGACCGTCACCTCGGCCAGGCCGAAGGATTTCCCCGGCCCCGAGGCCACGCTGAGGCGCAGGTAGCGCGCCTCCGATTCGGGCAGCGCCAGGTAGTCGGTTCCGCCATTGCCTGCGACCACCGTGCGCGCATCACACCACCGCTGGCCATCGTCCGACAACTGCAAGAGATAATCCGAAGCGAATTCGCCCTCCTTCCACACCAGCTTCAAGCCACCGAACTCGCGCAGCTTGCCCAGGTCCAGGGTCAGGCCTGGTTGTGTCAGCGCGGCGAAATCGGCGTACCAGGCCGTCCTGGCATCGCCGTCCACCGCCTTGCCAGCCACGCCACTGCCATTGGCGACCGTGGCGCTGGCCGTGGCGACGAGTGGCGAACGGTCTTCCGCAGGGAGCTGCGTGAAAGTCAGTTCATCGAAACAGACCGAGCCCTTGCCTCCGGCATTGTTGTAGACGGTGAACTCCAGCTTCGCGCTGTTGCGCAGCACGCGATCCGGATCCGGCCCCCAGGCCTTGCCGATATGCCGCTTCTTGTAAGCCACGCCGGTCCAGGCGCGGGGATAGTCGTACTTCGGCTTGTTGACCCACCACACGTTGTCGCCGCTGCCATCGACCAGCTTGAACTGCAGGTCGTTCTTCGGCGAATCGCCACGCAACTGGAAGTCGAACCGGTAATTCTCCGGATACGCAATCGCCAGGTCGCGCTGGATGCCTGCGTATCCGGACACGCCGTTGAAGTCGTAGTCCAGGCACAGCGCCTTGCCGTTGACGCCATCGACCTGGCGAAGGTTGCCGCTGACCTGGTTGGAGGTGACGACGCGCCACTTGGAGGAATCGCTGAAGTCGTCGAGCACGTTGGATTCGCTCTTTGCATGTGCGCTGATCGCAACGAGAGTGAAAAAAGCACCAGCAAGAAAAAATCTCGTCATTCCCGCGCAGGCGGGAACCCAGTGACTTTCGCTCTTTGCTTTTAATGTACGAAAGACAAAGGCACTGGGTTCCCGCCTACGCGGGAATGACGATTTCAACTTGATCGGCGCCTCATTCGTTTCCACACTCACCCCTTCACACTCCCCAGCAGCAACCCCTGCAGGTAATAACGCTGCAACACCAGGAACAGCAGCAGTACCGGCAATACGGTCACCACCGAACCAGCCATCATCAGTTCGTAGTCCATCACGTGCTCGCGCGACAGCGACGCCAGCGCAACGGGCAGGGTCTGCAGGCTTTCGTCGCTGAGCACGATCAGCGGCCACATGAAATCGTTCCATGCCCCGAGGAAACTGAAGATAGCCAGGGTCACCAGGATGGGCTTCAGCGCCGGCAGCACGATCTGGAAGAAGATCCGCCACTCGCCGGCGCCGTCGATGCGCGCGGCTTCCAGCAATTCATCGGGAATCGAGCGTGCGTACTGCCGCACCAGGAAGATGCCGAAGATCGCCGCCATGCCCGGCACGATCGCGCCCAGGTAGGTGTTCACCAGGCCCATCTGCTTCAGCAGCAGGAACAACGGCATCATCGCCACCTGCGCCGGGATCACCAGTGCGGCCAGCAATATGCGGAAGGTGCGGTCGCGGCCCTTGAAGCGCAGCTTGGCGAAGGCATAGCCAGCCAGCGTGTTGAACAGCACCGACAGGATCATCACGCAGCTGGAGATCAGGAAACTGTTGAACAGGAACCGCCCCATGCCCGCGCGCACGAACAGCTCGCGGTAGTTGTGCAAGGTTGCGCTTGCGGGCAACAGCGGTGGTGGAAAATGCCCGGCCTCGCCGGTCTGCATGAACGACACCGACAGCATCCACAGCAACGGCGCCAGGCTGACGATCGCCAGCACAACCAGCAGGCCGTTGATGAGCAACGAAGGCAGCAGACGATTTTTCATCGCCCGCTCTTCCAGATAGAAAAACCCCCTGCAGGAGGGGCTTCAGCCCCGACAGGACAATGAGAAAGGCATCGGGGCTGACGCCTCTCCCACAGGGTTTGCCAGGAAGTCTTCACTCGACCCCCTTCCTGCGCGCGAACCACAGCAGGCCACTGGTGGTCGCGACCATCAGCACGAACAACAGGAACGCCACCGCCGAGGCGTTGCCCAGGTTCCACCACTTGAAGCCTTCCTCGTACATCAGGTACAGCACGCTCTTGGTGCTTTCCAGCGGCCCGCCCTGGGTCATCACGTAAGGTTCGGCGAACAACTGGAAGTAGCCGGCCATGGTCAGGATGCTGACCAGCAGCAGCACCGGTCCCAGCATCGGCAAGGTCACGTGGCGGAACTGTTTCCAGGTCCCGGCGCCATCGATGCGCGCGGCTTCGTACAGGTCTTCGGGGATGCTCTGCAGGCCGGCCAGGAAGATGATCATGTTGTAGCCGAAGTTCTTCCACACCGCGAACAGGATGATCGTCGGCATGGCCCAGTGCGGATCGCCCAGCCAGTCGATGGCATCGATGCCGAGCGACGACAGGCCCCAGTTCACCAGCCCGTACCTGGTGTGGAACAGATAGCGCCAGATCACCGCCACCGCGACCACCGTGGTCACCACCGGGGCGAAGAACGCGGTGCGGAAGAACGGCTTCAGCCGGCCCAGTTTCGAATGCAGCAGCAACGCCGCGCCCAGCGACAGGGCCACCGACAGCGGCACGCCGACCACGACGAAGTACAGGGTGTTGCCCAGGGTTTTCCAGAACAGCGGGTTCTGCAACAAGCCCAAGTAATTGTCGAGCCCGACGAAGCGCAGGTTGTGCAGGTCGGCCAGCGCGTAGATGTCGAAGTCGGTCAGGCTCAAGGCCAGTGCCGCGACCACCGGCAGGCCGAAGAACAGGCCGATCACGGTCAATGCCGGCGCGGCGAACATCCAGCCTGCGATCGAAGGCTTCATTGCATGCCCGCCTGCGTCGCGTGATCCAGCATCCAGCGACGCTTCTCCAGGAACTTGTCCGCGCGGCGGTCCAGTTCCGCGGCGGCCCGATCCACGCTCATGCGCCCGTTGGCCACTTCCTCGCCGATCACCCGCATCTCCTGGGCGATGCGCTCCCATTCCGGCACCTTGGGCGTGGGCACCGCGCGTTCGAGTTGTTCGCGGAACGCCTTGGCATACGGGTCGTTGGCCAGCGCCGGGGTTTGCCAGGGCGAACGTCGCGGCGGCAGGTCGCCGGTGAGCGCATGGAACTTCGCCTGGGTTTGCGGCATGGACAGATAGGCGATCAATTTCCACGCCGCCGCCTTGTGCCGCGACTGGTTGAACACGACGAAGCTGGTGCCGTTGGCCAGCGATGCGCCGGGGCCTTCCGGGCCCGGCAACGGCATCGTCATCCAGTCGCCCTGCTGCGCGGGCGGCAGGCGCTCCTTGAACTTGGCGATGTTCCAGGGCCCGGAGATGTAATAGGAATAGAAGCCCTTGCCGAATTCGTCCCAGACATTGGAGATCTGGTTGTTGGTGACCACTGGCGCCAGCTTGCGGTCGAACAATTCCTTGTAGAAGCCCAATGCACGCTTGAAGCCGGCGCTGCGGAAATTGCCGTAGCGCCCGCCGTCGCGCAGCAATGGTTCGGGTTGCTGGATAGCGAGGCTCAGCAGCGGTTCGAATTCGTTCAACGGCAGCAGGATCGCGTAGCGGTCCGGACCCACCTCCCGCTTCACCGCGGTCATCGCCGCCAGCCATTCATCCCAACTCTGCGGCTGCCGGGTCACACCGGCCTTGGCCACCAGGTCGGTGCGATAGAACGGCAAGCGGGTCTCCACGTACCACGGCACCGCGTGGACCTTGCCATCGACCACGCCGCTGTCCCAGACACCGGGGAAATAGTCGGGCACATCGAAACCCGGGGTCGCGGCGATTTCCTCATCCAGCGGATCCAGCGCACCGAGCGCGGCGAATTCCGGGATCCAGGTATTGCCGATCGGCGACACGTCCGGCAACGATTCGCCGGCGAATGCGGTCAGCAATTTCTCGTGCGCCGACAGCCATGGCAGCTGCTGCAGATCGACGCGGATGCCGGGATTGCGGCGCTCGAATTCGGGCATCAACTGGGCCACGACTTCGGCCTCGTAACCCATGGCCCAGAAGGTGACTACTTCGCGGTTGTCGGTCTTGCGGCTGCAGGCGGCAAGCAGAGAAAGCAGGAGCAAGCACAGGCGCGCCGCTCGAAGCGTCGTCGGCCCGGCGTTGGCGGGGAGCCAGTCCCTTTGCTTGTGCGCATGCGCCAGGCCAATGCGCGAAGGCACTGGGTCCCCGCCTTCGCGAGGACGACGATCTTGTTGCTCGCCTGCCGAACCCATCATCCCCGCAGCTTACTTCGGTTGCTGCGGTCGCGGCGGCGCCGGTTGCTCGTTGTCGGGATTGCTGGCGCGCGACTCCGCGCCACCCAGTTCGCGTGCGGCGGCGGCCTTGGGATCGGCGGGCACTTCCGCAGGCACCGGCTCGCCCTTGGGCGTCAGCCAGCCGCCCTTGAAACCGGCGCGCTCCAGGCCGGTGCGGATGTGCGGATTCTTCTTCATCACGTCCCACACGAATTCGTTGCGGTAGTTGGCGATCATGGTCAGGATCGGGCCCTGGTCGATACCGATGTAATCGCTGGCCACCCAGCCTTCGCCCGGCACCAGGCGCCCGGTCTTGAGCGGGATGTCGTAGTCGAAGCTTCGGTTGAACGAATCCAGGAAGCCGTAGCTGGAATACAGGTATTCGCCGTAGCGGTCGTGCATTTCCACCGTCGCCGGGATCACGATCTCCGGCGCGAACGGCAGCGATCCGATCGCGGCGGTCGGGGCGATGGTGCCGTCGTCGAAATTCACCCGCAGGCCGGCGCCGCGCGCCGAGTAGTGTCGGAACTCGCGCTGTTCGCCGCGATATTCCTGCAGGGTCTGCTGCGGCCCGTCGCTGGCGGTCAGGCCCCACACGTTTTCGCCGTAGTCCTTCCACTTCATCGGATTGGCGATGGCGTAGGAACGCTGCGCAAGCGTGGCCCGGCGACTGTTCTCGAAGTAGTCCATGCCGCGTTCGCGCATGTAGTCGTCCTGGATGCCACGGAAGTCCACCCACACATGGGTGTACTGGTGGCCGAACATCGGGCCGAAGGCCAGGAATTCCTGGTCCTGGTACACGCCCCATACGTCGTTGTAGGTGCGCGTCCACACCTGCCACGCGTCCGGGCTGACCGGGTGCGTCGGCGAACCCAGGGCCAGGATATAGACCATCATGGCTTCGTCGTAGCCGGTCCAGTCGTGCTTGATGAATCCGCTCTCGGGGAACCAGCCCATCGAGATCAGCGGCTTGTTCTGCTGCAGCCAGTTCCAGTCGACGCGCTTGTAGATCTGTTCGGCGATGTCGCGGATTTCCTTTTCGCGCGGATCGTCGCGGTCGTAATAGGACTGGGTGAACAACACGCCCATCATCAGTAACGCTGTATCGACGCTGGAAAGTTCCACCCAGCTGTTGTAGCGCTGGCCTTTCTGCATGTCCAGGAAGTGATAGTAGAAGCCCTTGTACGCGCCCTTGCCGGTGCGTTGCGGGCCTTGCGGCAGGTCGCGGAAGAACTTCAATGTCAGCAGGGTGCGATCCACCGCTTGCTTGCGGCTGACCCAGTTGTTCTCGATGCCTATGGGATAAGCGGTCAGCGCGAATCCGACAGAGGCGATGCTGGCGAACGGACGCGACGGGTAGCGATCCGGGGTCAGGCCATTCAATTCATTGGTGGTGTCCCAGAAAAACTGGAAGGTGCGGCGCTCGATGTCGCGGAACAACAGCGGCAGCTCCGGCCTGGCCGGCGGCTCAGGCTTGGCGACAGGCTGTCCTGCGACAGGCGCGGGAACGACGGGCTCTTGCACCACTGGCTCCGAAGGCTTCTTGCACGCGGACACGACTGTGATCAGCGCGACAAGACAAACGCAGAGTGTTGCACGCAGGCGGCGCGATTTCATTGAAGCCTGGATCCTTGGTGGAGACGATCGCATCCATCAACTGATGGATGCGCATTTCGTGATTTCTTGGATGCGATGAACGAAGCGGACCGACCGCCCCACCTGGGGCGGCCGGCACGTGTTTTACCAGTCCAGGCCGAAGGACAGTTTGAACATCCTCGGCGGCCATACGGTGCCAGTGCCATTGCGATTGCCGAAGTTCGCGTTGGTATCGGTGGGACCACCGCGCCAGGTGTCGTAATCGGTAAAGCTCTGCCAATTGAACACGTTGAACACGTCGCCGCGGACCCGCAACTTGACCCCGGCCCCGGTATCCCACTCTTTCTGCACCGCAAGGTCGAATTGCTTGAATCCGATGGTGTCCTTCGGGGTGAACGGGTCGAAGAAGCAATTGTCGAAGCTGGTGGTGTCGTGGCAATTGACCGCCTCCTTGGACACCGGACTGGCCAAGGTCAACTTGCTGGAAACAGTGAAGCCCCAGAAATCGACCATGCCGGTCGCAACCAGGCGATGCCTGGGGATGCCGAGCGAACGCGTGAACGGTTGGCCCTGCTGGCCTGAATAATCGAACAGGTAGTGTTCGTCGCTGTTGGCCGCGTTGTTGCGGTTCTCCTCGGCATCGCTGTAGGTATAGGCGACCGTGAAGCCCCACGGTGAACTGTTCGTGTAAGGCTTCTCGACCGACAGCAGCAACTGGGTGACCTTGGTCTCGATGCCGTTGTCGGCAAGGATCAACGTGCCGAAACCCGGGATCGGGAAGCCCCAGGGCTGACTGCCCCAGGTCGCGCCGGGCACGGCGGGATTGCGGAAGCTCCCATCGGGCCAACGATTGCCAAGAGCGAACTGGATGCCGTCGTGGCTGAGCACGCGGGCCACCGCCGCCGACGTGTTCCAGTCGTGCCCCCAGACACCGAAGACATTGCGCATGCCAATACTGAACTGATCCGAATAAGGAGTCTTGAGGTCGTTGTTGATCAGATTGACCTCTGCGCCGAGGTTCGGGTTGGCGGCAACCAGCGCATACAACACGTTCGGATCCAGATAACCGGGATCCCAGTCCAGGCAGCGATTGATGCCGGGCACGCAGGGATGGCTGGCGGTATTGAAGGTGTAGGAATACCTGGGGAACGTGCTCTTCGACTGCTCGAGGGCAAGGTAATCGAACAGGTTGCGATCGTAGGAGCGACCTGCGCCGCCAAAAATGACATGACGCTGGTCGGCGAACAGGTCATAGGAGAAACCAAGCCTGGGCTGCCAGGCGCCCTTGAACCCATCGCGGTTGCTGCCGGTGCTTATGAAGTCGTTGATGTCGTAATCGACATTCGGTCCATGGATGTTGGACCAACCCTGCAATGCGGCGACCAGGTTGGCGGGCGTCCTGTAGTCCTCGAAACCCGGCGTCTGTTCGTAGTCCCAGCGCACGCCCATGTTGAGCGTCAGCTTGTCGTTGACCTCCCAGTCGTCCTGCAGGTAGATACCGAACTGCTTGTTGCGGGAACTGATCTTGCGGTCCTCCAAACCAGGCAAGGGCGCACCGAAATCGACCTGGAACGGAACGTATTGGCCAGGCGTGATATTGCCTGCGATCAGGTTCTCGTAATAATCGACGCGGTACTGGGGATTGAAGGGCTGCTGTTCGAACGAATCGACGCGGATGGCCTTGTACTTGAGGCCCATCTTGATGGTGTGGCTTACCCAGCCGGTGAAGGTCAGGTCGTCCTGGAACGATTCCCCCTTCTGGCCCTTGTCCTGGTAGTCCTGCCCGCCACCCAGGTTGAGTATCGTGTCGCCGAACCGGTTGCTGGGCGCATTGCCGATCAAAGTGTTCACCAGCTGGTAGCCCGGTCCGATGGTGATCGGGCGCGGATTCCAGTAGTCGTCCTCGCTGGTCAGGTGCGCATCGTTCAACCAGTTCTCGTTGCTCCACTGCCAACGCAGGTCGATGCGGGTGCTGTCGTTGTTCTTGCGGCTGCCGTAGGACGGTGTATTCGGGCCATCGCCGATGCCTGTCAGTTCCTTCTCGTCGCGGTACTTGGCTGAAAGTTCGATCAGGTTCGAATCATTGGCCTGGAAGGTCAATTTTCCGAAGTACATGTCCTGCTTGAAGGGTGCAACGGTGCTGCCGAGCTGCGATGCGAGATCCTGGGTCAGGTCCGCCGGGTTGAAGTTGCCGTCGCCGATCTTGACGTTGCGCGGTCTGTCGATGTCCTTGGCTTCGTAGGTGACGAAGAAATGCAGGCGATCCTGGATGATGGGGCCGCCGAACGCTATGCCGTACTGTTCCTCGCTCGAAGGAGTCTTGCCGCCCCCCCGCTGTTCCTCGTCGAAGGTGGGCTTGCGCCAGTCATCGGAAGTGCGATCCCAGAAGAACGAGCCGTGGAAATCGTTCGTACCCGACTTGGTCACGGCGGTCACCGCCGCGCTGCTGATCTGGTCGTACTCGGCCTTGTAGTTCGAGGTGATGACCTTGTATTCGCCGATGGCCAGTTGCGGAAACGGATTGCCGCTGGTCGAGTCCTGCCCGCTGACGCCACCCTTCAACACGTAGTTCTTCTGGCCGACGCCATCGATGAATACGTTGATGCCGTTCGAGCTCTGCGCGCCGCCGCGCAGCTTGGTGGAGCCATCGGCACCGGTTTCGAAAATCATGCCCGGCACGGTATCGGCGAAAGCCAGGAAGTTGCGCGACGCCTGGGGCAGCGCCTCGATCTGCTTCTGCGATACATAAGTGGCGACTTCCGACGTCTTCGTCTCAACCAGCAGCGGTGCGGTCACTGTGACCGTGTCCAGGGTGGTTGCCTCGCCGGTCGCCGTCGGGGCAACCCCGCCCACGCCCAGATTCAAGGTTGCCGTCTGACCCACGGCAACGGTGACGTTCTGCGAACTGGTCTGCCCGCCCGCCTGCACATCCACGCGATAGGTGCCTGGCGGCAAGCCGCCCAGCGAATAACCACCACTGGCATTGGTCTGCACGCTGCGGGTCAGGCCCGTGGCGACGTTGGTTGCGGTGACTTTGGCGTCGGTCGCCGGTGCGGAGTCCGCGGAGACCTGGCCGCGCAGGGTCGCGCCCGTGGACTGCGCGAACACCGTTGGCGCCGCGCCCAGCATCAGGCAACTGGCCAGCGCGCAGGTCAACAACTTGCGGGTGGGTCGGATACTGCGTTGCTTCTGGCTTTTCATGACCTATCCCCTCCCAGGGTGGCAGTCGGATGAGAACAACTATTGGAACCGGTTACATTTCAGATCAAAAAAACGCGGTGACTCAGCTGGCGCCGGTTTTCGCGGATCGGCGCGTTGCATGTCGGGTGGATTCGCGCACGATCAACTCGGGCGCTTGCATGCGTGGAGTGGAGTCGACGACGCCGTCGGCTTCGATTGCCTGCAACAGGCGGGCAAGCGCCTGGCCACCGAGTTCGGCGATGCTGACCCGCATCGTGGTCAGGGTGGGATGGACGAAACGCGCCAGTGGAATATCGTCGAAGCCAGCCAGCGCGATGTCGGTCGGGACTTTCACCCCGGCCTCGTTGAAGGCGTACAGGCAGCCCAGCGCCATCATGTCGTTGGCCGCGAACACCGCATCCGGACGCTGCGTCTTGCCTAGGATCAGCTTGCCGGCTTCGTAACCGGAAGACTCGTCGAAATCGCCCGGCAGTTCGAGGGCCTCGGCCTTGGGCAGGCATTCGGCCAGCGCACTGCGATAACCACGCAGGCGTTCGCGCGCATCGAAGTTGTCGTCCGGGCCGCAGATGAAGGCGATGCGCTGGTGTCCGCTTTCGGCCAGGTGCCGGACCATGGCCGTGGCGCCACCGAAATTGTCGATGCTCAACACCGGATAAGCGGTATCGGCCAACTGGGTGTTGATCAGGACGGCCGGCAGTGCCGTTGGAAGGTTGTCGGTCAGGAACCCGGGACGGTCCGCATAAGGCGAGAGCACCAGCAGGCCATCGACCCGGCCACGCATGGCCCGCAACGCCTCGCCCTGTTCTTCGGGATGGCCGTGATAGCTGGAAACCAGCAAGTGCTTGCGATGGGCGCGGGCGACCGCGTCGATGCCTCGAATCAGTTCCGAGAAGAACTCGCCATACAGGTCGGGCAGGACCACGCCGATGGTCTGGGTGCTGCGGCTGCTCAGGCTGCGGGCGGCGGCGTGCGGCTGGTAGCGCAGGCGGCTGGCGGTTTCGAGCACATGCTTGCGCACGCCTTCGGCGACATTCTCATGCCCGTTCAGTGCGCGCGACACGGTGGCGACAGAGACTGAAGCCTCGCGGGCGACATCCTTGATGGTGACCGTGGTTCGTGTCATTCCCCGCCCCTCCGCGGTTCGGACTCAGCAAGCTGGGCGGACTGTAAACGTTTTCACCAAGATATGTAAAGCCGATGTTAGTCGCGACTGAAATCGTAGTTGATTCATTGACTTGCGTCCGAAAACACAAACCAGTTCCGTGCTGCGGCGCGTCATCATGGGATGGCGTCCCGGTGGAGGATCCGACTTGCGGGAAGGCCTTGCGGGAAGGGCTTCGGCCCCGATGCTTTTCGGACAGAAGCAGTCGGGGCTGAAACCCCTCCTGCGGTGAAGCTCCACCCGCAGCTATTCCTCAGCCCGCGCCTCGATCGACAACGCATGAATGTCGGTAGTCATCATTTCCCCAAGCGCCAGATAGACGGCGCGATGGCGCGCCAGCGGCGCCTTGCCCCGGAATGCGGCGCTGACGATCTCGACACTGAAATGCCCTCGCCCATCGCGCGCGCCCTCGTGGCCGGCATGCTTGTGGCTGTCGTCGTTCACTACCAGCAGGCTGGGGGCGAAGGCCGACTCCAGCGCCTGACGGATGCGCTCGACCCGGTTCACGGCAGGGCCTTGCGGAACGGCCGGACTTCGACCCGCGCATAGGCGCCCGCTTCCAGGTAAGGGTCGGCATCGGCCCAGGTCCGCGCTTCCTGCAGCGAATCGAACTCCGCGATCACGATGCTGCCGCTGTATCCGGCCGGTCCCGGATCTTCGGCATCGATAGCCGGGCACGCCCCCGCCAGCAGCAACCGGCCCTGGTCGCGCAACGCGACCAGGCGCGCCAAATGCGCCGGCCTCGCCGCCATCCGCCGGGGCAATGCATCGGTGGCGTCGTAACCTTCAATGGCGTACCACATGTGTTTTCTCCTGAATCTTCCAAGCCTGAATTGTACGGTCCCCCGACTGGCCGGGCGCTGGACACCGGCCCCGCCACCGCTTACTCTTGCCCCATTGCACGGCCGGAAGCAGCGGCCCGCCCGGACCCGGCCCATTCGCCTGGCGTCCCGACGGCCGATTCGCTGCCCCCTACCGCCCGGGCCACGACCTCCTCGCTGTCCGCCGCCCCACCCCCGTGGCGCGTGCTGCCTGCTTGATGTGTGGGAATGCGATCGCACCGCGACGCACTGTTAAGCCGTAATACCGAAGCACGCTGGCCCGGCCACCGTGATGCCTGCAATTCATGGCTTTATTAGATGACTTCTGAACTCGCGCAAGACGCGAACCCGCAAATCGATACCTCCAAACCGCAGCAGCCTCAGCAACACGAGATGCCGCTGGCGATGGTGCATGGACAGGCGGTGCTGCAGATTCCGCAGGACCTGTACATCCCGCCGGATGCGCTGGAAGTGATCCTGGATGCGTTCGAGGGTCCGCTGGACCTGCTGCTGTACCTGATCCGCCGGCAAAACCTCGATATCCTGGACATCCCGGTCGCCGAGATCACCCGCCAGTACGTCGACTACATCGGCGCGATGCAGGATCTGCGTTTCGAACTGGCCGCCGAATACCTGGTCATGGCCGCGATCCTGGCCGAGATCAAGTCGCGCATGCTGCTGCCGCGTCCGATCAGCGAAAACGGCGAGGAAGGCGACCCGCGCGCCGAACTGGTCCGCCGCCTGCAGGAATACGAACGCTTCAAGCAGGCCGCCGAGGATATCGACGCCCTGCCCCGCCAGGACCGCGACACCACCCCGGTACAGGCGCATGTGCCCGAGCGCAGCGTGGTCCGCCTGCCGCCACCGGTGGACCTGCGCGAGATGCTGCTGGCCCTGCACGACGTGCTCAAGCGCGCCGACCTGTTCACCGGCCACGCGATCAAGCGCGACGCGCTGAGCGTGCGCCAGCGCATGGGCGATGTGCTGACGCGACTGGAGGACGGCAAGTTCCACCGCTTCGAATCCATGTTCACCCCGGAAGAAGGACGCCAGGGCGTGCTGGTCACCTTCCTTGCGATGCTGGAACTGGCCAAGGAGCAATTGCTGGACTTCGTCCAGGAAGCTCCGCTGGCGCCGATCTACCTGAAGTCGCTGGCCCTGAACAACACCAACGAACCGCTGGCGTTTTCCAGCGAGTTCGATGATGGCGACGCGGCCAACGACGCCTGATGGATCCCTGAGCGATCGCAACGGGCTGTTGTGGGAGGGGCTTCAGCCCCGACAGACACAGACCGGAAAGCGTCGGGGCTGAAGCCCCTCCCGCAGGGTTATTGCGGTTCGCATCGAACTTAGAAACACACACTAGACACACACACTAGAAGCACACATCAAGAAAGCACCGGATCGAATGGACCAAGCCCTCATCACCCGTATCGTCGAAGCCGCCCTGCTGGCGGCCAACCAGCCGCTGACCCTGGCGCAGCTGCACGGCCTGTTCCCTGAAGAACAGCCCGCCCCGACCGGCAGCGTCGAGCAGGCGCTGGAACAACTGCGCGAGGCCTGCGCCGAACGCGGCGTGAAACTGGTCGAAGTGGCTTCCGGCTTCCGTTACCAGGTGAAGGAAGAAGTGCATGGCTGGGTTTCGCGCATGTGGACCGAGCGCAAGACCAAGTACACCCGCGCCACCCTGGAAACCCTGGCCCTGATCGCCTACCGCCAGCCGATCACCCGCGGCGAGATCGAAGCGGTCCGCGGCGTGGCGGTCAGCAGCAACACCATCCAGGCCTTGG
Organism: Pseudoxanthomonas sp.; assembly: GCA_041919795.1. Taxonomy (GTDB): domain Bacteria; phylum Pseudomonadota; class Gammaproteobacteria; order Xanthomonadales; family Xanthomonadaceae; genus Pseudoxanthomonas_A. Next base: position 240,213 of record JAYRTC010000003.1, on the reverse strand, counting down.
AAGAACGCGACTGGATCCGCGTGGTCGGCCACCGCGACGTTCCCGGCAAGCCGGCGTTGTTCGGCACCACCAAGATCTTCCTCGATTACTTCGGCCTGAAACGCCTGGACGAATTGCCGCCGCTGTCGGAACTGAAGGACATCGGCGAACTGGAGCCGCAGTTGTTCACCGACGAAGCGCCGGTGCCGGTCGGGCTTCCCGGTCCCGACTCCGCGCAGGATGACGACACGACCGGAACCAGCGACGCGTCGCTGGCCGGCGGTGAAGAAATGCAGGAAATCACCGACACTAACGACGCGATCGATGAGCTTGAACAGGCTGAAGAACACATCAACCAAGAACAGGACGAAAGCGAAGGCGCCGAACCGGACAGCCCGATTTCGTCGGAGCAGAAACAATGAGCGACACCCCCCGCACCAAACCCTCGCTGGGCAAACTTTCCCTGAAGCGCGGCGGCGACACCACCGAAGCCAGCGATACCGGCAAACTTTCCGAGCGCCTGCACAAGGTCCTGGCCCAGGCCGGGCTGGGTTCGCGCCGCGCGCTGGAACAGCGCATCGCCGACGGCCTGGTCAAGGTCAATGGCGAAGTCGCGCAGACCGGCATGAGCATCGCCGGCGGCGACAAGATCGAACTGGACGGCAAGACCTTCGTCGCCAGCGCCCTGACCGAACCGGCGCGCGTGCTGCTGTACAACAAGCCCGAAGGCGAAGTGACCACGCGCGAAGACCCGGAAGGCCGCCCCACCATCTTCGAAGCGCTGCCCGCCTTGAAGGGCGCGCGCTGGATCGCGATCGGCCGCCTGGACATCAACACCACCGGCCTGCTGCTGCTGACCACCGATGGCGAACTCGCCAACGCGCTGATGCATCCCTCGCATGAAGTCGAGCGCGAATACGTCTGCCGCGTGCGCGCGCCCGAAGGCATGGAGACGGTGCCGGACAACCTGGTCGATCGCCTGGCCCGTGGCGTGGCCCTGGAAGACGGCCCGGCCAAGTTCGACGTGATCGAACGCATCGGCGGCACCGACTCACACGACTGGTTCCGCGTAGTGGTCAAGGAAGGCCGCAACCGCGAAGTCCGCCGCCTGTGGGAATCGCAGGGTTGCCAGGTCAGCCGGCTCAAGCGCACGCGCTACGGCACGGTTTCGCTGCCGCAGCCGCTGTTGCGCGGCCAGTCGCAGGAACTGCCCGATGCGCAGGTGGAAAAGCTGCGCAGCGAGCTGGGCCTGGAAACCGGCGCCCCGCCCGCACTGACCCTGCAACCGGTGATCGGCCAACGCAAGGCAGCGAAGGCCACCGTGCATATCGGCGCCGGTCGCGGCACCGGACAGGCTTACGTCAACGGCCACAACACCGCCGATGAAGGCCGCGAACTGCGCCGTTTCGACCACGTGCGCGAAGACCGCGGCCGTGGCCGCTTCGGCGGCAAAAAAGCGCATGGCGGGTTGACGGTCAGCGGCGAAGCCGCCGCCAAGCAATCGCAGAAACCATTCAAGTCGCGCCCCACCAAGGGACCCAAGCCACTGCCCGATGGCAATCCGGCCGCGTTCCGCAGCTGGTACGTGCCGGAAGGCGTGGATACCGGCCCAACCGGCCACCGCAACGCCGGACCGGCCAAGAAGCCTTACGGCGGCAAGCCCGGTGGTCCGCGTCCCGCAGGCGCGGGCCGTCCTGGTCCAAAGCCGTACGCTGCCCGCAGCGAAGGCGGTTTCAACGCCGATACGCGTGGCCCTCGCGGTCCGCGCGGTCCCGGTGGTGGGCAAGGCCAACGTGGGGGCCAGGGCGAAGGCCAGTCACGCGCGCCACGCCCTTACGGTCATCCGGGCAACGCGCCGAGCTTTCCTTCCGACCACGCCAACCCTGGCGCCTACAACCCGTATGGCCAGCAGCCACGCGCACCGCGTCCGCACGGCGCGCGTCCGGGCGGCAACCGTCCCGGCAACAATGCCGGGCCGCGCCCCAACGGTCCCCGTGGCGCAGGTCGTCCACCCAGCGGCAATCGCGGACCACGCGGTCCGCGCGGTGGTGGCCACGGCTGATCGAAAGGGGCGCTTCGGCGCCCTTTTCGTGCGGATGGAATTCCGTAGTAGCGCCCCATGGGCGCGAGCTTTTTTCCGGATGTTCCAGTAAGAGCTCGCGCCCATGGGGCGCTCCTACCGAGGTTGTTTTCCGCCGTCGGCTACAATGCACGCCTGACTTGTTGCATCCGATACCCCCATGTCCTCCGCCTTTGGCACCGAAACGGTGCTCGACGTCCGTCACTGGACCGACGATTACTTCAGCTTCACCACCACGCGCGACGACGGCTTCCGTTTCGACAACGGCCAGTTCGTGATGATCGGCTTGCAAGGACAAGGGGAAACCAAACCCCTGATGCGCGCCTATTCCATCGCCAGCGCCAACTGGGAAGAACAGCTTGAATTCTTCAGCATCAAGGTGCCCAACGGCCCGTTGACCTCGCGCCTGCAGCATATCCAGCCGGGCGACACGATCGTGATCGGCAAGAAGCCCACTGGCACCCTGCTGATCAGCGACCTGCATGCCGGGCGCAATCTCTACCTGCTGGGCACCGGCACCGGCCTGGCGCCGTGGCTGTCGATCGTCAAGGATCCGGAAACCTACGAACGCTTCGACCACGTGGTCCTGGCCCACGGCGTGCGCCATGCGCGCGACCTCGCCTACCGCGATTACTTCGAGAAGGAATTGCCGCAGCACGAATTCCTGGGCGAGCAGATCCGCGACAAGCTGCTCTACTACCCCGCGGTCACCCGCGAGGACTTCAGCAACCGTGGGCGCCTGACCGAACTGCTGGAAAGCGACCGGATGAGCGATGCGCTGGGCTTGCCGCCGCTGGACCCGGAACACGACCGCGCCATGATCTGCGGCGGTCCGCAGATGCTGGCCGACCTGCGCAGGATCCTGGATGGGCGAGGCTTCACCCCCGCGCCACGCATCGGCATCGCCGGCCAGTACGTCTTCGAGCGCGCCTTCGTCGAGAAATAACCGTCGCCTTGCGCCGTGCTAGCCTCTTGGGTAACGGAGGGGAGTCCGATGCCGAAGAGAATCCTGTGGGGCCTGCTGCTTGCCTGTTGCGCGCTGGGCGCCAGCGCCGGCGAGTTGAAACCGCAACCCAAGCCAGGCGATGTTCCACCGCCGATGCTGGGCAAGTTGCACGGCAGCAAGACCGAGATCAACCTGGAAACCTATCGCGGCAAGGTCGTGATCGTGACCTTCTGGGCCTCCTGGTGCGGACCCTGCCGCAAGGAACTCCCGGTGTTGGCGCATTTCCAGAAAGTAGTTGGGCACGACGCGCTTGAAGTCATCGCGGTGAATTTCAAGGAGCCGCGCCAGGACTTCCTGGGCGTGCTCCGCGCCAACCGCAAGCTGGACATGAACTACGTTCACGACAGCAAGGGCATCGCCAGCGACGAATACGGCGTGCAGTCGCTGCCCAACATGTTCGTGATCGATCGCGAAGGCCGGATCGCCCACGTGCATCGCGGCTATTCCGAAGAAATGCTGGAAGATTTCATCCAGGAAATCATGGCCCTGCTGCCGGAAGACGTGTTGAAACGACCCGCCAGCGGTTGAGATCGAATCCATGGAGCGGGTTCTGGCCCGCCTCCCGGAATCCCGCGACCTGGCATACGGCGGGCCAGGACCTTCCCTACTGTTCGCCGTAGCGCAGCCATGACACGGCTTCGCGCTCCTCGCTGAAGATGCGGATCTTGAAGCCGTTTTCGTTGGCCATCAGCACGGCCAGTTCGATTTGCGGAATCTGGGCGACATCCTCGGCGACATAGGCGACGCGCAGATGCGAAATGCCTTGGTCCTTCATCGCCAGCACCACTTCCTGCAGATGCTCGGGCGGGGGCGGCTCTCCATAAATCGCATCCACCACCAGCAATGCCGCCGGCTGGGTGCGGCGCGCCTCGGCCGCGATCCGGCGCCAGTACGAGAGCGTGGTTTCCAGGGTGCCGTTGATGCCGGTGACATAGGCACGCAAGCCACGATCGACCTGGCTGAAGGCAATTTCAAAAAGACCGGCTGGCGAACGGGACATGCTTCCAGTTCCTAGCCCAGCGCGGCTTCGATGTCGCCGGCAATGGATTCCGGCTTGTCGGTCGGCGCATAACGCTTGATCGCCTTGCCGTCGCGCCCGATCAGGAACTTGGTGAAGTTCCACTTGATCGCATCGATGCCCAACAAGCCGCCCTTCTCCTTCTTCAACCACTTCCACAGCGGATGGGTATTGGCGCCGTTGACCTCGACCTTGGCGAACATCGGGAAGTCCACTTCATAGGTCAGCGAACAGAAGTTCTTGATCTCTTCCTCGTTGCCCGGCTCCTGGTTGCCGAACTGGTCGCAGGGAAACCCAAGCACCACCAGGCCGCGCTCGCGGTAGTCCTGCCAGAGCTTTTCCAGTCCCGTGTATTGCGGGGTGAAGCCGCATTTGGAAGCCACGTTGACGACCAGCAGGGCCTTGCCGCGATAGTCGGCCAGGGAAACGGTTTTTCCATCGATATCGATGGCGTCGAAGTCGTATGCGGTAGTCATGGACATGTCTTCCTCGGGGGATGCGACATCAGACACCGCATCGGAGCCGCTGGCAATACCGGTAGACCTGCAGGATCAATCCCTTCTCCCTCCGGGAGAAGGTGCCCGGAGGGCGGATGAGGGTACGCCGAAGCTAATGACGGTTGAACCACCTCGGCCCCACCGTACCCTCACCCCAACCCTTCTCCCGGTGGGAGAGGGGCTCTTCGATCGGCTGACCCACAAAGCGGATTCGGCTCGAATGAATTGTTAGATGCATCGCCTGGAGCTTGCTCGCCATGCAGCTCGGAGAAGGTTTTACCGAATGCGGGGCAGTATTTACGAGCTTCATCTAGGGCTACAGCTGGAACATCAAATGCGGAAGTATGCTTGCCACCAAACACGTCGCGCACTCGAATCTTCAAGCGGACATGGTCATTTTTTATGGCGGGGAAGCAGCCGCCCCAGCTCTCTGACTGCTCAAAGTAGACAACACCATTGATGGATCGACCGACGTCAAGAAATGTGTCTGTCTGCACAGGAGACAAATGGTTCCTTTGCGTAAGGAATGGGTAGACCTTGATACTTTTACCGATAGCAACTTGGAAATCTTCAAGTGCGACGGATTGATGATTGAGCCAGAACCAGCCAATTTTGTACTTTAGCCATTGTCTACTGAGCGGGCGAAGATGCCAGTGATATCCGATTGAGATGCCATTTATGCTCGATGACGCCGAGCCAATGTTTGAAATTGAAAGATAAAGCGCAATCCCTGTGCGATGAGCCTCGTATTGCCCGTGCATCTTTCCTGTTTGGTAGGTGCAGCAGAATGTTGGCCCATCAATCAGCGAGATCTCAAACTTTGGGCGTCTACGGAGAGCGGAGAAGATGCCGCTGACCCAGCCAAAAACAACGGTAACGACAAAGATGGCCGCTCCGACAACACCTTGGTTGTCATTAAGCCAAGTGCTTATCTGCGGGTAGAGTTCAGTGAGTGTGGTAAACATCCAACTACTTGTTATCCCCAGCCTGCACCCGCACCGGCTCAGCAAACGGCTTGATTCCCAATGCCTCGTCGATCTCGCTGGGGTAATACGCCTTGTCCTGCTTGATGACCAGCGCGACCTTGCGGATATCGGAGATATTGGTGGTCGGGTCGCCATCGACCAGCACCAGGTCGGCGAGCTTGCCGACGGTAATCGAACCGCGATCCTGCAAGGTGCCGGTGTACCTGGCTCCATTCCAGGTCGCCACCTGCAGCACCTGCGCCGGAGTCAGCCCCGCTTTCGCATAAAGCTCGAGCTCGCGCTGCAAAGTGAATCCCGACAATTCGTCGGTCCCGGCCACGATCGGCACGCCGGCCTTGTACATGCGCCCGACGAACTCGACCAGCTTGTCGAAGGATCTGGTGTACAGCGCGGCGGTGGCGTCGTCGGGGATATCCATTTCGGCCGCACGGCGGCCGCGCTGGATGTCCGGCGGCAAGTGGTCGGCCACGTCGGCCACGATCGGCGACAACTCGCCGTCGCGCTGGTGCAGGAATTCGAACGTGGCCAGGGTCGGGTCGATCACGATCTGCTTCTTCGCCAGCATGCCGATGAAGTCCTGCACCGGTTTCGAATCGAAATCAAGGCCAGCGGTCTTCTTCGCCACCAGGTAGAAGCGCTCCAGCGTGCGCGTATCGGTTTCGGGGGTGACGAAGAAGTTCAGCAGCACCTGGTTGATGTGCTGGATCTCGTCGTAGCCCTGCTCCACCGCCTCGTGCGCGGTGAGGAATGCGGGAATGTGGCCGCTGACGCGCAAACCGCGATGATGCGCGTAGGCAGTGGTTTCAGGGAGGATCGCTTTCGGGAACGAGTTGTAGATCTTGATCTGCGGGTAGCCGTGGTCGGCGTACCAGTCGATGGCCTTCTTCGCCTCGGCCAGGTCCTTGATGACGAAGCCGTTGCGCGCCGACATCTTGCTTTCGCCTTCGAGGAAACCGGCCGGCACGATATCGGGGCCCAGCAACTTGCCTTCCCTCAACTGCACCATCAACTGCTGCAGGGTGGCGTTGTCGTTGCCCATGTCGCGGATGGTGGTGATGCCCGACGCCAGGTGCAGGCCGCCGTCCCAGGGGCCGAAATGCGCGTGCATGTCGAACAGGCCCGGCAGCAGCACCTTGCCACCGGCGTCGATGACGTTGTCGGCCTTCGCAAGTTCGCCGCCACCGTTGGAAATGGAAACGATGCGTCCCCCGCTGATCAACAGATCGGACGCCGGGCCGAGCTTGGCGTTCTCGCTGTCGAACACGCGGGCGTTGCGGACCAGGGTGGTGCCGGGCAAGGGATGCGCGAGACGCTGCTGCATGCCCAGCAGCACTTCGCCCTCGACCTGCTTCTGCTGTTTTTCCAGCGCATCGGCGTTGCCTTCCCAGCCTTCCTCGATGAGCTGCAGGAACCCGGGGTAGATGAAGGCGAACAGGCGCGGATCGTCGCCAGTCGTGGCCCAGGCGAAAGTCGGGGTCAGGCCGATGCCGGTCATGGCTACCAGTTGCACCTTGCGCTTTTCGGTTCCGTGCAGCACCTCGGCATCGGCGACCTTGCGCACGCTGAGCGTGCCGCTGGGAATCAGCGGCAGCTTGCCGTCGCTGCGCTTGGCCAAAGCCGACATGGCCACCGAGAAGCCCTCCGGGGTGCCGCCCAGCGCCGAATACAGGGCGGTTCCGGAAACCGTCTGTTTGCCCTGGTCGGAAGTCGACCTCCATTCCACCTCGTCGCCCTTGCGCACGAAGGTTTCATCGACCTTGGCGCCAAACGTGGAAGTGCCGGTGACCTTGTATTCGCGGTAAGTGCCGTCGGCCGCCAGCCTGTACTCCTCCTTCAGCTCCGGGCCACGACCATTGTCCTTGAAGATGAAATCGACATGGGTGGTACCGTCATCATCCTTGCGCACCACTTGTTCGCCGGCCTTGGTGCCGCCATCGACCAGGGCGACATAACGCAGGGTCTCGGCCGCCATGGCCGGGCCGGCAAGGAATATCGCAAGACACAGGCAAACGACACGTTCGATCAAGGCACGCTTCATCAGGGCATCTCCAGGAAATCCAGGGGACGGGCCCTGCGCCGGTGGCTCGCAGGCCGCGGCCACGAGCATAGCCCACCCCCGACTTTCGGCTACCCCTGCCTTTCGTCACAGGCCCGGCAGGCGTGCATCGGTTAGCCTGTAACGTCCGACTCTGTAAGGAATTCGCAGAATGACCACCCGCCTCGCCCTGGCGCTTGCCGCCTCCCTTGGACTCGCCATGCCCGCCTATGCACAGGCCGCCGCTGCGGCCACCCCCGCGGCCGCAACTTCCAATCCCTTCGCCGCGGAAAGCCCGCTGCCGTTGCACTATCCGCAATTCGACAAGATCAAGGACAGCGACTTCGCCCCCGCCTTCGACGCCGGCATGGCCCAGCAGCTGAAGGAAATCGACGCGATCGCCAACAATCCCGAGGCCCCGAGCTTCGACAACACCATCCTGGCCATGGAAAAGAGCGGCCAGGAACTGAATCGCGCGCAGACGGTGTTCTTCAGCCTGGTTGGCGCCGACACCAACGATGCGCGCAACAAATTGCGTGCCGACTACGCGGCCAGATTCGCCGCGCACAGCGATGCCATCGCCCTCAACGGCAAGCTGTTCGCACGCATCAATGCGCTTTACGACAAGCGCGACACGCTGGGGCTGGACGCCGAGGGCGTGCGCCTGGTCGAGCGCTACCACACCGATTTCGTGCGCAGCGGCGCCAAGCTGTCCGATGCCGAAAAGGCCAAGCTCAAGGCGATGAACTCGGAGCTCGCTCAGTTGGGCAGCAAGTTCAGCGACAACGTGCTGAAGGACGTCAACGCGTCGGCCGTGGTCATCGATAACGCCAAGCAGCTCGACGGCTTCACCCCCGAACAGATCGCCGCCGCCGCCGACGTGGCCAAGAGCCGCAAGCTGGACGGCAAATACGTCATCACCCTGCTCAACACCACCGGCCAGCCGCCGGAATCCGAGCTGACCGATCGCGCCACGCGCCAGAAGATCCACGAAGCCTCGGTCGCCCGCGGCAGCCATGGCGGCGAGTTCGACAACACCGCGATCATCTCCCGGATCATGAAGCTGCGCGCAGAGCGCGCCAACTTGCTCGGCTATCCCAACCACGCCGCGTACGTGCTGGAAGACGAAACCGCCAAGACCCCGCAGGCGGTCAACGACATGCTCGGCAAGCTGGCCCCGGCCGCCGTGGCCAACGCCAAGCGCGAGGCCGCCGACCTGCAGGCGATGATCAAGAAAGAGGGCGGTACTTTCGAACTGGCGCCGTGGGACTGGTCCTTCTATACCGAGAAGGTGCGCAAGGACAAGTTCAATTTCGACGAATCCCAGCTCAAGCCGTACTTCGAGTTGAACAACGTGCTGGAGAACGGCGTGTTCTACGCCGCCAACCAGCTGTACGGACTGAGCTTCAAGAAGCGCACCGACCTGCCGCTGTACAACCCCGACATCAGCACTTACGACGTGTTCGACGCCGACGGCAAGCAGTTGGCGATCTTCATCGCCGACATGTACGCGCGCCCATCCAAGCGCGGTGGCGCGTGGATGAACTCCTACGTCTCGCAGTCCGGCCTGACCGGTTACAAGCCCGTCGTCGCCAACCACCTCAATATCCCCAAGCCACCGGCGGGCAAGCCGACCCTGCTGACCTGGGATGAAGTGACCACCGCGTTCCACGAATTCGGCCATGCCCTGCACGGCATGTTCTCGAACGTGGAATACCCCTATTTCAGCGGCACCAGCGTGCCGCGCGACTTCGTCGAATATCCGTCGCAGGTCAACGAGATGTGGGCCGACTGGCCGGCGATCCTGAAGAACTACGCCAAGCATTACGAAACCGGCGCGCCGATGCCGCAGGAACTGCTGGACAAGGTGATCGCCGCGTCCAAGTTCAACCAGGGCTTCGCCACCACCGAATACCTGGGCGCGGCCATGCTCGACCAGCGCTGGCACCAGATCGGTCCCGACCAGGTGCCCGATGCCGCCGGAGTGATGAAGTTCGAAGCCAACGCGCAGGCCGCCGACGGCCTGAACTATCCACCGGTGCCGCCGCGTTACCGCACGCCGTACTTCAGCCACATCATGGGCGGCTACTCGGCGGGTTACTACGCTTATATCTGGTCGGAAGTACTGGACGCCAACAGCGTTGAATGGTTCAAGCAGCATGGCGGCCTGACCCGCGCCAACGGCGACCATTTCCGCAAGACCCTGCTGTCGCAGGGCGGTAGCCAGGACGCGATGAAGCTGTTCCAGGACTTCGCTGGCCATGCGCCGAAGATCGAGCCGCTGCTGAAGAAGCGTGGCCTGGTGGCGGAAACCGGCGGCGCCGCCGCGCCGGCCGCGACCAAGGAATAGGCCGGGCGAACCACTCACCCGCGGGAAAAGCAGTTCCTCGTTGCAGCAACCACGCCACCTTCGGGTGGCGTGGTTGTTTGCGGTATCCCGTTTGCAGTGGGAGCGACCTCCGTGGGAGCGGCTTCCAGCCGCGAGTCTTTGCTCGTGCCTGGAGGAAAATGGCAGCAGCAAAAGCTCGTGCTTTGAAAATCATGACAACAGCAAGAACTCGCGGCTGGAAGCCGCTCCCACAGAAGCCGCTCCCACGAAGTCATCTCGGCGCGACGTATCCGCCCGGCACTCCGCACACCGACAACACCACCTGCCACAACTGCGAATCGCGGGTGCGGAACGTCGCCATCGCGGAAGCCAGGTAGAAGCGCCACATGCGCTGGAAACGCTCGTCGTACCGCGCCGGCAGCGATGGCCATGCGCGTTCCACGTTGTCGCGCCACGCCTGCAAGGTGCGGTCGTAGTCGGTGCCGAAGTTGTGCCAGTCCTCGATCACCAACAAGCCTTCCACCGCTTGCGCGATCTGCGCGGCGGACGGCAGCATGGAATTGGGAAAGATGTAGCGCCCGATCCACGGATCGGTGTGGTTGACCGAACGATTGCCGCCGATGCAATGCAGCAGGAACAAGCCTTCCATCGGCAGGCAGCGCCGCGCCACTTCCATGTAGCCGCGGTAATTCTTCACCCCGACGTGTTCGAACATGCCGATGGAAAACGCCGCATCGAACGACTCATCGAGTTCGCGATAGTCCTGCAACCTGATCTCGATGGGCAAACCGGCGCACAGCTCGCGGGCGTAGTCGGCCTGCTGTTTCGATATGGTGATGCCCACCCCGCTGATGCCATGGCGCTCGGCGGCGAACTTCAGCGCCTCGCCCCAGCCGCAACCGATATCCAGCACCCGCATGCCGGGCCGCAACCGCAGCTTGCGGCAGACCAGATCGAGTTTTGCTTCCTGCGCCGCATCCAGGCCATCGAGTACGCGGCCATCGGCCTGGGTCCAGTAACCGCAGCTGTAGACCAGGCGCTGGCCGAGCATGGCGGCGTAAAGATCGTTGCCCAGGTCGTAGTGGCGCTCGCCCACCTCTCGGCTGCGGCCGCGGGTCTGCGGATTGAGCAGGCGCGCACGCAAGGCATCCCAGGTATCGCCGGCGCCATGCACGCGCTGATCGAGCCGGGCCGCGAGCAGGTGGAACAGGAATCCGTCCAGCGATTCCGCGTCCCACCACCCGTCCATATAGCTTTCGCCCAGGCCCAGCGAACCCTGCCCCAGCACCCGCGCGAAGAAATGCGGATCGTGGACCTGGACGTCCCAAGGCCGGTCGCCACCTACGCGTACATCCGCCTCCGCAAGCAGATCGCCGACCCGTTGCTGGAAGCGCTGCTGCGGCATGGCCTGTCGTCGGTCGCCGTCAGGATTTCGCGAACAGCCCGGAATATTCGGGCGCCAGATGCGGCAGCAGGATCGCCGCGGGCACATCCACGGTCTGGGTGCCGTCGGCGTATGGCCCCACCTGGTAGGGCGGGAACACGAAGCGCAAGGCGGTGATCCTGCCCTGCGCGTCCACGACCGGCTGGAAGGCGGCGAAGTTGTCGACATCGGGCTCGGTGCCTTCGTCGATCATCTTGTCGGCGCTGCGCACGAATTCGAGGCGTTCTTCGGGCGGCATTTCATCGGCATCCGCGCGCACCGATACGCTGGTGTGCAATTGTTCGCGGATATAGGCGCCGATGGCGACCCAGCCTTGCACCCGGGGAACCAGTTCCTTCGCGGTCAGCAGCTTGTTCTGCGCCGGCAACCAGACGAAACGCGCCACCAGCGGTTCGCCATGGGCGCCGCCGGTATAACGGCTGCCGTCGGCGGCAATCGCGACCAGTTGCGGCGTCTCCACCACCTGCTCGAAGCTCAGCGACAGCTCGTACGGCGCGGAAGGCTTGTCGTTGCCGAAGCCGGCGACGGCCTGCATCAACTCCGCACGGGCCGAGTCGGCATAGGCGGAAACGACCTGGGCCAGGCCCGGATACTTGTTGATCGTGGCCGGATAACTGATACCCACGATGTAGCTGTCGTTGGTCTCGATGACGTCCTTGAGCTCGGGGATTGCGGCGGCGGGGCCGGCAACCGTTTCGGCTGGAGCCGTCTGCCCGGGCACCGGCGGCGCCAGGACTTCCGCTTCGCGCTTGCATGCGCTTGCCATCAGGACAACCGACAGCAACAGCGCAGGCATCGACAGAACGGGCTGCAATTGGGCGAATTTCAACAGGAATCGCACGGCCAGGCTCCTTCCAGACAAGATCTACAGTCTATGCCGCAACGCAGCAAGCCGCCACGCTCAGGCATCGACCATATCCGCGTACTCGGGATGACGCTGGATATAGGCGGCCGAGTAGGAACACTGCGGCACGACCCGCAAGCCCTCGGAGCGGGCGTAGTCCAGGGCAGCCCTGACCAGCGCAGCCGCCACGCCACGCCCGCCGATGGCTTCCGGTACGCCGGTGTGGTCGATGACCATGCGCCCGTCCTGCTGGCGATAGACCAGCTCGGCTTCGTGTCCGTCCAACTCTGTACTGAAACGTCCAGAAACGGGGTCGTGGTCGATCTGCAGGGGCATGGCGGGGTCTCCGATCGGCAGGTTGTCTGATCCCGCCATTGTGCCGTGGTGGTTGCGGGTGGCGGCAAAACTGGACGTTGCACGTCACATTCAGCCAGTGATCCGGTACCAGCCCTCATTCCAGAAGGCTTTCAGGGCGTCTTCCCGAAGTTGGCACGATTACTGCTTTATCCCTCCCACGAGTCAAACAAACAGGGGAACGACAATGAGCCTTGACGACGCAACCATCAGCAACAACGCTTCTTCCAGCGACTTCACCCTGCTGGAAGGCCTGTACCAGCTCGCCGTCACCGGCCACACCGATGACTGGGAATTCGAGCGCCTGAACAATGCCGTGTACGAGCGCCTGCTGTCCTCGTACAACAGCGTGGACATGGGCATGCATGCCATGGCCAATCCGCAGAGCCTGATGGACTGATCTTTCGCGCCGCCTTCGCTGGCGCATGAAAAAGCAACAAGAGGCCTGATCACAGGTCCGGACGCAGGCGGCATCGACCGCCTGCGTCAACCTTCTTCCCAAAGAACCAGGGTTCGACGCAGCGGCCTCAGCGGTTGTCACGCTTGCCCTGGTTATGGCGATCCTGTGTGCCGGCGCTGCCCTGGTTCGCCTTCATCCTGCTTTCTGCCGCGTGCAGTTCCGCTGCCTTGTCGGCCGCGGCCAACGACTGATGACCCTGCTCGGCCACATGCGTGTGGTGTGGGTCGAGTTGCTGCCAGGGATGCACTTCGCGGTCGTGCGCCTGTTTCAGCGCCAGCAGTTCCCTGGTCCTGGCCAATGCCTGCGCTGGCGTAGGCTTGTTTGGCGACGCCTTCCGTACCGCTGTCTTGCGCGCCGGGGTCTTGCGAACTGTCGAAACCGCTCTTGGTTTGCTCGCGGATGACTTGGCAACAGGCTTTGCGATTGCCTTCTTGATCGCGATATTCGTGGAAACCGCTTTCTTGGCGACTGTTTTCTTGGCTACCACTTTCTTGATCGGTGCTTTCTTGATCGACGCCTTTCTGGCTGGCGTCTTCCTGGCTACAGACTTCGTTGCTGATGGTTTCGCGACTGCATTCGAGCGACGGAGGAAAGCGGAATCAATTGCCTCCTTCCTTGTGGCTTTGCTGGTCACAGGTTTTTTGCTTTCGACTTTCTTGCTTGCGACTTTCCTGGCGACCGCCTTCTTGACGACCTTCCTGGCTGCGGGTTTCTTGCTCGCAACCTTGATCGCCTTCGTCTTCTTCACTGCCTTGCGCACCACCGGCTTACGGACAGGTGAAGTCTTGGCCGCCTTGCGCGAAGCAGCAGGTTTCGCGGTGGTCTTCCTGGCGACCTTTTTAGTCGCCTTGCTGACGGCCGCCACCTTCCTGGCTGCCGTCTTCCTGGCCGGTTTCGTCTTGCTGGCAGGCTTGCGTGTGCTGCGGGTAGCCATCGTTCACAACCTCCGATCCTGTTATTCACGAATCACTGCATATGAATCGCTCCACATGCCTCAATCGATAACATGCGGAACATTCAGATCCGGTGATCGGTACAGGTCGGTATTCAGCCACCCAGCGAAGGATTCAGCAGCTGCTGCAGGAAATGCCCCAGCACCCTTCGATCCATGAGCAGCATGAACAATATGCCGTAAGCCGCGCCTGCAAGATGCGCGCTGTGATTGATGCGGTCGCCGCCGCGCCGGTCCATCCAGATGCTGTAACCGACATAGAGCACCGCGAAAACGATCGCCGGCAGCGGGAGGAAGAAGACGAAGATCAATTGCCACGGCGCGATCAGGATGAAGGCGAACAACACCGCCGAAACCGCGCCGGAAGCACCCAGGCTGAGGTAATTGGGATTGTGCTGGTTCTTCAGGTAAGTCGGCAGGATCGAAACCACCAGCGCGGACACGTAGAAAACCGGGTACGTCCACGCGCCGACCAGATCGTTCATCAACACTTCGATCTGCCGGCCGAAGAAATACAACGTCATCATGTTGAACAACAGGTGCATGAAATCGGCATGGATGAACCCGTAGGTCACCAGCCGGTCGTATTGCCTGTGCTTGTCGATCGCCGGCGGCCACAGGATCAGGCGATCGGCCAGCTTGCGGTTGTTGAAGGCCAGCCACGACACCAGGCAGGTGATGCCGATCAGCGCATAAGTGATGGGGGATTGCATCAGGCCACTCCCGCCGCGCGGTAGTTGTCCTGCATCGGGTAGCTTCGCGCATACAGCGCGAACACCGCCGCGGCGACGAAGGCGAAGACCGCGAAGAAGAACATCAGGAACGCATTCTCGCTGAGCCCGGTATCGGCGATTTTCGCAATGACCATCTCGTTGCGCACCGTCGCATTGGTCAGCAGCACCCACAGGCTGCCGAAGGTGCTGGCCAGGTACCAGAACGCCATGACCACGCCCTTCATCGCCTGGCTGGCCTGGCTGTAGGCGAATTCCAGCGCCGTCGCCGATACCAATACTTCACCGAAGGTGAGCAGCGCATACGGCGCGATCTGCCACGCCAGCGACACCGGGCTTCCGCCATCTATCGACAACTGGATCATGCCCGCCACGATCCAGGCCACGCCTGAAAACGCGATGCCCCAGCCCATCCGCTTGAGCGCGGTCGGCTCGAAGCCCCAGCGGCGCAGCGCCGGGTAAAGGACCAGGTTGTTGAACGGAATGATGGCCATCACCAGCAGGGGATTCAGCGCCTGCATCTGGCTGGCCTCCTTGACCAGCCAACTCGGCCACCACCACTGCTCGTGCGGCACCACCATGGTCTTGCCCTGCAGCACCCAGGTCGAAGCCTTCTGGTCGAACAGCGACCAGAACGGCGTGGTCAGCGCGAACACGATGATCACCCGCAACACCGAGCGCACGCTGTCGATGGCCGCGTCGGAATGGCGGCCGCGGGCGCGTTCGAGCTGCATAGAAACGCCGATGCCGCCAAAGGCGATCAACGCGCCCAACGCCAGGCAGGCGGTGATGACGAAACCGAAACTCTCGGGCCAGAAGGCGGGCTTGAACACCCAGCACAGCAGCATCGCAACAGCCAGCGCAATGCCGGACTGCATCACTCGCAAGCCGGCACTGCCCTGCCCCTCGGCACGCGCGGTCAATGCGGTACGGGCGACGTTGAAGAACGAATCCGGATCCTCGCCGCGTGTCGGCGGCACCCGCACATACTGCCTGCGGCCCAGCCAGAAGATCAACGTGGCGATGAACATCAACACGCCCGGAATGCCGAACGCCACCGCCGGTCCGTAGCTGCGCAGGAACAGCGGCATCAGCAGCGAGGCGAAGAAGCTGCCGAAGTTGATCGTCCAGTAGAAGAAATCGAACACGATCTTGGCCATGCTCTTGTTCGATTCATCGAACTGGTCGCCGACGAACGACACCACCAGCGGCTTGATTCCACCCGAGCCCAGCGCGATCAGGAACAGACCGGTGTAGAAGCCATTGCGGTTGTCTTCGAACAAGGCCAGGCAGGCATGGCCGGCGCAATAGATCAGCGAGAACCACAACACGGTGTTGTACTTGCCGAAGAACCGGTCGGACAACCAGCCGCCGAGCAGCGGGAAGAAATACACCCCAATCACGAAACTGTGGAAAACATCCTTGGCCGCGCCCTGGCGATCGGCTTCCGGCAGGTAGGCCAGGATCACGCTGCTGACCATGAACTGGACCAGGATGTTGCGCATCCCGTAGAAGCTGAAGCGCTCGCAGGCCTCGTTGCCGATGATGTACGGGACTTGTCGCGGCAAGCGGGCGGATTGCGCTCCGGCGGTCGGATTCATGTGGTGTTCCTGCATTGATTTCGGGAAGGGTAACCCATCGGACCGCCACGAATCGACGTTACCGGCTGATGCGACGCAAGCCCGCAACGTGCATCATTGGCCGTCAGCCCCTCCAAGAATCCGCCCATGTCCAAACTGATCTGGCTCTCGCTGCTCGCATTCAGCCTCCCCGCCCATGCCGCTGAGGATGCGCTGACCACGGTTTCCGAGCGTTCCGGCTTCCTCCAGACCGGGCGTTATGCCGAAGTGATCGCACTCTGCGATTCCTTCGCCAAGACTTATCCGCAATCGGTGCGCTGCCTCGATTTCGGCACCTCGCCCGAGGGCCGGCCGATGAAGGCGCTGGTCGCTTCGACCAGTGGCGCGCTTGACGCCAGCAGTGCGCGCAAGCGCGGCTTGCCCGTGGTCCTGATCCAGGGCGGCATCCACGCCGGCGAGATCGACGGCAAGGATGCGGGCTTCCTTGCCCTGCGCGAAATCCTGGAAGGAAAAGCCGCAAAAGGCGCGCTGGACAAACTGGTGTGGGTGTTCGTGCCGGTGTTCAGCGTGGACGGTCACGAACGCTTCGACGCCTGGAACCGTCCCAACCAGCGCGGGCCCGAACAGATGGGCTGGCGCACTACGGCGCAAGGCTACAACCTCAACCGCGATTACGTGAAAGCCGATGCGCCTGAAATGCAGGCGATGCTGGACCTGGTCAACGAATGGGATCCGCTGGTCGAAGTGGACCTGCACGTCACCGACGGCGCCAAGTTCGAGCACGACGTCTCCATCCAGGTCGAACCCGTGCATGCCGGCGACGCGGAACTGCGCAAGGCTGGCCGCGCCTGGCGCGATGGCGTCATCGCCGATCTCGCCAGGCAGGGCTCGCTGCCCCTGCCCTACTATCCCTCGTTCGTGGTTTCCGACGACCCCACTTCGGGCTTCGAGGACGGCGTGCCGCCACCGCGTTTCTCGCATGGCTATTTCTGGCTGCGCAACCGCATGGGCATGCTGGTGGAAACCCATTCGTGGAAAACCTATCCGGTGCGTGTGCGGGTGACCCGCAACGCCATCGTGTCGGTGCTGGAACAGGTGGCTCGGCATGGTGGCAAGTGGTTGCAAGTCGCGCATGAAGCCGATGCCCGCTCCAGCAAGCCCGGCACGCTGGCGGTGCCGCTGGCCTATGCCGCCGGCAAGGAATCGCGCCTGGTCGATTTTCACGGCTACGAATACACGCGCACGCCTTCGGAAGTGTCCGGTGCGCTGATGACCCGCTACGACGAAAGCAAGCCGCAGGTCTGGAAAATCCCGCTGCGCGACAACGTGCAACCCAGCCTCAGCGTGGTGCCGCCAGCGGCCGGCTATATCGTGCCCGCTGCCCATGCCGCCCGGGTAGGCGCGAAGCTGAAACAGCACGGCATCGAATTCCGCATCATTGCCGCGCGGCCCGGGGCGGCAGTGGAAACCTTCCGTGCCAGTGAGGCGACGCCTGCCGCGACGTCGGTCGAAGGGCACCAGCGCATGAGCGTGGCAGGCGAGTGGAAAACCGAAATCCGCGACATCGGCGCCGGCGCACTGTTCGTTCCCATCGCCCAGGCGAAATCGAAGCTGGCGATGTCGATCCTTGAGCCGCTGGCCCCGGATTCGCTGGTTGGCTGGGGCGAGTTCAACAACGCCTTCGAGCGCAAGGAATACATGGAGGACTATGTGGCCGAGGAAGTGGCACGGGAGATGCTTGCAAAGGACCCCGTGTTGAAGGCGCAGTTCGAGAAGCGCATCGCCGAAGACGCCGCATTCGCCAAGGATCCGCAGGCGCGCCTCGACTTCTTCTACCGGCTGCATTCTTCCTGGGACGAGCGCCATAACCTGTATCCGGTAATGCGCACGGATGCGGTTCCGGATTGATGGCCAAGGCCGACCCGTAGGAGCGCCCCATGGGCGCGAGCTCTTGGCTTGTTTCGCGATCGGATCGGAGAACTCGCGCCCATGGGCGCTCCTACAGCCATGAAAAATTTCATCCATTCCCTCTTCCTGCTCATCCTCTTGAACGGATGCCAGACCACGCCGGCAACCGATGCCCCGGGGCGCGACACCATCAAGATCGCCACCCTCAATCTCTACCACGACAAGGACGACTGGCCCGCTCGTCGTGTGCAGATCGTCGAGAAGTTCAAGCGGGAACGGCCCGACGTGATCGCACTGCAGGAAGTGATCCAGCGCGAGGAACTGGCCAACCAGGCCGAATGGTTGGCCGGGCAATTGGGCTACGCCTGGCATTTCGTCAGCGTCGATCCACCCGGCAAGCCGATGCGCTACGGCAATGCGATCCTCACCCGCCACCCCATCCTGTTGCGCGGCGAGCAACGCCTGCGTCCGCTGGACGACAGCCGCACGGTGGGATTGCTGCGCATCGACCTGCAAGGACGTGCGCTGAATGTCTATGTCACCCACCTGCACTGGACCGACCAGGGTGGCGCGATCCGCACGCAGCAGGTAGCCGACCTGGTCCGATACATCGCCGCGACCTCCGATGGCATTCCCAGCATCGTCGCCGGCGATTTCAACGCGACCGCTGAATCCCCGGAACTGACGGCACTGCGCGAAGGCTACATCGACACCTATGGCAGCCAGCATCCGGAGGCCGACGCGGTTTCCAGCACCACCTTGAACCTGAAGTACTTCGCGCCGAAACGCATCGACCACATTTTCTACCAGCGCGGCGAATTCACTCCGGTTTCCTCGCAGATCATTTTCAACCGGGCCGATGCGAACGGCACTTGGGTGTCGGATCATTACGGAATGCTGGTGAACCTGCGTTTCCAATCCGCAGGCAAGGACTGAATGCAGGACGGGCTTCAGTCCCGACGCTTTTCGTCGAATTCCCTCAGGGCTGAAGCTCCTCCCACAAAAGCCGGCAAGCTCAGCGATTCTGGTATTTCCAGTTGCGCTGCTTGCCTTCCGCCATCCACTCCACTGCCTGGGCGATGCGGCGCTGCCGGGTTTCATCGCGCTTGGCTTCGGTGACCCATTCCACATACTCCCGGCGGGCGCTGGGACTGAAGGCATCGAAGGTCGCCTTCGCCTTGCGGTTCTTGCCCAGGGCGGCGAGCAGGCCTTCCGGCACCTCCAGCGGCGCACGCGGCCCCACGGCTTTTCGTGCGGCGGTTTTTAGTGCGCCGGGAGTTTTCTCGCCTTGCTCATTCAAGCGCATGGCCTTGCGGATCAGCCGGATCATCGTCTGCTTCGACGGCACGTCCGACAACGAAGTCATCTTGCCGAAACTGCCCATGCCATCGCGTTCGACGCCCTCGCCCATCACCAGCGCATGCTTCCAGAAACCGAAGGAGACGTGCCGCTTGAAGGCCGCCATCCCGCACAGGATTCCACCGGCATGGCCGAAGGACGGCATGCCCCATTTGATGCTTTCCTCCACCTGCGGGCAGGCCTCATGCACCAGGCTGCGCAGGTGTTTCAGCAGGGGTTGGGCAAAGTCTGCGCTTTTCCCGATGTAGGCATCGACGCGTGGGTCATGTCCGGGCATGGCAACCTCGACAGTGAATGACGGCACTTTACTACCGGCGCTTGGCGGGCGACCATGCCCGTCCTTCCCGCGCATTCCTTTCCCCCGGGGAACTTCGCATGAACCCACGATCCGTGCTCTTGTTCGGTGCAATCGCACTGTCCGGCTGCTCCGCGGACAAGCCATCTTCCGGCGAGTCCGTTCCACCCCCGGCAAAACCTCCGGTTTCCACGGTTACGCAGGCTTCTCCCTGGCAACAAGCCAAGGCGCGAGGCATCGCCTTCCGCGGCATCGGCACCGAGCCGGGCTGGCTGGTGGAAGTGGGTGTCGGCGAAAAACCCGCGTTGCATGCCGAACTGGATTACGGCGAGCGCAAGATCGATGTCGCGCATGCGCAGGCGATCAGCGGAACGTCGGGCGCATCGGCATATGCCGGCACGACCGGCGATGACACCGAAGTGAAGCTGCAGTTGCAGGCCGGGGATTGCAGCGATGGCATGAGCGACCAGACTTACCCGGTTTCCGCAAAGCTCGCCGTAGGCGACAAGACCTACACAGGCTGCGGCCGTTTCCTGCAGGAATGAAGAACCGATGACACGCCGCTCACGTTCGCGAAATCGCTCCAGCGCACGCAGGCCCGGCTTGATCGCCCTGGTCCTGATCGTGCTGCTGGCCGGCTGGTTCTGGCAGCAGCACCGGACGAAGACGCCGACGGTCGCGCAGGAAACCACGCGTTCAACAAGTCCCGACAATGGCAGGCAGAGCAAACCACTGCCGCTGCCCGGGCTGGAAGGCGAGGGCGGGACCAGCGCCATGGCACGCGATGATGCCCTGCCCGCCTTTCTACCGCTGGAAGCGCACGAGACGCTGCGCCTGATCGCGCGCGGCGGGCCGTTCCCGCATTCGCAGGACGGCAGCGTGTTCGGCAATCGCGAACGGCGCCTGCCCGATAAACCGCGCGGTTACTACCATGAATACACCGTGGATACGCCAGGCCTGGACCATCGCGGCGCACGCCGCATCATCACCGGCGGACAACCGCCCGTTGTCTATTACTACACCGATGACCACTACGACACCTTCCGCAGTTTCCAGGTGCCACGATGACCCAGTCCGGCTTTGACCTGGGCCTGAACGATCCCGCCCGCGCCGGCGTCTTCTTCGTCACCGACGAGGATCTCAGCGTGCTGGGCGCGGCCGCGCGCGATGCCGGCCTGCTGCCCTGCTCCATCGACCTGATGGGCTGCGCCAACAAGGCCACCTTGTTGTTGCGCATCGCCGTGGCCATGGAATTCCCGACCACTTCCAGCCGCAACTGGGACGCGCTGTCGGACTGCCTGCGCGACCTCAACTGGATGCCTGCCGGCGGTTACGTGCTGCTGTTCGAAGGCGCCGGCGAACTGCACCACGCGGACGAAGAGGATTTCGACACGCTGGTCAGCATCCTGGACGAGGCGAACCAGGCGTGGAAGGAACGCGAGGTCCCGTTCTGGGCCTTCCTGGCCCTGCGTGAACGGGATTTCGTCGAACTCGAAGACTGATCGCACTGTATATCCGTCGCAAAGCCTACGCAGTTCAGCGCGATGCTGCGATCATGGCGCATGACTGAAAACGACATGACCGAGAACGACAAAGACTTCGCCAGCCTGGGCCTGTCGCCCGGCCTGCAACAGGGCGTGGAAGCCGCCGGCTACGCGCGGATGACCCCGATCCAGGCCGAAAGCCTGCCCGCGATCCTCGCCGGGCGCGATGTGATCGCGCAGGCGCCGACCGGCAGCGGCAAGACCGCCGCCTTCGGCCTGGGCCTGCTGCATCGGCTCGACCCGGCGCTGATCCGCGCCCAGGCGCTGGTGCTGTGCCCCACCCGCGAACTCGCCGACCAGGTCGGCAAGCAACTGCGCAAGCTGGCCAGCGGCATTCCCAATCTCAAGGTGCTGGTACTGACCGGCGGCATGCCGCTGGCGCCACAGCTGGCTTCGCTGACCCACGACCCCCATGTGGTCGTCGGCACCCCCGGCCGCATCCAGGAACTGATGCGCAAGAAGGCCCTGCACCTGGCCGGCATCCGCACGCTGGTGCTGGACGAAGCCGACCGCATGCTCGACATGGGCTTCGAGGAGGCGATCCGGGAAATCGTCGGCAAGACCCCGAAGGAACGGCAGACGCTGCTGTTCTCGGCAACCTTCCCCGACGCCATCCGCGAAATCGGCCGCAACACCATGCGCGACGCGCTGGAGGTCAGCTCCGGCGGCGTGGCCGAGCAGCCAGTGATCGAGCAGACCTTCTACGAAGTGGAACTGTCGCGCAAACAGACTACCCTGGCGGGATTGCTGTTCGAGCAACGCCCCGAATCCAGCGTGGTGTTCTGCAACACCCGCCGCGATGTCGATGAAGTGGCCGAGTCGCTGAAGCACTTCGGCTTCACCGCCCTGGCCCTGCATGGCGACATGGAACAGCGCGACCGCGACGAAGTGCTGGTTCGTTTCGCCAACCGCAGCTGCAACGTGCTGGTGGCCAGCGACGTGGCCGCGCGCGGGCTGGACATCGACGAACTGGCCACCGTGGTCAACTACGAACTGCCCACCGACCCCGACGTGTACGTGCACCGCATCGGCCGCACCGGCCGCGCCGGCAATGGCGGCCAGGTGTTGAGCCTGGTTACGCCACGCGAGATTTCGCGGGCGCACGTACTGGAAGAACGACAGGGCACTGCCTTGCACTGGAAGAAGCCCGCAGCGGTCGCGCCGGCCGCACGCAGTGCGCCCCCAGCGGCAATGGCGACCCTGCGCATCGACGCCGGGCGCACCGACAAGCTGCGCCCCGGCGACATCCTTGGCGCGCTGACCGGAGACGCGGGCCTGCCGGCCAGCGCCATCGGCAAGATCGACATCTTCGCCACCCGCTCCTACGTGGCCATCGTGCGCAACCAGGCCAACAACGCGCTGGCGCGGCTCGACAAAGGCCGCATCAAGGGCAGGAATTTCCGCGTACGCAAGATCTGAGCCGGGCTGCACTTGTGGGAGCGACGTAAGTCGCGATGGCTGCCCCTCGAACCTTCCATCGCGACTCACGTCGCTCCCACAAACACCGAAACGTCAGGAGCTGCAGGACAGCATCGAACACCCGGCCCGGTCACGGGCCCATTCCGGCCGTCGTTGCGCGAAGCTCTCGTTGCCGGGCTGGTCGTCGTAGGGTCGACGCATGACTTCCAGCAACTCATCGATACCGGAAGCGTCGCCACCTCCCGCCAGGTCTATCGCCTGCTGGACCAGATAATTGCGCAGCACATAACGTGGATTGGCCGCGTGCATCCTGGCTTTCCGAACCACGGCATCCAGCGGATCAGCCGCCGTCCGCTGCGCATGGCGCCGCAGCCAATCGACCAATGACGATTCGATCGCCGCTCGCTTGTCCGCATCGTAAAAAGCATCTTCCAGTGGCGCGAGGACTGGTTCGACCAGGTCCACTTCAGCCAGCTTGCGGAAAAAGATCGTCATGTCCACCTCGCCCGCCTGCAGCAAGCCGTGCAACTCCTCCATCAAGTTGATGTCGTCGTCGCGGCATTCCGCGAAGCCCAGCTTGCGCGCGATGTTGTCGCGTTCCGCCGCGGCGTAGGTTTCGCGATATCGCTGCAAGCCTTCCTGCAACGGCTCTGGTCCGGTGAACAACGGGGAAAGCGCCACGGCCAGCCGGGTCAGGTTCCAGTAGGCGACTTTCGCCTGCCAACCAAAGCGATAGCGACGCCCCTGCGCGTCGGTGGTGTTGGGGGTCCAGTCGGGATCGTAGTCGTCGATCCAGCCGTACGGGCCGTAATCGATGGTCAGGCCGAGGATCGACATATTGTCGGTATTCATCACCCCGTGCACGAAGCCGACCCGCATCCAGTGCGCGACCATGACCGCGGTGCGCTCGCAGACGCTGGCGAACCACTGCGCATATAGCGCTTCACCTTCCCCCTGCAATTCCGGGAAATCGCGACGCAGGGTGAAGTCCACCAGTTGCCGCAGCAGCGGCAACTCTCCGCGCGACGCGGGCAACTCGTAATTGCCGAAACGCAGGAACGAGGGCGCCACCCGGCACACGATCGCGCCAGGCTCGGCCTTGGGATGGCCGTCGTAGAACATGTCCCGGACCACCGCTTCACCGGTCGTCACCAGGCTCAGCGCGCGCGTGGTCGGCCCGCCCAGGTGGTGCATGGCTTCGCTGCACAGGAATTCGCGGATCGAGGAGCGCAGTACTGCGCGGCCATCGGCGTGGCGCGAGTACGGCGTGGGCCCTGCCCCCTTCAGTTGCAGCTCCCAGCGCTGGCCGGCGGCATTGATCGTTTCGCCCAGGGAAATGGCGCGACCGTCGCCGAGTTGCCCGGCCCATTGCCCGAACTGGTGGCCGCCGTAATTAGCGGCGAATGGTTGCATGCCATCGAGCAAGGCGTTGCCGCCGAAGACCCGGGCGAACTCCGGCGTGGCGATATCGGCTTCGTCCAGATCCAGCAGGGCGGCGGTTTCCCGCGACCAGGCCAGCAGTCGCGGATCCGCGACCGGAGTCGGCGCCACCCGCGAATACAGCGCATCGCGCACTTCACGCACGCCCGGCCCCGATACGGGGTCGGCGGGAAGCTCGGCGACGAAGCGGTTGTCGAACTGCAACGGTTTCATGGGTACAGGCTACGCGCCAGCCAGGCAAAATGATCCCGCGCAAACAAAAACGCCGGGGCAAGCCCCGGCGTCGGTAACGAGCTATGCGGTCGCTATTACAGCGGCTGCACTTCGTCGGCCTGCATACCCTTCTGGCCCTGCACGGCGACAAAGCTCACGCTCTGGCCTTCCTGCAGCGACTTGAAGCCGGAACCCTGGATCGCGCGGAAATGCACGAAAAGGTCCGGGCCGCTCTGCGGGGTGATGAAGCCAAAGCCCTTGGCATCGTTGAACCACTTGACGGTACCGGTTTGACGGTCAGACATCTTTGAAACTCCTGAAACGGATGAAAAAAATCACGGCCGGGGACCCGTGCCGAGACTGAGTTGCAGGTGTTAAGCAAAGCGGAAAGATGTAGCTGATCGTTTTGGATCGACTGCATCAGGCCACGATTCACGGTGACCCAAGCAAACACAGTGCCGCGCACACTACACACCTTTTCCCGAAAAGCCAATCCCCCGCCCAACCGCACATAACCGGCCAGGGCCAGGTTTGGCCTAAACTGGAGGCCCCTCACGGAAAGAAGCCCATGGCCAAGCCCAATTATTCGTTCGAGAAGAAGCAGCGCGAGATCGCCAAGAAGAAGAAGCAGGACGAGAAACTGGCCAAGAAGCAGGCCTCGCGGGAGTCCAGTCAGGTCGAAAACGCACCGTCGGCCAGCTCCGACCCCTCTTCCGACCCCTCCTCCGGCGACGGCCGCTAAGGGCCAGCCTCCAGCTTTCTGCGGCTCTCGAACTCCCGTTCCCGCCCATTCAGCGGATCCACGAAGGACAGCCCCCTGGCCAGCAGCTGCAGCGGCCGGGAGTAGTCCTCCGGGGCCGGGGCCGTCAATACGGGGTAGTACGGATCATTCCGGATCGGCGCCCCCACCGCAGCCATGTGCACCCTGAGCTGGTGCTTGCGACCGCTGACCGGGAACAGCGCATACCGCCACCAGTCCCCTTCCGCCGCCAGGATCTCGATCCGGGTCTGCGCATTGGCCTCGCCTTCGGCTTCCCGCATGCGGAAGAAAGGTTCGGCTTTCACCAGGCGCGATTCGCGGACCAAGGGGAAAACACACCCGGGCAGCGCCGGTGCCACCGCCTCATAGCGTTTCTCGATCCGGCGCAGGCGAAACAGGTCCTGGTACGCCCTGCGACTACGCGGATCAGCCGAGAACAGGACCAACCCGGCCGTGCCGCGATCGATGCGGTGCAGCGGCACCAGTTCCCTGATGCCCAGGCGAGCGACCAGCCTGGTCAGCAGGGTTTCCCGAACATGCCTTCCCGTCGGCGCCACCGGCAGGTAGTGCGGCTTGTCGGCCACGACCAGGTGTTGATCGACGTGCAGCACGGTTTCATCGAAAGGAATCCGTGGCTCATCGACCACTTCCCGGAAATAGAGAATGGTCTTGCCCACCTGGTAAGGCGCATCCGCGGACAGCACGCGCCGCTCCACATCCAGCACCCGGCCACGCGCGAACCTGTCCTGCCATTGCCTGCGGCCGATGCGTGGAAAACGCGCGCACAGGCCCTCCAGCAAGGTCGGCCACGGGCCCGGCGGCAGCTGCAGGGCGCTGGCGACTTCGTCTTCGACGGCAATCACGCGATCAGGCAAGGCAAGGCTTCCGCAGGACAAGGCCGTATCATGGCCGACCTTTCCTCCAGGCACCTCCATGGCGCTCAAATCCACCGTGGTCAAGGCCGAGTTGCAGATCAGCGACCTGGACCGCCACTACTACGCCACGCACAACCTGACCGTGGCCCAGCATCCTTCCGAAACCGACGAGCGCCTGATGGTGCGGCTGCTGGCGTTCGCCCTGTTCGCGCAGGAACGGCTGGAATTCGGCCGCGGCCTGAGCCAGGACGACGAGCCGGATATCTGGTTGAAGGAACTCACCGGCGAAATCGACCTGTGGATTGATCTCGGCCAGCCGGAGGAAACACGTATCCGCAAGGCCTGCGGGCGCGCGCGCCACGCGGTCGTGATCACCTATTCGGGCCGCAGCGCGGATATCTGGTGGGAAAAGAATGGGACGTCGCTGGCGCGCAACGGCAACCTGACCGTGATCGACATCGCCGCCGACACCGTGACCGCGCTCACCACGCTGATGGCCCGTGCCATGCGCCTGAACGTGATGATCCAGGATGGCGAAGTGCAGGTGCTGGGTGGCGACGTGACCGTGGAGGTCCGGCCGCTGCTGCGCCAGACGGCGAAGTAGAACGATGAGCCACAGCCATGACGTGCTGGTCATCGGCGGCGGCGCAGCCGGGCTGATGTGCGCGCTGACCGCGGGCCGGCGTGGCAAGCGCGTGCTGGTGGTGGAACACGCCAACCGCGTGGGCAAGAAGATCCTGATGTCGGGCGGCGGACGCTGCAATTTCACCAACACCGGCACCACCCCGTCCAACTACATTTCCGCCAATCCCCACTACTGCAAATCGGCGCTGGCGCGTTACACGCCTACCGATTTCATCGAGATGGTCGACCGCCACGGCATCGCCTGGCACGAGAAGGAATTGGGACAACTGTTCTGCGACGATTCGTCGAAGCAGATCGTGAAGATGCTGCTGCACGAATGCGAAGCCGCCGGGGTACGGATCGAGACCAGCTGCAGCGTGGAAGCGGCGCAGCACACCGACGTCGGCTTCCGCCTGCGCACGACGCGCGGCACGGTCTCGGCGCCTGCATTGGTCGTGGCCTGCGGCGGTCTTTCCATTCCCAGCATGGGCGCCAGCGGCTTCGGCTATGAGCT
Organism: Pseudoxanthomonas sp.; assembly: GCA_041919795.1. Classification (GTDB taxonomy): domain Bacteria; phylum Pseudomonadota; class Gammaproteobacteria; order Xanthomonadales; family Xanthomonadaceae; genus Pseudoxanthomonas_A. The sequence continues at coordinate 212,967 of JAYRTC010000003.1, read as the reverse complement.
CGCGCGCCAGTTCGGCCACACGGTCTTGCCGACCCGCGCCGGGTTGGTGCCGTTGACCCTGACCGGCAAGCACCAGGAACACCTGCAGGACCTGAGCGGCGTGGCCCTGCCGGTCGAGGCGAGTTGCAACGGCAAGAGTTTTCGCAATTTCATGCTGATCACCCATCGCGGAGTCAGCGGCCCTTCGATCCTGCAGATCTCTTCCTATTGGCAGCCGGGCGACGAGCTATGCCTGGATCTGCTGCCGGGACAGGATGCGCTGGAGGTGCTGCAACAACTGCAACATGAGCGGCCAGCGGCGGAACTCAGGACCGTGCTCGGTGATTTATTACCGAAACGCTTCGCCCAGCGCCTGTGCGAGGTGTGGCTGCCTCAATTGAAGCCGCAGCGGCCGATGAAGCAGTTCAACCTGCCCGAGTTGAAACAGGTTGCCGCGCAACTTCAGCGCTGGCCACTGGTCGCCAGCGGCACCGAAGGCTACCGCACCGCCGAAGTCACCCTGGGCGGCGTGGATACGGATGAGTTGTCTTCCAGCACGATGCAGTCGAAGAAGATTGCCGGACTCTATTTCATCGGCGAAGCGGTGGACGTGACCGGCTGGCTGGGCGGCTACAACTTCCAGTGGGCGTGGGCTTCCGGACACGCAGCCGGGAACGCTGTCTGACGCCAAAAGGGAGCCGTAGGAGTGCCGTAGGAGCGACGTAAGTCGCGAAACCACGCATGGTGTTTTTTTTATGGTATCGCGACTTACGTCGCTCCTACTTCAATGCATCGCTTCGGCGGCGAGCTCGAACGAACGCAACCTCGCGCCGTGATCGAACACATTCGCCACCAGCAGCAGTTCATCCGGACGATGCCGATCGATGAACTTCGCGATGCCGCGCTTCACCGTATCCGGGGCACCGATCACGCTGCAGGCCAGCGCGTTCTCCACACCCAGCTTTTCATGCGGCTGCCAATAGGCCTCGATATCGTCGATGGGCGGCGGGATCAGGCCCGGCTTGCCGCGACGCAGGTTGACGAAGCTCTGCTGGGCCGTGGTGAACAGGCGTTTCGCTTCGGCGTCGGTCGCAGCAGCGACCACGTTCAAGGCCAGCATCGCGTACGGTTGGGCGAGGTACTGCGAAGGCCGGAAATCGCGGTGATAGACCGCCAGCGCCTGATCCATGGCATCGGGGGCGAAGTGCGAGGCGAAGGCGAACGGAAGCCCCAATGCAGCGCTCAGCTGCGCACCGAACAGACTGGATCCCAGCAACCACACAGGCACGTCGAGTCCTGCGCCCGGGACTGCGCGAACCAGTTGGCCAGGCTGCACCGGCGCGAAGTAACCCAATAATTCCTGCACGTCATGCGGAAACTGCTCGGCGCTGTCGAAATAGCGGCGCAGCGCCTTGGCGGTGGGCTGGTCGGTGCCGGGTGCGCGTCCGAGGCCCAGGTCGATGCGCCCGGGATACAGCGACGCCAGTGTGCCGAATTGTTCGGCCACCTGCAGCGGCGCATGGTTGGGCAGCATGATCCCGCCCGCGCCGACCCGGATGGTCTTCGTGCCGCCGGCAACGTATCCGATCAGCACCGCCGTCGCCGCACTGGCGATGCCCGGCAGGTTGTGGTGCTCGGCCAGCCAGTAGCGCCGGTAGCCCCAGCCTTCGGCATGTTGGGCCAGGTCCAGGGTGTTGCGGAAGGCCTGCGCGGCATCGCTGCCTTCGCAGACCGGGGCCAGGTCGAGTATCGAATAGGGAATCATGGAGGCTGCCGTCGAAGTCACGGCTTCGACATGGGGGCTGGCTGCGTCCATGGCAAACGGATAAGTGGGACGCTGAGTTCCGGGATTTGCAGGCATCCCCGCTTCGCGACTTGCGACTCGATGCCGTCAGGCCGCATCCACCAGCGGATTGAGTTCCGCGTCCAGGGCCACGCGCTCGTCGAATACGAAACAACGGCCCTCGTAACCTGCACCGCCGACCTGTTCGAAATAACCCAGGATGCCGCCCTCCAGTTGCAGCACATTGTCCATGCCCGCTTCGTGCATCCACACCGCAGCCTTCTCGCAACGGATGCCACCGGTGCAGAAGCTCACCACGGTCGCATCGGCCAACTCATCTCGATGCGGCTCGATCGCTTCGGGAAGATCGGTGAACTTGTCTATCGGCAAGGTCAGTGCGCCGGCGAAGGTGCCGTACTCCACTTCCTGGCGGTTGCGCGTATCCAGCAGCACCACGCGCTTGCCATGGTCGTCATGGCCCTGCTGCAGCCATTGCGCCAATGTGGTCGGCTCGACCGTCGGCGCCCTTCCCGCCAGCGGCGAGGCATCATCGCGACGGAAGCTGATGATCTCGGGCTTGATCTTGGTCTTGAGCCGCGCGAACGGCTGCGTGCGGCTGCGGCTGAACTTGATCCGGAGCGCGGCGAAACGCGGGTCCGCGCGCAACTGGTCGTAGAACGCATGAACGGCATCTTCCTTGCCCGCGAGGAACAGGTTGATGCCCTCGCCCGCGACCAGCGACGTGCCACGTAACCCGCCAGCCTCCGCCCATGCGTGCAGCTGGCCGGCCAATGCTTCCGGGTCGGCAATGTGGACGAAATGATAGGCGGCGGTATTGAGGGTCATACGCCCATTATAAATGCTACGCCACAGCGCATTCGACAAGCGCGCTTGCCGCAAATGCAGCACACTTCGGCCATGACATCGGCACGAGGGAACATCCATGGATCCGGCGGCCTATCTGGAAGTGCACGCGAACCACCGTTTCGACGCACCGCCGGAGCGTGTCTACGATGCCTGGCTGCTGCCACGGGAAATGCAGCGATGGATGTTCGGCGCGCATGTCCAGAACGTCAAAGTCCTGCACCTGGACGTGAATGCGCAGGTAGGCGGCAGGTTTTCCCTGAAGGTGCGGCGCAGCGGCCAGCTGATCGAACACACCGGCCATTACCTGGAACTGGACCGCCCTCGCCGCCTGGCCATGACCTGGTCGGTCAAGGGTTCGCCGGACGATGCCTACAGCCGCGTCCAGATCGACCTGGCGCCCTCCGGCAGCGGTTGCGTGCTGATCCTGACCCATCGCATCGACGCGAAGTGGGAAAGCCATGCGCAACTCGTGCGCAAAGGCTGGAGCTCGATGCTGGACGCGCTAGCGGCATCGCTGGACTGATTGCCACGGAAGCCGATTCGTAGGGTGGGCCTTGGCCTACCTTCTTCGATCTCGCTACACAAGGAGCGGTGGGCCAAGGCCCACCCTACCGCAGGAAGAAGTACGGCAACGCCAGCGTCAGCACGATGATGCCGATGATCGCCGCGAGCATGCCCAGCACGTACCACGGCCGCTGGCGCAACAGGCCGGCGAAGGTTTCCGCGCTGCCGTCGTTGTGCGCGGCGGCACGGTCGGCGCGCGCGCGTTGCGCACGCCCCGCCTGGTATTCGGCCATCAGGGCCTTGGCCCGGACGATCTGCGCATCGTCGCGGATCCAGATCCCGCCCGACGAAATTCCCCATGAAGCCGGTTCGGTTTCGTAAAATTCGATGCCGCTGTCCTTGAGCCAGCCGCGCACTTCATCGGCTTCATCGTCGGGCACGTTGCGCAGGTTCAACAGGAGCTTGGCCATGCGCACATGATAGCGGGGACGCCAGGTTCGCGCCTCATGTTCATGCCGCATGCGTTAACCTTCGCACCTGTCGACTGAAGGAGATCCCATGCGTTTCGCCTTGCCATTGCTCGCCGTGCTGGCCCTCGCCGCCTGCGCGAATTCCGCTCCCCCGCCCGATGGCAGCGTGATCGAACTGCAACGCATCGACGAAAAAATCGGCGCCGGCGCCATGGCGACCGCGGGCTCCGACGTGACCGTGCACTACACCGGCTGGTTGTACAGCGAGAATGCCAGGAACAAGCACGGCTTGAAGTTCGACAGCTCGGTGGATCGCGGCGAACCCTTCACCTTCCTGCTCGGCGCCGGCCAGGTGATCCGTGGCTGGGACGATGGCGTGACCGGGATGAAGGTCGGCGGCAAGCGCACTCTGCTGGTTCCCGCGGACTACGGTTACGGCCGCGACGGCGCGGGCGGCGTGATTCCGCCGAATGCTTCGCTGGTGTTCGACGTGGAATTGCTCGGCGTCAAGCCACGCCAGTAATCCAGCAGACATGAATCCCACTTCGAACAGCAAGCGCGTCGTCGTGATCGGCGGCGGCCCCGCCGGCTTGATGGCGGCCGAAACGGCACGCGCCGCCGGACTGGAAGTGGAGGTCCATGAAGCCAAGGGATCGGTAGGGCGCAAATTCCTGATCGCCGGCAAGGGCGGACTGAACCTGACCCATTCCGAGCCGATGCCCGCGTTCGTTCGTCGCTTCCGCGAGCGGTCCGATGAAGTCGGTGGCTGGCTGCGGGACTTCGATGCCGACGCCTTGCGCGAATGGGCTCGCGGCCTGGACGTTGAAACGTTCATCGGCAGCTCGGGACGCGTGTTTCCTTCCGATCTCAAGGCCGCGCCGCTGCTGCGCGGCTGGGTGCGACGCCTGCGCGAAAGCGGCGTACGTTTCCATGTGCAGCATCGTTGGTTGGGATGGAACGGCGGCGCCCTGCGCTTCGCCACGCCCGAAGGCGAGACCGAACTGCATGCCGACGCGGTGATCCTGGCGCTGGGCGGCGGCAGCTGGCCGCAACTCGGTTCCGACGGCGCCTGGCAAGCGTTGCTGGCCGCGCGCGGCATCGACGTGGCGCCGTTGCAGGCGGCCAATTGCGGTTTCGATATCGACTGGAGCGAGCACCTGGCCAGCCGTCATGCAGGCGCACCACTTAAACCGGTAGTCGCCCATTGGCGCGACACCGATGGTGGCGAACACGAATTGCAGGGCGAATGCGTAGTCTGCGCCGAGGGCATCGAAGGCAGCTTGATCTATGCGTTGTCGGCGGAATTGCGCGAGTCCATCGCACGCAATGGATCCGCTACCTTGCAACTCGATCTGGCGCCCGGGCGCAGCCTGGAACGCTTGCAGAAGGATCTGGCAAAACCACGCGGCCACCGCAGCGTCAGCGAGCACTTGCGCCGGCAGGCCGGAATCGAAGGCGTGAAGGCGGCACTGCTCTACGAAGTGCTGGACAAGCCAGGACGCGACGATCCCGACTTGCTCGCCCGCGCCATCCATCGCCTGCCACTGACCTTGCAACGCCCACGCCCCCTGGCTGAAGCCATCAGCAGTGCGGGTGGCGTGCGCGTGGAAGCGATGGACGAGCGCTTGATGCTGAAAGCATTGCCCGGCACCTTCTGCGCCGGTGAAATGCTGGACTGGGAAGCACCGACCGGCGGCTACCTGCTGAGCGCCTGTTTCGCCAGCGGCCACCGCGCCGGAAAAGGCGCGGTGGCTTGGCTGGAGCAATCAACGCGGCACTGAGCTTTCACCACTGATCTGGTCGTCCGCCATGGCCCGGCAAAAAAATGCTTTCCGCCTGCAGCGATCACGGACGTGGCAACAGCATAACCACCGGCATGTTGAAATACGGTTAGATTCCCGCGTCACCCGTATGACATGCGGCAATCAATTCAGAATGGCAACGGCAATTCCAGATAGGGCGCAAGCAACCAGTACGCCACCGCAATAACCAATCCCCACATCGCCAGCTTCAATGCGAAACCAGCGACCTTGATCGCCAGATAGATGCCCGCGACGATCAATGCGATTCCGATCAGACCCATCCTGATACTCCGATGTTTCCAGTTCAGTAGCTGCCCATGAAATCGCGCTTGCCCACTTCCACGCCATTGTGTCGCAACAGGTCGTAAGCGGTGGTCACGTGGAAGAAGAACTGCGGCAGCCCGTAGTGCAGCAGGTAATGCTGGCCGGGCATCCGCCGTTCCTTGGGCGTGCCGGGGCGCAGGACGATCTCGCGCGTATCGGAACCTTCGAAACCTGCGCTGTCCAATCCGCCGATGAAATCGAGAGTGGCGGCGATCAACGCCTGCAGGTCCGCAAACGTCTTCTGGTCGGCCTCGATGACCGGCAATTCGGCACCGGCCAGCCTTCCCGAAACGCCCCGGGCGAAATCGCAGGCGATCTGCACCTGCTTCAGCAACGTGAACATGTCGGGAAACAAGCGCGCTTGCAGCAGTGCGTCCGCATCGATCTTGCGTTCAGTGGCATGCGCCTCGGCCTTGGCCAGTACCTGGCCCAGGCTGCCGAGCAGTTGCTGGAACACGGGGACGGAAGCGGCGTGCAGGGAAATGGTCATCGGAATTCCTCTTGAAAAATGAGATGTTGTGGGAGCGGCGTAAGCCGCGATTGCGTGGCGCAAGGGCTTCGCGGCTTACGCCGCTCCCACAGGTAAAAAATTGTTGGTCAATCCTGCTCGGCGGCGGCCTCGCGTCCCTGCTGGCGGATCAGTGCTTCCTGGCGCGCCTCGTTGATCGCATCGCGGACGCCATCCAGGTCCACGCTGCGCTCGTCGTGCACGAACTTGCCGGTCAACGGCGTGTCCGGCAACAGGTCGCCGGCCTCGAACAGCGCCCACATTTCCTCGCCATACCAGGTGTCGAGCAATTCAGGGGCGAAAGCGCCGAGCGTGGCGGTCAGATTGTTGACGTCGCGCAGCAGCATCGCCCGCGCGGCATTGTTGCCGCCGGCGCTGACCACCTGCGGGAAATCGATCACCACCGGGCCTTCGGCACCCACCAGCACGTTGTAGGCCGACAGGTCGCCATGGATCAGGCCGATGCACAGCATCCGTTGCACCTGGCGAACCAGGAAGGCGTGGTATTCGCGTGCTTCCCGTGCTTCAAGTTGCAGTTCGCCCAGGCGCGGCGCGGAGAACCCTTCCGCATCGGTGACCAGTTCCATCACCAGCACGCCGTGGAAATAACCATGCGGCCGCGGCACGCGCACGCCGGCATCGACCAGCTGGTAAAGCGCATCGACCTCGGTGTTCTTCCAGGCCGTTTCCTGCTGCTTGCGTCCGTACTTGCTGGCCTTGCCGATCGCGCGCGCCTCGCGGCTGCCGCGCACCTTGCGCCCTTCCTGGTATTGCACTCGCTGCTTGAAGCTGCGCTGGGCCATGTCCTTGTAAACCTTGGCGCAGCGCACGTCGTCGCCGGAACGGACCACGTACACAGCCGCTTCCTTGCCGCTCTTCAGCGGGCGCATCACCTCGTCGATCACGCCGTCATCGATCAGCGCTTGCAGTCCTTGCGGGGTCTTCATCCAGCGGCGGGCTCGGCTTGGGGGGCGCCCATTGTGCCTGTCCGGCGACCGGAACCGGGAAAAACAGCGGTTTCCAGGGCCAAGGCTTACACTGCAGGCCCGCAAACGCACGACTTTCCCATGCCCGAACCCGTCCGCCTGGCCAAACGCGTCGCCGAACTCGCCGGTTGTTCCCGGCGCGAGGCCGACCAGTACATCCAGGGCGGCTGGGTGACCGTGGACGGCGAGGTGATCGACGCCCCGCAGCACCCGGTCACCACCCAGACCGTGCAGATCGACCCGGAGGCGGACCTGGAAGCGGCCGAACCCGCGACCCTGCTGCTGCACAAGCCCGCCGGCATCGCTTTCGACGCATCGCCGAAACTGGCGACGCCGGCGACCCGCACCGAAGGCGACGACCCGGCCCTGCGGGTGCTGAAACGGCATTTCGTGCGCCTGACCCCACTGATGCCGATGGACGACGAGGCCAGCGGCCTGGTGGTGCTGAGCCAGGACGGCCGCGTTTGGCGTCGCCTGAGCGAAGACGCGGACCTGATCGAACAGGAATTCGTGGTCGAAGTAGACGGCGAACTCGCGCCCTACGGCCTGCTGAAACTCTGTGACGGCATGCTCTACCAGGGCCGCGCCCTGCCCCGGGCCAAGGTCAGCTGGCAAAGCGAGAACCGGCTGCGCTTCGCGATCAAGGCGGTACGTCCCGGCCAGTTGCGGCACATGTGCGCGCAGGTGGGACTGGAAGCGCTGTCGATCCGCCGCCTCCGCATCGGCCGCATCGCGCTCAGCAAGATGCCGGTCGGCGAATGGCGCTACCTGCCGGTCGGCGAACGCTTCTGAATAGCGGCTGTTCCGGCATGCACGATGGCGAATACGGCGATTGACGACGCCACACCGGCTTGCCGACACTAGGCGCCCGACCCACACCGACGAGAGGCCCGTATGAGCAAGGGAATGGACCAGAAGAAAAACGAAAAGAAGGCGCCAGCAAAGACCTTGAAGGAAAAGCGCGCCGACAAGCAGGAAAAGAAGAAGAACAAGTAAGCACGCGCTTCACGATGCAAGGGCGGCTCCACAGGAGCCGCCCTCTTTTGTAGAGCCGAGCTTGCTCGGCTGCTTCTGGCTTCCGTAATTCGATCAAGAGCAGCCGAGCAAGCTCGGCTTACAGTGCTAGACCGCCGCGGTCACCACGATTTCGATCTTCCATTTCGGATCAGCCAATGCGGCCTGTACCGTGGCGCGGGTGGGGGCTTGACCCGGCTCCACCCAGGTTTCCCAGACTTCGTTCATGCCTGCGAAATCGCCCAGGTCGGGAAGGAAGATCTGCGCATGCAGGATCCTGTTCTTGTGGCTTCCCGCCTGCGCCAGCAAGGCATCGATGGCATCCAGCACCTGCCGGGTCTGGCCCTGGATATTGGCGCTGGTGTCGTCGGCAATCTGGCCCGACAGGTAAACCGTGCCGTTGTGCACGGCCATTTCCGACAGGCGCTTGCCGGTCTCGAATCGCTGGATCATGGGTGTTCTCCGTGGATGGTCAAGATGCCGGTCATCCTACCGCGCCTTCCCTGATCACCCGTGGGATATCCTGCGAGTCGATACAAATCAGCCCGATCCTGCCGCAGGGAATGCCTCTTGAGCAAAGCCAACGCCGCCACGCCGAAAACGCTGCAACGACGTACCTGGATCCTGCTCAAGCGCGCCCTGCTGGTGCTGCTGGCGTGCTATCTGGCGATGGCCGTGTACCAGGCCTGCAAACCCTTGCCCGAAGGTATCGGCAAGGAATTCCCGCTACGTTCCGCCAGCACGGCGGCATTGCTGACCGACGTTACCTATCTTGACTCTGCCGGAATCCGCCACAGCGACCAGCACGTGTTCGACGAAGCCCTGCGCCTGATCGGGCAAGCACGCCGGGTGATCGTGGCGGACATGTTCCTGTTCAACGACTTTTCCGGTACCGGCGCCGCGCCACCCTTGCGTCCGCTCAGCACGCAGCTCACCCGCGCCCTGGTCGAACGCAAGCGTGCCGTTCCCGGATTGCAGGTAGTGCTGATCACCGACCCCATCAACACGCTTTACGGCGGCATTCCCTCCCCGCATCTCGACGCCTTGCGCGCGGCAGGCATCGAAGTGGTGGTCACTGACCTGGCCCGGTTGCGCGCACCGAACCCGGCATGGTCCGGCTTCTGGCAGCTGTGCTGTCGCTGGGCGGGCAACAACGAAAACGGCGGTTGGCTGCCCAGCCCGTTCGGTCGCGGAAAGGTCACGCTGCGCAGCTACCTGGCCTTGCTCAACCTCAACGCCAATCATCGCAAGACCCTGGTGGTGGATGCGGGCGATGGCTGGGCCGGATGGGTGGCCAGCGCCAACCCGCATGACGGCAGCAGCGCGCACGGCAACGTCGCCTTGCGTTTCGATGGCGCCGCGGCACTGGACCTGCTGCGCAGCGAGCGCGCCGTGGTGGCGATGTCAGGCGCGCCTTGGCCGCAGGCACTGGTCGTGCCGCAATCCGACCCGGCACCCGCTGCCGATACCGACGACACCCGCGTGCAGATCGTCACCGAGGGCCGCATCCGCGACGCTTTGCTCGCCAACGTTGCCAGCGCGAAAACCGGCGAACGACTGGACATAGCGGTGTTCTATTTCTCCCACCGCGCCTTGCTGAAGGCAGTGGTCGCCGCTCAACAACGCGGCGTGCAGGTCCGCGTATTGCTGGACCCGAACGAAGACGCCTTCGGCCGCAAGAAGAATGGCATCCCCAATCGCCAGGCGGCGCTGGAATTGCACCGGGCCGGCGTGCCGGTGCGCTGGTGCGATACCCACGGCGAGCAATGCCACGCCAAACTGATGCTGAGGCGCGGCAATGATGGCGAGGCGGAACTGATCGCCGGCTCGGCCAACTACACGCGGCGCAACCTGGACGACTACAACCTGGAAAGCAGCGCAAGGATATTGGCCGCCGGCGATGCGCCGGTGATCCGGCAGGCGACCGCCTATTTCGAGCAAAGCTGGAACAATGGAGACGGTCGCAGGGTCAGCCTGCCCTACTCCGCATACGAGGACACTTCGCGCTGGCGTTACTGGCGCTACCGGCTCTCCGAGGCCACCGGACTATCGAGCTTCTGAGCCGCTGGCGTCTTCGACCCGACCCTCCCTTGCGCAGGGCCTTGTTGCCCGGTCCCGACCACGGCGGCCACTTCCGCTTCGGTAATCGGCGCTATCCCCAGGCTGAAACGCGAGTTCAACAGCTGGACCAGCGACCGCGCCCATTCCGCATTCCACGCTGTACCGGCATGGCCATCGGCCAAGACCGCGTTGCCCGGCGCGTCGCCTTCCGTATTGCGCACATGCACGCCACCCACCACGAGGTCGTGGTAGGCGGGATCGCCTCGCGCGTCGCGCGCGCCCCATCGATTCGCGAACCAGGCCCGATCGTCGAAAAAAGCGATGCGCGGATCCGCCCGCGCCATGTCCCGCAATGCATGGTCGAACACGTCGAGGCCCTGGCCGATGTTGGCCAGCATGGCCGGATTGCGCCAGCGATCCAGGTACGGAATCCAGTTGCTGTTGTCGAAAATGCCGACCAGGACGATACGCACCCCGGGATGCCGGGCGTGCAACATCTCCACCGACCGACGGATGTCCTGCACGCAGGAGGCTATTTTCCTCTGAGCTTGCGCCGCCATGGGATCGCGCGCCATCTGCTCCAGTTCCGCGGCATCGCCGAAAGAATTGACGCCGATGCGGATCACCACTATTCCGTTGCGCCAGTACGCGGGCTCCTGGTCCATCAACGACGCCAGCGCCCTGGCCTGTTGCGAGTATCCCTCCAGCAAGTCGCTGCATTCACTGCCAGAGAGGGCGAAGTTATAGCGGTAGTCCTCTTTTGGTGGAGAGCGTCCTTCCTGCCCCAGCCACCTGCGCGCACGGGCCACCATTCCGCGCGTGCCATGCACGCCCCAATCGCCCGGATCCAGTCGTTGTCCGCGCAAGCGGGCCAGCACCTCGGTCCATTGCAGCGTGGTTTCGCGATAGGCCCCGCCGCGCTTGAGGCCACCGGACGGGAACGTGATCCGGTCCTGGTAGGAATGACTGTCGGAATCGCCGAGGACAGCCAGCGGAATGGCGCCCGGAATTGATTCACCTGGCGCCAGGGACAGCGGCGCGCTCCGCATCGACCACAGCCAGAACGCCAACCCGCCCAGGAGCAAGAGGTAGATCCAAGGTGACCCGCGCATCTGGGATGGCATTGGGAGGATTCTCGGGGGAACCCTGATTAAACGCGGAACGAGGATCGAATACGGCCGCGCGACCCGGATCCGCGGATTGCATCGTTCAAGGCACCCGAGATGGCCCTGAACAGGGCCCATGACGAAAAAAGAACAACATGAACAATATGGCGTAGGATGGAAACGCAAGGATCATTCTCGCGCCCCACCCGGATACAGCGCATTTCCGTGCGCGCATTTCACTGCATTCCACGCGTCCTTCTCCCTTTTTATCGGAATCGTGGCCTTCGACGCACTCCCTGGAGCGCCCATGCCGGGCTTTGCCATCCGCATGCATGCCACCCATCCCGGTGGTCACGATCATCGCATTCGCACGTCGGGCGTCCCGCGTGGCTTGCCCATTTTCGATATTCCACAGGCGCTGCAATGAACAGCATTCCCTTGCAACTGCAGACCGGCATCGACGATGAGATTTCGTGCTCTGCCTGCGATGCGGTGTGCTGCCGGCTGACCGTGGTGCTGATGCCGGAAGACGACGTGCCGCGTCATCTGGTGGAACGAAACGAGCATGGCGTGGAAGTGATGGCGCATGGTGAGGACGGCTGGTGCGTTGCCGTGGACCCGCTGCACATGTGCTGCAGCATCTACGGGCAGCGCCCAGCCATCTGCCGCAAGTTCGAAATGGGCAGCGAATACTGTCGCGACGAGCGCGAGAGCTACCGCACCCGTTACGACCACCCGTAACAACCTCTTGTAGGAGCGCCCCATGGGCGCGAGCTCTTGGCCTGTTTCGCGATCGGGCCGGAGATCTCGCGCCCATGGGACGCTCCTACAGTGGCGGTTGGCGCTTTTTCCAGGCCGCCAGATCCTTCTCGTAGCGCGCCAAGGCCGCTTCGTAAATGTCATAAACGCAGTTCACGCAGCCCTCTCCGCAGCAATCGGCGGGGTCCGGCTCGGCGGGGCGCTGTGGCGGCGGGTCGTTGTCCGGTTCCATGGGCTTACTGTAGCGCCGTGAACCGGTATGGTTGCGCCATGCAATCGCTGAAATACCTCATTGGCTATCCCGAACACCTGCAGGCCCAGGTCCGCGGCCTGATCGAGCAGGATCGGCTGGGCGGGATCCTGCGCGACAAATACGGCGAATCGCATGCGGTGCGCAACGACCGCCAGTTGTACGAATACACCGTGCAGATGAAGGACCGCTACCTGCGCAAGGCCGAACCACTGGCCAAGGTGGCCTACGACAACCGGCTACAGGTGGTGAAGCATGCGCTGGGCACGCACACCACCGTATCGCGCATGCAGGGCAGCCGGCTGAGGGCCAGCCGCGAGATCCGCATCGCCAGCGTGTTCCGCGAGGCGCCGGCCGAATTCCTGAAGATGATCGTGGTCCACGAACTGGCCCACCTGAAGGAAAGCGAACACAACAAGCCGTTCTACCAGCTGTGCACGCACATGGCCCCGGACTACCATCAACTGGAGTTCGACCTGCGTCTGTATCTGACGCATCTGGAATGCGGGAAGTCGCAAACGAATACAAGGGATGAAAGTCCTTAGTCGTCATCCCCGCGAAGGGCCTGCCCTCGAATGTTGTAATTGGGGTGGGGATCCGTCATCTATCCTGGAGCAACTAAACCCACCCGGTCCCCGCCTGCGCGGGGGTGACGATCTCTATCTTCTTCCTGTTGGCCGTTTCAGGTTTGCTCTCGCCGCTGCGTCATATCGCTGGTGGAAGAAATCGCTGAGGAAGATGCGCTCGCGCGCAAGCAGCCCCTTGAGGAATCGCTTGCGGTTGAGCTTGAACAGGAATCCCGGCACATGGCCGCGATATTCCTCCTCGATACCGCGATCGTAAACATCGAACACCTCGGGTTCGGCGCCAAGGATAGCCATGTCGCAATCCAGGAAGTGGCGCGTGTCCAGGGCGAACCCATCATCGCCGAAGTCGCCAGGCGAAAACTGCCCGTGGCGCGCGGTCAGGTTGATCAGTTCTGCGACACGCAAGACATCGATGCCGGCTTCCGGCAACCACTGCGCGATCTGCGCCATCGCCAGTCCGGCCGAACGCGATTCGTTGTCCTTGCGCCCGGCTTCATAGATCGCGTCGTGGTAAAGCGCGGCCAGGTAAACCTCCGCCGGCTGCGCCCACCCCGGGCCAGCGCTTACCTCGGCGAAATGGCGCAGCACTTCCTGCACGTGGCGAAAATCGTGGTAGGCGCGCGGCGGCGTTACATACGCCGCTTCCAGCGCGGACAGCATCGTGGTGGGCAGGATCAAGGGCGCGGACATGGCGACTCCGGCGAAAAAAACTCCACAAGCCTTGTCGCCAGCAGCCTTGCCGGCCGGTCGCCATATCCCCAGCTTGCAGGGAAGGGTCGCGCCAGCCCCCTGCGTTGCCGGCTCATTTCGTTTCGCCCAGCCAGGCCAGCGCTTCGGCTTCGGAATGGAACACATCGCCGGTCAAACCGAAATTGGCGGCGGCGATCACGCCGAACTTGTCCGGATCGATGAGCGATGGCGGCGCCACTATCGCAACCCTCAACATGCCCTGCGCCGCTTCCGCCCAGGCGCGCACCATGCCGTGCCGTTCGGCGACACTGGGCGGCTCGAAGCCCCGCAACTCCAGGATGTTGACGAGCAAGCCGCGCACCCCTTGCTCCCTGGCCGTGGTTATCGCTTCGATGATGGCCTTTACCGACGGCTGGAATCCGTGGTTGCCCGCCAGTCGGCAGTAGCCGACGCCCTCCACTATTTCGAGGCGGTTCGATGTGGCCATGTTCTTATTGCTCCCCCATCTGCAAACGACGCGTTACGGAAGTCCGGCCACGACTATAAGGCTCAGAGCAACCGGGTGCCCAGCGGGACTTCCCGGTCCGGCATGCACAGGGCCACGTCGCCATTGCCGTCGTGGAAACCGGTGACCAGGCATTCGGAGATCAACGGACCAATCTGCTTGCCCGGGAAGTTGACCACCGCCACCACCAGCCTGCCGACCAGTTGTTCCGGCGCGTACAACGCAGTGATCTGCGCACTGGACTTGCGCACGCCGATGGTCTCGCCGAAGTCCACCTGCAGCACATAGGCCGGCTTGCGCGCTTCGGGGAAAGGAACGGCGCTGAGCACGCGGCCCACGCGCAATTCCACTTTCTCGAAGTCGGCCCAGGAAATCGTCTGCATTGGCTCGCGGTTCTTTTTTCCCACTTGTTGATTCTTCACTTGCCGAAGAATCCCGAAATGTCGAAATGCAGGTCCATCAGCGCGCCATTGGCCAGTTTCACCGTGACCACGTCGTAATGCGGCGGACCGGTGATCCGGCCGCGGGACTGGAAAGTCGCGCCTGGATGGTGTTCGCGGATCCAGTCCAGTTCCGCCGCCTCGCCTTCGCCGGTATTGGCGGCGCCGGCGATGACGATGGATTTCTTCAGGGTCAGGCCATCGCCGCCCGAATAGCGGATCGGCGATGCCACGACTGCGGCCTGTTGCGCCGTCGCGGGACCCGCCACAGCCATGCAACCGGTCGCGATGAGCGCGGCGAGCAGCCGGGAAAACAGGGGCGAACTACGCATTGGGTTTCCTTGCCTATCCAGGGCCTGCGGGGCGCGGTGCGGGTTTGGGGACGCATTTTCCATTGTCGGCCAGGCAATGGCGCGATCCACTTGCGCAGGCTAGCACCCACCCGCCCACTTTCCGTACCCCGCCACGCATGGCCGTCCCCAGCGGCGGATTCCATGGCAACGATCACGTTTTCGGCCCTATCGAACGGGTTGGCCGCGATCGTTGGCTGGAACTGTGACCCGACCATCAATGCTCCGCATCGCCGATTGACGCGCTCCACCCCCGGCACGACCATCGCGGCCATCCCCCAAGCTCGAGGAAGGCCACGTGCGCCGTCCACTGATTCATCTGTTCCTGTCCTGCTTCCTGTTCCTGTCGGCCGCGCCCGCGGCGGTCGCGCAAAGCTGCCCGGCTTCGGTCCCGGTGCAGGGTGCGCCGCTCCAGGATTTTCCCCTGTTCCCCTCCGACAACTGGTGGAATGCCGATATCCGCAATGCGCCGGTCGATCCCGGTTCCGCCAGCTTCATCGCCTTCATCGGCGGCACGCGCAAGCTGCATCCGGATTTCGGTGGCGAAGAATCGCCCGGCAGCACCGCGATCTACGGCTTCCCCTACGCGGTGGTGGATGGCGCGCAGGCCAAGAAAAGCGTGGTCTTCGACTACGACGACGAAAGCGATGGCAATGGAATTCCCTTCTATCCGATCCCGGCGCAAGCCATCACCCAGGCGCACTGGGTCGAGGGCGGGGCTCCCGGCAACGTCGACCAACGCGGCGGCAACGACCGCCATTTGCTGATGATCGATTGCAGCAACCGCACGCTGTATGAGCTCTACAACGTCTGGTACGACGCCTCGCGAAGCCAATGGCATGCCGGCTCCGGCGCGTTTTTCGACCTGAACCGCAACGATCGCCGCCCCGACGGCTGGACCTCGGCGGATGCCGCCGGCCTGGCGATTTTCCCGGGCCTGATCCGCTACGACGAAGCCGCCAATCCCGATGTGCAGGAAATCAACCATGCCCTGCGCGTTACCCTGCGCGCCAGCAATGGCTATGTCTTCCCGGCCTCGCATGAGGCCGGCAGCACTTCGGGCGCCTTGCCAATGGGCGCGCGGCTGCGGCTGAAAGCGTTGGTCAACGGTGTCGATCCCGCCACCCGCACCAGCGACCCGACCGCGCGCAAGATCTTCCGCGCCATGCAGAAGTACGGACTGATCATGGCCGACAACGGCAGCGACATGTACATCTCCGGCACCTTCGATGTGCGCTGGAACAACGGCGTGCTCAATCCCGCGTTCTCCACCTTGTCCGCCAGCGATTTCGAGGTCGTCAAACTGGGCTGGAAACCCACTGCGGTCGCGGTCGCCCTGAGCGCGGTCGGCGCCTCGCCCAACCCGGTTCATGGCGGCCAGACAGCCACCGGCACAGTGACACTCAACGCCGCCGCGCCCGCAGGGGGCGTAGTGGTGGCCCTGTCCAGCGCCAGTCCCGCATTCACCGTCCCGGCCAGCGTCACCGTCGCCCAGGGCGCCACCAGCGCAACTTTCGCCATTGCCACCACCACGACTGCGATCGCCGCGACCGGCACCCTGTCCGCCACGTACGCCGGGACCACCAAGACGGTCGCTTTCACCGTAAATCCGACGCTACCGGTACTTTCGATCGGCGATGCGCTTGCCGGCGAGGGCAATACCGGCACGCGCAACGCCGTGTTCACCGTGTACTTGTCGAAACCGGCCACCAGCGTGGTGACCTATACCGCAACCACCGCCGACGACACCGCCAGTGCCGGCGGCGATTACGTAGCCCGCAACGCCAGCGGCCAGAGCATCGCCATCGGCCAGACCCGCGGCACCGTCACCGTCACCGTCAATGGCGATGCGTTGGCGGAAGACAACGAACGTTTCCGCGTCAACCTGAGCGCCGCTGACGGCGCCACCCTGGGCGACAGCCAGGGCCTAGGCACGATCATCGATGACGAGGGGCGCATCAAGATGCCTGGCACCGCGACCGTCACGACGAAGCCGACCGTCCGAACCAGGCCCGCTGCAGCGCGCACCCGGGTCATCCTGCGCCGCCTGGGATTGCAGCCGCGCCCGCAGCCTTGAACCATGGCGGCGCAGGCACCTGCGCCGCGCATCGCCGCACGCCGATGAGAACGCGTGCGCTCCGGCAATCGTTGCTCGTGGTTGCGGAATACACAGTGTTCCAGGCACCGCGCGCATATGTAACCGGTTACGCCTTCCGCCAGCTAAACAGCGCCGGCTCGCCTCAGAATCCATTCATCGCGCCAACCTATAACTAGGCACAGGCCAACTGCATCGTTGGTAGTCCGAACGAGGGAACCGCCATGAAAATTTCTCCACGCCAACAGACGCTCTGGTCCGTTGCGCTGGGCGCTGCCCTCGCCCTTGGCATGGGTTCGACCGCCACCGCGCAGGATCGAGACGGTCGCAACGATCGCAATCGCGGCGAAAGCGGGCAGCAGGACGACAACAACGCCCGGCGCGAACCTCGCCGCCAGCAGGCCGCGACGCGGCAGGACGAACAACGCCAGCAGCAGGCGGCATCGCAGCAAGTCGAAGCCCGGCAGAACGCCGCCCGCCAACAACAGGCCATGCGCGACCAGCAGGAGCGCAGTCGCAACGAGCAACGCCAGCGCGCCGAGGTTCGCCAGCAGGATGCCCAACGCCAGCAGCAGGAACGCCGGGACAGCCAGCGCGAACAGGCCCAGCGCCAGCAAAGTGCACGCCAGGGAGCCCTGCGCCAACAAACGGAATCGCGCGAGGACATGCAGCGTCAGCAGCGGCAACGCCTGAACGACCAGCGCGAACGGCAGCAGCGTCAGCAGGCCCAGCGCCAAGGCGCTCGCGAACAGAATGAGCGTCGCAACGAAGACCGGCAACAGGTCTTGCGCCAGCAACGCGATGCCCGCCAGAACGCACTGAATGAACAGTCCCGGCACGAACAGGCTACCCGCAGCCAGCGCGAGCAACCACAGCGCCAGCAGGCCGTGCGCCAGGGCGAGCGCCTGCGCGACGACCGCAGCGACAACCCGCGTCAGCAGGCCGCACGCAACGCCGAATTGCTCCGCCAGCAACGCCAGGCCCAGGGCCAGCCTGCACGGATCACCGGTGGCAACCAGGCCAGTCGTCGCGATGGCTGGCGTGATGACGACCGTCGCAACGAGCAGAACCGCCTGAGCCGCGAGCAGCAGGAGCGCCGCATCCGCGAGGAGCGCCAGCGTGCCGAACGCTACCGCCTGGACCGCCAACGCAGCGACCGCCGCGAGCAGGAGCAGCGCTATGCCCGCCAGCTGCGGATGCAACGCCGCGATTCGCAGTACCGCTACCAGCAGCAGTACTACAACCGCCTGCGTGCGCAACAGCAGCGATTCAACGCCCGCAACTACAACTATTACAACGACCCGTACTACTACACTCCGGCAAGCTACCGCTACAACTATGGCGGCCGCTACTACCAGACCAACCGCTACGGCCGCGACCTGATGAACCAGGCGGTCAACTACGGCTACCAGGAAGGCCTGCGTGCCGGACGTGCCGATCGCGAGGATGGCTGGCGCAGCGACTACCGCAACAGTTATGCCTACGAGGACGCGAGTTACGGCTACAACGGCTATTACATCGCCCAGGACCAGTACAACTACTATTTCCGCCAGGGCTTCCAGCGCGGCTATGACGATGGTTACTACAGCCGCTACCGCTACGGCGATCGCGGCGACGACGGCAACTACACCATCCTGGCCGGCGTACTGGGCCTGATCCTGGGGTTGCAGCTGCTCAACTGATCCACCCAGTCGCTTGAAACGACAACGCCCGGCGATGCCGGGCGTTTTTCATTGATCGAAAAGCATCGCGCCCTGTAGGAGCGGGCCTTGCCCGCGATGCTCTTGCTCTTTCGCATGACGTGGTAGAAGCATCGCGCCCAAGGGGCGCTCCTACGAGGTCAGCGCTGCGCCGAGGCGAAGAACATCAGGTACACCAGCCTGCCATTCTCCAGGCTGTCGCCGAAGTTCTCGCCAGCGGTGTGCCATAACCAGGGGCGCAGCAGCAGCAGGCGGTTGAAGCGCATCGGCACGCGCTGGGTCAATTCCCACTTCGCCTCGTCCAGGCTGTCGCGGTCGAGGATTTCATCGACCATGCCCTTGGCCGACGGAAATCCCAGCGTGGCGGCTTCCGCATCGTTGTAGGGCGCGCGATCGGTATTGGTCGGCCGGTGGCGGAAGAATTCGGTGCCGCCGCGGCAATCCTCGGGCCTGCTCAGGTAGAGGATGCCGGACCAGTGCGCGGCATCGACATGGACCTTGGCCTTGCCCTGGTCCGCAGCCAGGGTGATGCGGCTCTTGGCGTGCGCCTGTGGCGGCGGCAGGGCTTGCAACGGCTCACCGACCAGGCGCGAACATTGCTCGGCCAAGCCATCGATCTCGATGCGTTCCACTGAATTACGCCCCGGGAACATCCCCTCCTGCGGCGGATAGGTCAGCCGCAGCGCGGCTTCCCGCAGCGCGCGGGCGTTATCGAGGAAATCGTCGACGATGATCATTGAAGTAGGCATGGACGCCAGCCTAATCGTTCGCCGCGCCCTCCTTCAACCGGAATGCTTGTCCATCACTTGGTGCGCACCCATTCAGCGCAGCTGACTGTCCTTGCTGCCACGACGGTTGTAGCCGCTGTGCGCACCCTCTTCCTCGTCGCGCGCCTGCTGGCAGGCCACGCACAATTTCACCCCGGGCACGGCCTTGCGCCGCGCCTCGGGAATCGGCGCATCGCATTCCTCGCAACGCTCAAGGCCAGGCCCTTGCGGCAGCTGGCTGCGCGCACGCTTGATCCCGTCCTTCACCGTCGCATCGATCTGGTCCTGCACGGCGCCATCGCCGGCCCATCCGGTTGCCATGTCGGCCTCCCGTCGCGTGAATCCAGGGTGTGGCGAAGATAACCCCGCCGGAATGGGTGATCCGGAATGGACGACCCGGAACCCATGATATGGGGACTGCGCGTATCGATTCCACGCCCCCCGGATTCCTCGCCTGGGTACAGATCATCCCCACCAGCCCGCGCAGACGCGAACGGCGGGGGGGGGGGGGTTCCTTCGCCATGCAATACGCACAGCCCCGCCTGTGGTTGACGGCGAATCCGGGCCAGCGGCGAATTCCCGCACCCCGGATCTTCCCCGCGATCGCTGTTCCGCCAAGGCGCGCAAAGCCATTGCGGCGATGATGCGGATCCAGAAGCCGGACATCGAAACACTGCGCGAAGCGACCGGGTGAAGTTCCCTCCCCCGATCCGCTGACCAGGGCGAAGGTCTAGACTCTGGCCACGTTCCCGTTGCCGACACGGAGGCTCGCGAATGATCGCCTGGGCGCTTGCGATGGCCCTGGCACTGCCCGCACCCGCGGCAGCGCCGGAAACCGCGCCTCCGACTCGCGAGCAAGTCGTCGCGGTGCCGCTGCCCCTGCGGGAGCAATTGCAAGCGGAGGTGGTCGCGCCAGCCCGCAGCGAGCTGGATCGGTTGCAGCGGCTGACGTGGTTCATGGACGACGGCGAACACGGCCTGGGCCTGCAATACCGGGACGACGCCACCTACACGGTGTCCGAGGCCTACCTCAACCGGCAAGCCAACTGCGTCACCTACACACTGATGTTCCTGACCCTCGCCCACCTTGCCGGACTGGAGGCGTACCCGCAGGAAATCGAGGAAACCCTGTCCTGGCAACAACTCGACGACCTTGTCTATCGCAGCAACCATGTCAATGTGCGCGTACGCGTCGGCGGGCGGCGCTACCTGGTGGACGTGGGTGGCGACATGGTGATCGGCCGCCGCCCGGCCAGACGAATTTCCATGCAACGGGCGCTGGCCCAGTACTACAACAACCGCGCGGTGACGCTGCTGTCCGAACAGCGCCTGCCGGCCGCGCTGGCCCATGCCGAGATAGCCTTGCAACTGGATCCCGGCTATCCCACCACCTGGAGCAACACCGGCGTGCTGCGGCTGCGCAGCGGCGACAGGGCCGGTGCCGAACGCGACTACGCCACTGCGTTGAGGCTTGACCCTGACAATGCCTCGGCGCTGTTCAACCTGGTCGGTTTGTACCAACGCAATGGCGACCGTGGCCGCGAGGCATTGTTCCGCAAGCGGCTGGAGAAGGTGCAGCGCCGCGACCCTTTCCACCAGTTCCTGCTGGCGATGGAATACGAGCGACAAGGCGACGGCGCGCGTGCGGCCAAGTACTACCTGCGCGCGATCCAGTTGCACAGCGGCGAACACCGGTTCTACTCGGGCCTGGCCCGTGCCTATCTCCTGGACGGCGATCCGCGCCGCGCGCGGCACGCGCTGGAACGCGCGCTTTCCCTGGCCAGGGATGAGGCGACGCGCGCGTCCTACCAGGCCAGGCTGGGGCAGCTGCAGGCTTCACCATGAAACCCGCTCACGGCTCGCGCAGCGCCCAGGTCGCGAGGATCTCGTAGTCGTCCCTGCCCGCCTGGCTGCGCACCAGCGAGAAATCCCGCGCCTGCCAGCGCACCGGCTCAATCGCTTGCGGGGTCAGCACCTGGCGGTCGTACAGCACAGTGACGTGGGGAACGAAATCGCGCTTGAGGTAACGCCCCAACCCCGCTGCCATCAGCTGGTTACCCAGCTCGCGCCACAGGCCATGGATGGGCGGACGTTCTTCCGGGCATAGCAGCACGCAGGGGTTCCGGTCGCCGCGAGTGGAAAAACTGGACGCGCTGGCCAGGGTCATCCCGAATCCGGCATGGGTCATCCGCGATGCCGCCAGGGAAGCCTTGTCGATGATGTCGTTGCGCTCGATCGCATGTTCGCCCAGGTAATGCAGGGTCGCGTGCAGGCGGCTGGATTTGATCGGTGCGCCGGTCAGCGAGTGCTCCACGCGCAGCGCGTCGATCTCGACGGCGATGGCCTCGCAGGCGGCAGGCGGCGGGAATACGCCAAGGAACAGGCTGCCGACTGGCGGCTGCTCTTCCATGCCCACAAGCGATCCCTGCATCGGCAAAGGCGAGCCACGGCGCACGCTCATGCGCCTGCCCTGCTCTCGCATGGCATCGACGGCGTGGCTTTGCGCGTGCGCCGATCCACTGTCTGCATTGCGGGCCCTGGTTTCGAATGGATCCACGCTAACCCATGCGCGTCATGCAGGCAAAACGCTGGCGTATGTACTTGGCGGCGACGCGGCGGTTTGCCGCGTAGCGCCAGTTGCCTGCTCAAGCCGGGAACTCAAGCCGGGAGCATGGGCTCGACGAGTTGCCGCAGTTCGCACTCGATGTCCCATTCGTCGCCGTGGACCCCGAGGAAACGCTGGGTCAATTCGATGGCCTCTTCGCGGCTTCCGGCCTGGAGGATGGCGAAGCCGCCGACCACTTCCTTGCTCTCGGTGAAGGGACCATCGGTCACGCTGAGTTTCCCGTGGCGCAGGCGCAGGCGCGCGCCTTCAGCGCTCGGCCGCAAGCCCGCGGTATCCAGCAGCACGCCGGCCGCGCTCATTTCCTGCATCAGCACGCCCATGTCGGCCATCATCCGCGCGCTGGGCACCAGGCCGCTGTTCTCGCGTGCCCGGATCATCGAAAGGAATCTCATCGTGGTTGTCTCCTGTTGTAATTGTGGGAAGAGCCGTGGATTTCATGTTGCCGGCTGCAGCGGCTGATCCGCACCGGCAACGCGGGCATCGGACTCCCGGAGACGACGAACGCGAGGCGGCTGGATCGACACGCCCGGGAAAGTTCATGCTTGCGGCGGCGGGACCGCCCCGATTCCACCGCAACGGTTTAACCTGCGTGCCGCTAAGCTGGCATCCTTCCCCGCTGGAGCATGACCATGGAACCGAGCGTGCATCCGTTCTCGCAACTGTTCGCTCAACTGGGACTGGCCGACGACAGTGCCGGCATCCAGGCCTTCATCGCCGCGCACTCGCCCCTGCCCGATGGCATGCGCCTGGAAGACGCGCCGTTCTGGTCGCCCGCGCAGTCGCAGTTGCTGCGCGAGGAACGCCAGGACGATGCCGACTGGGCAATGGTGGTGGATCGCCTGAACGTGGCCCTGCATGCCATGCCCCACTGACGTGCGCATGGCCTGGATTGCTTCCGCAATGAATACGCCACGCCACCGGCACGCGCTGCCGGCCCTGGTTTCGCTCGTGCTGCTGGCCGGTTGCGCCACGCAACAACAGGTGCAGGCGCCGCCACGCAGTCCCGCCGAAGTACGCGCGCAACTGGTGCGGTTGCTGCCCCAGGGAACCGCCGATCGCGAAGGCTGGGCGACCGATATCCAGTCCGCCTTCCAACTGCTGGACATTCCCCCCAGCAGCGAGAACCTGTGCGCCGCGCTGGCGGTGACCGCGCAGGAGTCGGGTTTCAGCGCCAACCCTGAAGTCCCGGGCCTGGGCCGGATCGCCCGCGCCGAAATCGACCGCCGCGCGGCGAAGCATCACATTCCGAAGCTGCTGGTCAGCGCGGCGCTGCAACTGCCTTCGCCCGGCGGCAAAAGCTACCAGGAGCGGCTGCGTTCGGTGCGCACCGAACGCGAACTGAGCCGCCTGTACGAGGATTTCATCGGCAAGGTGCCGCTGGGCCAGCGCCTGCTGGGTGGCGCCAATCCGGTGCGCACCGGCGGCCCGATGCAGGTGAGCATCGCCTTCGCAGAGCAACACGCCAGCACGCATCCCTATCCCTACGCGGCGGACGCCTCGATCCGCCACGAAGTGTTCACCCGTCGCGGCGGGCTGTATTTCGGCATCGCCCACCTGCTGGATTATCCCAACTCCTATCAGCGGCACTTGTACCGGTTCGCCGATTTCAACGCCGGCTGGTACGCCAGCCGCAACGCCGCGTTCCAGGCCGCGGTGACCGCCGCGTCCGGGGTTCCGCTGGCGCTGGATGGCGACCTGGTCGTGCACGGCAGCGACAAGGTCGGCGCGACCGAAGCGGCGGTGCGTTCGCTGGGTTCGCAACTGGACATGGGCGACGCGGCGATCAGGCGCGCGCTGGAACAAGGCGACCGTTTCCAGTTCGAGGACACCGCCTTGTATGCGCGCGTGTTCGCCCTGGCCGAACGCAACGGGCGGCCGCTGCCGCGCGCGGTGCTGCCGCGCATCAACCTGGCAAGCCCGAAGATCACCCGCAAGCTCACCACGGAATGGTTCGCGACACGGGTGGAACAACGTTACCGGCGTTGCGAGGACGCCGCGTTCGGCCGCTGAGCACGGGGACCTGCGCGCTGCTTCGGTAAATTGCCTGAAGACAACCCGGCCTTCGGGACCAGCCCCGACATGATCAGGGACTTCCTTGCACGCGTGCCAGCGTCGACGTCCCTATTTCCATCCGCGCTTGCGATAATGGCCGCATGGATGACAAGCACCAGGTTCCGCTGACCAATGTGATGGATCTGTTGCTGGATGCCATCTGCGTGGTCGATCGCGAGGGCCGGTATCTTTTCGTCAGCGCCGCGTTCGAACGCATCTTCGGCTACGCGCCGGAGGAAGTCATCGGCCGGCCGATGATCGAACTGGTGCATCCCGCGGACCGCGAGCGGACCTTGCTGGCCGCCGC
Source organism: Pseudoxanthomonas sp. (assembly GCA_041919795.1). GTDB lineage: Bacteria > Pseudomonadota > Gammaproteobacteria > Xanthomonadales > Xanthomonadaceae > Pseudoxanthomonas_A. Next base: position 188,435 of record JAYRTC010000003.1, on the reverse strand, counting down.
GCGGATCACCGCCGGCGAATCCACGCCGTATTTCGAGAACCGCTACCTGCGCAAGGACGGCAAGGTCGCCTACATCATGTGGTCGGCGCGCTGGTCCGAGGCCGACCAGGCCCGGGTCGCGGTGGGACGCGACGTGACCGAACTCAAGCGCGCCCAGTTCGTGCAGGTCGCGTTGTTCGATATTTCCGAGGCGGCCAACAAGGCCGAGGATGTGCTGGCCTTGTGCCGTCGCGCCCACCAGATCATCGGCAGCCTGCTGCCGGCCAGCAATTTCTTCGTCGCCCTCTACGACGAAAACCGGGACGAGCTGTCGTTTCCCTATTTCGTCGATGAGCACGACCCGCAACCGGCGCCGCGCAAGCTGGATTCCGGCACCCTCAGCGCGCAGGTGATCCGCAGCGGGCAAGCGCTGCTGTTGACTCCCGATTCCGGCGTGACCCTGCCCGCGGACGTCGCCCACGCGATCGGCAGAAATCCCATCGACTGGCTGGGCGTGCCACTGAAGACCTCGCAAGGCGTGATCGGCGCACTGGTGGTGCAGAGCTATAGCGGCGACGTGCGCTACACGGAACAGGACAAGGCCCTGCTCCAGTTCGTCTCCACCCAGGTTGCCGCTGCCATCGAGCGCAAGCAGGCCGAGGCCGCGCTGCAGCACATGGCCCGGCACGATGCGCTCACCGCCCTGCCCAATCGCGCGGTGGTCCTGGACCGCTTGCGCACTTCGCTGGCCGGGGCCCGCCACGACGACCCGCAACTGGCGGTGCTGTTCATCGACCTGGACGATTTCAAGCAGGTCAACGACCGTTTCGGCCATCCCGCCGGCGACCAGTTGTTGCAGGAAGTCGCGGCGCGCATGCAGACCTGCGTGCGCGAGTCGGACACCGTGGGCCGCATGGGCGGCGACGAGTTCATGGTGATCCTGCACGACATCACCCAGCCGGACCAGGCCACGCGGGCCGCGGAAAAAATCCGGACCGCGCTGGAACAGCCTTTCGAATGGGACGGGCACCGGATCCGCGTTTCGGCGAGCATCGGCGTAGCCACCTATCCCGGCCATGGCAACGACGACCTGCAACTGGTGCACGGCGCCGACGAGGCGATGTACGCGGCCAAGAACGCGGGCGGCAACCGCTGGCTGCTGGCCACGAACGGCTGACCACGAAAGCCGGCAACGAGGACAAGAGGATTCCTGTCGATTTCCGGCAGCCTGGTTCGTCGCTCCTGCATCAACCACCGTTACCGGAGCACGACATGTCTTTCCAGGCGTATCTCGACAATATCCAGGCCAAGACCGGCAAGACACCCGCCGATTTCCGCAAACTGGCCGCAGGCAAGGGTTATTCGACCGCCAAGGGGCTGGAGCCGGGAATCAAGGCCGGCCAGATCGTGGCGTGGCTGAAGCAGGATTTCGACCTTGGCCATGGCCACGCAATGGCCATCGTGGCCTTGTTGAAGGGCAGCAAGGTCGAAGGGGACAAATGACCGGCTTCACGCCATCTCAGGCGTAAACGCTGACGATCGCCGCGTCGCGGCCCTTCATTTCGACAATGACCGTGGTGGCTACGCCCGCCACGTCGTGCCGGGCCTCGGCCATCACGTCCGCGGCTTCCAGTGCATCGTCCCAACGGGCGAACCAGCCCTGGCCCTCCATGCCGTGATAAAGCTCCCAGCCGGTCATGGATGGCATGACCACGAAGAATTCGGCATCCATTGGCTCACCTCCCGATCTGGAAAGGTTGCCCCCGGCCCAGCTGACCACTTGCTCAAGGCGGTACCCTTTTCCATGTGCTGAGCGACATTGCTTGTCAACGCACAGGCAGGCTTCCGGGGGCAGGGACAGATTGCCTTCTGCAGCGCATGTCGACCATCAGCCGAACGCCTGCTGTCGGGTAGGGATTTTCCTACAAGCCGGCCTGCTGGCCACATGGTCAAGCCCGGATGGCTGTTGTAGGAGCGGCGCAAGCCGCGAAGCTTTTGGGAAGGCTTCGCGGCTTGCGCCGCTCCTACAGCAAGCGACGCGCGACAGGTGTATAAGGCATCGGTCGCCCTGGAGCATCCCCATGAACCCCCTTCTGAAACTCGTCGCCACCACCGCCGTCATCGCGGGCGCCCTCGCCCTGGCCGCGCCGTCATCCGCCGCATTGAAGGCCGGCGCTCCCGCACCGGACTTCAGCGCGCCCGCCTACCTCGCCGGCAAGCCTTTTACCTTCAAGCTGGCCGATGCGCTGAAGCAAGGCCCGGTGGTGGTTTATTTCTTCCCCGCCGCGCACACGCCCGGCTGCAACCTGGAAGCGCACCTGTTCTCCGTGGCCATCGACAAGTTCAAGGCGCAGCACGCGACCGTGATTGGCGTGACCGCGGGCAATACCGACGAACTGGCCGATTTCTCGAAGGAAACCGAACACTGCGGCGGCAAGTTCGCGGTCGCCGCCGACCCGGGCGCGAAGATCGCGAAGCAATACGACGCCCTGCTGACGCTGAAACCCGGCTGGTCCGATCGCACGTCCTACGTGATCTCTCCCTCGGGAAAAATCGCGCACGCGTATTCCGACCTCAATCCCAACAAGCACGTCAGCGAGACGCTTGAAGCGGTGACCGCGCTCGGGAAGTAACGGCACCCCCGCTCCGGCGGCGATGCAGCGGCACGCTGCAACGGATCGCAAGCCGCGAACACGGGAAAGCCGCCCACAGGCGGCTTTCCCCGGATCATGCGGCGCGGTTTTCGCGCCACTTCACCTGCTTACTTGAACACCAGCTCGCGCAGCATTTCCTGGCCCAGCAGGGTGCGCATCACCGTGCGCTTGCCGGAAGCCTCATCGGCCTGCCTGTAGTTCATCTTGGTGACCTTGGCCATGATCGGGTCCATCTTCTCGTCGATGCCGTCGAAGGTGGCCATGTTGGGATAGGTCGCCACCAGGTACAGGTCGGCTTCGTTCGGGTTATGCGCCTGTGCGCTATACACGTGGTACTCGGTGACTATGCCCGCCTCTTTCGCGGCCTGCATGGAGGCCCGCCAATTGCCATTCAAATAGGCCATGTAGTTCTCGAACTGGCCATCCATGACCTTGATCGCGCTGACGACGATCACCGGACCATCGGCGTAAGGCCTTTGCTGGGCAAGGACCGGCGCAGCGACAACGGCCAGCAGCAGGCATAGCAACCCTGTGTACAAACGTTTCATGGAAACCTCCACAGCGCACGTGGCCGCACGGACACCCGCACGGCACGACCACGGACGTCCCCCTGCCGGCCGGTCGCACGGGGGCCAACGCGGTAAGTCGGCAAAGCAGGCCAGCGATGACGGAGCTTCAGGCCAGTGCGGAGTCAGGCCGGTTCGGCCAGCAGCGTGGCGATCTCCGCACCCAGGCGCAGGTCATCGATCGTGCCGAACAGTTGCCGGCGCAGGTTGCCGCGCCGGTCGATCAGGCACAGCGTGGGCGTGCCCTGCATGGCGTAGGCCCGCATGGTCAATGGCAAGGGATGCAGGGTGGAGTTTTCGTCGCGGTAGGCGTCCACGCCAACCGGGTAGGCAATCCGGTTCTCGTGCAGGTACACGGCCAGCGCTTCCGGCCCCATCACCTGGTGGTGCTCGAACACCGTGTGCAAGCCGATCACTGCAAGGTCGGTGCCGGCGAAGGCCGCGGCGACTTTCAGGCTTTGCGGCACCGCATGCTGTACGCAGCCCGGGCACAACATCTGGAACGCATGCAGGAACACCACGCGCCCGCGCAACGCGGCCAGGGTCAACCCCTCATCGGCGTTGAACCAGCGCGAGATCGACCACTCGGGGGCGACGTGCAGGGTCATGGCGTATTCCGTGGCGGGAACCGGGATCAGGATATCCGAACCCTCCTCGTCCATCACCGCGGCGCGCAAGCAGAACCTGGCCAGGCCCAATCACCTGGCCTGCGCCACTCAACCCGATATTTCGCGCACCGCCCGCACCGCCTGCTCCACCTGCTCCGGCGTGTTCATCAGGCTGGGGGCAAGCCGCGCATAGGTAATGGCATACGGACTGGTGCTGGCGATGATGTTGCGCGCCAGCAACTGCTTGACCACGTCGGCCGGCCCGACCCCTTCTACTTCGAAACAGACCAGCCCGGCGGAAAGATCGCCGGATTTCGGCGTGTGCAGTTTCACCCGCTTGTTTTCCGCCAGTCCGGCCTTGCACTGGTCGTTGAGATCGCGGATGCGCGCGGCCACGCGCGACTTGCCCATCTGCCGGTGCATGCGGAACGCGGCGGCGGTCGCCCATTGGTGATCGTAGGCGATGAAGCCGCCGGGGCTCATGCGGTTGGCGTTGGTGGGCGACGCCACTGGCTGCTGCTGTTCCCAGGCGGTGTACGCATCCAGGTCGCTGAAACTGGGAACCAGCGGACGCAGCCGCGCCCAGTTGTCGGCGTTGGCCCAGACCAGTCCGGTGCCGCGCGGGGCGAACATCCACTTGTGCGTGCCCGCGCAGAAATAATCGGCGCCCAGGGTCGCGACGGTTTCATCGGTGCAACCCAGTCCGTGCACGCCATCCACCACCAGCAACACCGGCGCGCCGCTGCGTGCGCGCAACGCGGCGGAGATTTCGCGGATCGGCAGGCGGATGCCGCTGGCCGAATGCACCCAGGTCAATCCGACCACGCGGGTCTTCGGGCCGATGCCGGCCAGCAATGCCGCGACAAGCGAGTCGGTGCTGGCGTCGGCCGCCTCGGCGAACAGCGGGATCTTGCGCATGCTGGCGCCGGCACGCTCGGTGGCCAGGCGGATGGATTCGTGGTGCACGTAGTGGTCGTGGGTGGTGCACAGCACTTCGTCGCCCGGCTTCAGCGGCAACCCGTGATAGACCAGCGCCAGGCCGGTGGTGGTGTTGGGGGTCAGGCACACGTCCTGCGGGCGGCCGCCCAGATAGGTGGCGATTTCGGTTTGCACCTGCAGCGGCACGTTGTGCTGGTCTTCCTCGAACAATCCGCGCTCGATCACCAGGAAAGGATTGGCGTCGATCGCGCGGCGATAGCCCTCGATCGCCTCGCGCACCGGCGCCGGGTGGCTGGCGATGAAGAAACTGGCGAAGTGCAGGTAAGCCGGATCCAGGGCGAACTGCGCGCGCACCTTGTCCCAGTCGGACAGGTCGGGCGGCGCCGGGGTTTCCGCCGCCAGCGCGGACAGCAATCCGGCGGGAAGCAGCGCCGTGGCGGCCAGCGCCGTCGGAGCGGTGAGGAAGTGGCGTCGGCTCAGGCCCATGTCATCTCTCCCAGGCTGGACCGGGATGGTCCATCTGGGGTTTCAACGCATCGGCGGGCGGGCAGCGGACATCGCACGATGCCCCGCGTCTTGTGGGAGCGGCGTAAGCCGCGAAAAGAACCTTCAGCAATTCTTGAAACTAACCGATCTTGATGGATTTTCTGGCTGCGGATTTCGCGGCTTGCGCCGCTCCTACAACTCCACAGCCCGCTTCAACCCATCAGACCCGCGCCAGCATAAAATCGATCGCCGCGCGCACCGCCGCCACTTGCGCATCGTTGCATTGCTCGGGCGTGGCCTGTGGGCTGTCGGGATAGACCTCGGTGGTGGTGGTGTAGCGGGCGTTGGTCATGCCCGCGCACAGGCCAAGTTTTTTCAACGGGTATTCGATGATCCCGTGGGAGACCACGGTGGAACCGATGATCTCGCCCTTGTCATCGGCCGGGGCGATGTGGGTGACCTTGGCCACCGCCTCGATCACCGCCTGCTGGAATGCCGGCTGGCGATTCACGGTGTCGTCGACCAGATAGAAGCCGTCGGGAATTTCGCCCGGCTCATAGGCCACGCCGTCGCGCGCGGCCAGCGCGGGGCGGAATTCGGATTCGTCGGTGTCGGTGGTTTCGTGCAGATCGATATGCATGCCCACGCCATCGCGCAACGGTGCGAGCAGGCGCATCAGCGCGGCCGACTCCTGCGCGGGGCTGTCGTCGCGGAACGAGCGGTTGGGATCGATGGCCTCCGCGTTCCAGCGATTGATCCGTTCGTAGGCCCACGGGCTGACGCAGGGCGCGACGATCAGATTGGCCCGGCCCGCGTATTCGGCCGCATGTCGTTCGACGAACTGCAACGCGCCGTGCACGCCACTGGTTTCATAGCCATGCACGCCGCCGGTCACCAGCGCGCAGGGCAGCGCGTCGTTCCAGTCGTGGCTCCTGATCGCGAACAACGGGTAGCTGTCGGGTGGGTAGTCCAGGCGGCCGTATTCGACCACGTCGAAGCGCGAGCGCAAGCCGTCGATGACGCTCAATACGTCGGATGCATAACTGCGCTGGCGGGTCTGACGCGATCGCCATGCGGCCACTTCCGCGGGCCCCCAGGGTTGTCCGGGAGTGCCGACCGGATAGAACGCATCAGTCGTCATTACGTCGCTCGCTTTGCCGCAGGGCCGGGGGAAGGCGAAGGATTTTAGCATCGCAGCCCAGTCCGGCAGCCCGGGAAGAGTGCGGCGATCTCCAGCAGCGAAGCGGATCAACCCGGGAAGCGGCGGCAATCGCTGACGACAGGATCCTGCGCCGGTCCACGCCAGCGATCAGGCCTGCTTGGGAATGACCGTGCGCACGCGGACGATGAACTGGTGGAACTCGGACATGAAGTTGCGCAGGAAGTCGGCGGTGGATTCGTTGGTCACCTCGCCCGCTTCGCTGATCAGCCCCGGCGTGAACTGGATATAGGCCTCGGGCCAGTTCATCTGCGGCGAATCGCAGAAACTCAGCACGCTGCGCAACTGTTGCTGGGCCACGGCGGTGCCGATCGCACCCGGCGAGGTGCCGATGACGCCCGAGGGAATCCGGGCGAACGAATTGGTGCCCCATGGGCGACTGGCCCAATCGATCGCATTCTTGAGCGCGCCGGGGATGGAACGGTTGTATTCGGGGGTGACGAACAGGACGGCATCGGAGTCGGTGATGGCCTTCTTGAATTTCGTCGCCACCTCCGGGTAGTCGGCGTCGTAGTCGTAGCTGTAAAGGGGCAGGTCCTTGAAGGAGATCTCATGGAACTCCAGGTCCTTCGGCGCCAGCTTGATCAGCGCATTGGCCAATTGCCGATTGATCGAGCCCTTCGCCAGACTGCCGATCAGATAACCCACTTTGTAAGTTTTCATGTCCGTTCGAACCTCGAAGTTGGTGGAAAGGGAATCGCGCGCGTCGGCAATCCATGGCGCTCCGGCATTGCGGCCCTCCGGAGGGCCGGATGCCAGGCAGTCTGCCCATGCCCATGGCGGAAGTAGGCAGTCCGGCAGGACGATACTCCTATTCCTGTTGCGGTCGTGTGGCGCCCCATGGCCGTCTTCCCCGGACCGGCGCCCTCCCGTCCGGGCGCGGACAAGGCACGCCACGATCGACGAAAACGGATACAGGACAGCCGTAGGGCGCAATCCCCCAGGGGGACTTCCTTCGGGGCGTAACCGAAGGGCATTGCGCCAAACGCCAGCCATGCGGCGCAATACCCTTCGGTTATTGCGCCCTGCTTGTTGCCGACGACTGATTCCCCAACGCCTCCTCCACTGCCGCTTCGGCAAGCGGCGCCATGACCGCGTAGCCAGCCGGTGTCGGGTGCACGCCATCGGCTGCCAGTCGCGCATCGAGGCCGCCTTCGGCATTGGACATCGCCGCGTGGTAGTCCAGGTAGGTCACGCCGCGAGCCTGCGCATAATCGCGGAGCCACGCATTCAAGGCGCGCACCTTCGCCGCAGGCCGTACGCCCGGACGCCATGGGTAGTCGGCCACCGGCAACACCGAGGACAGCACCACGCGGATGTCGTGGGCCTGCGCCAGTTCGGTCATCGAACGCAGGTTGTCCTCGATCATCGCCAGCGTCGCATAACCGGTGTTGCCCGCCAGGTCATTGGTTCCGGCCAGGATCACCACGGCCGCCGGATCCAGCTCAATGACGTCCTGGCGGAAGCGCAGCAACATCTGCGCCGTGGTCTGCCCGCTTATGCCGCGATTGACGTATGGCTTGCCGGGGAAAAACGGCGCTCCGTTGGCGCCCCAGCCCTCGGTGATCGAGTCGCCATAGAACACCACGCGCCGTTCGCTCCCCAGCGGCTTCGGCAACGCCGCATTGTCCTTGCGATAGCGCCCCAGTTGCGCCCAGTCGGCCAGCTGGTATTGCAGCGACGCGACTTCCGACGTGGTCAGCGATGCCGGCGGCGCGACGTAGCGCGGGTCGATCGCCTCGGGCACGGCCTGATCGAACGTGGTCCCATCGGATGCGGCTCCCGAGGACCGCGGAGGCTCCGCTTTCGCCGGAACGGCGAGCGCCACGGCAAGACTGCTGGCGAAAACAAATCTGACGGAAAACCGCATCAATCGATCTCCAAAGCTGGATCCTGTTCCGATCCCGCACAGTCTCACAAATTGAATTTCAACGGCAACACAAGCTTCTCGAACAGAACCCGCCCGCGCGCAAATAACATCGTGTTCATGGGTGGAAGTGCAGAATGCACGCACTTCCCGCTCATCTCCCGCGCCACCGCATTCGCCGGGGCGTACCGGTGCGCTTTTGCGCCAAACCGAGGGGAAGTTCCGATCCTGGCAACGGTACCGTTCCGGACGCGTTGCTCCTCCGCCAGCCAGCAAGTTGCTCGCAAACGGCGAATCGAAAGAAGGAAACCCCATGCCACACAAGGCCACCAGTACACGCAGCACCCCTTCCACGCAAACCAGGCCCAGCAGCCAGGGCAAAAGCTCGGGCCTGGACATCACCAGCCAGAGCATCGCCTCGGACCTGGTGGCGTTCCGCAAGCAAGGGGGCCGCATCGAAGTCCTGGGCAATACGCCGCTGCGCGCGAATGTCACCGCCTTCAGTTCCAAGGCGAATACCCAGCACAAGACCGCCCCGCGCAACACCGCCCCGGCGCAGGCGAAAAAATCCGCGGCCCAGGCTTGACCTTGCGATCGGCCTGACAAGAAAAAGCCCCGCATCGCGGGGCTTTTTCATTGCGGCGGACACCCTCCAGGATATTCCGCGAACCGCAGAGCAAGCTTTGATTTCCGGCTGCCGGCCACCTGCCCCCGACCGCACGATTCACCGCAACACCGCCGTCCATTCCGGCGTGGCGAACTTGTCTCGCGCCAGGGCTTGCGCGCGGGCCAACTCCTCCACCTGCAAGCTGTCGGCGACCAATCCGCCGTGGCGGCCGCGGAAGGTTTCGATCATGCGTTCAATCACCGCCCCGCGCGGCAGTCCGGTCTGGCGGCGCAAGGGATCGACGCGCTTCTGCGCGCTGGCCGTTCCCTTGTCGGACATTTTTTCACGGCCTATCCGCAATACTTCGAGCATCTTCATCGCATCGATGTCGTAAGCCATGGTGACGTGGTGCAACACCGCCCCGCCACGCCGGGCCTGCGCCGCGCCGGCGATCTTGCCGTCGCTGGAAGCGATGTCGTTCAACGGCTGGTACCAGGCCTTGACTCCCAGCGTCCCCAATGCCTCGATTACCCACTGGTCCATGTACGCATACGCCTGTTCGAAGGTCATGCCCTCCACCAGCGACACCGGCGCGACGATGGAATAGGTGATGGTATTGCCCGGTTCGATGAACATCGCGCCGCCGCCGCTGATCCGGCGCACCACCTCGATGCCATGACGACGCGCGGCTTCGGCATCCACCTCGTTGCGCAGCGACTGGTAACGCCCCATCACCACCGCCGGCCCCGCCCATTCCCAGATCCGCAGCGTGGGCGGCCGCCGTCCGGCGGCGACGTCGTCCAGCATCACCTCGTCCAGCGCCATGTGCAGCGCGGGAGCCTGCGGCCCGGCATGGATCAGATGCCAGTCATGTACCAGCCATTTTTCCAGGCTCATGCCGCCCCCTCCGCATCCGCCGCTTCGCCAGTCGCATCGAGTGCGCGACGCAGCGCCACGGCGACGGCTTCGGGGGTAATGCCGAACAGCTGCGCGCTGGGCTCCAGGGCGCTGCGGATCGCGGCGGCGAGCGCCGCTTCGTCGGTGTCGATGGACAAGCCTTCGAGTGCGGCATCGATATCGTCCAGGGCGCTGGCCGGTTCCAGGAAAAAGTCTCCACTGACCTGCATTGCCGTGAAGCGGCCATCGATGACGATGAAATCCGCCACGACCAGCTTGCCGCCCGGCACCTTGTATTCACCGTGCCGGCTTTCACCATGCCTGTCGTCGTCGCGCATGAGCTGGTTCACCTTCGCCATTGGCGAAAAAACAAGACAGCACTGAAAAATGGATATCCGGATTTCAGTATAGAACGCTCCCCTTTGCATCCCTCTCCCCGCGCGCGGGGGGAGAGGAACGCGAGCGGAAGCGTCATGCACTGGAATCCGGATACCCGGAATAATGTCGTCAGCCCCGCGAAGCGCCTGCTGTCGAATGCTGTAGCCGCGGACGGGGTTCCAGAGCGGCAAGGCGCCGGCAGCCTCGCTCGATCAGCCGCAATGCCCGCAACAGGTGCTTCCGCCGCTGATATGCACGTCTTTTTCCAGTGGCTTGGCGACGTAGCCGATGCCCTGCAATGCATCCTGCACCTGGGCGGCGGTAGCGGTCGAAATCACTTCCAGGCGGCCGCGTGCGGGATCCAGGGCGATGCTTGCGCCGGAATCGAGGGACTGCAGGGTGGCGACCAGCTTGGTCGGATCCAGTTCGTGGGCGGTCAGTTCGAATTGCATGAAGGTTTCCTTTGATGGGGTCGGCGTGCGCCTGTGGATCCAGCATGCCGGGTACCGATCGCCACCCACTTGACCTTCGTCAACTGATCGCGATTCTTCCCGTTCCCGACCGGCGATTTCACGAAAAGCCCACGCTGACGCTCGAATAATGACGCGCTGATTTCCACAAGGAGTTCTTGCCATGAATCCACGCATTTCCCTTCTCGCGGTCGCATGCACGCTGGTCCTGGCGGCCTGCGGCAAGCCGCCCAGCCCCGCTGAAACCACCGCCGACACGCCGCCGCCAGCCGCGGAACCCGCCCCTGCCACCACCCCCGCCCCTGCCGCGACACCGGCCCCGGCCCCGGCCCCGGCCGTCACCGGTAGCGACAAGCCTGCCGCGGTCGTCGCCGACTGCGCGACCGTGATCGAAGGCAGCGATGCGATGCAGTACAACGTTGGCTCCATCGTCATTCCGGCGTCGTGCGCCGAGTTCAAGATCACCTTGAACCACACCGGCACCATGCCGGTCGCCGCGATGGGCCACAACGTGGTGATCGCCGCGATGGCCGACATGAAGGCGGTCGCCGCCGAGGGCATGGGTGCCGGCGCCGCCGCCAACTACGTCAAGCCGGACGATGCGCGGGTGATTGCGCATACCAAGATAGTCGGCGGCGGGGAAAGCGCATCGGTGAGCTTCCCGGTGAGCAAACTCAAGACCGGCGGCCCGTACGAGTTCTTCTGCAGCTTCCCGGGCCACGACGCCATGATGAAAGGCACGATCGCGGTCCAGTAAGCGAAGCTGACTGCGTCGAAGTTTCATCGCGGCTTACGCCGCTCCCACAGGAACCCATGGGGTGACCGCGCACCCTCTCCCCTTGCGGGAGAGGGGTTCGTTTTACTTGCAGGAGCGACGTGAGTCGCGAAACCAGCCGCATTGAAACTTCATCGCGGCTTACGCCGCTCCCACAAGACCCATGGGGTGACCGCGCACCCTCTCCCCTTGTGGGAGAGGGGCCGGCTTTTTACGCGCCCTACTTCACTTCATCGAACGCGTACTCATGCTGGCCATCGCGGACGATCAGCTTGCGCGCGCCGTCCTTGTCCGCGCGCACGAACAGGAAGCCGAGCGCCTGCGGGTCGATGGTGACGAAGCCCAGGCTGCCGTCGGGTTGCGGCATGGTCGCCACTTCCGAAGCGAACGCGCCGACATCGAAGGACACCTGGCCCTGCTTGCGCGTCACCAGCAGCTCGCCCAGGGCATCGTTGTGGTAGCGCGGCGCCAGCCCGGCTAGCGCTTTCGCGTCTCCCGGCACCTGCAGTTGCTTGCGGAAGGCCTCGAAGCCCTCGCGGTTGGCCTTGGCCCCGGCCCTGGCCGCGGCTTCCGCTTGCGGCTCGCCATCGAACATCAGTTCCATCAGCCGGCGCTTGAGCGGGCCGCGCAGGTTCACGCCTTCGTCGGCATTGGTCAGGATCACCGCGCCGACCTTCTGCTCCGGCCACCACATCATGTTGGAGTGGAAGCCGCCCATGTCTCCGCCGTGGTCGATCACGGTGACGCCGTCGCTCTTGTCCACCATCAGCGCCATGGCGTAGTTGCGGTCCACGCCCAGCGCGATCTGCGGTTCGCGCCGCTGCAGCAGCGCGGCCTCGCCGATATAGCGGCTGCCGTCGGGCAGCAGACCGTGGTCGATTTCCATCTGCACGTACTTCAGCAGGTCGTTGGCCGAACTCCACGCCGCGCCCGCCGGACGCGAGGCGACGATGGTGTCGTTCAAGCCCATGCCCATGACTTCCACCCGGTGCTCGATGTCGTAGCCATGCGGCGCGGCATAGTCGCCGGTCTGAGCCTTGGCGTAGTCGAAGGTGGTGTCGTGCATGCCCAGCGGATCGAACACAAGCGCCTGCATCGCCTGGTCGTAGCCGGCGCCCAGTTCCGTGCCCGGATAGGCGACCTGGCCGCCGATGTAACCCGCCGCCGCGGCCATCGGGTTGGAGTACTGGAACAATTCACCGAAGCCGCTGGTCGGCTGCATGGTCCCCAGCGTGGCCATGACCGTCTTCGGGGTCTGCTTCTCGCCCTCGAACAGCCATTCGTAGTCCTGGCGCGGCACGCCGGTGCAGGCGCAGATCAGGTGCTTGACCAGCACCTGGTCGGTGGTCGCCGCATCGCCCAGCTTGAAACCCGGATAGACGTCCTCGGCGCGCGCGTTCCAGTCCAGCTTGCCGGCATCCACCAGCTTGGCCAGCATCAGCGTGGTCAGCGCCTTGGTGTTGGAGGCGATCATGAAGCGGGTGTCGCCATCCACTTTCTCCGGCTTGCCCAGCTGGCGCACGCCGAAGCCCTGCGACATCACCACCTTGCCGTCCTGGACGATGCCGACGGCCACGCCGGGCACGTCGTATTCCTTGCGCATCTCTTCCACGAAACCGGCGACCTGCCGCAGGCGGGCGTCGTCCAGTTTGTGCGCGGTTTTCCCGGCGAAGCTCTCGCGCTGGTAACCGGCCGGCTGCAGGCGCTGGGAAATCGTTCCGAATTGCGAGCCGCGCTTCTCGGCGAGGGCCTGGTCCACGTCGATCACCACGGCGGTCCAGGCCGTGCCCTTGCGGTAGGCGCTGGCGCCGACGGCGCGCTTGGCATTCGCGGCGACGTCGTAGTCGTAGAAGCGCCGCGCTTCCCAGCCATCCTTGGGCGCGGCGTCGGTGGCCACGAGGAACTTCGGGGTCAGGCCGAGGACGGCCCAGGCTTCGGCCACCGCTTCGTCGGCCGTGGCCGCCTTGGCATCGACGATGGCCAGGCGCGAGCTGCCGCCCTCGGGCAGCATGATCACCACGGCATTGCCCTGCACGCGCTGGGTCCAGCCGGCGGGCAGGAGGAAGGTGGTGCCGCGCGGGGTCCTGGAAGGCGTGTTCGCTTCTGCTTCGGAAGCGGCGGCCGCCTCACCGGCCGCATGGGCGGAGGACACGGCGAAGGGCGACGCCAACAGCAAGGCCAGCACGAGCGGATGAAGGACGGGACGCATCGGAATCTCCAGTGAGTGGGATGGCGCCAGATGCGCATACTCCCCGCCAGGTTCGCAAGCCCCATTAGGGATAGGCCAGGCGAAACCTGTCGCATCGAAGCCGCACGACGCCGTGGGAGCGGCGTAAGCCGCGATGAAGCATCCGTGCAGTCGCCTTCGCGGCTTGCGCCGCTCCCGCAAGGACCGGCTCGCCGGGCGGATCATTGCCAACCTGGCCGTACAGGTCTATACCTTCGCCCTGGCCGGCGGGATCGGTTCGCACGCGCCGCCTGTTCGCTTTTCTTGCCACCCCAAGCGCCATGGACATTGCCCTGACCAACTGAGGAAGCGCAGTGAACGAACCAGGCTCTGCAGTCGGCGGGGAAGATCGGGAACTGCCCCCGGTCTTCATCAGTTACGCGACCACCGACCGCAGCGAAGCGCTGAAGGTGTGCGAAGCGATCGAACTTCGTGGAACCCGATGCTGGATGTCCCTCCGCGACGTGCGGCCCGGCGAGAATTACCAGGAGGCGATCGTGCAATCGCTACGCACCGCCCGCGCGATGGTCCTGGTCTTCTCGGACGCAGCCAACACCAGCAGCGAGATAAAGAAGGAGCTCTCGCTCGCTAGCCGCTACAACGTGCCGGTGATCGCGCTGCGCCTCGCCGAGGTCGAGCCGGCCGATGCGTTCGCCTACGAATTGTCGACACGCCAGTGGATCAACGCGTTCGAAGGCTGGGACCCGTCGATCGACAAGCTGGTCGGCCGGATCGCGCAGATTTCAGGCTCCGGCACGCTGGCCCCGGCCGCTGCGCCGCCCGTTTCCCGCCGGACGAACCGGTTCCCGAGGCGCTGGCTGGCGATCGCGGCCGCTGGCCTGCTTTTGCTGGTCGCGGCGGGCGCCGCCTGGCGGGCGCTGCGGCCCGCCCAACCCGCGGTTCACGGCATGACGGTTCGCCTGGCGGGGTTCGAACTGCTGTCCGCGGACTTGCCCGCGAAGCTTCGGGACACGGTCGATGCGGAGATCAACGCGGCCTTCAGCGTCGACGGCGTCGTGGGTGTTTCCACCGCAGCCGCCCCGCCGCCGGGCGCGGCGCCCGCCTACACGCTGGGCGGGACGATCCAGCGGGACGGACCCACGATCCGCGTCATCACCCACATGGTCAACGAGCGCTCCGGCACGACCTTGTGGTCCCACACTTTCAACTACGACGGGAACGAACTCTCCAGGGTGCCGCGCCACATCGCCGTGGATGCGGGCAACGTCGTCCGCTGCGGACTGTTTGGCGCATCCACCTACTACAAACCGCTGCCTGACGCGGTCCTCAGGGACTACATGCAGTTTTGCGAAGGGCACTGGAATCCCAATATCCAGGACGGACGCAAGGCCCTGGTTCCCGCGCAGCGGGTCGTCGCGGCCGTTCCGGACTTTTCCTGGGGTTGGGCGGCGGTCGCCGGGGCGTACTGGAAAGTCGCCCTGAGCGCGGACGACAGTCGGATCGCCGACGATGCGCGCGCGCGCGGACGCGAAGCGGCCGACCGGGCGGTAGCCATCGACAGCCGCAACAGCGAGGCCCTTTACATCAAATCCATGGTGGTCGACCGGCACGACTGGATCGGTCGCGAAGACCTGTTGAAGCGCGCCCTTGCGGCCCGTCAGCTGGATTGCGGATGCGAGTACCACCAATACGGATGGATGCTGGTCAATGTCGGCCGTACCGCCGAAGCGCTCGAACAACTGCACCGGGCCAACGACATGCTGGCCCTCTATGTCTACACGCCCTTGACCCTGGCCGATGCGCTGGTCATCGCGGGCAAGCCCGACGAGGCGAGACCCTTTTTCGATGCGGCGATAGACCTTGCTCCGGATGCCGGCTTCGCGAAAGGGCTCGCGGCCTACAAGGCCACCGAAACCCGCGACACCCATCTGCTGGCCGATCCGGCATTGCCGATCTCCACGGAACTGCGCGCGGCCCTGCTGGGAGGTTATCGCGCACTGGCATCGGCTGATCCCGCAGCCAAGGCGCAAGCGGTCCAGGCCCTCCTTGCGCTGGGTGAAGGCCAGCAGGGGAAAGCGGTCGCGAACCTGCTCGCGGACCTCGGCGCGAACCACGAAGCTTTCCAGGTCGCGAGCCGGATAGCGACGACGCAGGAATATCCGGGGCCCTCGCTGTTCTGGGATCCAAGCCTGCGCGGAACCTTGGCCGATCCGGGCTTCCCGGCGCTCGCCAGGCAACTCGGGCTTCTGGATTATTGGACAACGACCCATACCCGGCCCGATGTGTGCGATGAAAAAGCGCCGCCACCGTTTTGCCGGATGATCTGAGAGGGTTCCTGTAGGGCGGAACCCACGAAGCACCCTCTCACCTTGCGGGAGAGGGACCGCTTCGCTTGTAGGAGCGACGTGAGTCGCGAAGCCGACCGCATCGAAGCTTCATCGCGGCTTACGCCGCTCCCACAAAACCCATAGGGCGACCACGCACTCTCTCCCCTTGCGGGAGAGGGGTTCGCTTTGCGTGTAGGAGCGACGCAAGTCGCGAAGCCGACTGCATCGAAACTTCATCGCGGCTTACGCCGCTCCCACAAAACTCATGGGGTGACCACGCACCCTCTCCCCTTGCGGGAGAGGGGTTCGCTTTGCTTGTAGGAGCGACGTGAGTCGCGAAGCCGACTGCATCGAAGCTTCATCGCGGCTTACGCCGCTCCCACAAAACCCATGGAGCGACCACGCCCCCTCTCCCCTTGCGGGAGAGGGACAGCTTCGCGCAGCGAAGCCGGGAGAGGGGTCGGCTTTTGATTTGGCAGGGCAAGAGCACGCGGCGAGGACGCCGCTTCCACAAGAACCGAACCGGAAGGTTTCGGAACCGAACCGGAGCGTCCGGACCATCTAACCGGAGCGTCCGGACTATCGAACCGACGGGTTCCGCAAACGAACCGGAGGATCCGGACCATCGAACGGGAGGGTTCCGGAAACGAGCCGGAGGGTCCGGACTATCGAACTGGAAGGTTCCGGAGTCGAACCGGAGGGTTCCGGAATCGAACTCGAGGGTCCAGGCAATCGAACTGGAGCGGTCCCGGAACCCGGCTGGCGCGGGCCGACAGGGATCTTTTGCCGCTGTAAGCTAGGCCTGCCGGCCAAGAGGGCCGGTTTGCACCAAGTCCAACAGACAAGGAGATAGGGATATGAGTCAGAACCTCGCAGCGACGCATTTCGACGAAGCCCAGTGGGCCGCGCTCGACCAGGCGATAGGCACGCTGGAGCAGCTATGGGCGCCACTGCTGGTGGCATTGAACGGCCCGGCCCAACGACGACGATTGGCCAAGATGGGCGACGGCTCCGAGGCGTTCTGCCGCAAGGCGCACGACGCCATGCGCGAGAACCCGACGCTGCTGCCGTTCAATCTGGACGTGGCGGAGATGGGCCGGGACCTGGCCAGCCACGATGCGCTGAACACGCGCATGGCCCGGCTGACCCGGCTGCTGGAAAAGGTGCGCGACACGGACATGGCCCTGGGCAGCGACGTGATGGTCGCGGCGCTCAGCGGTTATGGTTTCCTCAAGCTCGCCGGCAAGGGCGAAGGCCTGGAAGCGGTCAGCCGCGACCTGGGCAAGCGCTTCGAAGGCCAGGGCACGCACAGCGACCCGCCGCAAGCGCCACCCGGCGTGGCGTAACCGCCACGGCAGGTGAGCACCTGAAATGGGAAGGCCCCGCGATGCGGGGCCTTTTTTGTACAGATCCATAGAGTGACCGCGCACCCTCTCCCCTTGCGGGAGAGGGACAGCTTCGCGCAGCGAAGCAGAGCCTGCCCCCGCGAAGGCGGGGGGAGAGGGGTCGGCTTTTGAAGTTCGCAAAACAACCACAATCGCAAGAGCACGTTCGCTTCGCTCACGCCCCCTCTCCTGCCCTGCGGGCATCCTCTCCCACAAGGGGAGAGGAGAAATCGGCAAAGCCGTAGGGCGCAATAACCGAAGGAAGTCCCCTTGGGCGATTGCGCCCTACTTGCTGCGCTCTACCTGGGCTACGTCTCTTATCCTTCGGAATCCATCTGTTCCTGACGTCTCTTGTCGTTCTCTTCCAGAAATGTAGCCCGGGTAGAGCGCAGCGAAACCCGAGGCTCCTCGTTCCGTGCCGAAAGGCCTCGGGTTTCGCTGCGCTCTACCTGGGCTACGTCGCTTATCCTTCGGAATCCATCTGTTCCTGGCGCCTCTTGTCGTTCTCTTCCAGGATGCGCATGGACTCGGCGTTCTTGCGTTGCCATTCCGCAAGATCGACCTCTTGCGTATCCGGATTGTTGGCGCGGTGCTGGGCGCGGATCTCGGATGGGACGATATCAATCTGCCGCTTGCGCTGAAGAAACGCATTCTCGCCGGGGGCAAGTTGGCAGTTGCGACTGAGAATCTGCAGTTCGCTTCCACTGATGGCGGCGCCGCTCTGTAGGTTGACCACCACGCCCAGAGTGTCGCCCAAGGGTTCCAGTTCCATGCAGATGGCGTCGATAGTGGCGTAGCTGCGTGCGTCGTTGCGGGAAACGATGGCCAGCAGGTTGGTGCTGTCTACCCAGGCGACGGAGCGGACACCGTCCACCCGCTTGGCGGCGGCGCGTGCGGATCCGCGGTCCACGCGGCGCGCGGGATCGGCGAGTTTGATCGACTTGCGGAAGTCTTCGTTCAAGGCTTCCATGTTGGCCTGCACGGCTTTCTGGTCGCCGGTCATGGCAGCGGCTCGGGTAGCGGCGATGCGAGCAGCGACCTTCACTGGGTCCATTGGTTGCCCTGCCTGCTCCGGCTTGCGCTGGGATGGCTCAACACTCCGCGTGCAGGCAGTCAGCAGGAAGAACACCACCAGTGCAATCGCCACAATTCGATACATCTCGTCCCCTCACCATCCCACAGCTATGGCTCGATATTACGACAGACAGCCACCTGCACCTATGGATAGAAATGCAGGCTATGCGTTACCTGTGCGTCAGCGAAACTTGAAATCTATCGCAACATCTGATGGGTATAGCTATGCTCAACCCATTCTACGAGGCCTTTTCTCCGTATGGATATGTTGCGATGACACGAATTAACCCATCTTGCGTGTTATGAAGTCGCTCTTTTGACGGACCGACTTAACCGGTTAATACGCATTGACGGATGCCGCAAGCATAAGACCAAAAGGACAATCTTATTCCCATGAAATTCACCTCTCTCAGAGTCGAGAACTGGCGACAGTTCGATAAAGTACAGATTGATATACATGAGCGGCTTACAATAATAACGGGGGCAAATGGCGCCGGAAAAACCACCTTACTTGGGCTGCTCACACAGCATTTCGGATGGTCCCGGCCGATGCTTTCAACCCCATGGAGAAATAAAGACGGATCTATCAATTACATCACAGGTGCGCTGCACCAACTCCGAGTATGGCTAAGTAGAAAAGAAGAGAGCCAAACTGAAATCGGGAAAATTCTCTACGACGGAAACGATACAGCTACTCTTTACGTGCCGAGAGCAGGATCTATTGAGTACCACATTGAAATTCGCGGCCAGCAAAGCGTAGAAGGACTTAGCATACCGTCGCATCGGGTTGTATCCCACTATCAACAAATTGGATCAATCCCAACACTCGGAATAAGTGCCCAACAAGCATTCTCGAACTACCACTCTGAAGTTCTGAATCGCTACCAAGGCGGACATACGGGCCACTCGCCCATATTCCGGATGAAAGAAGCACTCATTTCAATGGCAACCTTTGGAGAAGGAAACAAATACGTAAAAGGCAAGCCAGAACTACTTAAGTCGTATCTGGGATTTATCGCAGTACTGAAAAAAATACTGCCTGCCAGTCTTGGATTTGAGACTATCGAAATAAGAACGCCAGATGTTGTGCTAGTCACAAGTAGCGGGGAGTTCCTAATTGATTCCGTATCTGGCGGCTTGAGCGCCCTAATGGACCTCGCCTGGCAAATTCACACATTCTCCACTGACAAAAGTAATTTTGTCGTAGTAATTGACGAACCCGAGAATCACTTGCATCCATCAATGCAACGCGCCCTGCTTCCTAACTTATTGAGCGCATTCCCCAGCGTCCAGTTTATCGTAGCGACGCATAGTCCCTTCATAGTTACTGCAGTAAAAGATTCAAATGTTGTAGTTTTAGCTTACCGCGAAGGCCAGACTGACGGCGAGTTCAAGGCATTTGCACCAGCACGAAGCGTGTATTCAACAAAACTTGATCAGATCAACAAGGCAGGGACCGCCAACGAAGTTCTTAGAAACGTCCTCGGACTAGAATCCACGATGCCACTCTGGGCCTCGGAACAACTAGAAAACATTGTTACACGCTATCGCCAACTAAAATTCACAGGCAACGATGTTGAGAGACTGAATGCCGAGCTTGAAGCCATTGGGCTATCAGATTCGCTGCCCAGTACGATAGATGCGATTGTTGATGGCAGGGATGCACCATGATCGCTTTGGCCAAGGGCGCTCTGCCCGAGATACTAAGAAGAAATGCAGCCACTTGGACGAAAGAACTATTAGCAAAAATTAACGCCGGTGAAGATCCAAGCAAGTACCTCTTAACGCGTTATTCGCATCATGAAATTAAAGACGCACTTCTAGTCGAAACCAGCGAGAAATGCGCGTATTGCGAAAGTAAATTTAGGCATGTTACTTATGGTGATATCGAACACATTATCCCCAAATCTATCGATCCAGCACTAAGATTTGAATGGACAAACCTCACCGTAGCATGCGATGTATGCAACACGAATAAGTCGGATGTTGTAGGCCTTGTCGACCCTTTTCGTTGCGACCCTACTGTTCTATTCACTTATTACGGACCGATGATGTGGGCGCGCCATCACTCTGATAGCGCTGTCCTGACAGAGCTACGACTTGATCTCAATCGCGGCGGCTTAGTAGAGCGAAGGAGAGAGAGGATTGAATACCTGCGTGAGATGTTGGTTTCTGCAAAATCAAAGCGCGCAGATATTCGTGATGCAATGATCAATCGCGCATTTCAGGAAGTAAACGCCACCAAACCTTTCTCGGCATGTGGCAGTTCAATCATTAATCAGCTGCTTACTGAGCTTGGCCTTCTTAAACCTATTTAGACGACATGAAGCCCATGCCAGCAGTTGGCTGGCATGGGCTTCTAGCATCAACCCTGCACAGCCTGCCAAACCGCCTCAACCCTGCAGAACACCCCACCCCGCTGGCGCATTCCACTTGCCAGCCACACCCCCGACACCTGGTCCACCGGCAGGTCCAACACCCGCCACTGCAGCGTCAACGATCCCGGCGCCACTGAAGCCAGGCGCTCCGGCTGCGACAACAACGGTGGCAACGACTGCCGCTCGCGCACCGGCGAATCGGCCAGCGTATGCAACGCGGTGCCAAGCAAACCGTGTTCCTCCAGCGTCTCGCCGCCCAGTCCGCTGAGCAGATAATCCAGTTGCAGCCCGATCTCCGGCCGCATCCGTCGCCCATCCGAGCCCAGCACCGGCACCGCCCGCACCACCGGCAACACCCCGATACGGAACAGATGCAACGACAACCCCGGCGCTGCTTCGCCCTCCGGCGAAGGCGGGCCCAGCAATACCGCACTGTCCTTGGGCAGCGCTGCCTGGATCAAGCCACGCAAGGCATCCGTGGCGACTGCAATCAACTGGTCCGACGACATGGCGACTCCCCTCGCACTGCGCAGTGCCGTGAAGATACGCCAGTACGCGTCACGGCAGGTGGATTACGGATTTGAGATCTGAGCTCGGGACCAGTGCGGACTGATGCAGCAGACGCTGCGTCGTTCTTGCTCGTCATCCCCGCGAAGGCGGGGACCCAGTGACTTCAAGCTATTGAAAGCAACGGCGCTGGGTTCCCGCCTTCGCGGGAATGACGAGCAAGAGTGAATTGCTCAGACCTTCCCTGGGATCCTGCCCCACTGTTATCACTTGCCGAGCTCGTACAGGTACTCAACGAACGACATCACCGCCCCGTCGTAACCCTGCACCGCCGGGTTGCTGGATTCGATCAGGTAGTACTCGTCCGGCGCATGCGCGCCGCCGCCGTTGCCCAGGCCGAAATGGCCGGAGGCCAGGCCCAAGGGCGCGTCGGTGAACACGAAGCCGGGATACGAACCCGCGTTGCGCGGCCACAGCAGCGGCTTGATTCCGCGACGTTCAAGTACCGCGCGCTGCGCCTGGATCAGCGGCGCGTCGGCGGACGACTGGGTGCCGTCGTAGCCGCCGCTGACGTTGACCTCGATATCGCCGTAGCCGCGCCTGGCGAGGTGCGACTTCAAGGCGGCGACCGCGTCGTCCTTCTTCATGCCCGGCACCAGGCGCAGGTCCATCTTGGCCACCGCGCGGCCGGGCAGCACGGTCTTGCCGCCCGGCCCCGTGTAGCCGGCGACCAGGCCCTCGATGTTGACGGTAGGTTGCGAAACCAGGCGCTCGTTGGCCTGCTGCCAGGGCAGGTCGTCGATCCAGTGCTCCACGCCCAACTGCTGCTTGCTCTTGGCCTCGCTGCGCACCTTGCTGGCGGCGGCGATCATCGCCTTGTGTTCGGCGCTGATCGGCGGCGCCGTGGGATAGCCGTCGATGGTGATGGTGTTGCCGTCATCGGAGACCAGGGTGTCGAGCGCCTTCACCAGGCGCCATGCCGGACTGTCGACCATGGCCTTGAGCGAGGAATGCACGTCCTTCTTCGGCCCCCTGCCCCACTTCTCGCCGCTGGCGACGAGCTCCAGTTCGATCACGCCCTTGGCGCCGAGGCTGATGGTCACGTTGCCGTCGGCGTCCTGCGAGGCCGAAGGCATGAACACGCCGACGGTATCGCGCAAGGCGGCTTCCACTTCGGGGCGATGCACCAGCTGGCCGATATGCGGCGAGCCGATCTCCTCTTCGCCTTCGGCCACCAGCACCAGGTTCACCGGCATCTTCTGCTTGGCGGCGCGGATGGCGTGCAGCGCCGCGAGGAGCGCGGACTCCGGGCCCTTCTGGTTCACCGCGCCGCGCCCGACCAGCACCTTGCCCAGGCCGGGCTTGTCGACAAGCCTGGATTCCAGCGGTGGCGAGGTCCATTCCGCCGGATCGAACTGCTTCACGTCGTACATGAAGTACAGGCCCACGGTTTTCGGCGCGCCGGCATCGAGCGTGGCGAACACGCCCGGCTTGCCGTCGGTATCAAGGACCTCGACCTTCTGGAAGCCGGCCTCGCGGGCGAGCCTGGCCATGTATTCGGCGCCTTCACGCGAGTTGCGGTTTTCAGCGGCGATCGACGGCAACGCGATCCAGTCCTGCAGCCGCTTCAGCGAGGCGTCGTGCTGCGCGGCGACGGTGCGCTGGATGGCGGACATGTCGGCATCGGCGGCGGAGGCCAGCATCGGCACGCCGAGCATCACCAGAAACAGGACGGCAGGAATCGCGGGACGACGGGCAAGGACGGACGTGTGCATGCGGCGCTCCAGGGCGGGTGTTGCGCGATGCTAACCGGTGAACGGTCTGGTGTGGGTAGGAGCGCCCCATGGGCGCGAGCTCTTTGGTTTTTCGCAATCGGATCGAAAAGCTCGCGCCCATGGGGCGCTCCTACGGGTGTGGGGCGCTCCTACGGGTGTGGGGCGCTCCTACGGGGTGTGGAGGCGAATTGGTGTATCGCGCCGGGATTACCAGACCAGATCGTCCGGCACCTTGAACTGGCTGTAATGGTCGTCATCGTCTTCAGGCGTGACCGGGGCGCTGCGCCCGTGGTCGAGCGCGATCATGGCCGGATCGCGCGCCTCGATCTTCTCCGCTGCGGCGCGTGGCACGATCGCATAGCCGCCGTCGTGGCAGGCGATGACCAGGCTGCCATTGGCCAGTTGCCGGCGCACCGCGTCGGTGACCAGCAGGCTGCGGATCACTCCGCCATGCGTGAAACGGTAGTCGATCTCGCCCTCGGGCTTGAGCCGGTTCTGTTCCACGATCTGCCGCACCTGCGCGCGCAGTTCCTGCGCCTTGGCCTGGGCATTGCGTTCGGCCGACAGCGCGCGGTCGCGTTCGACCTTCTCCAGGCGCACGCGTTCGGCCTCGATCTGTTCGGTGTTAGCCACCGGCGCCGATTTCGCATGCCGCTGCTTGGCCTGGTCTCGCGCCACCTGGTCCAGCTTGGACTTCTTCGCCAGGCCGGCTTTCAGCAATTGTTCCTGCAAGGGATTACGCATGGGGAGGGAAACCTGTCGCGGAAGCGGGAGTACGTGTCAGCGCGATCCCTATGGCGATAGTAGGGGGATACCGATTTCATCGCTCAAGTATCTGCCTAAGCAATTCTTCCTTGGTCACCTCGCGGTGCAAAGCTATATCGCCAAGGATCGAGGCCAACGTTCCCAGCTTCAATGGCGAATGATTGGGAATAGTGAGAGCGTGAGGCTTGGGTTGATCGGACTGCAGGCGGATGTGGCCGCCTGATTGGCGAACCACGCGATAGCCTAGATGCTGCAGCGCCTTGATCAGGTCGGGAGCGTCCATGTCCCGGGGCAACTTCATGCGGCAAGCACCTCGTCCCTGACGTAATGCAAGCGGATCACGGCTGGACCTTCGCCCTGCGGATAATGGCAGCGCACCGCATCGCGCACTTCCTCGCGCAATGCCTCCAGGGTCTCGGCCTGGGTGAAGATGGATTCGCCAAGGGCCCGAGCCGTCAAACCACCCTCAGGCGCTTCCTCGACCAGGAATACGATTTCGCTCATGGGAACCTCCGGTTGGCGACCATAGTACGCCGGATCACATGTTCCTCCGGTATTCCCCGCCCACGTCGTACAAGGCATGGCTGATCTGGCCCAGTGAATGCGTCTTCACCGCTTCGATCAACGCCTCGAACACGTTGCGGCGTTCCCGTGCCGTGTTCTGCAGATAAGCCAGTCCATGACCGTCGTGGATGTCATCGTCCTCCGATTCCACCACGTGGCCGTGCTCGGTTTCGCCCGCCGGCGCCAGCGCGTTGCGTGAGCGCTGCCAGCCGAGCACGTTGGCGATCTGCTGGCCTTTCTCTTCCTCGGTCGAACGGATCAGCTCGATCTCGGTGACGATGTCGCCGCCATGCTCGCGCGGCAGGTAGGTGTTCACGCCGACCAGCGGCAGGCTGCCGTCATGCTTCTTGTGTTCGTAGTACAGCGACTCTTCCTGGATCTTGCCACGCTGGTACATGGTGTCCATCGCGCCGAGCACGCCGCCGCGTTCGCTGATCGCCTCGAATTCCTTGTACACCGCCTCTTCCACCAGGTCGGTCAGGTACTCCACGGCGAAGCTGCCCTGCCACGGGTTCTCGATGAAGTTGAGGCCCAGTTCCTTGTTGATGATCATCTGGATGGCGACCGCGCGGCGCACCGACTCCTCGGTTGGCGTGGTGATGGCTTCGTCGTAAGCGTTGGTGTGCAGCGAGTTGCAGTTGTCGAACAGCGCGTACAAGGCCTGCAGTGTGGTGCGGATGTCGTTGAACTGGATTTCCTGCGCGTGCAGCGAACGGCCCGAGGTCTGGATGTGGTACTTCATCATCTGGCTGCGCTCGTTGGCGCCGTAGCGCTCGCGCATCGCCCGCGCCCAGATGCGGCGCGCGACCCGGCCGATGACCGTGTACTCCGGATCCATGCCGTTGCTGAAGAAGAACGACAGGTTGGCGGCGAAGTCGTCGACCTTCATGCCGCGGGCCAGGTAGTACTCGACGATGGTGAAACCGTTGCTCAGGGTGAAGGCGAGCTGGCTGATCGGATTGGCCCCGGCTTCGGCGATGTGATAGCCGGAGATCGACACCGAATAGAAGTTGCGCACGCCGTGGTCGACGAAGTACTGCTGGATGTCGCCCATCATGCGCAGGGCGAATTCGGTGCTGAAGATGCAGGTGTTCTGCGCCTGGTCTTCTTTCAGGATATCGGCCTGCACGGTGCCGCGCACGGTCTTCAGGGTCTGCGCCTTGATCCGCGCATAGGTGTCGGCATCGACCACCTGTTCGCCGGTGATGCCGAGCAGACCGAGGCCCAGGCCGTTGTTGGTCGGCGGCAGTTCGCCGTGGTACTGCGGGCGCTGGCGGCCTTCGAAGATCTTGTCGATCTTTTTCTGCGCATCCTTCCAGCGTTGCTCGTCTTCCTTCAGGTACAACTCCACCTGCTGGTCGATGGCGGTGTTCATGAACATCGCCAGGATCATCGGCGCCGGGCCGTTGATGGTCATCGACACGGAAGTCGTCGGCGAGCACAGGTCGAAGCCGGAATACAGCTTCTTCATGTCGTCCAGGGTGGGGATATTGACCCCGGAGTTGCCGATCTTGCCGTAGATGTCCGGGCGCGGCGCCGGGTCTTCGCCGTACAGGGTCACGCTGTCGAAGGCCGTGGACAGGCGCGCGGCAGGCTGGCCGACACTCAGGTAATGAAAGCGGCGGTTGGTGCGCTCCGGCGTGCCTTCACCGGCGAACATGCGGATCGGGTCTTCACCGGTGCGGCGATACGGATACACGCCGCCGGTGTAGGGATAGCTGCCCGGCAGGTTTTCCTTGCCCAGGAAGGTCAGCAGCTCGCCCCATGATTTGCAGGTGGGTGCGGCGATCTTGGGGATGGGCTGGTGGCTGAGCGACTGGCGGTAGTTCTCGCCGGTGACCGCCTTGCCGCGCACTTCGTAGGTGAAGTGTTCGTCGGTGATCGACTTCAGGCGCTGCGGCCAGTCGCGCAGCAGCTTGAGGTTTTCGCTGGTGAGGGACTGGACTGCGTCCTGGTAGCGTTGGCGGAGAGTGAGGAGGGAGCGGTCCGGAGCGTTGGGCGTAGGAGCGACGTGAGTCGCGACTGAAACGCTTTCGGATGGATTCCTGCCTGGAGATTCGGTCGCGACTGACGTCGCTCCTACGTCATGTGAAAGGAGGTCGTTGGTGTCGTACAAGGCCAACTGCTTCGGCAGTTTCCCGTCGCCGATCTCGCGCAGCGACTCCCACAGATGCTGCGCGCGACTGGCAATCTCGGATTGCTGCTCGACCGCCTTGTTGATGCCGCGGCCCTGCTCGGCGATTTCAGCCAGGTAGCGCACGCGGGCGCCGGGGATCAGCACGGTGGCGCGCGGTTCCTTCAGGGTGGTGTCGAGCTGCGGGTTGAAATCGCACCGAATCCTTGTAGGAGGGGCTTCAGCCCCGACCGCTTTTGGCACACTACTGGTCGGGGCTGAAGCCCCTCCTACATGAGCTACACCAGCCCCCAGCTTCTCGCGCAACAACCGGCACAGATTGACGAACATCCAGCTGATGCCGGGGTCGTTGAACTGGCTGGCGATGGTCGGATACGCGGGCACGTCCTCGTCGGCGGTCTGGAAGGCGACGCGGTTGCGCTTCCACTGCTTGCGCACGTCGCGCAGCGCGTCCTCGGCGCCGCGCTTGTCGTACTTGTTGAGCACGATCAGTTCGGCGAAGTCGAGCATGTCGATCTTTTCCAGCTGGCTGGCCGCGCCGTATTCGCTGGTCATCACGTACATGGGGAAATCGACCAGGTCGACGATCTCCGAATCGCTCTGGCCGATGCCGGCGGTCTCGACGATGACCAGGTCGTAGCCCAGGCTCTTGAGGAAAGCGATGCAGTCCTTCAGCACCATGTTGGTGGCCGCGTGCTGGCGGCGGGTGGCCATCGAGCGCATGTACACGCGATGGCTGCGCAGCGAGTTCATGCGGATGCGGTCGCCGAGCAGCGCGCCGCCGGTGCGGCGGCGGGTCGGATCGACCGAGATCACCGCCATGCGCATCTGCGGGAAGCTGGCGAGGAAACGGTTCAACAATTCGTCGGTCACCGAGGACTTGCCGGCGCCGCCGGTGCCGGTGATGCCGAGGACTGGGGTCTTGCTGCCGGCCAGTTGCCATTGCTTGCGCAGGCGGGCGAGTTCGGATTCGGTATAGCGGCCATCTTCGAGCGCTGACAGCACCCTTCCGATCGAAATCTCATCGTGTAGGGTGGGCCTTGGCCCACCATCGCCCGCGTCCTGGTGGGCCAAGGCCCACCCTACGGTTTCACGGGATTTTTCGGCGCGCTTCACCACATCCTCGATCATCTGCACCAGGCCCATGTGCATGCCATCGTTGGGGTGGTAGATGCGCTCCACACCGTAGGCCTGCAGCTCGCGGATTTCCTCTGGAGTGATGGTGCCGCCACCGCCGCCGAACACACGGATGTGCGGCGCGCCGCGCTCCTTCAGCATGTCGACCATGTACTTGAAGTACTCGACGTGGCCGCCCTGGTAGGACGACAGGGCGATGGCGTCGGCATCTTCCTGCAGCGCGGCGCGGACCACGTCCTCGACGCTGCGGTTGTGGCCCAGGTGGACCACTTCGGCGCCCTGCCCCTGGATCAGGCGGCGCATGATGTTGATCGCCGCGTCGTGCCCGTCGAACAGGCTGGCGGCGGTGACGAAACGCAACGGCGAGTGATCGGGTTGCGTGGCGGGAAGCTGGGAAGCCGGCGTGCTCATGCGCGCTCTCGTGCCTGGACAAGAGGACAATTGTAACGGCCGGCGCGTTATCTCCCGTGCATCCCAAGGTGGGTGGGCTTCCATTCCCACCCGTATGCATCGCCTTCTGGGAGGGTCAGGCGATGCCGAACACAGGACTACGGCGGAAAATCCGGCGCGGCGGTCAAGCGAATCCGTAAGGCAGATTGGGTGACGACACCACGCGCTCGCCCACGCTATCCCCGGCAAGGAAGCGCAACGCATCGGCGATCACTTCCGGCTGCGCCGCGATGCGGTGGTGGCCCAGGCCGGTGGTGCTGAGCAGGCGCGCCTGCGGCCAGTAGCGCGCATAGCGTTCACCCTCGGCCCACGGCACTTCGCGGTCTTCCAGGTCGTGCACGACCAGCGCCGGGCGGGCGATGAAAGGCGCGTTGGCATGCGCCTGCAGGCCGGCGACCGGAATGCGGAAGCGCTTTTCGAATTCGTCGAACAAGCGATCACGCAGCGATTGCGCCAGGCCCACCGCGCTGCCGAAGCGATCGGCGGCGGCCACCGGGTCGGCCGCCGGCGCGATCAGCACGATGCGTTCGGCCCGCAGGCCGCGCGACAACGCCAGCATGGTCGCCGCGCCGCCCAGCGAGTGGCCGACGACCGCATGCAACGGGCCATAGTGCTTGCCGACCTGGAACAGGGTTTCCGCGAACGACGGCAAGGTCGCACGCCTGCCGCTGCTGCGACCATGGGCGAGCTGGTCGAAAGTGGCGACCGCATAACCGGCCTGGCGCAGAGAGCGAATCCATGGCGCGAAGCGCAAGCCGTAACTTGACCAGCCATGCG
This sequence comes from Pseudoxanthomonas sp., assembly GCA_041919795.1. GTDB lineage: Bacteria > Pseudomonadota > Gammaproteobacteria > Xanthomonadales > Xanthomonadaceae > Pseudoxanthomonas_A. Next base: position 159,529 of record JAYRTC010000003.1, on the reverse strand, counting down.
CCAGCAGCACCAACGGCTGCGTGGCCGGATCGCCCCAGGCGTAGGTGGCGACGCGGTAGCGGTCGTGTTCGAGTATCTCGATACGCGCGCCCAGGGTGTCGGCGGCCAGCGCTTTTTCGCGAGCGCCGGGCATGGGCGTGCCGAACAGGCGGAAGGCGCGATGCAGGGTCGTTCGCGGCATCAGCCAGCCACCGACGATGAAGCCAAGACGCATCGCGATGAAGCGCAATGAACTTGCCCATGATTTTAGTACGGTCGTGCTATTTGCAGGCCTGGTGATGGCGGCCATGGCGGTTTCCTCGATGACGGTCAGGGGGACAGGGGGGAGTACGACTTGACCAGGCGTTCGAACGCGCGTCGCGCCATGGCTTCGGCGCGAGCCGGGTCATGCAGGCGCGTGTAGTGCAAGCCGTCGGCCAATGCGGCCAGTTCGAAAGCCATGAGTTCGGGATCGGTATCGGCGGCAAGCTCGCCGGTTTCAATGCAATGGCCTACCGCCTTGGCCAGCTGCCTGTTCCATTCGGTCAGCCAGCCGACGATGCGATCGCGCATCGGCCCCGGCCGACCGTCGTATTCACCGGCGGCACCCAGGATCACGCAACCTTCCTCGTTGACCAGAACCCAGTCGAACCAGCCGCTGATGATGGCGCGCAGGCGCGGGAGTCCACGCGGCTGCGCAAGCGCCGGGCGGATGACGCTTTCGGCAAACCGTTGCGCGGTCCAGTCCAGCACGCTGAGCTGCAGGTCTTCGCGGGAACCGAAATGGGCGAACACCCCGCTCTTGGACATGCCCACGGCATTGGCCAGCTCGCCGATGGACAAGCCTTCCAGGCCATTGCGACGGGCAATGGTGAAAGCGCGCTCGACGATCAGTTCGCGCGTGGCGGCACCTTTGGAGGTAGCGACGGGAAGGCTCATGACGGGATTAATAGCACGACCGTTCGTATTATTCAAGCTTCGGGACAAAACTCCCCCGGCAATACGGCGCAGCTCCCACCTGGTCATGCCGACGGACTGCCGGTATGGCCGCGGCTGGCGGCCCCTGTACTGGCGATTGGATTAGACTGGCACCACGCGACGCCCCTGCCCGTTCCTGGCATCGTCGCTTTTTTGTTTCCAGTCAATCCTTTAGGCAACGTTCCTGGCAACTTGCAGCAGCCAGATGGCAGCGCAATTCGGAGCCCTCCCCATGATTTTCGAAACCCTAGACAGTTCCGGCCACGAGCAGATCGTGTTCTGCAACAACAAGGACGCGGGGCTGAAGGCGATCATCGCGATCCACAGCACCGTGCTCGGTCCGGCCCTGGGTGGCGTGCGCATGCGCGCCTACCCCGACACCACCGATGCGGTGACCGATGCGCTGCGGCTCAGCCGCACCATGACCTACAAGAACGCGCTGGCCGGGCTCAATGTCGGTGGCGGCAAGGCGGTGCTGATCGGCGACCCGACCAGGGACAAGACCGAAGCCATGTTCCGCGCGCTCGGCCGCTATGTCGACTCGCTGGGCGGGCGCTACATCACCGCCGAGGACATGGGTACCGATGTCAACGACATGGAGCATGTGTACCGCGAAACCGAGTACGTGGTCGGCGTGCACCAGGTCCACGGCGGTTCCGGCGATCCGGCGCCGTTCACCGCCTACGGCGCGCTGCAGGGCCTGATGGCCACCTTGAACAACAAGTTCGGCAACGAGGAAGTCGGCAAATACAGTTTTGCCGTGCAGGGCCTGGGCCACATCGGCATGGAATTCGTGAAGCTGCTCAAGGAACGCGGCGCCAAGCTGTTCGTCGCCGACCTGAATCCCGCGCTGGTCGAACGCGCGGTCGAGGAGTACGGCGCCGAGGCGGTCAAGCCCGACGAGATCTACGACCTGCCGGTGGATGTGTTCTCGCCCTGCGCGTTCGAATACGCGATCAACGCCGAGACCCTGCCGCGACTGAAGGCCAAGATCATCTGCGGCACGGCCAACAACCAGATGTCGCACAAGACCGGCGACGAAGCGGCCAAGCGCGGCATCCTCTATGCGCCCGACTACGCGGTCAATGCCGGCGGGGTCATGAACGTGTCGCTGGAAATCGACGGCTACAACCGCGAACGCGCCATGCGCCTGATGCGCAACATCTACCATACGGTCGGCAAGATCTTCGAGTTGTCGGAACGCGAGGGCATCGCACCGCAATACGCCGCCGACCGCATCGCCGAGGCGCGCATCACGTCCATCGGCAAGCTCAAGCTGCCGCTGGGCCGCACCGCGCCGCGCTTCATGGGACACCTGCGCGGCGAACATTGACCAACGACTGGGCGCTTCTTCGCAACCGGTCGGGCTGCCGGAGCTCTTGCGGTAGCCGTGAGCCGGTAGCAGGAAAAAACTTTTGATCTCCGGCTACCGCCTTGCGGCTTCCGCAGGGAAGACGACACCAATCCAGGTCATGCTGTAACTTCGTCACTGCAAATTCGTCATCCAATTCCAGGCCGCGATATTCCAGGCCGCAACAAGGGAAAGCCAAATGCGAGCCGCTTCGATCGGAACGTTTCCGCTGGGGGAAGAAACAGACGCGTTGCGCGAGGCCGTGCGCCGGTTCGCCGACAGCGAGATAGCGCCGCGCGCCGAAGCGATCGATCGCGACAACGCCTTCCCGCAGGATCTGTGGCCGAAACTGGGCGAACTGGGCCTGCTGGGGCTGACCGTGCCTGGCGAATACGGCGGCAGCGACATGGGCTACCTGGCCCACCTGGTGGCGATGGAGGAAATTTCCCGGGCTTCGGGCTCGGTGGGCCTGAGCTACGTCGCCCATTCCAACCTCTGCGTTTCCAACCTGTACGCCAACGGCACCGAAGCGCAGCGCATGAAATACCTGCCGAAGCTGTGCAGCGGCGAATGGAAAGGCGCGCTGGCGATGAGCGAGCCGGGCGCGGGTTCGGACGTGGTCGGCTCGATGAGTTGCCGCGCCGAGAAGCGCGGCGACGCGTGGGTGGCCAACGGCAACAAGATGTGGATCACCAACGGCCCCGAGGCCGATGTGCTGGTGGTGTACATGCGCACCGCCGGCAAGGAGTGCGGCTCCAAGTGCATGACCGCCTTCCTCGTGGAAAAAACCATGAAAGGCTTCCGCACCGCGCAGAAGCTGGACAAGCTGGGCATGCGCGGCAGCAACACCTGCGAACTGGTGTTCGAGGATTGCGAGATCCCGGCGGAAAACGTGCTGGGTGAAGTCAACAACGGGGTCAAGGTGCTGATGGCCGGCCTCAACACCGAACGCCTGGTGATCAGCGGCGGACCGCTGGGACTGATGCAGGCGGCATTGGACGCGGCCCTGCCGTATGTGCGCGAACGCAAGCAGTTCGATGCGGCCATCGGCACCTTCGGCCTGATGCAGGGCAAGATCGCCGACATGTACACCGCGCTGCAATCCAGCCGCGCCTACGCCTACCAGGTCGCACGCGACTACGACGCCGGCCACAAGTCGCGCGCCGCCGCCGCCGGCTGCCTGTTGCACGCTTCCGAAGCCTGCGTGCAGGTCGCGCTGGAAGCCATCCAGGCACTGGGCGGCAATGGCTATATCAATGAATACCCGACCGGACGCCTGCTGCGCGACGCCAAGCTGTACGCGATCGGCGCCGGCACCAACGAGATCCGGCGCATGCTGATCGGCCGCGAATTGTTCGAAGGCCGGGGCTGAGCCTGCTGATGCAAGCAATCAACCCGTGGGAGGGGCTTCAGCCCCGACGATTTCCATGGGAACACTGTCGGGGCTGAAGCCCCTCCTGCAACCCTCAACACACCCCCTACCGGATAGCCGATAATCCGGGGTTCAATAACAGGAGACCCCCCATGTCCGACATCGTCATCGCCGCCGCCAAGCGCACCGCGATCGGTTCCTTCCTCGGCCAGTTCACCGGCGTCCCCACCCCGACCCTCGGCGCCGCCGCGATCCAGTCCGCGCTGGAACAATCCGGCATCCCGGCCACCGATGTGTCCGAAGTGATCATGGGGTGCGTGCTGTCGGCCAACCTGGGCCAGGCGCCCGCCCGCCAGGCGTCGCTGGCCGCGGGCCTGCCGACTTCCACCGGCTGCACCACCATCAACAAGGTCTGCGGCTCGGGCATGAAGGCGATCATGCTGGGCCATGACCTGATCAAGGCCGGTTCGGCCACGGTCGTCGTTGCCGGCGGCATGGAATCGATGACCAACGCCCCGCACATGATTCCCAACTCGCGCACCGGCAACCGTTTCGGCAACTTCCAGGCGGTCGACCACATGTCCTGGGACGGCCTGGTCAATCCTTACGACGGCCAGGCGATGGGCGTGTTCGCCGAAGCCACGGCCGAGAAATACGGGTTCACCCGTGAAGCCCAGGACGCCTATTCCATCGAATCGGTCACCCGTGCCCAGGCTGCGCAGCAGTCGGGCGCATTCGCCGACGAGATCGTCCCGGTCAAGGTCGCGACCCGCAAGGGCGAGGTCGAAATCGCCACCGACGAGCAGCCGGGCAAGTCGGATATCGCCAAGATCCCGACCCTGAAGCCCGCCTTCAAGAAGGACGGCACGGTCACCGCCGCCAGTTCCTCCAGCATTTCCGACGGCGCCGCGGCCACCATCCTGCTCAGTGCCGAGGAAGCCGCCAGGCGCGGCATCGCCCCGCTGGCCCGCATCGTCGGCCACGCCACCCTGTCGCAGGAGCCGCAGTGGTTCACCACCGCCCCGGTCGGTGCGATCGAAAAACTGCTCAAGCAGGTGGGCTGGTCGGTGGCGGACGTGGACTTGTTCGAGATCAACGAGGCCTTCGCGGTCGTGGCCATGGCCCCGCTCAAGGACCTGGGCATCGACCACGCCAAGGTCAACGTCAACGGCGGCGCCACCGCCCTGGGCCACCCCATCGGCGCCTCCGGCGCCCGCCTGGTCGTGACCCTGATCCATGCCTTGCGCAAGCGCGGCGGCAAGCGTGGAATCGCTTCCCTGTGCATCGGCGGAGGCGAGGCAACCGCCATCGCCATCGAGCTGCCGTAAGGTTTTGCAACCCGTTTAACGACACGTTGACAAAAATAACTGCGCAACCGCTTGACAGCTGAATCCGGATTGTCATCATGTCACCGGCGCGCAATAGCGCGTTGCCATCTAACGACGAGGAAATGCAAAATGACCATCAACAAGACGCTGATCGCGCTGGCCCTGGGCCTGTCCCTGGCCGCTTGCTCGAACAAAGAGCAGGCCGCTGACGCCGCGACCGACGCTGCCGCCACCGCGACCGAAGCCCAGGCCGCCGCCGACGCTGCCGCCGCTACCGGCGCTGCCACGGCCGACGCCGCCCAGACCTCCGCCGACGCCGCCGCCCAGGCCGCCGACGCTGCTGCCACTGCCGCTACCGACGCTGCCGCTGCCCCGACCGCCGCTGCCGCTGACGCTGCTGCCGACACGGCCGCTGCCGCTGCCGACACGGCCGAAGCCGCTGCCGGCGCAGCCGAAGAAGCCAAGAAGTAATATCGAAAGATATCGCTTCAAGCTAGCGTAAAATGAGAAGGTCGCCGGTACATGCCGGCGGCCTTTTTCAGTATCAGGCCGGGGGGGGTGGCATGCCAGACTCCGCCTGTATCGCCAATCAGTCCCATACAACCCACCGGAGAAAAACCATGAAGACCAAGTTCATTGTCCTGCTCGCTGCTTCCGTGCTGGCCCTGAGCGCCTGCAACAAGGCCCAGACCGACCAGGCCGCCACCGACGCCGCAGCCGCCGCCGACCAGGCCGCCGCCGCTGCCGATACCGCCGCGAACGCCGCAGGCGACGCCGCGACCGCCGCTGCCGATTCGGCTTCCGCCGCCGCCGATTCCGCCGCTGCCTCGGTGACCGACGCCGCGAACGCTGCCGGCGACGCCGCTGCCGCAACCACCGACGCTGCCCAGCAGGCTGCCGCTGCGACCACCGGCGCCGTCGCCGATGCCGCCGCCGCAACTGCCGACAAGGCTACCGACCTGGCCGACAAGGCCAAGGAAGTGGCGGACAAGGCCGAAGAAGCCGCCAAGAAGTAAGCATCGACCGCAGCCATCCGCTGAAGTCCGACAAAGCCCGCGCAAGCGGGCTTTGTTGTTTTCAGGGAACCTCCGAACAATTCCCGTTTTCTCGCCCGTCGCGCTGTTGAAGGTCTTGCGAGAGCGTGAGTCGGAGAGCAGCGCTTGATTTCCGGTTACCGGCTTCCCGCGGTTACCCATACCCTCCGTAGAGCGCGGAACACCACCAGTTGTATCCTTGGCGTCTCTTTCCCGCAGGCGTCGATGGCATGTCGGTACTGGCTTCGCAACTCGATCCACGTTCACAGGAATTCATCGATACCGTCGCATACCACCGCGCACTGGTGGAGGAACTGGACCGCCGCCTGGCCCGCGCGGCCGATGGCGGCGGGCAGAAGGCACGCGACAAGCACACCGAACGCGGCAAGCTGCTGCCGCGCGAACGCATCACCGCCCTGCTGGATCCCGGCTCTCCATTCCTGGAAATCGCCCCGCTGGCCGCCGAAGGCATGTATGCCGATGCCGCGCCCGGGGCCGGCATGGTCGCCGGCATCGGTCGGGTCCAGGGACTGGAAGTGGTGGTGGTGGCCAACGACGCCACGGTCAAGGGCGGCACCTATTTCCCGATGACGGTGAAGAAGCACCTGCGCGCGCAGGAGATCGCCCGCGAGAACCGCCTGCCCTGCATCTACCTGGTCGATTCCGGCGGCGCCTTCCTGCCGCTGCAGGACGAAGTCTTCCCCGATCGCGAACACTTCGGCCGCATCTTCTACAACCAGGCCCGGCTCAGCGCCGGGAACATCCCGCAGATCGCCGTGGTCATGGGTAGCTGCACCGCCGGTGGCGCCTACGTGCCGGCGATGTGCGACGAGAGCATCATCGTCAAGGAACAGGGCACGATCTTCCTCGGCGGTCCGCCGCTGGTGAAGGCGGCAACCGGCGAAGTGGTGGATGCCGAGGCGCTGGGCGGCGCAGACGTGCACACCCGCATCTCCGGCGTGGCCGACCACTTCGCCGAGGACGACCGCGACGCGCTGCAGATCGCGCGCAACCTGGTCGGCAACCTCAACCGGACCAAGCCCACGACCGTGGCCTTGCGTGAACCGCGCGAGCCGCTGTACGCCGCCGATGAGCTGTACGGCATCGTGCCGCAGGACACCCGCCGACCGTTCGACATCCGCGAGGTCATCGCCCGCATCGTCGATGGTTCCCAGTTCGACGAGTTCAAGGCTCGCTACGGCAAGACCCTGGTCACCGGCTTCGCCCACCTGCACGGCTATCCGGTCGGGATCATCGCCAACAACGGCATCCTGTTCGCCGAAAGCGCGCTCAAGGGCGCGCATTTCATCGAGCTGTGCAACCAGCGCGGCATCCCGCTGGTGTTCCTGCAGAACATCACCGGCTTCATGGTCGGCAAGAAATACGAGAACGCGGGCATCGCCAGGGACGGGGCCAAGATGGTCACCGCGGTGGCTTGTTCGTCGGTGCCCAAGTTCACCGTGGTCATTGGCGGCAGTTTCGGCGCCGGCAATTACGCCATGTGCGGACGCGCCTACGGCGCGCGCTTCCTGTGGATGTGGCCGAACGCCCGCATCAGCGTCATGGGCGGCGAACAGGCCGCCAGCGTCCTGGCCACGGTCAAGCGCGATGGCATCGAAGCCGCCGGCAAGTCGTGGAGCGCGGAGGAAGAGGATGCCTTCAAGGCGCCGATCCGCGAACAATACGAATCGCAGGGCAGCCCGTGGTACGCCACCGCGCGCCTGTGGGACGACGGCATCATCGATCCGGCGGATACGCGACGCGTGCTGGGGCTGGCGATTTCGGCTTCGTTGAACGCGCCGATCGAGCCGGCGAAGTTCGGCGTATTCCGGATGTAGTGGCGGGTAGCTGCGCGGGAGCGTGTGGCATGTGGGAGCGGCGTCCCCGCCGCGACGCTCTTGGTAGCCTCTGAATAATTCCCTCTTTCGCGCCCACCGCACAAAGCAGGAAAGGCAGAGACCTTTAGACACGGATCAGAGCGGAAAAGACAGATACCGCGAAAGCCAGACACAGCGTTTGCTTTATCCGTGGTTTCCGCTCTGATCCGTGTCCAAGAAAGCTCTGGATGATTTCCTCCGGATTTGTTCAGCGACTTCCTTGTCCTTGACTGCTGAGGGAATGAAAAATTAAGAGCTCGCGGCGGGGACGCCGCTCCCATGCATGCCGCTCCCACATCTCACGCCGTATTCGTTATCTGAAAATTAACAAGCTGCCTCAGGCATGATCGCTAACTTCCGGATTTGCAGGGCATTTAGGTGAGCCAGATCACAGCAAAATAGCGCCTGTGCGGCGATAGTCGCCAATCCCCCATTCCCCGCTGGAGACCACACCGATGTCTATCTGGAAGGATCAGAACCCCGCCCGCAAGGATTCGATCCCGCTGCCGCCCGAGCCCGTGCGCGATGCGCCCGCCGTAGCCGCCGATTTTTCGCCCACGACCACCGCCCCGCCGCGTGCGGTGCCCGCCGCCAGCAACGAGCGCGAACCCAGGGAATCGCTGATCGCCGCCGACCTGACCATCGAGGGCAAGATCGAAGGCACCGGCCATGTCCGCATCGCCGGCAAGTTCAAGGGCGACGTCAACGTGCAGGGCGACCTGACCATCGAGACCGGAGCCAAGTTGAACGGCGGCGTACGTGCGAAGAAGGTCACCATCGCCGGCGAGCTCGAAGGCAATATCGAAGCCGCGTCGCGGGTCGAGCTGCTCAGCTCGGGCGTGATCATCGGCGACCTGAAAGCCGGTTCCCTGACCGTCGCCGCCGGATCGCGCATGCGCGGCCAGGCCGACTTCGGCTGGGACGACAGCAAGGCCGCATCCGGGTCGAAGTCCAGCGGCAAGGGAACGGACAACGACGCCGCTTCATGAGCACGCCGCGTCCGGGCACTGCGGGCGCGACGCGCAGCTGCCCGCACTGCAAGACCACCATCCTGGAAAGCGCGAGCGTCTGTCCCGCGTGCAAGCATCACCTGCGCTTCGATGAAGCCGCGGTCGCCGCCAGGCGCGCGGCCGAAACCATCGTGCCCCTGCGCGTGCAGGGCACGGTGAAGCATCCGGCCGAGGGCGCCGCCTGGGAATACACCGTGGTGCTGACGATCAGGAACGCACGTGGCGACGAGATCGCGCGCCACGTCGTTGGCGTAGGCGCGATGCAGGCCAGCGACGAGCGCACCTTCACCCTGGCGGTGGAAGCCGTGCCGCGCAACGACCTGAAGGGCCCGCGCGGACGCAGGGATCATTAGGACGTTGTAGGAGCGCCCCATGGGCGCGAGCTCTCCGATCCAATCGCGAGAAGATCAAAAGCTCGCGCCCATGGGACGCTCCTACCTGCTCTTCGGCGTGGGCCCGCAGCCATTGCAGCCGCCGCAATCGGGGCCGCCGTCCGCGCTGTTGGCGGGGGCGAATGCCCTGCCCCACTTCCGCATCCACGAGGGCCGTTGTTCGCGCAGCAGATACAGGGCCAGGCCGACCCGCAGCTTGCGCACGCTGCCGGGGAACTGCTTCTTCGCCACCACCCACAGGCTCAGCAGCACCGCTACCGCGATGATCGCGTACTGCAGCAGCAGCGACGTGCTCATCCCGCCCCCAGCAGCACCGCGACCTGGTAGGTCACGAACGAGGCGGCATAGGCCAGTCCGAACAGGTAGACCATGGCGAACGCCATCTTCTTCCACGAATTGGTCTCGCGCTTGATCGTGGCCAGGGTCGAGATGCACATCGGCGCATAGATGAACCACACCAGCAACGACAGCGCGGTGGCCAGCGACCAGCCATCGGCGATCAACGGGGTCAGCGCCTGCGCGGCGGCATTGTCGTCCGCGGCCGACAGCGCATAGACCGTGGCCAGCGACGACACCGCCACTTCGCGCGCGGCCAGGCCCGGGATCAGGGCGATGCAGATCTGCCAGTTGAAACCGATGGGCGCGAAGATCGCGGTCATCGCATGGCCGATGCGGCCGGCGAAGCTGTAGTCGATCGCCGGCATGGTCGCATCGACAGGCGCGGCCGGGAACGACAACAGCACCCACAACAGGATGGTCAGCGCCAGGATGATGCCGCCGACCCGGCGCAGGAAGATCCAGGCGCGCTCCCACAACCCGATCAGCAGGTCGCGCGGATGCGGGATGCGGTAGGAAGGCAGTTCCAGCAGCAAAGGATGCTCGCTCTTGTCGCGGCGCCATTTCTTCATCACCCACGACACCATCAGCGCGCTGACCACGCCGGCGAAATACAGGCCGAACAACACCAGACCCTGCTGGTTGAACACGCCCCAGACCTGTTTCTGCGGAATGAACGCGCCAATCAGCAGCGCGTAGACCGGCAGGCGCGCCGAACAGGTCATCAGCGGCGCCACCAGGATCGTGGCCAGGCGGTCGCGCGGGTCCTGGATGGAACGCGTGGCCATGATCCCGGGAATGGCGCAGGCGAAACTGGACAGCAGCGGGATGAAGGAACGGCCGGACAATCCCGCCGAAGCCATCATCCGGTCCAGCAGGAACGCCGCGCGTGGCAGATAGCCGGATTCCTCCAGCGCCAGGATGAAGGCGAACAGGATCATGATCTGCGGCAGGAACACGATCACCCCGCCCAGGCCGGCGATGATGCCGTTCACCAGCAGGCTGTTGAGCGGTCCCTGCGGCAGTGCCGCGCCTACCGTGGCTCCCAGCCAGGCGGTGGCCGCGTCGATCGCGTCCATCATCGGCGTGGCCCAGGCATAGACCGCCTGGAAGATCAGGAACATCACCACCGCCAGGGCCATCAATCCGAACACCGGATGCAGCAGCCAGCGATCCAGCGCATCGTCGATCCTGGCGGTGCGCGTGGGCATGCCGACCGCGGCCGCAAGCAGACGGCGGGTTTCCTGGTGCAGGGCCTGAGCCATTCCCGCTCCGTGGTCCGCAGCTTCCGCAAGATGGATGCGCGGGACATGCGGCTCCGCGACCAGGCGGTCGATCTGTTCGACCAGCGCGCGGGCGCCGTTGCGCTGGACCGCGACGGTTTCGACCACTGGCACGCCCAGCTCGCGCTCCAGCGCGGCCAGGTCGATGGTGATGCCACGACGACGGGCGACGTCGGCCATGTTCACGGCCAGGATCATCGGCTTGCCCAGTTCCCGCACTTCCAGCGCGAAACGCAGGTGCAGGCGCAGGTTGGTGGCATCGACCACGCAGACCAGCACGTCCGGCGCGGGCTCGCCTGGCAGGAAGCCACGGCACAGGTCGCGGGTGATGGCTTCGTCCAGGCTGGCCGCATTCAGGCTGTACGCCCCGGGCAGGTCCAGCACCGCATAGCTGCGCCCGCTGGCGCTGTGCAGGCGCCCTTCCTTGCGCTCGACGGTGACCCCGGCGTAGTTGGCGACCTTCTGCCGGCTGCCGGTCAACTGGTTGAACAAGGCGGTCTTGCCGCAATTCGGGTTGCCGACCAGGGCCAGGCGCAGCGGAATGGCGGTGGCGTTCACGTCCTGTCTCCGGTCGGTCGCAGGCGCACCCGGGCCGCCTCGCTGCGGCGCAGGGCGAAACGGGTGTAACCGACCTGGACCAGCAGCGGCTCCGCTCCCAGCGGTCCTTTCGCCACCACTTCCACCTGCTCGCCATCGACGAAACCCAGTTCGCGCAAACGGCGCGCGATCTTGTCGTTTTCACCCAGATCCAGCACGGAATCGACGATGGCCAGGGTGCGGTGCGAGAGTTCGGTCAACGTCACGTACGCGGCTCAAATAGGAATTGTTCTCATTCTAGCATTGCCGTCCCTGTATGCACGCGGGCCAAGGGCGACCGGCTATCATTCAGTCTCGCCGCCGGAAAGGGTTGTGATGCCGCAGATGCTGGAACTGTTACGGGAAGGCGCGGTCCTGCGCCTGCGCATGAACCGGCCGGCGCTGCACAATGCCTTCGATGCGGGCCTGATCTCCGGGCTGACCTCCGCGCTGGCCGCCGCCGGCGCCGACCCGGCGATCCGGGTGGTGGTGCTGGAAGGCGCCGGCGCCTCGTTTTCGGCCGGCGCCGACCTCAACTGGATGCGCGGCATGGCCGCCGCCAGCGAGGCCGACAACCGCGAGGACTCGCTCGCCCTCGCCCGCCTGATGCGCACCCTGGATGAGTTGCCCAAGCCGACCGTGGCCCGCGTGCACGGCGCGGCCTTCGGTGGCGGGGTCGGCCTGGTGGCGTGTTGCGATATCGCCATCGGCGTGCCCGCCGCGAAGTTCGGACTGACCGAAAGCAAGCTGGGCCTGCTGCCGGCGGTGATCTCGCCCTACGTGATCGCGGCGATCGGTCCGCGCCAGGCGCGACGCTGGTTCGCCACGGCCGAGATCTTCGATGCGCAGACCGCATTGCAGATCGGGCTGTTGCACCAGGTGGTGGCGGAAGAACAACTGGACGCCGCCGTGCAGCGCCAGATCGACCTGTTGCTGAAAGCCGGGCCGGTGGCCGCCGCACGCGCCAAATCGCTGGTGGCGGACATGGTCGCGGAAACCGATGGCCGTGCGCAGGACCAGGGCAACGCCGCCTTGATCGCCGCGCTGCGTGTTTCCGCCGAAGGACAGGAAGGCCTTTCCGCTTTCCTGGACAAACGATCCCCCTCATGGACGAACAAGGAACAGAGTCAATGATCGACCATGTCGGTGTCGCCGTTTCCGATTACACGCGCAGCAAGGCGTTCTACCAACAGCTGTTTGCCGCCATCGGCGCGGCGCTGCTGATGGAAGTCGCCCCCGAACAGACCGGCGACGGCAGTTGGGCGGCAGGCTTCGGACGCGACCACAAGCCCGACTTCTGGATCGGCAGCGATGCCCGCGGCATCGCCGCGCACACCCATGTCGCCTTCACCACCGACAGCCGAGCCAAGGTCGACGCCTTCCACGCCGCCGGACTTGCCGCTGGCGGCCGCGACAACGGCACGCCGGGACTGCGGCCGCATTACCACCCCGACTACTACGGCGCCTTCATCACCGACCCCGATGGACACAATGTCGAGGCGGTGTGCCACCTGCCGGAGTGATGCTTCAGAAGCCCTCCCCTTCAAGGGGAGGAGCCTGCCCCGTACTTGATACGGGGTTGGTGGGGATGGTTTCAACGGAGCGACACAACATGGACGGACAAACCAACCGCAAGATCATCGGCAATAAACTGCAAAGGAAGCTACGGAACGCTCCAACCGATGCGGAACACAGGTTGTGGCAATACTTGCGGAATCGGCAATTGGAAGGATGCAAGTTCAGAAGGCAACATCCGTTTGGCGACTACATCCTGGATTTCGCATGCCTTGACAGAAAAGTCGTTGTGGAACTGGATGGCAGTCAACACGCAGACACCGTGTCGTATGACAATGCAAGAACAAACTACCTGGAACAATGCGGATTCCAGGTGCTCAGGTTCTGGAACAATGAAGTATTCAACAATATTGAAGGAGTGGCCGAAGTGATCCTGAATACGCTGGCGCAGCGAGCCACACCATCCCCACCCAACCCTCCCCTTGAAGGGGAGGGCTAAAAACATGTTCTCCAAGATCCTCATCGCCAACCGCGGCGAAATCGCCTGCCGCGTGATCCGCACCTGCCGCAAGCTGGGTATCCGCACGGTGGCGGTGTATTCGGAAGCCGATGCCGATGCGCAGCATGTGCGCCAGGCGGACGAGGCGTATCCGATCGGCGGGCCGCGTCCGGCGGACAGCTACCTGCGGGGCGATGCGATCCTCGAAGTCGCCACGCGCAGCGGTGCGCAGGCGATCCATCCGGGTTACGGCTTCCTGTCGGAGAACGCCGACTTCGCAGACGCGGTCGAAAACGCGGGCATGGTCTTCATCGGCCCCAAGGCCGCGTCCATGCGCAAGATGGGCAGCAAGGCCGGCGCCAAGGACCTGATGATGGCCGCCGACGTGCCGGTGGTTCCCGGCTACACAGGCGAGGACCAGTCGCCCAACGTGCTGTCGCGCGAAGCGGCGCGGATTGGTTTCCCGCTGATGATCAAGGCCGCGCATGGCGGCGGCGGCAAGGGCATGCGCATCGTCCACCGCCTGGATGAATTCATCACCCAGCTCGAAAGCTGCCAGCGCGAAGCCAGCAATGCCTTCGGTCGCGACCGCGTGCTGCTGGAGCGCTACGTGCAGTCCCCACGCCACATCGAGATCCAGGTCTTCGGCGACGCGCATGGCAACGCCATCCACCTCAACGAACGCGAATGTTCCGCCCAGCGCCGCTACCAGAAAGTGCTGGAGGAATCGCCCTCGCCCTTCCTCACCCCCGAACTGCGCGCGGCGATGGGCGAAGCGGCGGTCAAGGCCGCGCACGCCATCGACTACGTCAATGCGGGCACGGTGGAATTCATCGTCGATCCCGACGGCGCGTTCTACTTCATGGAAATCAACACGCGCCTGCAGGTCGAACACCCGGTTACCGAACTGACCACCGGCTTCGACCTGGTCGAGTGGCAGCTGCGCATCGCCGCCGGCGACGCCTTGCCGGTCACCCAGCAGCAAGTGCCGCAGCTAGGCCACGCCATCGAGGTGCGGCTGTACGCGGAGGATCCGGAAGCCGGCTTCCTGCCCGGTTCGGGCAAGCTGGAGAAACTGTTGCTGCCGGCGCCTTCGCCGCAGGTGCGCATCGACTCGGGCGTGGTCGAAGGCGATGTGGTCAGCATCTTCTACGATCCGATGATCGCCAAGCTGATCGTGTGCGACCAGGACCGCGCTTCCGCCCTCGCCCGCCTGCGCGACGCATTGGCCGCGTGCGAGATCGTCGGCCCCAAATCCAATATCGATTTCCTCGAGCGGTTGGCGCGCCACCCGGCGATCGTCGAGGGCAACATCGATACCGGCTACCTGGATCGCCACCTCGAAGAATTCATGCCGGCGCATGCGATCGATCCCGCCCTGCTGCACGCGGCCGCGACTGCCACCTTGCTGGCCCAGGAAGCCGATGCGTGTGCCCAGGCAAAATCCTCGGGCGACCCCGGTTCTCCCTGGGCGATCGCCGATGGCTGGCGGCTCGGCCATGCGGGCCGTCGCCCGCTGGTGTTCCTGCATCGCGGCGAGGAATTCGGCCTGGTAGCGCAAGGCGCTAATGGCGAATACATCATCGAATCGGCAGGTGAGAGCCAACAAATCAGCGGCGCCCGGCTTCACGACGGAGAGTTGAGCCTGCGCCTGGGCGGCCAGGCGCGGCGATTCCGGGTGCGCGCGGATCAACGCCGGGTCACCGTGCACGATGGCGAACGCCGATTGAGTCTTGCGCTGGTGCCGGTGTACCGGCCCAAGAGCGCCACCGCAACGGGCAACGATGGCCGCATCGTCGCGCCGATGCCGGGACGCGTGGTCATGTTGAAGACAACGCCCGGGCAGGCCGTGGTTGCCGGGCAGGAACTGCTGGTGATCGAGGCGATGAAGATGGAGCTGGCGATCAAGTCGCCGCGCGACGGCATCGTGGCCGAATTGCGCGCCACTGCCGGCGATTTCGTCGAAGCCGATTCGGTGCTGGCGACATTGGAGCCGCAGGCATGACCCACGATTCCACCACCATGACCTCTTCGTGTTGCCTGCGCGCGGCGCACCCAAGGCCGGAAGCAGGGGCGATTCGCGTTTGCTTCTGGTAATCCCGGAGTTTCCCGCATGTCCTTGCGTACCCACCTGCCGCCGGTCCCGTTGCTGGTCCCGCTGCTCCTTTCGCTGGCCAGCTGCGTGACCTTCGAGAAGGCCCCGCTGCCATTGGCCTGCGATGCGCGTCTGCAAGGACGCTGGTTGCCCATTGCCAACAGTACCGAGGAAGCGGCCAAGCTGACCGCTGACGATTACGCGTCGGTCGATGGGCAATGCCACGCCACGGTCTCCATGAGCCAGAACGCGGACAAGCCCGCCCGCAAGGCCGAGCTGCAGGCCTCGGGTTTCGAACTGGGCGGCGAACACTATCTGGCACTGGGCGAAAAAGACCTGGCCGAACTGTTTGCCGGGACTGGTACGGCCTCCACCAACAAGACTCCCGGCACCAGCGTCGCCCTGGTGCGCTACCGTATCGAGGGCGATATCCTGAAACTGGAAACCATCGACGGAGAAACGGTCAAGCGCATGGTCGAGCAGCAGCAACTTTCCGCCCGCACACGGGACCAGCTCAACTACGTCATTGCCGGCGACGAGGCGCAACTGCGCGAGGTGCTGCTCGAGCACCCGACGTTGTTCGGCCAGGGCCAGGCTCCACCGATGACCCTGCGCCGCGCGCACGCGACGGACAAGCCATGACCGACTTCGTCCGCATCGTCGAGGTCGGCCCGCGCGATGGCCTGCAGAACGAAAAGACCATCATCGCCACGGTCGACAAGGTCGAGCTGATCAATCGCCTGTCGCAGACCGGGTTGCGCAGCATCGAAGCCACCAGCTTCGTCAGCCCCAAGTGGATTCCGCAGCTGGCGGACGCGGCCGAGGTATTCGGCGCCATCGAGCGCAAGCCCGGCCTTTCCTATCCCGTGCTGGTGCCGAACGAGAAAGGCTACGAGCGCGCGCGCGAAGTCGGGGCGCAGGAAGTGGCCGTGTTCACCGCGACCTCGGAAGCCTTCAACCGCAAGAACATCAATGCCGGCATCGAGGAGTCGATCGAACGCTTCCGCCCGGTGCTGGAACGGGCCAGAACCGACGGAGTGAAAGTGCGCGGCTACGTGTCCACGGTGCTGGGCTGCCCCTACCAGGGCGAGGTGCCGGTGGCCGACGTGGTCCGGGTCGCCGCGCGCCTGCATGCCATGGGCTGTTACGAGATATCGCTGGGCGACACCATCGGCGTCGGCACTCCGCGCAAGGCCCGCGCGATGCTCAAGGCCGTCGCCAGCGAGGTTCCGATGTCCGCGCTCGCGGTGCATTTCCATGACACCTACGGCCAGGCCCTGGCCAATATCCTCGCCTGCCTGGAAGAAGGCGTGGCGGTGGTGGATTCGGCCGTGTCCGGCACCGGCGGCTGTCCGTACGCCAAGGGCGCCAGCGGCAATGTCGCCAGCGAGGACGTGGTCTACATGCTGAAAGGACTGGGCGTGGAAACCGGGATCGATCTGCCCCGGTTGAGCGACACCGGGCGCTGGCTCTCCACCCTGCTGGGCCACGAAACCAGCAGCAAGGTCACGCGGGCGTGGTCCGGCGCGTGAACAGGCTTCCGCCAGCAGGCAAGGAATCTCCTGCTGCTGGCGCAGCCGATGCCGCCGGTGCGCCGGCCGACGGCGATGACCGGTCGCTCCTGCTCGCTTCCCTGCAACAGGCCAGCGACGATCCGTCGCTGGAAGCATCCACTCGCGCGCTCTTGCGCCAGGCCCAGGCCGAATTGCTTGCCGCCATCGACGAAACCCGGCGCGAGCGACTGCGCTATCGCGCGCTGTTCGATGCCGTGCCCGACCCGGTCAGCGTGATCGCCTGGGACGGCACCGTGCTGGACCTCAACAAGGCCGGCATGGCCGCGTACAAGCGCCCGCGCGAGGAGATCATCGGCCAGCCGATCCACGTGCTCAACCCGGACCTGCCGCGCGACCACATGGGGCCGGTCTGGGACTCGCTCAGCCGCGGCGGCACCTACGTGGTCGAAGTCACCAACATGCGCGCCGACGGCACGCGTTTCCCGGTCGAGGTCCATTCGGCCAGTTTCGATTTCGCCGGCCAGCGTTGCCTGGTCGCCGTCGCGCGAGACCTCAGCAGCCGCCACGAGGTCGAACTGCGTTACGGCGACCTGCTGGAGAAGATCGACAAGGGCATCATCGTCTACGACGCCGACCACCACATCATCTACGCCAATGCGGCGGCGATCCGGATGGCCCAGATCGAGCCCGGCCTGACCATGGAAGAGGAGCTGCTTGGGCCGGGGCGCTGGCGGGTGTTCGACGAGCACGGCAATGCGCTCGACACGGCCGAACTTCCATCCTCGCGGGCCATGGAAACCGGCAAGTTCACCACCAGCGTGGTCCTGGGCTACTACAACGTCCGCCTGCGCCAGCTGACCTGGGTCTCGGTAACCGCGGTGCCGCAGTTCGCCGCCGGCGCCACCAAGCCGCACCAGGTGATGTCGCTGTTCAGCGACGTCACCGAGCTCAAGCGCGACAGCGCGTTGTTCGACCGGGTGCAGGCGCTGGCCCACATCGGCGGCTGGGAATGGGACGCCGGACGCCAGCGCATGTACCTGACCGACGAGGCGGTGCGCATCCTGGGTCCGACCGATACGCCCGACAGCCTCGATGCGCTGCTCGCCTGCCTGCACGAACCCGACCGCCACCGCTTCCGCTGCGCGATGGATAAAGTGATCGGAACCGGCGGCAGTTTCGACCTGGAGCTGCAGGGCAGCCGGCTGGACGGCCATCCCATCTGGATCCGCGTCATCGGCGAGGCCGAGGTCACCGATCCCGCTTCGGTGCTCATCACCGGCACCCTGCAGGACATCTCGCTGGACAAGCGCGCAGAGGAAGCCCTGCGCATCCAGGCGCGCACCGACCCGCTGACCGGACTGATGAACCGCGACGCGGTGCTCAACGAACTCGGCACGCGCCTGATCGATCCGGCGCATGCGCAGGTCGCGTTGCTGTACATCGACCTGGACCGGTTCAAGACCGTCAACGATGTGCTCGGCCATAGCGCCGGCGATGAACTGCTGATGCAGGCCGCCGCGCGCATCCTGGGCGCAGTCGGCCACGAAGGCCTGGTCGCGCGCTTCGGTGGCGACGAGTTCCTGGTGGTCTGCGATACCAGCCGCGACCCCGCGCAGCCGGAACAACTGGCTGAAGCCGTGCTGGGCGCCTTTGCCGAGTCGTTCCGTTTCGGCAAGGACGAATTCGCCATCACCGCCAGTATCGGCATCGCCCGCGCGCCGGCCGACGGACTGCGCCCGCAACAGCTGATCCAGCATGCCGACATCGCCATGTACGACAGCAAGCACCGCTCGCGCAACGCCTGGCAGGCCTTCACCCCGGAGCTGGCGCGCCGCCAGCAGGACCGGCTGCAGATCGAGACCCAACTGCGGCGCGCGGTGGACAACCAGGAATTCCGCCTGGTCTACCAGCCGCAAGTGGACCTGCGCCGCGGCCGCATCGTCGCCGCCGAGGCGTTGATCCGCTGGCAGAACCACCAGCTCGGCGAATTGCGTCCGGACCTGTTCATCAGTCATGCCGAAACCACCGGCGACATCGTCCGCATCGGCAACTGGGTGTTGCGCGAAGCCTGCCGCCAGGCGCGCGAATGGCGCGACATGGGCCTGGGCATCGTGCGCATCGCGGTCAATGTGTCCTATCGCCAGTTCGCCGGCGATGACCTGGCCGAGAAAGTGCGCGCGGTGCTCGCCGAATACGACCTCCCCGGTTCCGCGCTGGAGCTGGAATTCACCGAGCGCGTGCTGATCGAGGATGCGCCAGCCACGCTCAAGACCTTCGCCGAATTGCGCGCGCTGGGCGTGGTCCTGACCATCGACGACTTCGGCGAGGGTTACAGCGCACTCAACTACCTGCGCCGCCTGCCCATCCATGGGCTCAAGATCAGCCAGCTGTTCACCGAAGGCGTGCCCAATAACCGCTCCGACGTGGCCGTGTGCCAGGC
Organism: Pseudoxanthomonas sp.; assembly: GCA_041919795.1. Classification (GTDB taxonomy): domain Bacteria; phylum Pseudomonadota; class Gammaproteobacteria; order Xanthomonadales; family Xanthomonadaceae; genus Pseudoxanthomonas_A. Next base: position 139,950 of record JAYRTC010000003.1, on the reverse strand, counting down.
GGTCTCGGCCATCGCCCGCAGCCTGGGCCTGGGCCTGGTGGCCGAAGGCGTGGAATCGGAAGCCCAGCGCCAGTTCCTGCTGCAGCTCGGGGTGCCGGTCGGCCAGGGTTTCCTGTTCGCGCCCGGCCTGTCGCCGGATGAGTTCGCCAGCCGCCTGCGTTCGCCGGAAGAGCGCGTTTCCAATGCCTGAAGCGGATAAGCCATGCGTATTGCGCCCGATCGAGCCGCGCGATGACGCTGCGATGGCGGGCATCATTCGCGAGGTGATGCCGGAATTCGGCGCAGTCGGCTGCGGTTTCGCGATCAACGACCCTGAAGTGGACTGGATGAGCCGGGCCTATGCCGAGCCGCGGTCGGCCTATTTCGTGGTCGAACGCAATGGCCGGGTCATCGGCGGTGGCGGCATCGCGCCGCTCGACGGCGGCGATGGCGTTACCTGCGAATTGCGCAAGATGTACTTCCTGCCCGAAGCCCGCGGCATCGGCGCCGGCACGGCGATGATGGCGCGCTGCCTGCAAGCCGCGCGTGACGCCGGCTTCGGCCGTTGCTACCTGGAAACCCTGGGCGGCATGGATGCGGCCATGCGGCTGTACGAACGCACCGGCTTCAGGCGCATCGATGCCCCACTGGGCGCCACCGGGCATGGCGGCTGCAATACCTTCTACCTGCTCGACCTTTGAATCCTTCTCCCTCCGGGAGAAGAGCCTGCCCCCGCGAAGGCGGGGGTGCCCGAAGAGCCTGCCCCCGAATGCTCTAGTCGGGGGGCGAATGAGGGAATGGGCTTTCAGGTCACGATGAAGGTTTGCAGACGCGTCACTCTGCCTCCCTCATCCGGCGCTGCGCGCCACCTTCTCCCGATGGGAGAAGGGAAGCCCCGGCATCGCGTAAAATATCCGTCTTCCCCGCGATGGACTTCCGCATGCAGCTTTCCGATACCCGCGCCCTGATCACCGGCGGCGTTTCCGGCCTGGGCCTGGCCGTGGCGCAACGCCTGGTGGCGAACGGTGGCAAGGTCGCCTTGTTCGACGTCAACGACGACAAGGGCGCGGCCGCGGTCGCCGCACTGGGCGAAGGCAACGCGCGCTACTTCCGCACCGATGTCACCGACGAGGACAGCGTCGCCACCAATGCCCTCGCCGCCCATGAATTCCTAGGCGGCCTGAATGCCGCGATCAACTGCGCCGGCATCCTCGGCGCTGGACGCGTACTCGGCAAGGAAGCCCCTATGCCGCTCGCCAACTTCCGCAACACCGTGCTGGTCAACCTGGTCGGCAGCTTCAACGTGGCCAAGGCTGCGGCCAACCTGATCCAGCACAATGCGGCGGGCGAAGACGGCGAGCGCGGCGTGATCATCAATACCGCCAGCGTGGCCGCGTACGAAGGCCAGATCGGACAGGCCGCGTATTCGGCCTCCAAGGGCGGCGTGGTCGGCATGACCCTGCCGATGGCCCGCGAGCTTTCGCGTTTCGGCATCCGGGTGATGACCGTGGCCCCGGGCATCTTCTGGACGCCGATGGTCGATGGCATGCCCGAGGAGGTGCAGAAATCCCTGGGCGCCTCGATCCCCTTCCCCTCGCGCCTGGGCCGTCCCGAAGAGTTCGCGGAAACGGTCGCTTTCATCCTGCAAAGCCGCTACCTCAACGGCGAAACCATCCGCCTGGATGGCGCCGTGCGCCTGGCCCCGAAATAACCTGTAGGAGCGGGCCTTGCCCGCGATGCTTTTCGGCCAGATCACGCAAGAGCATCGCGGGCAGGGCCCGCTCCTACAAAAAACCATTCCCCATTCACCATCCCCGGCACATCTAATGAAAGCCAACGAAATCAAGAAAGGCAACGTCGTCGATCACAACGGCACCGTGTACCAGGTACGCGACATCGAGCGCAGCTCGCCGCAGGGCCGCGGCGGCAACGTCAAGTTCCGATTCACTCTCTACAGCGTGCCCGGCGGGATCAAGTACGACCTCAGCGTGGGCGGCGACGAGGAGCTGAAGGAAGTCGAGCTGAGCCGGCGCATGGCCACGTTCTCGTACAAGGACGGCGAGGCGTTCGTGTTCCTCGACGACGAGGACTACACGCCCTACACCTTCGATGCCGACGTGATCGGCGACGCCGCCGGTTACATCGCCGACGGCCTGGCCGGCAGCTACGTGCAGATCATCGACGACCAACCCGTCGCCCTGCAGTTGCCGCAGCACGTGACCCTGGAAGTGGTGGAAACCCCGCCGGAACTCAAAGGCGGCAGCGCGACCAAGCGACCCAAGCCGGCCAAGCTCAGCACCGGCCTGGAAATCATGGTCCCGGAATACATCGTCAACGGCGAGCGTGTGCTGGTGAATACGACGACCGGGGAGTTCGGCGGGCGGGCGGACTGATCTTGCCCACCCTCTCCCCTTGTGGGAGAGGGACAGGCCCCGAAGGGGGCCAGGGAGAGGGGAGGATGGATCTCGAAAATTGGTTGCATGCATAGAGCAGCCAAGATCAAAAGCACGCTCGCTACGCTCACGCCCCCTCTCCTGCCCTACGGGCATCCTCTCAGCCTTGCACACCCTGCGGGCGCCACAAGGGGAGAGGAGAAAGCAACGCAACGCCATCGGTTGCCTACTGCAACTGCAACCCACCCTGTTCCCTATGCAGCCTCCGCAACCGCTCCCCCAGCAAAGCAATATTGGCTTCAGTCCCTTCCAACATCACCCTGCGCTCGTGCGACACCCACCGACGCGCATCGGCACGCAAGGCAACGCCTTGCTGTTTCAACTGCGCCGCATAACGCTCGCCCTGCAGCTCCAGGGCCCTGCGCTCATCCGCCTGCGGCGCCCCATAGCCGCTATCCGGCAACAAGGCTGCCGGGCGGCTGAGGAAACCCTCCAGGCGCAGGAACTCGCCTAGCGCCGCCCCTCCCTCGAAGCCATCCGCCTCTTGCAGCCTGCCCTGCCCCAGGTAACGGCGCTTGAGTTCATCGCGCACCAGCAATTCCTGCTGGCGCAGCGCCGCCTCCTCGAGCAACAGCAGCGCGGCGCTTGCGCGCAGATCAGCCTGCTCCAACCACGGCGCACGTTCGTCCGGAGGAAGTTCCAGCCAGTCCTGCACGTGCTGCTGCGGCAACGCCAATCCATTGCGAGCCACGTCGAACATCGCCTGGTAATGCGTACTCGCCGATTCGAAGCGATAACCCAGGCGCAAGGCTTCCCTTGGATCGTCCAATACCGCGCCATCGGCGATGCCAGCCTTCTTCAATCGTCGTAGCAGGCCGGTCGGGGTAATGCTCGACAGCGAATCGCCAGCCAGTCGGGGCACACCGTCATGCAGCAGCTTGAAGGTCTCCACCGCGCAGTTGTTGCCGATGAAGTAGTAACGACCGTCGTAGGTCCAGTGCAATTGCGCGGCGCGCTCCAGTAGCTGGGCGATTTCCGCCTGGTCCAATCGCAAGGGAATCGACTGCAGGCCGCGTAGTTCGACCTTGGTGTATTCGTCGATCACCTGGTCAAGCGGCAACAGGAACAGCCGCGAAGGGTACGAACCGGCAAGTCCGCGCCAGCTGGAAATCTGCACATCGTCGACGAACGCGCGGAACGACAGCACGCGGTGATAGCGCAGGTCCAGGCGACAGTCCGGCCCGGGCGCACGACCAGGCGCGCAGATCACCAGCCGCAGCATGCTGTGCCCCCAGCGGCTCATCGGCTGCTCATTGGCTTCGGCCAGCAGGTAGTCCACCGCGTATACCCGCGACGGCTCCAGTGTCAGCAACGCCGTTTCATCCTCTTCGGGATCGGCTTGCAGGAATACCTGTCCCGGCGCGCAGGCAGCGTGCTGTGGCGACCAGTGGAAACGCCCAGAGAAATAGCGATGCAAAGCCGGTCGCCTGCAAGCGTAATCCGGGTCCAGCAGGAAGTGTTCGAGGTTGACCGCGACGAACTCCGAAGGCTTGCTCAATTCGTAACGATCCGGACTGCGATCGCTGAAAACATTGTGCGGCGTGCGCAAGCCGAAGCGCAGCGGGCGGACCTGCCAGCCGGCGAGGTCGAGCAGGCGTGGGTCCTGCGACAGCCGGCCTTGCGGGGTGCGGTCGTAGAAATGCGCCAGCTCGTGGATCACCGCCGACAACGCGGCGCGCGTGGCGGGCTCATCGATACCGGCATCCACCGGACGCTTCATCCAGTCGTCCAGCAACTCGCGTTTCAGCAGCAGACTTCCTGCCTTCGCGCGCCCGTGGACTTGCTCGGGCAGATCATCGCGCCAGATTACGACGATGCGCCTGTCCAGGGCGGTTGTCCACGCAGGCGGCAACCGCTGCACGGCTGAATCCAGTAATCGTTGTGTGGCCGCGGCCTGTTCCGGCGTCAGCGATCCGGCTTCAACTTGCAGCTGCGATCCGGCCTGCGCATTCGCTGCGCAGGCCAGCAGACCCAGGGCCAGGCATCTTCCCGACCCAGGTACCCGGATCACAACGCCAGGATGGCCTGCGCGAGTTGCATGTCGCTGGCCGTACGCGCGGCCGGGTCGCGCTCGCGCAGCTGGCGCAGCGCTGCTTCCAGGCGGACGCCGCGGATGCGCCCTTCGCTGGCGACGAAGCTGGCGGCGTCATCACGCGCCCGCAACACCACCTTGTCGTCGCCGGACGTGCTGCCGGAGGAAGCCGAGGAACCGGCCGAGGATGCGCCGGCGGAGGAGCCGGCGAAACTGGAAGCGAACGCCGCTGCGGAAAACGCCAGCAGGGCGGCAATGAGAAGGAATCGGATCATGGGAAGTAGGCTTCGGTTTGTGTGAGCCCGGTGAGCGGGTGCGGGAAGCCTAACCGCAATTGCAGCGACTCGCCTGAATTCCTGCCGTCTGGACGAGATCAATGCGCATCTGCCCGGATCGACCTCGTCCTCTCGTCGTCATTCCCGCGAAGGCGGGAATCGCTTTCGTTCTGTAGAACCGGGCATGCTCGGCCGCCTTCCTGGAAGAGAATGCTGGAGAGCAAGAGCGATTCCCGCCTTCGCGGGAATGACGAGCAAAGGGGGGAATGACGGGTAAAAGCCATCCGGCTGTCAGGGATCGAACAACTTGCCCGGATTCATCAACCCGTCCGGATCGAGCACCCGCTTCACCCCGCGCATCACCTCGATCTCCGCCGCGCTGCGCGTGCTTTCCAGGTAGCCTTTCTTGACCAGGCCGATACCATGCTCGGCGGAAATGCTGCCTTCGTGGCGCTTCAGCGATTCGGCCAGCAACTTGGTGACCTGTTCGCACTGGGCAACGAATTCCGCATCGTCCAGATCGTCCGGCTTCAGCACGTTGATGTGCAGGTTGCCGTCGCCGATATGGCCGAACCAGACCACGTCGAAGTGCGGATACGCATCGCCCAGCAGCTGCTGCGTTTCCCGCAGGAACGCCGGCATCGCCGAGATCCGCACCGACACATCGTTCTTGTAGGGCTTATAGCGGGCCAGGCTTTCGGTGATGCCTTCGCGCAGCCGCCACAGCTGCGCGGCCTGGGCGTCGCTCTGGCTTATCACGCCATCGACGATCCAGCCCTGCTCCATGCCGTGTTCGAAGGCCGCCATCGCTGCGGCCTCGTTGGCCTCGTCGCCGGACGCGAACTCGGTGACCACGTAATACGGATGGGTTTCCCCGAATGGCTTTTGTGCGCCATGCGCCAGCACGTGGTGCAGGGCGCGATCGGTGAAGAATTCGAACGCCTCCAGCTGCAAGCGCTCGCGGAACGCGGCGAAGACCTGCATCAGCACCTCGAACGAGGGCAGCGCCAACAACATCACATTCGAAGGCGGCGGCGGATCGGTCAGGCGCAGGGTCGCTTCGACCACGATACCCAGCGTGCCTTCCGACGCGATCATCAAATGGCGCAGGTCGTAGCCACTGGAGTTCTTGACCAGGCCGCGATTGAGGTCGAGCAGTTCGCCGGTGCCGGTCACCACCTTCATCCCGGCGATCCACTCGCGCGTGTTGCCGTAGCGGATCACGCGGATACCACCGGCATTGGTGGCGATATTGCCGCCGAGGGAACAGGAGCCGCGGGCGGCGAAATCCACCGGGTATTCCAGGCCGTGCTCGCGGGCGGCGTTGTGCACGGCTTCCAGGGCGATGCCGGGCTGCACGGTGAGGGTGCGGTCGACCGCATTGAAGTCGAGCACCTTGTTCATCCGTTCCAGGCTGAGCACCAATTCGCCATTTGCCGCCACCGCGCCGCCGGACAGGCCGGTGCGGCCTCCCGAGGGCACCACCGCGACGCCGTGCTGGTTGGCCCAGCGCACCACGGCCTGCACTTCCTCGATGGATCCAGGCATGGCGATCGCCAGTGGTGCCGGGGTCCAACGCCGGGTCCAGTCGCGGCCATAGTGCTCCAGGTCGGCCGGATCGGTTTTCAGGCGCAGCGCCGGCACGGCTTGCAGCAGGTCGGTCAGGCGCGGGTCGGTCATGGGGAAAGCATGGGAGTGAGGGGCTGCCAGCGTGCCAGCGATGTTGCGGTGCGTCTAGGACGCTGGCTCTGGCAGGACCAGGGCCGGGCCTGGGACTTTGTGCTCGGCACGCCGACCGTTTTGCTCGGAGCGTGAGCCGATTTGCCCAGCGTTCGGACCGTTCTGGTCGACGTGCGAGCTGTTTTGGCCGGAGCGCGAACCTTTTTACCCCGCACGCGAGCTGTTTTACTTGGCGCACGGATCTTTTTGCCCGGAGCGTGAGCCGATCCGGTCGGCACGCGGACGGTTCCGCCCGGAACGCGGGCTGTTTGGGGTGGTGTCCGGAGCATTTTCTGCGAAGCGAGGCCCCTTCCCCGTGCCCACCATGATTTTCCTCTGTCGCAGTGCAGCAATACCCTCTTCCTTCTGGCATAGTGAACCTTCACCCCACACTCCCCGCCGCCCGCATGTCGAAGAAGAAAACCTCGTACCCGAAGCAGGACATCCGCATCCTGTTGCTGGAGGGCCTCAGCCAGACCGCCGTCGATACCTTCCATGCGGCCGGCTATACGCAGATCGAGGCGCATGCCAAGTCCTTGCCCGAGGACGAACTGAAGGCGCGCATCGCCGAGGCCCACATCATCGGCATCCGTTCGCGCACCCAGCTCACCCCCGAAGTGCTGGCCCACGCGCGCCGGCTGATGGCGATCGGCTGCTTCTGCATCGGCACCAACCAGGTGGATACGGACGCGGCCGAACTGGCCGGCATCCCGGTGTTCAACGCGCCCTATTCCAACACCCGCAGCGTGGCCGAACTGGTCATCGCCGAGGCGATCATGCTGATGCGCGGCGTGCCGCAGAAGAGCGCCGAATGCCACCGCGGCGGCTGGTCGAAATCCGCCACCGGCAGCCACGAAGTCCGCGGCAAGACCCTGGGCATCATCGGTTACGGCCACATCGGCACCCAGGTCGGCGTGCTGGCCGAGGCCATGGGCATGAACGTGATTTTCCACGACATCGAAACCAAGCTGTCGCTGGGCAATGCGCGCTCGGCCTTGAGCCTGGACGACCTGCTCGAGCGTTCTGACGTGGTCACCCTGCACGTGCCGGAGACGCCGGCGACCAAGGACATGTTCGGCGCGAAGCAGATCGCGAAGATGAAACGCGGCGCGCACCTGATCAACGCCTCGCGCGGCACCGTGGTCGATATCGAGGCGTTGAGCGCGGCGCTGGAATCGGGCCAGGTCGGCGGCGCGGCCGTGGATGTGTTCCCGGTGGAACCCAAGGCCAATGGCGATGCCTTCGTCTCGCCGCTGGCCGGACGCGACAACGTGATCCTGACCCCGCACGTGGGCGGCAGCACGCTGGAGGCGCAGGACAATATCGGGATAGAAGTAGCGGCCAAACTGGTGCGCTACAGCGATAACGGCTCGACCCTGTCGGCGGTCAATTTCCCGGAAGTGACCCTGCCCGAACACGCCGCCAGCCACCGCCTGCTGCATATCCACCGCAACGTGCCGGGCGTGCTGTCGCAGGTCAACGAGATCTTCGGCAAGCATGGCATCAACATCGACGGCCAGTTCCTGCGCACCGACGCCAAGGTCGGCTACGTGGTGATCGACGTATCGGCCACCGACGTGCAGGCCGTGGACCTGAGGGAAGCATTGGCGGCGATTCCGGGGACCTTGCGGACGCGCGTGTTGTATTGATCAATATCATGCGCGTAGGAGCGACGTAAGTCGCGAAACCGACAACAACGCTCATCATTTCGCGACTTACGTCGCTCCTACGTCGTTCCTACAACCTATCCACCTCTCCCCAGCCATTTCCTCGCCATCCGGCCCAGCGACTCATCCGGATCGTCGGCCATCGCGGCGATCGGCCGCCAGGCCAGGTCGTGCGATTCGTCGCTGACGACATAGGCTTCATCGGCGCCGGCACGCACCACGTAGCGCACGTCGTAATGCCAGTGGCCGGGCACGCCCTTGCGCTCGGGGATCCAGTGCCGGTCCAGGTCGAAGATCGAATCGCCTTCAACCGCCAAACCCGGCAAACCCGACTCCTCCTGCGCTTCCTTCAAGGCTACCCCGGCCATGTCGGTATCGCCGTCCGCGTGCCCGCCCAATTGCAGCCAGCGCTCCAGCTTGCGGTGATGGGTCATCAGCACCCGCGCGCCGTCAGCGCTGACCAGCCAGGCGCCGCCGGTGAAGTGACCCGCCAGCCGTTCGCGCCGGAACGCCTCGACACCCTCGTCCAGCAGCTCAAGGAACAACGCGGTACTGGTCTCTTCCAATGGCCAGCGTTGCCGGTAGTCGCGCAATGCGCCTTCCAGATCCATGGCTCCATCCTTCTCTGTGGCACTCATGTCTTGGCGGTCCTCCCGTTGCATCTCGCGGGTGCCGATTATCCACGCGCCGCCCTGTTCAGGTGCGGATCACCGCTTGTGCGTATCCCGGGCGACCGGTAAGGTCGGCGACTTGCCCAATTCGCACGGATCCTCCGTGCGCTATCCGCAACCGTTCGGGGAGAACACGATGCTTTTTTGGCGCGTCAAGCCACTAGACAAGATCCTGGAGACCGCCAGCAAGAAGGCGCTGACCCGCCAGCTCGGCGCCTTCCAACTGACCATGCTCGGCATTGGCGCGGTGATCGGCACCGGCATCTTCGTGCTGACCGCCGAGGCCGGGCAGAAGGCCGGCCCGGCGATGATGGTCGCCTTCGTGATCGCAGCGGTGGTCTGCGCGCTGGCCGCGTTGGCCTATGCCGAACTGGCCTCGATGGTGCCGGTCGCCGGTTCCGCCTACACCTATACCTACGGCGTGCTGGGCGAGGCCCTGGCCTGGATCGTGGGCTGGGCGCTGGTGCTGGAGTACGCGGTGGCGGCGGGCGCCGTGGCGGTGGGCTGGTCCGGTTACATGAACGGCTTGCTGATGCATACGGACATGTTCGGGCTGGTCGAAAAAGGCTCGCTGGCCCTGCCACTCGCCCTGCGCACCGGCCCCTACGACGGCGGCGTGTTCAACGTTCTCGCCTGCGGCATCTCCCTGGTGGTCACCTGGTTGCTGGTGATCGGCACCTCCAAGTCGGCCAAGGTCAATGCGGTGCTGGTGTTGATCAAGGTGGCGGCGCTGACCGCGTTCATCGTCATTTCGCTGCCGGCGGTGCAGAGCGAGAATTTCGAACCGTTCTTCCCGACCGGCTGGGGCAGCCCGATGGGCGGCATCGGCGTGCTTGGCGCCGCGGCTTCGATCTTCTTCGCCTACGTCGGTTTCGATGCGGTATCCACCGCGTCCGAGGAAACCAAGAATCCGAACCGCAATATCCCGATCGGCCTGATCGGTTCGCTGCTGATCTGCACCATCTTCTACCTGCTGGTGGGATACGGCGCGGTCGGTGCGGCCGGTTCGACCCCGATGGTCGGCGCCGACGGCAAGTTCCTGCAGCCCGGCACCCCGGAAATGGCGGCCGCATGCCTCAATCATGCCGAAGCCCTGGTCTGCAGCAAGGAGCCGCTTGCGCATGTGATGCGCATGATCGGCTTCGGCAGCATCGGCAACATGATCGGCCTGGCTGCGGCGCTGGCGCTGCCGTCGGTGGTGCTGATGATGATCTACGGCCAGACCCGCATCTTCTTCACCATGTCGCGCGACGGCCTGCTGCCGGAAGTGCTGTCGAAGGTGCATCCGAAGTACCACACCCCGCACGTGATCACGATCATCACCGGCGTGTTCGTGGCGCTGTTCGGCGCGATGTTCCCGGTCGGCATCCTTGCCGACATCTCCAACTCGGGCACCTTGTTCGCCTTCATCATGGTCGCGATCGGGGTGATGATCCTGCGCAAGCAGCAGCCGAACCGGCCCCGCCCGTTCAAGACCCCCTTGGTCTGGGTGGTCTGCCCTCTGGCCGTCGCCGGCTGCCTGCTGTTGTTCGTCAACCTGTCGGTTTACACCATCAGCCTGTTCTTCGGCTGGGCGATCATCGGCCTGATCGTGTACCGGTTCTACGGCTACAAGCACAGCGAACTGGGACGCGGCGTGACGGCGACCAGGGGCGGCGAAGTGCCTGAGCCGGAACCCCCGTTCCACGAAGGTCCGCAAGCCTGAGGCTTGCATCGATAGCGGGTCAGGAGAACGGCGCGGATTATCGCGCCGTTCTTTTTTTCGGTAGCCGGTAGCCGGCTCACGCCTATCAGCTCACAACCCACGGCTGCCGCCCCCCAGCTTCAGCCAGGTTTTGTAAACTCACCCCATGAGCGTATTGCCTTACGACCCAGACCGCCTGCTGCAACTCGCGCAGGAAATCATCGCCAACGTGCGCGAACTGGCGCAGGCCGGGTGGACGCCAGCGACCAGCAGCAATTTCTCCGAACGCCTCGATGATCGCCACGCGGCCATCACCGTCTCCGGACGCGACAAGGGCCGGCTGACGGTCGACGACATCATGGTGGTCGATTTCGACGGCAAGGGCGTGGCCACCAGCCACCGCCCCTCCGCCGAGACCCTGCTGCATACCCAGTTGTACCGGCGTTTTCCGGAAATCGGTTGCGTGCTGCACACCCATTCGCCGGTACAGACCATCGCCTCGCGCCTGTACGCCGGCGCCGGCCATATCCGTCTGGAAGGCTACGAACTGCAGAAGGCCTTCCACGGCAACAGCACCCACGACGACCGCATGAACGTGCCGGTATTCGCCAACACCCAGGACATGCACACGCTGGCGGCGCAAGTCGATGCCCTGCTCGACCAGCAACGACTGTGGGGCTACCTGATCGATGGCCACGGCCTGTACGCCTGGGGCCGCGACATGGCCGAGGCACGCCGGCATCTGGAAGCGTTCGAATTCCTGTTCCATTGCGAACTGGAACTGCGCAAGCTGGGTTGCCGGGGTTGACCGCGCACCCGTAGGAGCGCCCCATGGGCGCGAGCTCTTCTTCACGTATCGGCAATCTGAAGGAAGAGCTCGCGCCCATGGGGCGCTCCTACGGTCACGGGTTTCCAGCCTGCGTTTGCTACGCTTTCCTTTTCCACGACACTCGAGCCCCCGCCATGAGCCGTCTGCGCATCTTCGACGAAAACGATCCGGCCACGCCGGAATTCGCCAGCTTCGACCCCGACTTCATCGCCGCCGAACTTTTCAGGATCGGCGTTACCTTCGAACGCTGGAAAGCAGCGCACCCGCTTGCCCCTGGAGCCTCGCCGGAAGAAGTGATGGCCGCCTACCAGGGCGATATCGACCGCCTGGTCGCCGAGCGCGGCTTCAAGAGCGTGGACGTGGTCAGCATCGCTCCGGACCATCCACAACGCGAAACCATGCGCGCCAAGTTCCTCGACGAGCATTACCACAAGGAAGACGAAGTGCGCTTCTTCGTCGCCGGCTCCGGCTTGTTCACCCTGCACGTCAAGGGCAAGGTCTACGAGGTGGAATGCGCGCAGGACGACCTGATCGCCGTGCCCGACAGCACCCTGCACTGGTTCGACATGGGCGACGAACCCAGCTTCATCGCCATCCGGTTCTTCACCGAGCCCGACGGCTGGGTCGGCTATTTCACCGGCGAGGACATCGCGAAAAGATTTCCGCGCTATCACGGCCCGACGCAGCCAACGACTGCGTAGGCAAGTTTTCCATGCTCGTCATTCCCGCGCAGGCGGGAATGACGAGCACTAGCAAGGCTGGACTTGCGAATCTCCAATCCCGAATCCCGAATCCCGACCACTGACCCATGCCCACTCCCCGCGCCATCCTCACCGACATCGAAGGCACCACCAGCAGCATTTCCTTCGTCAAGGACGTGTTGTTTCCCTATGCGCGCCGCGCCCTGCCCGGCTTCGTCGCCGCCCATCATGACGATCCCGAGGTGCGCCGCTGGCTGGATGAAGTCGCCATCGAGCACGGCAGCATGTGCAAGGACGAGATGATCGTGGAGACCTTGCAGGGCTGGATCGACCAGGATCGCAAGCACACCGCATTGAAGGCCTTGCAGGGAATGATCTGGAAGGCGGGTTATCACGACGCCGATTTCACCGCGCACATCTACCCCGACGCCGCCCCGGCACTGCGCCGCTGGCACGCATCCGGCTTGCCGCTGTACGTGTATTCATCAGGTTCGGTGCCGGCCCAGCAATTGTTCTTCGGCCACAGCGACGCCGGCGACCTGACCCCCTTGATCTCCGGCTGGTTCGACACCGAGGTCGGCGGCAAGCGCGAAGCTGCCAGCTATGCGGGCATCGCCGAACGGATCGGCATGGAGCCCGGCGACATTCTCTTCCTGTCCGATGTGGTGGAAGAACTGGACGCGGCGCGCATTGCCGGAATGCAGACCGTGCTGATCGATCGCCGCGAGGATTATCCGCAGCCGCGCGAAGGCGAAGCCGCACGCCACCATCCGCGCGTGACCAGCTTCGCCGACATCCTGCTGCCCGGCTGAGCAGGCAACGACCATGACGACCAAGACCGCAACCCTCAGCGGGTTGCTGGCGATCCTGTTGTGGTCGTCGCTGGCATTGCTGACCACCGCGACCGAAGGCCTGCCGCCTTTCCAGGTGTTGGCGATCGGTTTCGGTTTCGCTGCGTTGTTCGGATTCATCCGCACGGCTTTCCGAGGCGCACGCGGTTGGCGCGAACTGCGCCAGCCGTGGCCGGCATTGGCGCTGACGACCACTGCCCTGTTCGGGTACCACGCGCTGTATTTCATCGCCCTCAAGCGCGCACCGGCGGTGGAAGCCAACCTGCTCAACTACATGTGGCCGCTGCTGATCGTGCTGTTCGCCGGCCTGCTGCCAGGCGTGCGCGTGCGCGGCGCGCAGATCGTCGGGACGTTGCTGGGCTTGGTCGCCGCCATCGTCCTGGTCACCCGCGGCAGCGGCATCGAAATCCAGCCGCAATTCCTGCCTGGTTATCTGTCGGCCCTGGCTGCGGCGGTGATCTGGGCAGCGTATTCGGTGCTCAATCGCCGCCATGCCGCGGTGCCAAGCTCCGCGATCACGGTGGCGTGTGCGTTGGTCGCGGTGTTCGGAGCGCTGGCGCACCTGGGTTTCGAGCAGAGCGTGCAGCCGAGCGCCCTGCAATGGGGCGCGTTGGCGCTGATGGGCCTGGGTCCGGTAGGCGCGGCCTTCCTGTTGTGGGACCACGGCACCAAGCATGGCGACATCGCCTTGCTGGGCAGCCTTTCCTATCTCGCGCCGCTGCTGTCCACGCTGCTGCTGGTACTGGCCGGTCGCGCCGCACCGCACTGGTCGCAAGCGGTGGCGATCGCGCTGTTGCTGCTGGGCGCGTGGCTGAGCGTGCGCGCGCCGAAGAAGTAGGAATCCCTATCCTTCAGAATCAGTGGATCTTCTCACCCTTGGCGAGCATCTCCACGAACTTCTGCGCACGCGCCGCACGCGTCTCCGCTTTCTTGGCGGTATGCACCCGCCAGCAGAACGAGTAGCGGTTGGTCTTGTCTAGCTGGTCGAAGAACGCCATGGCCTTCCTGTTCTTCTTGAGCGCTTCGGCGAGTTCGGCGGGCACTTCCATGTCGGAGAAGCCTTGATACGCGGCGTCCCAGCGGCCGTCCGCTTTCGCAGCCTCGACCTCGCGCAGTCCACCAACCTGCATCCGGCCTGCGGCAATCAACCGTTCGACGTGACCGATGTTGATCTTCGACCACAAGCTGCGTGGACGACGCGGGGTGAAACGCTGCAGGAAGAACTGCTCGTCTTGTCCGCGCTTCTGCCCGTCTATCCAGCCATGGCAGAGCGCCACCTCCAGCGCTTCGGCGTAGTTCACCGAGGCGATGCCGGAGTCCTTCTTGGCGATCTGCAGCCAGATGCCCTTTTCACCAGCATTGACTGCCAGCCATTTCTCCCAGGACTTCTGATCCTTGAAGTGCTTGACGGGCAAGTCGTCGGGGACTGGCATAGTCGGCTACTCCGTTGCTTCCTGCAGGCGATAGTTCGTGGAAGAAGACTGCTCGCCGCGCCAGGGATCCTGCGTGCGCACCTCGATCCGATGTTCGCCCACGACCAGATCGGTGGGCAAGGCGCCGCGCCACAGGTGCCGCGAGGGTACAGCTTCGGGTGAACGGTCGTAACCGCGCAACGCATCGGCATCGTCGTCGCGGGCATTTTCGGCCAACAGGTTCGGATCAGGCTGGCGCACAAGCGCCATCGTCTTCCATTGGCCCCCATCGACACGATATTCCACCTTGCTGTCGTCCTGGCCCATGAACACATTGGCGTACACCGCGAAGGCAGGATAAGCGCCCTTCCGCAACACCTTGGGTGCGTGCAGCGACATCCCGCGGTCCGGATCGCGCGCCGGATGCCAAGCCAGCGAATACGCACCGCCACTTCGCACCTGCAAGCTGGCGTAACCATTCGGCGTGCCATCCGCCATGGTGGTGTCCGGGATGCCCTGCGCATCCTTCACGCCCGACCAGAACGCGCCACAGGCCGCGCCGACGTTGTACTCGTGCAGCGGCGTGGCGCCATGCCAGTCGTTGCTGGCGCCATGGCCCACGTGTTGCTGGGTATGACTATGGCCACTGAGCAGCAGTACGTGCGGAAAGTCCCTCAACAATGCGAATAGCCGCGCGCGGTCGGCATGGCGGAAGGTTTCCACATTGGGCTTGGCATCGAAGAACGGGATATGCACGCCGATCACCAATAACCGGTCCTTTGGCACCGTGGGCAGGTAAGCTTCAAGGAAGGCGAACTGGTCTTCGCGCAGGCCACCGACGTAGGCTGGTTTCTTGCCGGGCATGTAGATCACGTCATCCATGCCGATGAACACCGCCTGCTGTTCTTCCCAAGCAAAAGTATCAGGGCCATAGGTGTTGCGATAAGTCAGCAGCGAGTCCTCATCACGGGCCGCATCGAAATCCAGATCATGGTTGCCGGCGATGTGCAGCCACGGCACCTGCAACATGCGCGTGACCTGGTTGAGCCGCGGATACAGCGAGAGGTCATCATTGACCACGTCGCCGAGCGTCAAGCCAAGCGTGGCGTGGTGCTTGCCGGCCAGGGGCTCGACGATATCGCGCTTGTAGTAATCGATATCGGCCCGGCTTTTGGTCTGGGTGTCGGAGAACACCAGCACTTCCAATGGAGTGCCGTTATCCGCGTCCACAGGCTTCGGCAACAATCCGAAGCCCCTGCACAGGGGGGAAGCAACGGGAATGCCGCCATATCTGAGCGCAGGACCCGCCTTGGTGCGGATATTGGCCCAGAAATCCGGCAGCCCACTCTTGCGTTCCGGCAGGGCGTATCCCGCCGGTTTGATCACGAATACCGTGCGTCCATCGACTACCGGCAGTCGATACCTGCCGGCTGCATCGGTCAGCGCCAGTTCCACGCCATCGGAAACCTTGATCCCCGCCAACGGCTTTTCACCGAGGTCGATTCGACCGTTGCCGTTGTCATCTTCCCAGACCACGCCTTGGTTGCACGGCGCAGGTTTTGCGAATGCAGGAACGGCCAGCAGCATTAAAGCAGCGGATACGATCAAGCGCATGGGTGGCTTCCAAGGGACGTCGCGCCAATTATGACCCGATCCAACGGCATGCGTAGGAACGACGTGAGTCGCGACTATTGATTCTTGTGGACGTCCCTTCGCGACTCACGTCGCTCCTACGTCATCCGTCTATTCCCGATGCCTTTGCTCCAGCACCCGCGCCGCGTCGCCCAGGGAAAGCCCGCGTGCGCGCAGCAGCACGGTCAGATGGAACATGAGGTCCGCGGCTTCTCCCAGCAATGCCTCATCCTCCTGCACGACTGCGGCCAACGCGGTTTCCACCCCCTCTTCGCCCACCTTCTGGGCAATCCGGCGCACGCCACCCTCAAACAGCCCGGTCGTGTAGCTTCCGGCTGGACGCTCACGTTCGCGCTGCGCAACCAGTGCGTCCAGGTCGCCCAGAAAATCGCCAGGCGCCTCCGGGAAACAGCTTGCACGCTGCAGATGGCAGGTCGGCCCCTGCGGATTGGCCAGCACCAGCAACGTGTCGTTGTCGCAATCCGCTTGGATCGACACCAGTTCCAGCACGTGACCCGAAGTCTCACCCTTCTTCCACAGGCGCTGTTTGCTGCGGCTGTAGAAAGTGACGAGGCCGCTGGCACGTGTGATCGCCAGCGCTTCGGCATTCATGTAACCGAGCATCAGCACGCGCAGATTGACTGCGTCCTGGACGATGGCGGGCAGCAACCCGTCACTCTTCGCCCAGTCCAGCTTGTCGAATTCATGCGCCATCGCGCACCTCTATCTGTTGCGAACGCAAATAGCGCTTGAGCGCGGGAATGGCGATGGCGCCACTGTGGAATACGCTGGCGGCCAGCGCGCCGTCGACATCGGCGTCGCGGAACACGTCGGCGAAGTGCTGCATTTCGCCCGCGCCCCCGGAGGCAACCAGCGGCACTTCGCAAAGCGCCCTCGCCTCCCGCAACTGGACGAGGTCGTAACCACGGCGCACGCCATCGCTGTCCATGCAGTTCAAGACGATCTCGCCCGCGCCCAGGCGCTGCGCCTCGACCAGCCAGTCCAGCGTGCGCAAGGGCAGCGCCTTGGTCTTCGAAGGATCGCCGGTATTGCTGCGTACGCGCCACTCACCATCGGCCTCACGGATCGAATCGATGCCGACCACGATGCACTGCACGCCGAAGGCATCGGCCAGTTCGGAAATCAGGCCAGGTCGCTCCAGTGCCGGACTGTTGACCGAGATCTTGTCCGCACCCGCATGCAGCACCGCGCGCGCGGTTTCCACGTCGCGGATGCCGCCGGCGACGCAGAACGGAATGTCGAGCAGGCTTGAAACACGTTCCACCCAGTCATGATCGACGGAACGCCCTTCCGGACTGGCGCCGATGTCGTAGAACACCAGCTCATCGGCGCCCTCGTCGCGATAGCGCAGGGCCAGCTCGGCGATATCGCCCACGTCCACGTGGTCGCGGAAACGCACGCCTTTGACCACGCGGCCCTCGCGCACGTCCAGGCAGGGAATGATGCGCCGGCTCAGCATGCCAGCGCCTCTTCCAGATCAAGCTTGCCTTCCAGCAGCGCGCGGCCGAGCACGATGCCGGCACAACCCTGCGCTTTCGCCGCGACGACATCGGCCACGTTACGGACACCACCGGATGCCTGCACCCGCGACCCGGGTGCGATGGATTGCAGGCGCGCATACAGGTCGCCGTTCGGCCCGGACAACATGCCATCGCGGGCGATATCGGTGCTCAACAGGTGTTGCAGGCCAGCCTCGGCATAGCGCGCGGCGAGCTCGTCCAGCGTGGCGGCAGCGGTTTCGGTCCAACCATGCACCGGCAGGCGCCAGGTTCCTGATTCATCTTGCCGGCAATCCAGGGCCACGGTGATGCGATCTACGCCGAATTCGGAAATCCATTCCAGCACCCGCTGCGGATCCTTCACCGCAAGCGAACCAATGACCACGCGCGTGGCGCCCGCAGCGAGAATCCGCGCAACATCGTCGCGCGCGCGCACGCCGCCACCGGTCTGCACCTGCAATCCGGTGGAATCACGGATTTCGCGCAGCAATGGCGCGAGCGTGTAGCCGCCCGCCCGCGCAGCATCCAGATCGACCAGATGCAGCCAGGTAGCGCCTTGTGCGGCATAGCGACGCGCGGTTTCCAGCGGATCTAGTTGATAACTGGTCTCGCGCGCATAGTCGCCCTGGGCAAGCCTGACCACGCGCCCTTCGCGCACATCGATGGCCGGATAGACGATGAATCCGCTCATGCCAGGCCCTGCTCGATGAAATTGCGCAACAGCCGCGCGCCCGTCCCGGCCGAACGCTCCGGATGGAACTGCGCACCCGCCACCTTGCCGCGCTGCACGACCGAAGCGAAGGTAGTGCCGTATTCGCACGAGAACACACAGTCCGGCGTCACTGGCGCGGCGTAGCTGTGCACGAAATAGGCGCGGTCGTCGCTGCCGATTCCGGCGGACAGGGAATTGCTGCGCACCGGCAGCAGCGTGTTCCAGCCCATGTGCGGAACGCGGATACCGGTGCTGGCAGACAGCTTGGATACCCGGCCCGGCAGCAGGCCGAGGCATTCCACATCGCCTTCGTCTGAAGCTTCAAACAGCAGTTGCATGCCGACGCAGACCCCGAGCAGCGGGACATCGAGATTGCGCAATGTTTCCACCAGATCCAGCTCGCGCAGCCGCCGCATCACCGTGCCGGCGGTGCTGACCCCGGGCAGGATCACCCGGTCGGCATTGCGGATCACGCTTGCATCGCCGGTCAACGTGGCTTCCACGCCCAGGCGCTGCAAGGCGAACCGCACCGAGCCAAGGTTCGCCCCGCCCGCATCCACCAAGGCCACTTTCATCAAAGCGGGCTTCATCAAAGCATGCCCTTGGTGCTGGGCAACTCGGCGCCTTCGCGCCTGATCGCCTGTCGCAGCGCGCGAGCGAACGACTTGAAGCAGGCTTCGACCTTGTGGTGATCGTTGTCGCCTTGCACCTGTAGGTTGAGATTCAGGCCCGAGGCGTCGCAGACGGAACGGAAGAAATGCGGGACCAGTTCGGTCGGCAGGTCGCCGACGCGTTCGCGCTTGAATCCGCCGCTGAAGACGAAATACGGGCGCCCGCTGAAATCCAGCGCGGCGCTGGCGAGGGTTTCGTCCATCGGCAGGGTAAAGCCATAGCGGCCGATCCCGCGCTTGTCGCCCAATGCCTGCTTCAACGCCTGCCCCAGGGCCAGGCCGGTGTCCTCGACCGTATGGTGTTCATCGATGTGCAGGTCGCCATCGGTGCGGATATCCAGCGCGAAGCCGCCATGCTTGCCGATCTGTTCCAGCATATGGTCGAAGAACGGCAGGCCGGTGGCGATGGCGGGTTCGGCGATGCGATCCAGATCGACTTCGACGCGGATTTTCGTTTCCCTGGTATTGCGTTCGACCATGGCGCGGCGTGGCGCATCGGCAAGTTCATGGGCAACGCCGGACCAATCCCAGTCGCCGCCAAACTGCGCGCTCTTCAACTTGAAGCCACGGATGCGCAGGTTGTCGGCGAAGGCGATATCGGTGTCGCGGTCGCCGACCATCGCCGAACGCGACCAATCGATGCCGCGATCCTGCAGGTACGGAACCACCAGGCCAATCGCAGGCTTACGCGTGGGCGCGTTGTCGCTGGGCCAACTGCAATCGATCAGCACATCGCGGAACACGATGCCCTGGCTCTCGAAGACCTGCAGCATCAGGTTGTTGGGGCCATCAAAGGATTCTCGCGGATAATCCTTGGTTCCCAAGCCGTCCTGGTTGCTGACGATCACGAACTGGTAGCCGGCATCGCGCAGCTTCAGCAATGCCGGGACCACATCCTTCACGAAGCGGATCTTTTCGTAGGTATCGATCTGGAAGTCGGATGGCTCCTCGATCAGGGTGCCGTCGCGGTCGATGAAGAGGATGGGGGTCATGGTTCTTCACCGCTGGAGCCAGGGGCAAATCCCCCCTGCCCCCCTTTTGCGAAGGGGGGATATCGACCGGTCCTCAATGGAGGCGAGGCATTGCTTCTTGTCTTCCCCCTTTGCAAAAGGGGGATTGAGGGGGATTTGCTCTTGTTCTGCATGCCAAGCCATCGCACAGAAATATTCATGCCGCTACCTCCATGGCGCACAAGACAGATATCACCCTGTCGTTCTGCTCCGGCAAACCAAGGGTGATGCGCAACGCATCGCCCAACTGCGGCGCGGCGCGTTGGTCTCGGACCACGATGCCTGCCGCAAGCAGCGAGCAAAACGCTGTTTCCGCATCACGGAACCGCACCAGCAGATAGTTGCCTTGCGACGGATAAACCCGCAGCACTCCCGGCGATCCGGCCAGCGCCGACTGCAAGCGGGCCCGTTCGGATCGGACCAGCGCGACTCTTTTCGCAGTCTCGACCAATGCTTCCGGAGCCAATCCCGCCAACGCCAGCTCGGCACAGGGCGTCGGCACCGGATAAGGAGCCTGGCAACGGCGCAGGACTTCGATCAACGATGCATCGCCGATCGCCACGCCAATGCGGACGGCGGCCAGCGCATGGGCCTTGGACAGGGTGCGCAGGACCACGATATTGGAGTGATCCGATTGCAACGCGACTGCGGAGGGAATATCCGAAAATTCCCCGTAGGCTTCATCCACCACCACCAGCGCGACGCCTTCCAACAGTTTCGCCAACCGTGCGATGTCGGCGAGTGGAATCGCGGAACCCGCCGGATTGGAGGGCGAACACAGGAAGACCAGTTTCGCGCCCGTCTCGGTCGCAGTCCCGGCGATGGCATCGAGGTCGGGTTCAAGACCATCCCCAGTGTCGCGCAAGGGAACCTCGATGACCGGCGCATTCTGCAATCGCGCACAGACCGCATACATGCCGAACACGGGCGGAGTGATGACCACCGCATCCTTGCCCGGATTGCACAACGCGCGCACCAGCAAATCGATGGCTTCGTCGCTGCCCCGCCCGATCAGCAATTGCGAGGCTTCGCAGCCATAGATCGCAGCCAGCGTATTGCGCAGGGCAATCGGTTGCGGATCGGGATAACGGCGACTGCTGGCGGCGGTGTCGGCCGGATTGGGCCATGCCGATTCATTCGCGTTCAACCATACATCGCCGTGCAGCTTTTCGCTGCGCGCGGAACTGTACCCGCCGAACCCACGCAAGTCCTCGCGCACCAGGGCAAGCACGTCGCTCATGCCGCGATCTCCCGCATGCGCAACCGGACCGCATTGGCATGCGCTTCCAGTCCTTCGGCCGTAGCCAAGGTGATTGCGCAGCCACCGATACCGGCGATGCCGATGGGCGAGGCGGATTGCACACTGACAGCGTTCTGGAAACTGGACACACTGACCCCGCTGTAAGCAGCCGCCGCGCCGCTGGTGGGAAGGACGTGGTTGGTGCCGCTGCAGTAATCGCCCAGGGCTTCAGGCGTGTAGTCGCCGAGGAATACCGAACCCGCCGCTTCCACCTTGTCCAGCCAGGCGCGCGGTTCGCGCAAGGCCAGGATCAGGTGTTCCGGGGCATAGTCGTTGCTGATGGCGAAGGCTTGCCGCAGCGAGTCCACCTTGATCAGGCGCGATGCCGACAGCGCAAGACGGGCGATCCCGGCGCGCGGCAATTCCTTGAGCTGCAATGCGATCTGTCGTTCGACAGCGGCCAGCAGTCCCGCATCGTCTGACAACAGCAATACCTGCGAATCGGGTCCGTGTTCGGCCTGGGACAGCAGATCCGCCGCCACGAATGAGGGATTGGCGCCAGCATCGGCGATTACCAGCACTTCCGAAGGTCCGGCCGGCATGTCGATGGCGACCACGCCGGCGCGCGCAACCTGCTGCTTGGCTTCGGTGACATAGCTGTTGCCAGGACCGAAGAGCTTGTCGCACTTGCCGATCGAGGCTGTGCCGAAAGCCATCGCCGCTATGGCCTGGGCGCCGCCGAGCTTGAGCACGCGCGACACGCCGGTCATTCTTGCCGCGACCAGCACGGCCGGATCGGCGCTGCCATCCTTGCGTGGTGGCGTGCACAGCAGCACTTCCGTACAACCAGCGAGTCGCGCGGGGATGCCCAGCATCAGCGCGGTGGAAGGCAGGGGCGCGGTGCCAGCCGGCACATACAGGCCGACCCGGCGGATCGGGCGCAGGATCCGTTCGCAGACCACGCCGGGGGCGGTTTCCACTGCGTAAGGTTGGGCGATGCCGGCGCGGTGGAAGGCTTCGATGCGCTGCACGGCCTGGCGCATGGCGGTTTTCAGTTCGGTGGAAACCGCGGCTTCGGCCGCCGCGAACTCTTCCTCGCCGACCTCGAAATCTTCCAGCAGGACCTTGTCGAAACGAAGGGTGATTTCACGCAAGGCCGCATCGCCGCGCTGGCGCACTTCGTCCAGCAACGCGGCCACCGCTTCGCATGTCTCCGTGGCGACCTGCTGCACGGGACGCAGCAAGGCCGCGCGACGCGCTTCGGCATCCATCGACGACCAATCCAGCCGGTTCATGCCAGCGACCTTTCCACCGACAACACCATCAGGCTGCGGGCACCGGCACGCTCAAGCTCCTCCAGGCATTGCCAGGTCACCAGGCCGTGGCACATGGCCTGCAACGACAGCGGGCCTTCGTCGTCCGCGGCCAGGTAAGTCGGCGGATCCGCATCCGGCAGCAGGCGCAGCAGCGCGGGCACGGTGGCGCGGTCGGCGCGGAACATCAGCAACTTGCTGTCCTTGAGCTTGAGCACGCCATCCATCCGCCGCAGCAGCATCGCGGCCAGATCAGCGCGCTGGTCCTCAAGCGCGCGCGTGGGCCCAGCCAGCACCGCTTCGCTTTCCAGCAGCGTTTCCACCGGTTTTAGCTGGTTGGCCAACAGCGTGGCGCCGCTCGACACCAGGTCGCAGATCAGGTCGGCAGTGCCGAGTTTTGGCGCGATTTCCACCGAGCCGGACAACTCCACCACGCTCGCGCGTACGCCCTGCTTTTCCAGCCATTCGGCCAGGATCGCGGGATAACTAGTGGCGATGCGCATGCCCTGCAGTTGCGACGCACCGGTCCATTCCCAGGTTTCAGGCACCGCCAGCATCAGCCTGCAATTACCGAAGCCCAGCGCCCGGACTTCCGTATAGGCGTCGGACAGGCCGAAGCTGGCGCGTGCGGCGGCTTGCTCATTGAGTTCATTGCGGCCAACCACGCCGAAGTCGCAGACCCCATCCGCGATCAGGCCCGGGATGTCGTCGTCGCGCACCAGCAGCAGGTCGACCGGCAAGGATTCGCCATAGCAGAACAGCTTGTCGCGGCTTTCGCGCCAGCTCAGGCCACAGGCGGAAAGCAGCGCCCGCGCCGGTTCGGCCAGGCGTCCGCTTTTCTGGATGGCGATGCGCAGGCGATCGCGCGTCGCGGGGGCGACCAAGGGACTCATGCGGGCGGACTCAGTGGGAAGCGATGGCGGAACGGGATTGCTGGCGGCGCAGGGCGGCGGCGTAGCCACCGGTGCCGCTTTCCAGGGTGCGCGCGACGCGCCCGATGGTGGTGACGCTGACCCCGGTCAGGTCGTGGATTTCCCGGTAGGGCACTTCCTTGAGCAGCAGGGGCACCACCCGCCAGCGATCGGCCATCGCCTCCAGCTCCGCCGGCGTGCACAGGTCCTGCAGGAATGCGCGCACATCCTCGGCCTTGCCCAGGGCGGTCAGCGCGCGCGACAACGCCTGCAGCGAGGCGGAAGCGGCGCGATCATCGGCAGCGGAACGGCGTTTCATCGGGATATCTTCATGGAGGCATCTTGTATCAATGTAATAGCGCGTTAATACATTAATAGATCTCCCGGCCAACCGTCAAGCGGTAACCCGGGGCACTCCGTCCCCGCTGTCCCCGGATCGCCGGTTATTCCGTTCAAGGGTGGAACAGGAATACAGGAACAGGGCAAAACCCATTGGGGGCCGCGACCTTGCGGGGTAAACTCAGGACACGGTCCACGGGGTGGACCAGCAACCCGGCCACATACCTTGGGGAGTTAGCAGGATGCTGCGTTGGCGGAGCCGACTGATTCGACTGTTATTGGCCTTTCTTGCCTTGCTGGCTGCGGACGCTTTGGCGTTGACGCCGCTGCGGATATCCGCAGCCACTTCGCAGGTGCCGCTGGCCCCGTATACCAGCTTCCACCATGACCAATCCGGCACGGACGACCTTGCCGCCGCCAGGACACGCCTGGCCGACGGCGCTTTCCTGCCGATACCGGGCGAAAACCCCTCCTTCGGCTTCCAGGACGGCGCTTATTGGTTCCATGTGCAAGTCAGCAATCTGGACAGCCCGGTGGACAAGTGGCTGCTGACCCAGGAATACGCGCTCAGCGATCGCATCGACCTGTATGCGACCTATGCCGATGGCCGCATGGTCCATACCGCGGGTGGCGACCACCTGCCCTTCGACCAGCGCAATATCCGCTACCGGCATCCGAATTTCTGGCTGAGCCTGCCGCAAGGGCAGACCGTCGACTTGCTGGTGCGCGTGCAGAGCGAAAGCTCGATGCAGGTGCCGTTGCGGTTGTACGCGCCGACCGCCTTCATCGAACAATCGCGCGATGCCCAGTTCGCCATCGGCCTGTACTACGGCATCCTGCTGGCGCTTTTCATCTACAACCTGGTGTTGTGGCTGACACTGCGCGACTCCGGCTATTTCTGGTACCTGTTCCACATCAGCGCCTTCGGCCTGGTGCTGTTCACCCTCAACGGACTGGGCTTCGAATACCTGTGGCCCAGGTCCGCCTGGTTGGCCGACCACATGGTGCCCTTGTCGATCTGTTTCGCACTGATCGGCATGCAGCAGTTCGCGCGGATATTCCTGGAACTGAAGCAGCGCTGGCGTTTCGGCGACCGGGTGGCGCTGGCGATCATCGCCTTCTTCGCCCTCCTCGCCATCGTCGCCACGCAGCTGCCCTATCGCAGCGTGGTGCCGCTGGCGTCGGCCGCGGTGTTCCCATGCATCGGCTGGATCCTGGTGGAAACCGTCGTGGTCCTGCGGCGCGGCTACAAGCCGGCCAAGCTGTTCCTGCTGGCCTGGTTCCTGTTCCTGCTGGGCACCGGCATGTTCGCGGCCATCGCCTTCAATCTGCTGCCGAAGAACTTCATCACCGAATACGGCGTGCAGATCGGCTCCGCGCTGGAAATGCTGCTGCTTTCGATAGCCCTGGGTTACCGCTACGCGGCCTTGCGCAACGAGAACGAACGGATCGTGCGCGAAGCCCGCGACCAGCTGGAACAAAAGGTCGAACAGCGCACCTCGGAATTGCGCAGCGCGCTGGGCCAATTGGAAGACGCGCACCACCGGCTCAACGAGTTCAGCCGCCACGATGGCCTGACCGACTTGTACAACCGCACCCATTTCCGGGAGGCTTTCGAGCACCTGTTGTCCGAGGCGCGCAATAGCCGCCACCCGATTTCCCTGCTGATGATCGACCTTGATCACTTCAAGAAAATCAACGACAGCTACGGCCACCTGGTCGGTGACGATTGCCTGCGCTGCACCTCCAATACCATGGCCGAGGCGCTGGCGCCGCATGGCGCGTTGCTGGCGCGTTTCGGCGGCGAGGAGTTCATCGCCGCCCTGCCCGGCATGGACCTGGCCCAGGCCAGCGCGGTCGCCGAGGAACTGCGGCAAAGCCTGAATCGCCGGCCCTGCGTGAGCGGCGACCTGGTGATCCCGGTTTCCGCCAGCATCGGCGTGCATTCGGTCGATGTCGCGGCCAAGAACAGCATCGAATCGGCGCTGCAGGTGGCCGACCAGGCCTTGTATGCGGCCAAGGCGGAAGGGCGGGACTGCGTGCGGACGCTTTGATGGGAGCCGGGAATAAAGAGCTGCTCTCCGGCTACCGGCTCACGGCTACCACCTCACCCTGCCCTATCGCCCAACAGGCATCGACGTTAGGATCACCGTTCCCAAGCCATTCCGGAATGCAAATGTCCAGTCGCCTCATCGTCGTCTTCGCGCTGTTGCTGTTGGTGGAAAACGTGCTTGCCGCGGACAACGCAACTCCCGCGCAGAAACTCGCCCAGGATGCGGTGATCGTCGATACCCACATCGATGCGCCCACCGAACTGCTGGCGAAATGGGAGGACCTGGGCAAGCTGACGCCAAGTCGTGAATTCGACTACCCGCGCGCGCGCGAAGGCGGCCTGGACGTGGCCTTCATGTCGATCTACACCTCGCCCGAGGAGGATGCGCTTGGCACCGCCCGCCAGATCGCGAATCGACAGATCGACGCGGTCGAAGCCATGGTCGGCCGGCATCCCGACAAATTCGCCCTGCTCACATCGCCCGGCGACGTCGAACGCCTGCGCGCGGGCAACCACGTGTTGCTGGCATTGGGCATGGAAAATGGCGCGCCTATCGGCGATGACCTGGCCCAGCTTGCGCAATTCCATGCGCGCGGCGTGCGTTACATCACCCTTGCCCACAGCGCCAGCAACCGCATCAGCGATTCGTCCTACAGCCAGAAACACCAATGGCAGGGCCTGAGCCCGTTCGGCAAGAAGGTGGTCGCCGAAATGAACCGGCTGGGCATCATGGTGGATGTGTCGCACGTATCCGATGCCACGGCGGCGCAAGCGATCGAACTGAGCAGCGTGCCGGTCATCGCCAGCCATTCCGGATTCCGCCACTTCACCCCGGGCTTCGAGCGCAACGTCAGTGACGAACTGGCCAAGGCCATCGCCGCGAAGGGTGGTGTGGTGCAGCTCACCTTCGGGATCGGTTTCGTCAACCGACAGGCTGCCGACAATATGCAGGCCTATTTCGTCGCCTCGGCGACCCTGGGCGAGCGCAATGCCGCCGCGCGCGCCGCTGGCAAGCCGGTCGAGGATGAAGCCGCCTTCGACAAGGAATGGCAACGCAGCCACCCGACTCCCGCCACTCCGATCACCGCCGTGCTCGACCAGATCGACTACGCGGTCAAGCTGATCGGCATCGACCATGTCGGCCTGGGTTCCGACTTCGACGGCGTTTCCGGAAACCTTCCCGAAGGCCTGCGCAACGTCGCCGATTACCCCAACCTGGTGGCCGGCCTGCAGGCGCGCGGCTACAAGGAAGAGGACTTGAAGAAAATACTCGGCGGCAACCTGCTGCGGGTCTGGGCTGCGGTGGAAGCCGGCAGCGAACAGTCGAAGCATTGATCCCCAACAGACGGTAGCCCGGGTGGAGCCGAAGGCGATACCCGGGGCTTTTGGTCTTCGGAAAAATCTTTCCCGGGTATCGCTACGCTCCACCCGGGCTACGGGGCTCAAGCAACAGCAGCCGGGCAAGCCCGGCTCTACCTACGTCCCGGAGGAAGTCCCCTTGGCGGGCAAGGCTCAACCAGCCTGGCGGATCGCATCCAGCAGCTTGCCGGATTCCACCAGGCTGACCGCGGTGGCGACTTCTCCATCCATCGCGCGGTCGCGATCCAGGAACGGGATCTCCGCCCGGATCGCCGCATGCGCGGCCGCGACCGCCCGGCCCGGATGGAATTCATCGGCCTTCGCCAGTTCCGCGCGCAGGTCTTCGACTTCGCCGAGGAATACCTCGCGGGCAGCCGCGTCGCCCTGCGCAGCACCCTGCACTTTCGCCGCGAACGTCGCCGCATCGGTACGCCGCGACAGCTCGCGCGCGGCATTGATCATGTCCATGCGCAGGTCCAGCGCCTGTGCGGCGGTGTACAACTCCAACGCCAACACCTTGGACAGGTCGCGGGTCATCGCCAATACCTGGCGCGCCTCGTTGGCGCCCATCGACACATGGTCTTCCGCATTCGCACTGGTGGGTATCGAAAACACCGAGGCCGGATGCGCGCGGCTGGCCAGGTCGTTGACGATGGCGGCGGCGGTGTACTGCACGATCATGTGGCCCGACTCGGTGCCGTCCTCGTTGCCGATCAGGAATGCGGGCAGCCCGTCGTTGGTGGCCGGATCGACCAGCTTGTTGAGCCGGCGTTCGCTGATCGAAGCCAGTACCGGGATCGATGCCTTCACGTAGCTCATCGCCAATGCCAGCGGCATGCCGTGGAAATGGCCGGCGGAAATCACCTGTTCTTCGACATGGGCGGCATCGGCCTTGTCCGGGAATACCAGCGGATTGTCGGTGACCGAGTTCAGCTCGATATCCAGCACGCGCTTGGCCTGCGCCACCGCGTCGCGCACCGCGCCATGCACCTGCGGAATGCAACGCAACGAGTAGCTGTCCTGCGGCTGGTGCTTCTTGCCGCCGCGGAAGGGGCGGAAACGCTTATAGAACTTCTCGCGCCCATGCCGCTGGTCGCTGGGCACCCAGTCCCAACCGATGTCGAAACGCAGCTGCTGCGCTTCCGGCCAGCCGATGTCGGGCACGTTCCAGCTCTGCGGCAGCCACTGCCTGAACTTCGGCACCAGGTGGTAGGAAATATCGGCCAGGGTGGAACCCTGCAGCAACTCGCGCAGGCGCGAGGCCACCTGCACCTGTCCCGGATGCGGGCGCAAGGCGTGCACTTCTTCCGCAAACGCGCCCAGGCGCCCGGCGAACGCATCGATGGTCATCGCCGCGGCAAGATCGGCGGTGTCCAGCAAGGCGTCCAGCTTGTGCAGCGAAAGCACGCCCATCGCCAGCATCTGCGCGGTGCCGTTGTTCAAGGCCAGGCCTTCCTTGTAGGAAAGCTTGACCGGGGTCAGGCCGGCACGCTGCAACGCCTGCGCGCCCGCCATGCGCTCGTCTTGGTAGAAAGCTTCGCCGCCGCCGAGCAAGACCAGCGCCAGGTGCGAAAGCGGCGCCAGATCACCGGAAGCGCCGACCGAACCCAGTTCCGGCACCACCGGCACAATGCCGGCATTGAGCATCGCCGCCATCGCTTCCAGGGTCTGCACGCGGATGCCGGAATGTCCACGCAGCAAGGTATTGATGCGGATGCCGAGCATGGCCCGCACCACTTCCGCCGACATCGGCTCGCCCACGCACACGGCGTGGGTGATGATCAGGTTGTTCTGCAGTTCCTCATGCAGCGAAACGCCCGATTTCTTCGCGCCGGGCAATGCATCGCGCAACGGGTGCGCGCCCAGCAGCTTGTCGGCGTTGCTGCCGAAACCGGTGGAAACGCCATAGATCGGTTCTTCGCGGCGCACCTGTTCGGCCAGGAAATCGGCGGCGCGCGCCACTGCCTTCAGCGCGACCGGGTCCAGCCCGACATTGGCGCCGCAGGCGATCGCAACCAGCTGGTCGCGGGTCAGGGATTGTCCATCGAGTTGGATTGGTTTCATTGAAGGCTCGGTTTCATCGAATACGGGAGTTTCAGCGGCCGGCGAGTGCGCGGGTCTGTTCCAGCTCCACGCGCAGGCTGGAAGCCAGTTGCTCGCGGGTCACTTCGAATTGCTGTTCGCGGGCCAGGTCCTTGACCGTGACCACGCCACGCGCAAGTTCGTCCTCGCCAGCCAGGACCACGAAGCGGATCCCGGCGCGCGAGGCGTACTGGAACTGCTTGCCCAGCTTCTTCGGTTCCATCTGCACTTCGGTGTTGATGCCGCCCGCGCGCAGGCGCCGGGCGATATCCAGCGAATCGGTGAGCTGGTTTTCTTCCATCAGCGCCACCATCGCCTGCACCGAGCTTTCATCGACGCCCGCCACCAGCCCCGCTTCGCGCAGCTGCCAGAACAAGCGGGTCAGGCCGATGGAAATACCCACGCCCGGCAATTTCGACCTGGTGTAGTGGCTGGCCAGGTCGTCATAGCGTCCGCCGGAACAGATCGAACCGATCTGCGGGTAGTCGTCCAGCATCGTTTCGTACACGGTGCCGGTGTAGTAATCCAGGCCACGCGCGATGGAGAAATTCAGGCAGTAGCCGGTCTCGGGAACACCCAGCTCCTTGACCAGCGCAAGCACTTCGCGCAGTTCGGTGGCTCCGTCGTGCAGCGACTGGCTGCCTCCGGTGGAGTTCTGGATCTCGTTCACCACCTTGTCGATCTGGTCGAGCGCATCCGCATGCGAGCTGGAGCGCACGGAAACGAAATCCAGGATCTTCCGCGCAGCCGCGGCGGACAGGCCAAAGCCTTCGCCGGTGAGCGTTTCGCGCACGTAATCCGCGCCGCGCTTGTCCAGCTTGTCGACTTCGCGCAGCACCAGCGCCTGCTGCTCCGCATCGACGACGCCCTGCGCCTCGAAGAAGCCGCGCATCAGCTTGCGGTTGTTCAACTGGATGGTGAAGTCGCCGATGCCCAATTCCGAAAACACCGCGTGGATCACCGCCAGGATCTCGGCGTCGAAGCGGATGCTCAGCGCATCCTTGCCGATCACATCGATGTCGCACTGGTAGAACTCGCGGAAGCGCCCGCGCTGGGCGCGTTCGCCGCGGTACACGCGCTGGATCTGGTAACGGCGGAACGGGAAGGCCAGTTCGTGCTCGTGCTCGGCCACGTAACGGGCCAGCGGCACGGTCAGGTCGAAGCGCAGGGCCAACTCCGGCAGCCCTTCGACGGCCCCGCTTTCGCCAGTCTTGGCCAGAGCGCCGGTGGACTGGGCGAAATACACCTGGCGCTCGGTTTCCCCGCCCGACTTGGTCAGCAGGACCTCGGACAGTTCGAAGACCGGGGTTTCCACCGGCAGGAACCCGAAACGCTCGTAGTTGCGGCGGATCGTGTCCAGCATGCGCTGGAAGGCGATCTGGTCGCGGGGCAGCAGCTCCATGACCCCTGGCGGCGTGCGCGGCTTGATCAAGCGAAAACTCCCGGATGGCGGCCGCACGGCGGCATTGACGGCAAGCCGGCATTTTAGCGGCTGAACGGCCGATGCAGGCGGAAATCCACACACCACTTGCCCGACCCCATCCGGACTGAATACAATACGCGGCTTCATCGGGGTGTAGCTCAGTCTGGTAGAGCGCTACGTTCGGGACGTAGAGGTCGCAGGTTCGAATCCTGTCTCCCCGACCAAGAAGAACAGGAAACCGGCCTAGTGCCGGTTTTTTTGTGGCTCTTCGCCGGGAGCACCGGGAAAATCGTCATCCGTGTAGGAGCGCCCCATGGGCGCGAGCTCTTACCGAACATATCGACGATCCGGACTAAGAGCTCGCGCCCATGGGGCGCTCCTACAGGATTCCGACGCGCGGAAAGCGCGATGTTCCATGCCCCATCGGCGTCATCCGCATCAGCGATAATTCCCACGCATGAACGACCCCACGCCACCGCAAGGCACTTCCTCCCCGCTTTCCCGATCGCTCTGGTCCGGCCGTGGCCTGGTGCTGGTCGGCATCGTGCTGTCCGCGTTCAACCTGCGCACCGCGGTCACCTCGCTGACACCGCTGCTCGACGAACTGGGCCGCCTGTTCGGTTTCGGCACGACCATGACCGGCGTGTTCGGGATGATGCCGACCGCGGCCTTCGCCCTGTTCGGCGCATTGACCCCGCGCATCGCGCACCGCGTCGGCCTGGAACGCACCGCGCTGCTGTCCATGTTGCTGGCCACGATCGGATTGCTGCTGCGTTCGGCTGCGGGCGGCACCGCCGGCCTGCTGGTCGGGTCGGGAATCGCGCTGGCCGGCATGGGCATCGGCAACATCGTGCTGCCGCCGCTGGTGAAGCGTTATTTCGCCGACCGCGTAGGCACGGTCAGCACGCTGTACATCACCGTGTTGCAGCTGGGCACGATCCTGCCCGCACTGTTCGCGGTGCCCATGGCAACCGCCAGCAACTGGCAGGTTTCGCTGGGCTCCTGGGCCGTATTCGCGATCGTCGCCATGCTGCCGTGGACGGCCTTGCTGGTCATCGAACGTCGCCATGCCTCGCCGCTGGCGCAGATACACGACCGCGCGGTGACCGCCGACGACGAGGCGCCGGAACTGGCTGAACCGACCACCGGTGGACGCATCTGGCGCTCTCCCGTGGCCTGGGGCATGGCCTTGATGTTCGGCATGACCTCGCTGATCACCTACTCGATGTTCACCTGGTTGCCGAAACTGCTGGTCGAAGCCGGCGGCAGCGCGGCGATGGGTGGCGCGATGGTGGCGCTGTTCTCGACCCTGGGTCTGGTCTCCGCCCTGACCATGCCGGTACTGGCGGTGCGGATGCGCAATCCATTCCTGATCGTGCTGGGTTGTTTCCTGTTCTATGCGCTGGCGTTCTCCGGCCTGCTGCTGGCGCCGATGCGGTGGCCACTGCTTTGGGTGGCGCTGCTGGGCATGGGACCCAGCACGTTCCCGCTGGCACTGACCCTGATCAATCTGCGCACGCGCACCCAGGGAGGTTCGGCCGCGTTGTCGGGCTTCACCCAGGGCATGGGCTATTCGCTGTCGTGCCTGGGGCCGATCCTGTTCGGCGTGCTGCACGAATCCAGCCACGGCTGGGGCCTGCCGTTCGCCTTCCTCGGCCTGTGCGCGCTGGTGCTGCTGTTTGGCGGTTACCTGGCGTGCAAGCCGCGGATGCTGGAAGACACCTGGTAGCTGTCCTTTGTAGATCCGAGCTTGCTCGGATGCTCTTGCTTCAATGCGGAAAGCATCCGAGCAAGCTCGGATCTACGAAGGCAGGACATGCCTGCGGTCAGGACAGGTTGCGGGTCTGCCCCGTGCCGCGAACCACAAATCGTTCCACCGTCAGCGCTTCCAGCCCCATCGGGCCGTAGGCATGCAGGCGCGTGGTGGAAATGCCGATCTCGGCGCCCAGTCCCAGCTCACCGCCATCGGAAAACCGCGATGACGCATTGACCATGACCACAGCCGAACGCAGCGAGTGCACGAACTGCTCCGCATTTGTTTCATCGCGCGTGGCGATGACCTCGGTGTGATCCGAACCATAACGGCGGATATGGGCAATGGCTTCGTCCAGGCTGTCGACCACACGCACAGCGAGGATCAGGTCGAGGAATTCGGCGGCGTAATCCTCTTCTTCCACCGGCCCGGCTCCGGCCATCAAGGCGACACTGCGCGCATCGCCGCGCAATTCCACCTGGTGTGCGGACAATGCCTGGGCGGCGGCAGGAAGGAATCGCTCCGCGATGTCGGCATGCACCAGCAGGGTTTCCAGCGCATTGCAGGCGCTGGGGCGCGACACCTTGCCATCGACCAGCAGGCGCAAGGCCAGATCGAAGTCGGCGCTGACATCGACGAACAAATGGCATACGCCCTTGTAATGCTTGATCACCGGCACCCGCGCGTGCTCGGCGACGAAGCGGATCAGGCCTTCACCGCCGCGCGGGATGGCCAGGTCGACGATATCGGTGAGCTGCAGCAGTTCCAGCATGGTTTCGCGGCGCAGGTCTTCGACCAGGGTCAGTGCGGCGTCCGGCAACCCGGCTTCGCGCAACGCACGCTTGAGCGAGGTGGCGATGGCGGTATTGGAATGGATGGCCTCGGAACCGCCACGCAGGATCACTCCATTGCCGGCTTTCAGGCACAGCGCCGCGGCATCGGCGGTGACGTTGGGCCGGGCCTCGTAGATCATCGCGATCACGCCCAGCGGCACGCGCACGCGCTGGATATCGATGCCATTGGGACGGGTGTCGCGACGGGTGACCAGGCCAACCGGGTCCGGAAGTCCAGCGACTTCACGCAAGGCGCTGGCGATGCCGGCGAGTCGCGAGGGATCCAGCCTGAGGCGGTCCAGCATCGCACCGGTGATGCCCTTGCCTTCGGCGGCCGCCATGTCTTTCGCGTTCGCTGCCAGGATCGCGTCGGTGTCCGCTTCGAGGGAAGCCGCCATCGCCACCAGCAATGCGTTTTTCGCATCGGTGGACAGCTGCGCGATCCGCTGCGCGGCGTCGCGGCATTGCAGGGCTTGTTGTTTGATATCGCTCATCGTTCCAATCCAGGTAAGCTCGGGTTTGCGTAGGAGCGACGTAAGTCGCGACTTGACGCTTCCGAGATTTCAGTCGCGACTCACGTCGCTCCTACGCCATTCCTATCAGCATCACAACAACACCAGATCGTCGCGGTGGATCACGTTCCCGCCATAGTTGTAGCCCAGTATCGCCTCGATGTCGCGTGAATGGCGGCGGGCGATGCGGCGGATATCCACGGCCGAATACTGGCTGACGCCACGGGCGATACCGCGATCGCCTTGTTCATCGCGCAGCCGCACTTCGATCATGTCTCCGCGCCGGAAATCCCCTTCCGCCGTCACTATCCCGCCCGGCAGCAACGAGGCGCCCTTTTCGCCCATGGCCCGCGCCGCGCCAGCATCGACAATGATGCTTCCCGATTCCAGCGGCACGTTGCGCAACCAGTACTTGCGCGCCGCGATGCGATTCTGTGCGGGGCGGAAGCGCGTGCCGCGCAACTTACCCTTGCCAAGGAGATTCACCACTTCTGCATTGGTGCCGTTGAACAGGAAAGTCTCGATGCCCGCCGCCGCCGCCTTCGCCGCCGCTTCCAGCTTGGTGCGCATGCCGCCGGTGCCGTTGCTGCTGCCGGCATCGCCGGCCATGGCGAAGAACCCGGGGGTCAGCGCTTCCACCTCGTCGATGGGACTTGCGTCGGCATGGGTGCGCGGATTGGCGGTGTAGAAACCATCGATATCGGTGGCGATGAACAAGGCATCGGCATCGACCAGGGCCGCGATTACCGCGGCGAGATTATCGTTGTCGCCCAGCTTCAGTTCATCGACCGAAACCGTGTCGTTCTCGTTGATCACCGGCAAGGCGCCCAGCGCAAGCAATTCGTTCAATGTGGCGCGTGCGTTGAGGTAGCGGCGGCGATTGCGCAAGTCGTCGTGGGTCAGCAGCACCTGCGCCACCGGACGCTCGAACAGTTCTTGCCAAAGGCCGATCAGCTGCGCCTGGCCCAGCGCCGCCAACGCCTGGCGTTCGGCCATGGCCGCGCCGCTCTCCGACTTGCGATGGATCACCGCGCGCCCGGCCGCCACCGCGCCGGAGGAAACGATCACCACCTCGCGCCCCGCCGCCAGGCTGTCGGTGACGAACTGGGCCAGGGCCTGCGCATGGCGAGTGCTCAGGCCTTCGCCCACCGCCGCCAGCAGGCTGCTGCCCACCTTGAGGACCGCGCGCCGCCATTGCGGCAATGCCTGTATTGCGAAAGATCCAGCAATGGATGCGTTGGCCTGGCTCATGTCATGGGCTCAACGCGTGTTCCATTCATGCACGGTGAGCACCGAGGAACCCATCGTCTCCAGCGGATCCATGGCGGCCAGGGCCTGCGCTTCTTCCAGCGATGCGGCACGCAGCACGTAAGCGCCGCCGGTTTTATCGCTGAATCCACCGGTCATTTCCAGCTTGCCTTCGGCACGCAAGGTATCCAGGAACGCGAGATGCGGCGCGATGACCCCATCGCTGAACTCCGGTTTGCGCATGGCCATGACCAGGTAGCGAGTGATTGGTTTCGATTCAGACATGAGGAGACCGGTGTGGATCGGCGTAGGAGCGACGTGAGTCGCGACTGAAAGAATGTTGTATCGATTCGGAGATCGAAAGATAGGCATTCGCGACTTGCGTTGCTCCTACAGAGGCCCCAGCGCATTCCAGCGCTCGCGCAATGCCTCCAGGCGCAGGTCGGCCGCCGCGCCGGGAGACACGCGTGCCGCCAGGCTGGATTCGGGCGTACGCCCTGCGCCGGCCTCGTTGGCCGAAGCCGCCGCCGCGCGATAGGCCTCGCGGAACGGCACGCCGGCGACAGCCTGTTCGACCGCGACATCGGTGGCGTACATGCCCGAATCCATCGCCGCACGCATCCGCTCCTCGCGCCATTCCAGGTTCGCCAGCAGATCCGGTAAAAGCTCCAGCGCAGCCAGGCCGCGGCCGAAACCATGGAATATCGCGCCCTTGCTGGCCTGCAGGTCGCGGTGATAACCCGAAGGCAGCGACAACAGCTGTTCGATCTCGGTACGTGCCGCGGCGACACTGGCGTGGGTGGCGCGCATCAGTTCGATCACGTCGGGGTTGCGCTTGTTCGGCATGATCGAACTGCCGGTGGTGTATTGCGCCGGCAGTGCGACGAAACCGAACTCGGCGCTGGTGAACAACGAAAGGTCCCAGGCGATGCGACGCAAGTCCAGGGTCGCGCTGCCCAGCGCTTCCAATGCCGCCATCTCGAACTTGCCACGCGACAGCTGCGCGTAGATCGGACTGACCTGCATGCGCGCGAAGTGCAATGCCCGGGTCGTGTGATCGCGATCCAGTTGCAGGTTCACGCCATAGCCTGCGGCCGTGCCCAGCGGATTGGAATCGATCAGCCGTCGCGTGTCATCGGCGCGGATGGCGTTGTCGATGAAGGCCTCGGCCCAGCCCGCCCACCACATGCCGGCGGAAGAAACCACGGCGCGCTGAATATGCGTATAGCCGGGAAGCGGCAAGTTCCTTTCGGCTTCGGCGCGATCCAACGCGACCTTGGCGACCTGGCGACTTAGCTCCGAAACACGCGCCAGCTTTTCCTTCAACCACAGTCGCGTGGCCACCAGGATCTGGTCGTTGCGGCTGCGGCCGGTGTGGATCTTGCGGCCCGCATCGCCCAGGCGCTCGGTCAGGCGCGATTCAATGGCCGAATGGCAATCCTCGAAGCGTTCGTCGAGCACGAATTCGCCACTGCGGAAATCCGCCGCCAGCACGTCGAGTTCGCGAAGCAGCCCCGCCAGCTCATCAACAGTCAGGATGCCGATGTGTTGCAGCCCTTCCGCATGCGCCTTGCTGGCGGCGATGTCGTGCAGGAAGAACTCGCGATCCAGGATCACGTCATCGCCCGCAAGGAACTGCTGGATCCGCGCATCGACGGTGACGCCGGGTTTCTGCCACAACAGGTCGCTCATGCGCCATCCCCCATCGGAATGCTGGTGAATTCGTCGAAGCCGAAAGCAAGATTGAGGTTCTGCATCGCCTGTGTCGCCGCACCCTTCAACAGGTTGTCCAGCGTCGCCACCACCACCACCCGCTTGCCGCCGGGCGCCACGGTGAACCCACCCAGTTCGGCGCCATGCTTGCCGGCGATATTGCTTACCCACGGAGCCTCATCAAGAACCCGGATCAGCGGTTCATTGGCAAAGCGCTCCCGATACAGTTCCCGAATAGTCTCGGGTTTCATCACCTGATCCAGCCACAGGTTCACAGTCATGGTGATGCCACGGAAATGCGGGGCGACATGCGGCATGAATTCCACTGGCACCCCCAGGTGCCGCGAAACCTCGCGTTCGTGCATGTGGTCGGTCAACGCGTACGGCATCAGGTTGTCGCGCAGCTTGGCCACGTCGTTCTTGTCCGACGGCGTGCTGCCGGCGCCGGAATAGCCGGAAACACCGAAGCATTGCGGTGGACCCGCCAACCGGTCCAGCAAGGGCGTGATCGCGAGCTGCATGGCGGTGGCGTAGCAGCCGGGATTGCTGATGCGTTTCTGCCCGGCATAACCCTCGCGGGTCAGTTCGGGCAGGCCGTAATACCAATCTTCGTTGAAGCGGTAATCGGCGGACAGGTCGATCACGATCGTTCCGGGCGCCTTCGCCTCCAGCGCAATGACAATTTCGCCGGCCTTGCCATTGGGCAGCGCCAGGATCACCGCATCGGCGCCCTTGTCCACAACCTGTTCATGGCCCAGGTTCTCGTAACGCAGTCCACCGGCGAATTCGGCGATGTGCGCGCTGACCGGCTGTCCGGCCAGCTCGCGCGATGAAACAAAAGCGAGTTCCAGTTGTGGGTGCCGTGCGATCAGCCTGATCAGCTCCGCGCCGGTGTAGCCCCGCGCCCCCACGATGCCTATGGTCTTCTTCGCCGTCATCGTCTAGCCCGCCAAGGTTGGAACGCGCGTGCGGCAATGCGCGACGCAGCATTCTATTTCGCCGAAATCCTCTATCCCGTACCAGAATACTTTCCACTTCTCCTGTTTGTAGCAACCATCGGATTCGGCGTAATAGAAGATATTGACCGGATTGTTGTGGCGCGAACGCCAGAACAGACGCGGGTTTTCCTCGCGCATAACATGCCAGACCGCGCGCCCCAGGCCCTCGCCCTGCGCATCGTCGAGCACCGCGAACTTGTCAAGATAGGTAAAACCATTCTCCCGGGTCAGGATCAATGCGGTTCGATAGTTCTCGCTGATATAGACACGGTACGGTTTTGTTTCCTCGAAATAGCCAGCGACCAGCTTGCGACCGAAACTCGATTCGATCAGCTCGCGCATCCGCGCCAGGTCCACGCCTTCCCAGGAATCGAAGCGCAGCACGCGCTCGCCACGGCGCACCAGCGTGCCGGAACCCTTGTGGGTGAACAGTTCCTTGGCCAGTTCCGCCGGCCGGGTGATGGACACCGAGGAAGTCAGCGGCAATTTTTCCAGCAGATCCTTGATCTGCTCGATCTTCACCCGCATGCCGCCGTTGATCCACGGCTGCGCCATCAACTCGTCGTATTCGGTGGACAGGTTGATCGAATCGATCACGTTGCCCTGCGGATCCAGCAGGCCGCCGGTGCCGGTCAGGAAGATGATCTTGTACGGCTGCAGCACCTGCACCAGTTCGTTGGCGGCGAAGTCGGCATTGATGTTGAGGATCTGGCCGCCACGGGTTTCGCCCAGGCTGGCGATGACCGGGATCGATCCGGCCTTCAGGCTCGCCTCGATCGGAGACTGGTTGATCCGCTTCACCTCGCCGACCAGTCCGTAGGTTTCCTGGTCCAGGTATTCGGCCTCGAATACGCCGGACACGATCGAGGTCGCGCGCGCGCCCGACTGCTGCAGGGCTTCGACCAGGGCCAGGTTCTGCTGCAGGAATACCTTGCGCACGATCGCCAGCACGTCCGGCGTGG
Source organism: Pseudoxanthomonas sp. (assembly GCA_041919795.1). Taxonomy (GTDB): domain Bacteria; phylum Pseudomonadota; class Gammaproteobacteria; order Xanthomonadales; family Xanthomonadaceae; genus Pseudoxanthomonas_A. Next base: position 101,393 of record JAYRTC010000003.1, on the reverse strand, counting down.
TCACGCGCAAGCCATCGATGGTCTGCTTGGCGATACCGGCCGCGGCCATTTCCTCGTCCAATTGCGGGCCGGCGCCATGCACCACAATGGGGGTCAGGCCGACTTCCTGCAGGAAGGTCAACGACGAGGTCAGCGCCTCCAGATCGTCGCGCAATACCGCGCCACCGACCTTGACCACGGCGAAGCGCTTGGCATCGAGCTGCGAGAAACGCTTGACGTACTGCGAGATCTCCTTGGCGCTGGCCATGCTGGAGAGCAGGCGGATGATGGTCTGGCGGGTTTGCTTGTGCGATTCCATGTTTCAGTTGCTTCCGAAAATTCGCTGCGCCGTCTCGGCGTAGCCTTGTAGTTGTTGCAGTGAAACCCATTCATCGGCGGTATGCGCCTGGGCGATGTCGCCGGGGCCATAGACCAGCGCGATCATCCCCGCCTCCGAGAACAGCGAAGCCTCGGTCCAGAAATCGACCGCGTTGCCGATCGGCAGTCCGAGCCCATCGGCCAGGTCGCGCGCGGCCAACCGGCACTCTTCCGCCCGCGCCACGTCGCCGGAAGGCAGCGACGGGCCGCGGAAGGTTTCTTCGTATTCCGCCAGCGCATCGGCATTGGCCAGGTCACGGAACTGCGCATGCAGCGCGCCCATGTCCTGCGACGGCAGCGGACGGAAACCGAAGCGCACTTCCGCACTCGGCGCGATCATGTTGGCCTTGATCCCGCCTTCCACGCGGCCGATGTTGAAGCGCAAGCCGGTCAGACCACCGAAACGCAGATGATTCTGCGACTTCACGAAATCCAGCGCATCGGTGCCCCAGCGCATGGCGTTGTGCACGGCGCTCAGCGACAGCGCGTTCTCCGCGGAAGCGTGGCCCGCCTGGCCCTTGAAGGCCATGCGCACCGCGCTGATCCCGCGATGCGCCAGTACGGCCTGGCCTTGCGTGGGTTCGGCGATGATCGCCTCGGCGAAACCGTGGTCGCGGGCAAGGAAGGCGGCGATGCAGCGTGGATCGTTGGCTTCCTCGTCGCTGCTGAACAGGAATGCGGCGTCGCCCTGGGTGGCCTGCGCCGCAGCGATCAATGCGGCCGCCGCACCCTTGATGTCGCAGGCGCCGAGGCCGATGGCGCGATCCGCGGTCACGCGCAGCTTCAGTGGATCGGCCGTCCAGGCGGGTGACGACGGCACCGTGTCCAGGTGCACGTTGAAGACGCGTTTCGGATCGCCGCGCACCGCGAACAGCGACACCGCGCCGGCGCCGTGGTCGGTCACCTCGACCTTGAAGCCGGGCAACTGCGCGCGGATATAGTCGAAGATGCCGCCGGTGGTGATGGCGCGCGGCGGGTTGCGGGTGTCGTGGGACACCAGCACTTCGAGATGTTTGAGGACGGTGTCCAGCATGTTGTTTCCGATATTCACGTAGGAGCGGCCCATGGCCGCGAGCTCTTCGAGCCGTTCGCAATACAAGCTCGCGGCCATGGGCCGCTCCTGCACAGGTTGATCAACGATTGATTTCGGCCCAGAGGGTGCTGCTCATCCCGAACAGCTTGATGAAGCCCTCGGCCTCCTCCACGCCCCAGTCCGCCGATTGCGCGTAGGTCGCGCCCTTGGCGTTGAGGATGTGCGGCGATTCGACGGCCACGGCGTCGACACGACCACCGCGCGTTTCCAGGGTGACGGTGCCGTTGACGGTGGATTGCGAAGAAGCGAGGAAGGCTTCGAGGTCGGTCTTGAGTGGGTCGTGGTAGAAGCCTTCGTAGACCAGTTCCACCCACTTGCGCGCGACCTCGGGTTTGAAGCGGTTCTGCTGTTTGGTCAGCACCGCCTCTTCCAATGCGCGGTGCGCGGTGAGCAGCGCGACCAGGCCGGGCGCCTCATAGACGATACGTCCCTTCAGGCCGATGGTGGTGTCGCCGGTGTACATGCCGCGACCCACACCATACTGCGCGAACAAGGTGTTGAGCTTGGCCAGCAGTTTCGCGCCTTCGGTGGGCTTGCCGTCGAGTTCCACGGCCACGCCGTTCTCGAACTTCAAGGTGACGTTCAAGGGCTCGACCGGCCATGCACTGCGCGGCGCGCACCAGCCGCGTGCGCCCTCGCCCGGCGCTTCCCAGCGGTCGATCTCGCCGCCGGACATGGTCAGGCCCAGCAGGTTCTCGTTGATCGTGTAGGCCTTCTGCTTGGCGCGCACGCCGAAACCACGGTCCTCGAGGTATTTCTGTTCGTAGGCGCGGGTCTGGGTGTGTTCCTTCTGGATTTCACGGATCGGCGCGACGATCCGGTAGTCGCCCGACGCCTTCACCGCCAGATCGAAACGCACCTGGTCGTTGCCCATGCCGGTGCAGCCATGCGCGATGGCCTTGGTGCCGAGCTCATTGGCACGCGCAAGCGCGGCATCGACGATCAGGTAACGATCCGAAACCAGCAGCGGATACTGGCCCTGGTAACCCTCGCCCGCCCACACGAACGGCTTGACGAAACCGTCCCAGATCGCGGGACCGCCATCGACGGTGACGTGGCTGGCGGCGCCGAGTTCGGCGGCGCGCTTCTCGATGAAATCGCGTTCCTCCGCATCCACGCCGCCGGTGTCGGCGAACACGGTGTGCACGGCGTAACCCTGCTCCTGCAGGTAGGGAATGCAGAAACTGGTGTCGAGGCCGCCGGAGAAGGCGAGGACGATGTCTTTGGTCTGGGTCATGGGGACTTGAGAGGAGTGAGTGGAGAGGAGTGAGGAGTGAGTAGCAGCGGAGGTGCGGGAGAAGTAGGGGGTAAGCGCTTTCGCTCACTCCTCACTCCTCTCCACTCACTTCTGCACTAAAGCCGCCATCACCGCCTTCTGCACGTGCAGGCGGTTTTCGGCTTCGTCGATGGCGATGCATTGCGGCGAATCCATGACCGCGTCGGTGGCCTTGATGTTCCGGCGCAGCGGCAGGCAATGGCTGAAGACGCCGTTGTTGGTCAGCGCCATCTTGCGTTCGTCGACGATGAAGTGCTTGTACTGGTCGCGGATGGGTTTTTCCGGTTCCCAGTTGCCGAAATACGGCAACGCGCCCCAGCTCTTGGCGTAGACGATGTCGGCGCCGGCGTAGGCGCTGTCGGTGTCGTGGCTGACGCGCAGCGAGCCGCCACTTTCGGCCACGTTCTGCTCGGCCCAGCCCATGTAGCGCTCATCGAGAATGTATTCGGGTGTCGGGCACAACAGGGTCACGTCCATGCCCATGCGCGTGGCGATGGTCAGCGCGGAATTCGCCACGGCGGTATTGAGCGCCTTCGGGTGGTAGGTCCAGGTCAGCACGTACTTCTTGCCGCGCAGGTCAGGCGTGCCGAAGTGCTCCTGCAGAGCCAGCACATGGGCCAGTTCCTGGCAGGGATGGGTGATGGTTTCCAGGTTGATCACCGGCACCGTGGCATGCCGGGCGAAGCCGCGCAGCACGTGGTCCTGGCGGTCCTGCGACCAGTCGATGAACTTGGGAAAGGCGCGCACCGCGATGATGTCCACGTAGCGCGACAGCACCTTGGTCACCTCGGCGATATGCTCCTCGGTATCGCCATCCATCACCGTGCCCACGCCGAATTCGATCGGCCATGCGTCCTTGCCCGGCTGCAGGACCACGGCGTGGCCGCCCAACTGGAACGCGCCGAGTTCGAAGCTGGTCCGCGTGCGCAGCGACGGATTGAAGAACACCAGAGCAATGGACTTGCCCTTCAGTTCGTCGCCCAGCTTGTGCTTCTTGTACAGCGCGGCCTGGGTCAACAAGGCATCCAGTTCATTGCGCGACCAGTCCTGTGTATTCAGAAAATGTTTGATTGCATCCGGTTTCATTTGCGACTTTCCAGGGATCAGAAACGAGAAAACCCAGCGCCAGGCTGGGTTCCGGTTGAACAAGCACACACGTCCGGGGACCCAGCTAGATAAGCGGTTCCGGTCGGCGGGCACGCGAAGTCATGCCGGAGGCCATCCGGGCAGAGCTTGCGTACGAGTGCAGGTTGATTTTCATTGCCCGGTATCGTCGCATGCGGGGAGCCGCCGGCGCAAGGCTCAAGGGCTGGCGATGTCCTGGCCGGGCACATAAGGCATCACCGAAACCCGGATCCGCAGGCGATTGCCCGGGTCTTCGGCCAGGCGCGAACGGTACTTGAAGCCCTTGTAGACGTAATCGACGTCGTAGGCGATGGGCCGACGGAACTCGCGATCCACCGGAACCATGCGGCAATTCTGCTTGGCCGGCTCCGCTTTGGGTTCGGGCTCGGGGGCGCTCACGAATACGCCCTTCACCGTATCGACGATCCGCGACCAGCGCCCTTCCTCGGCGCGAGGCGTGGGTTTGGCGGCGGGGATGTCCTCACAGCGCATCTCGGTCCGGGAAGCACGCAAGGTCTGGTACACCGGCTCCACGGCAAGCACCTGGGCGTAGTCCAGGCGCACGTTTTCCACCGGCACGACCGTGGTCTGCGGCTGACTCTGCGGGGGCTGGCTCTGCGCGGCCGCCGGCATGCTGGCGAAAGCCGACAGGCACAGGCAGGGCACTAGGCAACGGATCAGGCGCATTGGACCACTTGGCTGGAAATCCCGGGCCCAGTTTAGGCAGCGCGGCTGCAGAGGGGCTGAATCGATGCTGTCGGAGCCCTGTACGGGCCGGTAGAATCGTCTTGCTACCCCACTACGCCAACGCCCGATGACCCTGCGATTGCACAACAACCTGACGCGACAGGTCGAACCCTTCGCGCCGCTGGATCCCGCCTGCCCCACGATGTACCTGTGCGGACCCACGGTCTACAACTACGTGCATATCGGCAATGCCCGCGGCCCGGTGGTGTTCGGAGTGCTGGCCGCTTTGCTGCGCCGTCGCTTCGGTGGGCTGCGCTACGCGCGCAACATCACCGACATCGACGACAAGATCAATGCCGCGGCGAAGGAACTCGGCGTGCCGATTTCCACGATCACCGACAAGTACGCGGCCGCCTATCGCGAGGACATGGCCGGCCTGGGCGTGGTTCCGCAGGACCTGCAACCGGAAGCGACCGCGCACGTTCCGCACATCATCGCCATGATCGAACGCCTGATCGAGAACGGCCATGCCTATGCCGCGGAGGGCCACGCGCTGTTCGCGGTGGCCACGTTCAAGGAATACGGCAAGCTGTCGCGCCGCGATCCGGAGGAAATGCTGGCCGGCGCGCGCGTGGAAGTGGCGCCATACAAGCGCGACCCGGGCGATTTCGTGCTGTGGAAGCCTTCGACCGACGATCTGCCGGGTTGGGAATCGCCCTGGGGACGTGGCCGACCGGGTTGGCATATCGAATGCTCGGCGATGATCGAGGCGATTTTTGGCGAGACCATCGATATCCATGCCGGCGGCGTGGATCTGCAGTTCCCACACCACGAAAACGAAATCGCGCAGAGCGAATGCGCGCACGGCGGCAAGGTCTTCGCCCGTTTCTGGCTGCACAACGGCATGCTGAATTTCGGCGGCGCCAAGATGTCGAAGTCGGTCGGCAATGTGGAACGGGTGCATGAGCTGCTGAAGCAGCATCCGCCGGAAGCCTTGCGTTACGCCCTGATCTCGGCCCATTACCGGCAACCGCTGGAATGGTCGGATGCGTTGATCGAACAGTCGGTGCGGACCCTGGATCGCTTGTACGGGACCTTGCGCGATCTTGCCGATATCCAGGCAGACGCCGTCATTCCGGCCGCGGTGGAGACCGCGCTGGATGACGACTTGAATACTCCACTGGCCCTGGCCGAACTTGCGCGGATCGCGGCCGAAGCGCGCAAGGCCACCACTCCGGAAGAAAAGCGCCGACTGAAATCGGAGCTGCTGGGGGCCGGACTGGTGCTTGGGTTGTTGCAGCAGCAAGCCGCCGACTGGTTCGGGCGCGGCGCATCCGACGATGACGATATCCGCATCCAGGCCTTGATCGACGAGCGCAATGCTGCGAAGAAGAACCGCGACTTCGCGCGCTCCGACGCGATCCGCGACCAGCTCGCCGGCGAAGGCGTTCTGCTGGAAGACACAGCGCAGGGCGTAAGGTGGAAACGAGCATGACGCTTTTCCTTCTCCCTCCGGGAGAAGGTGCCGAAGGCGGATGAGGGCGGAAGAATTCCGTCCCTTGGAAGCAGGCAAGCTGAAGGCTCCCACCCTCATCCGGCGCTTCGCGCCACCTTCTCCCGGAGGGAGAAGGATCAGAAACCGCAAACATTTCCCATGACCAACCCCCCCTTCCCCCTTGAGTCCACCACCACCGAAGCCCAACTCGCCATAAAGGACGAGTTCGCGTTTTTCGGCGACTGGTCCGAGCGTTACCAGTACCTGATCGACCTGGGCCGCAAGCTGCCGCCCTTTCCCGAGGAATGGAAAATCGAGGAAAACCGGTTGCTCGGCTGCCAGTCGCTGGTCTGGATCGTGCCGCAAGGCAATGCGGAGCGACTCGATTTCAGCGCAATCAGCGATTCGGCGATCGTTTCCGGACTGGTCTACCTGGCCCTGCGCGTCTATTCGGGCCGCAGCGCACGGGAAATCCTCGCCACCACGCCGGACTACATCGCCGACATCGGCCTGGCCAAGCACCTGTCGCCGACCCGCAGCAACGGGCTGGCCTCGCTGCTCGCCTTCATCCGCGACACGGCGCAACGCGCCACGGCATGAGCGAAGCTCCAGCGTCCCCGCTGCACAGCATTGGCTTCCGCTGGCTGATGCTGTTTCGCATCTGCACCCTGTTCTCGTACCAGATCGTGGCCGTGACGGTGGGCTGGCATATCTATGAGATCACCCGCGATCCGTGGTCGCTGGGCCTGGTCGGCCTGGCCGAGGTGATTCCGTTCTTCTGCGTCGCCCCGTTCTCAGGCTACCTGGTCGACCACCTGCCACGCCGCAAGCTGGGCGCGGCAGCCTGCCTGGGCCTGGCCGCGAATGCCATCGCCCTGACCCTGATCACCATCGACGTGCTGCCCTTGCACGGGCTGTGGCCGATCTATCTGGCCATCGCGGTCGGCGGAATCGGCCGCTCGTTCCTGAGTCCGGTTTACAACGCACTGTTCGCGCGCGTGCTCAAGCGCGAGCAGTTCGCTCGTGGCGCTAGCCTGGGCAGCGTGGTGTTCCAGGGCGGACTGGTGCTGGGCCCGGCGCTGGGCGGCCTGCTGATCGGCAGCCTCGGCACGCCTTTCGCCTATGGCCTGGCTGCCTGCTTCGCGATCGCCGCCGCCGGCGCCCTGCTGCTGATGCCGGTCACCGAGCCCGCCCAGCAGCAACAGCGTGGCCCGGTGTTCGCCAGCATCGCCGAAGGCGCGCGCTTCGTCGCCTCCAACCAGATCATGCTGGGCGCGATGGCGCTGGACATGTTTTCGGTGCTGCTGGGCGGCGCGATGTCGATGCTGCCGGCCTTCATCAAGGACATCCTGCACCATGGTCCGGAGGCGCTGGGAATGCTGCGCGCGGCGCCCGCCGTGGGTTCGATCGCGGTAGCGCTATGGCTGACCCGGCATCCGTTGCAGCGCCATGCCGGCCGCGTGCTGCTGCTGGCGGTGGCCAGCTTCGGCCTGTGCACGATCGCTTTCGCGCTGTCGCGGCAGCTCTGGCTGTCGATGGCGCTGCTGGTCGCCTACGGCATGTGCGACGGCGTGTCGGTGGTGCTGCGTTCGACCATCATGCAACTGGTGACTCCGGACCACATGCGCGGCCGGGTGTCCTCGATCAACAGCATCTTCATCAGCTCGTCAAACGAACTCGGCGCCTTCTACGACGGTGTGATGGCGCGCCTGCTCGGCCTGGTGCCGGCGGTGTTGATGGGCGGTTTCGTCACCCTCGGCGTGGTCGGCATCACCGCCTGGAAGGCGCCGAAGCTGCGGCGGTTGAATCTGCGGGACTTGCAGTAAACCAGCCTCATCTGGGCGTAGACTCGGCTTATCCCACAGCCGAGACATGCCATGGGCATCGAAACCGTTCGCGGCAGGCAGACCGTCATCCATTTCGATGGCAAGCGCTGCATTCACTCGCGCAATTGCGTGCTGACGCACCCGGATGTATTCGTGCCCAACGTGGAGGGCGAATGGATCCATCCTGATGCCGTTTCCGCCGATGAAGTCGCGCTCACCGCGCGCATCTGCCCTTCCGGCGCGATCCGCTACGAACGCCTCGATGGACAGGCCGGAGAACCCGCGCCGCTGGTCAATACGGTGCGCTTGCGCGAAGACGGACCGCTGGCCTTCAACGCACCGCTGCGCATCGCCGGCGCGGATCAGGGCCTGCGAGCGACCCTTTGCCGCTGCGGCCTGTCGGGGAACAAGCCGTTCTGCGATGGCAGTCATGCCGAAGGCGGTTTCCATGCCACTGGCGAACCCGCGGTCAAGCCCTCAGAGGCACTTGCTGCACGCGATGGAGTACTGCAGGTCGAACCCCAGCACGATGGCCCATTGAAGATCACGGGCAACCTGGAAATAGTCAGCGGCACTGGTCACACCGTGAACCGGATCAGCGAAACCTTCCTCTGTCGTTGCGGCCACTCGCGGAACAAGCCTTATTGCGACGGTTCGCATCGCAAGGCCGGTTTCCAGGCCCAAGGTGCATGACCCGAAAAAAAGGGGTATCCGGAACCTAGTGTGGGATTGGCTTTCCGGTCGCGAGCACTGACCAAAGCCAAGGGCGTTCCGCGCTTTGCGCGGGTCACTTTCTTGTATGGCCAAGAAGCGCTCCACAACAGCCGAATGGCTGGTCAAGTAACCAAAGAAGGCCACCCGATCGGCCCGTCGGTCCCGCTACGCGTGACCGATTCGCAAGCAGGCGAGGCAACCCGGAAGGCACATCCGTGTGCCGTCCGGGGCACCTCAACAAAAAGCTGGCGCGCATCGTGCGCGCCGCCCTTCGGGTGTTCGCCCCGCCCGCTTGCCGGGCCTCAACGGGATTGAAATGCAAGATCAAGAGCGCCTGCTTTCCTTGCAATCCCACACTGAAATCCGGATACCTAAAAAAAGCCCCGCAGTGCGGGGCTTTTTCGTGTTCGGAACGAGCAGGTCAATCGCCCTGCTGCTTCTGCAGGTGTTCCCAGCGTTCCTGCGCATCGATGGTGCGCTCGGCGGTCAGGCGCGCTTCCAGGCGCTCCAGGCCGATTTCCTCGCCACTGTCGGCGCAGTAACCGTAGTCGCCGGCTTCCAGGCGCTTGAGCGTGCTGTCGATCTTGCCGATCAGCTTGCGGTAGCGGTCGCGGGTGCGCAGTTCCAGCGAATTCTCGGTTTCGCGGGTGGCGCGCTCGGCTTCGTCGCCAACGTCGCGCACTTCGTCCTTGAGATTCTCGATGGTCTGCTTGGATTCCTCCACCAGGTCCGCGCGCCAGTCGAGCAGGCGCTGGCGGAAGTACTCCAGCTGCAGCGTGCTCATGTATTCCTCATCCGACCCCGGCTTGTAACCGTTGGGGATGATCGGGCGGCCGCTGGCTTCATCGGTCTTGAAGGGCACCACCTTGACCTTGCCACGCGGTGCGGGCGTGGCCGAAGGCTTGGAAACCACGGCCACGGCCACCTTGCCCACGGGACGCGGGATGGGAGCCTTGGCGACGGGAGCCAGCGGCGCTGCGGAGGCTTTCGAGGTGTTCTTTGAGTTTGTCTTGGGGGAAGGCACTGATTTATTCGGGGTCGGTTTGACGGCTGGCGCCGGTGCCGGGATTGCAGCGGCCTTGGAAACAGGCGCTACGGCACGGCCAGCGGCCGGGGGGGCGGTCTTGGCAGGAGTCGCTTTGGCCGCAACCGGCTTGGCGGCCGGCTTCGGTACGGATTTGGTGGGAGCTTTGCCGGGAGCGGATTTGGCAATGGGTTTCTTGGCCGGCACAACTTTCGCAGCGGCCTTGGCTGCGGACTTGGGCGCGGGCTTCTTGGCAACAGGCTTGTTACTGGCGGCAGGCTTCTTGACCGGTACCGGCTTCTTGGCGGCGGGCGCTTTCCTGGTCACGGCCTTCTTGGCCGCGACGGCTTTCTTGGCTGCCGGTTTCTTCACTACCGGCTTGGCCGCTGCTTTCCTGGCCACGGGCTTGGCCGCCGGCTTTTTGGCGGGGGCCGCTTTGGCGACAGGCTTCTTGGCGACCGGCTTGGCGGGTTTCTTGGCCGGCTTGGCGGCCTTCTTCGCAGGTTTCTTTGCAGCCACGAAAAGCGTCCTTCAACTTCCCGAGGTCCGGGAAGGGGGCGTCTTTATAGCCTACCCGGCGGGGTCCGGCAACCACGAATCGGGCCAAGTCGCATATCATCAAGCAATGATTGGCCGCTTCCTCATTGTCCTGCTGCGGTTTTACAAGCGCTTCATCAGTCCACTGCTGGGGCCGCGCTGCCGTTTCGAGCCCACCTGTTCGGAATATGCGATGCAAGCCATCGCCCGTTTCGGTCCGCTGAAGGGCAGCTGGCTGGCGTTGCGCCGTGTCGGCCGCTGCCATCCGCTGCATCCCGGCGGCCACGATCCCATTCCTGGAAAATAGACCGCCGGAGTAGACGGGAAGCCTCCACCACTCCTCACCCACCACAGGAACCCGCCGATGCCCGGTACGCTCATAGTCAACGCCCGCCTGGTCAACGAAGGCCGCGAATTCGACGGCGACCTGCGTTTCGCCAATGGCCGCATCACCCATGTCGGCGGCCAGTTGAGCGCGCAACCCGGCGACCAGGTGATCGAGGCTGGCGGGCGCTGGTTGTTGCCGGGCATGGTCGACGACCAGGTGCATTTCCGCGAACCCGGCCTGACCCACAAGGGCGATATCGCGACCGAATCGGCGGCGGCCGCCGCCGGCGGCCTGACCACGTTCATGGACATGCCCAACACCACCCCGCCGACGCTGGACGCGCAGGCCTTGCAGGCCAAGTACGACGCCGCGGCGGGCCGGGCCTGGAGCAATTTCGGCTTCTACCTGGGCGCCAGCAACGACAACTTGGAAGCAGTGCGCACGCTGGACCCGAAGACCGCGCCCGGGATCAAGGTGTTCATGGGCGCCTCCACCGGCAACATGCTGGTCGACAACCCCGACACCCTGGACGCGATCTTCCGCGAAGCGCCCACGCCCATCATCACCCACTGCGAAGACACGCCGACCATCGACGCCAACCTGGCCTTGTTCAAGGTCCGTTATGGCGAGGACATCCCGGTGGAATGCCACCCGGATATCCGTTCGCGCGAAGCCTGCATCAAGTCGACCCGACTGGCGATCTCGCTGGCGCGCAAGCACGGCACCCGCCTGCACGTGCTGCATATCTCCACCGCCGACGAACTGGCCCTGTTCACGCCCGGCCCGCTGGTCGGCGCCGATGGCGTGCGCAAGCGCATCACCGCCGAGACCTGCATCCATTTCCTGCGCTTCGACCGCAACGACTACGCGCGCCTGGGCAACCTGATCAAGTGCAACCCGGCGATCAAGGACGCCAGCGACCGCGAGGCGCTGATCCGCGCCCTGGCCGAGGATGTCATCGACGTGCTGGCGACCGACCACGCGCCGCATACGCTGGAAGAAAAATCCCGGCCATACTCGCAGGCGCCGTCCGGCCTGCCGCTGGTGCAATACGCGCTGGTCGCGGCGCTGGAACTGGCGCACGAGAAGAAATCGACCCGCGCGCAGATCGTCAACAAGCTGGCGCACGCGCCGGCGCGGCTGTTCGACGTGAAGGAGCGCGGCTTCCTGCGCGAAGGCTACTGGGCCGACCTGGTGCTGGTGGAAGACGAACCGTTCACCGTGCGCCGCGAGGACGTGCTGTCGAAATGCGGCTGGTCGCCGTTCGAAGGCACCACCTTCCAGTCGCACGTCAGCGCCACCTTCGTCAATGGACGCATGGTCTGGAATGGCGAACAGTTAGTCGGCACGCCGAATGGACAGAGGCTGGAGTTTGATCGTTGATTTTGCAATTCCGTTTCTATTCGTCATTCCCGCGAAGGCGGGGTTTTCAACAACCGAATGGTTGGTCATCGCTCTTTGGCCGAATTGCGGTAACCTGTCCTAAGAGCGGTGGAGCGATTCCCGCCTTCGCGGGAATGACGACATTATTGTTCGTGTTGTTCGCGTTGACTGCCTGCACTACAGCCGCTTCCGCACAGACTCAAGCGAGCAATCCGCCCGCCCCTGCGAACATCGCTCCGGCACAGCTGCAAACCGACACCCGCATCGTCTTCCCCGCCAGCGTTTCCCAGGGCGCATTGGTCTTCGGCAAGGTGCCGCCGGGCAGCCTGGTGGGTTACGCGGGCCGTGAACTGCGGGTCAGCGGCTACGGCACCGTGGTGTTCGGCGTGGGCCGCGACGAGAAGGGACCGCTGCAGATCGAAATCAAGCGCCCCGACGGCATCCGCGATGCTGTGCAGATCCTGGTCACCGCGCGCGACTGGCCACTGGAAACCATCAACGGCGTGCCGCCGAAGACCGTCAATCCACCACCGGAGATCGCGGCACGGATCGAGCGCGAGCAGGCGCTGGTGGTTGCCGCGCGCGGCCGCGACGACGACCGCACCGACTTCGCCAGGCCCTTCCTCTGGCCCGTGCAGGGCCGGATCAGCGGCCGCTTCGGCAATGCCCGCGTGTACAACGGGCAGCCAGGTTCAGGACATTCGGGAATGGACATCGCCGCGCCGACCGGCACGCCGGTCAAGGCGCCCGCGGCCGGCGTGGTGACTTTCGCCGCGCCGGATCTGTACCTGACGGGCGGAACACTGCTGCTCGACCATGGTTACGGGGTGAGTTCCAACTTCCTGCACCTGTCGCGCATCGACGTGAAGGTCGGCGATCGGGTGGAACAGGGCCAGGTGATTGGCGCGGTGGGTGCGACCGGGCGGGCGACGGGGCCGCATCTGCATTGGGGGATGAACTGGTTCGATGTGCGGATTGATCCGCTGCTGGTCCTGGAGCGGAAATGATCCCGTAGGAGCGCCCCATGGGCGCGAGCTCTTGGCTTGTTTCGCAATCCGATCGGAGAGCTCGCGCCCATGGGGCGCTCCTACGGGTTTTCAGGGATTGCTGCCGCTGACCCGCGCCACCGCATCGTGCGGATGCAGGCTTTCGAAGTGCGACACGGTGGCGTCGTAGCGTTCGATCCGCGCATCCTTCGACAATACCGAGGCCACGCGGCGCGCGGCGTCTTCGCAGAACATCAGGTTTTCGGCATTGAGGCGGGCGAAGGCCTGCTCGTCCACGCGCTTGACCGCGGTCTGCACCGGCGTGGCCAAGGCCGCCTCCAGCGCATCGATCAGCGATACCAGCGGCAATTCGTCGAACTGGGGGCGCAGTTCCACCCGCACCTGGGCGCGGCTGCGCTGTGCATGCGGGGTGGCGGCGAGGCCGCGTTCGGATTGCAGCCAGTTGCTGACTACGCCGACCGACAGCGGATGCGCGGCGGCGAAGTCTTCCGAAAAGCGTTCCGCGTTGGCTTGGCGCGACAGTGCGGCCGAGGCCGGACAGGTACTGGAATATTCCAGCGAGAACGACAAGGCGAGTTGCAGGCTCCGCCCCGTGCCCGATCCGGGGTGGCCTTCGCCGAGGGTCGCCTCGATTTCCACCGGATAGCGCTTCCAGCCGGAGTATTCGCTTTCCAGCGCGCGCCGCTGCAGCAGCGCTTCGTAGCGGATCTTCAGCCGGGCCCGGTCGGCCAGGCCGGATTGCGAAGCGATGCTTTCCTGCAGCAGGTGGCGCAGGCCGGCCGGGGTGATGGTTTCGCGGGCCAGGCTGTCCTGCAATTGCAGGTACAGGCGCGACATGTGGATGCCGCGCGCTTCAGGATCGGCCAGGTTGACCGACAGGTCGATGCTGGCGGCGACCTGCATGTGTCCGCCCGCCCCATCGGAAACCCGTACCGGCAGGGCGATGCCTTCCATGCCCACCCAGTCCAGTGCGCGCGCCAGGGGTACGGCATGGCCGGCGACATCGGGAAGATCGGTGCTTGGGAGGGTCAGGCGTGGGGCGGACATCGGGGGGAGCCATGGGGCGGAAACAGGAGTGAATTGTACCGGCTCGGGGCCCGGCACCCCTGCAACGGTACGTTACGTCAGCGCCGCCTTGCCGCGCGCCAGCCTAGCCACAAGGCACGCAGCGGCGACAGTGTGGCGATGCTTTCCCCGCCTGCCATGGACCGCTGCAGCTGCGAACGCGCCAGCGCCGCCGCCAATCGGCGCGGCAAAGGCCCGGTATCGCGCGAGGGCCAGCGCCGTACCAGTTCGTCGATCCAATCGCCACGCGTGGGGCCGTCGGCAGCGGCGATGCGCAGCGGCACCGCCGCCTCGCCGGCTCCTTCCAGTCGCGCCGCCAGCAGCTGTGCGCAAAGCGCCGGGATCTCTTCGTTGTCGGTAGGTGCGGGGAACAGCACCTGCTCGACACCGGCAATCGCGGTCGCCAGCGGACGCGCGGTTTCGAATGCGCTTTCCGTATCGCCCGGGCGTTCACGCATGCGGATCAAGGTCGGCAAGGCTTCGGCCAACTCGAACCACGGCGCGCGGTGCGATTCCAGCACCCGGCCCAGCGGATGCCGCGAACGCTGCCGGCTCCAGTCGCGCAATTCCTCGCCCCACCACGCCAGTTTGGCGTCGGCCGGTAGCGGATCGCCGGCGATATTCATCGCGTCGGTGAATTCCTGCTGCAGGGCGAACCAGGCGATCGCCAGCCGGCGCTGGGAAACGGGAACGAAGGTTTCGACCACGCGCCATTCCGGCCAGCGCGTGAGCCATTTGTCGAGGAAGCTGTCGAGTGCGGTGGAGTCGGTCATCGGTCGATCCTGTGTAGGAGCGGGCCTTGCCCGCGATGCTTTTCCGCGACACCCGAATCAAAAGCATCGCGGGCAAGGCCCGCTCCTACGAAAGCTGGGGCCAATTTGCGGGATCAAGCAGCTCGGCGGGGAATTCAAGCACGCTGTCCGCGCCCCACTCCGCCGGTTCCTCGTGGTCCTGGCGGTAGCCCCACAAGGCGGCGATCGACGGCATGCCAGCGGCACGGGCGGCCTGGATGTCGCGTTCGTCGTCGCCGACATAGACGCAGTCGCCAACCGCGAAACCGATGCGTTCGGCCGCGATCTGCAAGGGCAGCGGGTGCGGTTTCCTCTCGGCCAGCGTATCGCCGCCGATCAGCACCGCGCAGCGGGTTTCCCAGCCCAGTTGCGGCAGGATCTCGCGCGCCAGGTATTCGGGCTTGTTGGTGACGATGCCCCAGGCCGCACCATCGGCCTCCAGCGCCGCGAGCATGGTTTCGATATGGTCGAACAGCACGCTGTGCCGGCCCAGTTCCTGCAGGTAGGTCTCCAGGAACAGCGGCACCATCGCCTCGCGCGCAGCCACGTCCAGCTGCGGGAAAGCCGCGGCCAGCATCGCGCGCGATCCCTTTGATACGTGCGGACGGATCTGCGCCAGCGTCATCGGCGCCAGTGCATGCGCGTCGCGCAGGCGATTGGCCGTGGCCAGCATGTCCGGCGCGCTGTCCAGCAGCGTGCCATCCAGGTCGAACAGTACAGCGCGTGGGAATGAAAACCCTGGGACCCGCTTTTCCAATTCCCTATTCCCCCTCGCCCATTCCCGGCTTGATCCCCGGCTTCACCGCGCAAGCCAGGTAGTTCACCTCGGTACGGCCGATGATCCGCGCCGCGTTGCGCCAGGGCTCGTAGGCAAGTCCGCTGACGTCTTCCAGTTGCAGGCCCGCCGCGCGCAACCAGCCGGCCAGTTCTGCCGGCTTGATGAAATCCTGGTAATTGTGCGTGCCCTTGGGCAACAGCCGGGCGACGTATTCGGCGCCGACGATGGCCAGCGCGAACGCGGCCGGGGTGCGATTGAGCGTGGACAGGAACAGGCGTCCACCGGGCTTCAGCAAGGTCGCGCAGGCAGCGATGATCGCGGATGGATCGGGCACGTGCTCCAGCATTTCCATGCAGGTGATGGCATCGAAGGAACCCGGCGCTTCCGCGGCCAGCGATTCGGTCGATTGCAGGCGGTAATCGACCGCGACCCCGGATTCGAGCCGGTGCAGCCTGGCGACCTTGATCAGTTCCGGCGCCAGGTCGATGGCGGCGACGGTCGCGCCCTCCTTCGCCAGGGCCTCGCTGAGCAGTCCGGCGCCGCAGCCGACATCCAGCACCGCGGCACCACGCAACGCGATGCGTTGCTTCACGTAGCCCAGGCGCACCGGATTCAACGCATGCAGCGCTTTCTGCGGGCCTTGCGGGTCCCACCAGCGATTGGCCAGGGCGCCGAATTTGTCGAGTTCGGCCTGGTCGAAGTTGTCGTTGGGGGTGGCTGTGTTGGTCATGGCGATATTCTCTCACGTCGTCATTCCCGCGAAGGCGGGGTTTTCAACAGCCGAATGGCTGGTCATGACGAGCAAAAAAAGTTATTGGGTGCGAATCGCCGCAATCCGCCCACGCCATTGTTTGGCATTGGCAATGATCCCCGGCACGTCCATGTCGACCAGTTCGCGCGCGCGCAGTTTCGGCTTGCCGGCGATCCACACATCACTGACCTGGTGCCGGCCGGTGGCGTAGATCAATTGCGAGACCACATGGTGCAGCGGCTGGGTTTCCAGCGCGGAAAGATCGACGCAGACCAAGTCGGCCTGCTTGCCTGGTTCGATGGAGCCGGCCAGGTGCTCGAAACCGAGAGCCTTGGCGCCACCCCAGGTGGCCGCGCGCAAGGCGCTGAAAGCATCGAAGCCGGCCGCATCGCCGGCCACGGCCTTGGCCAGAATCGCCGCGGTGCGGGTCTCGCCGAACATGTCGAGGTCGTTGTTGCTGGCAGCACCATCGGTGCCGATGGCCAGGTTGACGCCGGCCTTCTGCAGGGCGCAGGCCGGGCAGAAACCGGAGGCCAGCTTGAGGTTTGATTCGGGGCAATGCACCACCGACACGCCGCGCTCGGCGCAGAGATGCATTTCCGATTCGGTCAGCTGTGTCATGTGCACCGCGATCAGGCGGTCGTTGACCAGGCCCAGACGGTCGATCCGGGCCAGCGGACGCTGGCCGTGCTTCTGCTGCGACTGCTCGACTTCCTGCGCGGTCTCGTGCAGATGCAAGTGCACCGGAATATCGAGCTGGTCGGCGAGCATGCGGATGCGCGAGAAATTCTCGTCCGACACCGTGTAAGGCGCGTGCGGCGCGAACGCGGTGGCGACCAGCGCATCGTCGCGCCACTGGTCGTGGACTTCACCGGCGCGATCGAAATATTCGTCGTCCGAACTGGCCCAGGCAGTCGGGAAATCGATCACCGGCAGGCCCACGCGCGCGCGGAATCCATGGCGCTTGTAGGTGGCCGCCTGCACATCGGGGAAGAAATAGTTTTCGTTGCAGCAGGTGGTGCCGCCACGCAGCATCTCGGCGATGGCCAGGGTCACGCCATCGGCGACGAATTCGGGGCCGATCACCGCGCCTTCGATCGGCCAGATATGCTCCTGCAGCCAGACCTTCAGCGGCAGGTCGTCGGCGATGCCGCGCAACAGGGTCATCGGGTTGTGCGCATGCGCGTTGACCAGGCCCGGGATCAGCGCCGCGCCGGGGCGGGAGACCGTTTCCGTCGCCTGGAAGCGCGTGCGCGCCTCGGCGATCGGCAGGATGGCGACGATCTTGCCGCCTGCAACGGCGACCGCGTGATCTTCCAGCACCACGCCGTGCGGCTCCACCGGGACGACGAAGCCAGCTTCGATGAGGAGGTCGCAGGTTTCAGGAGTGGCGTGTTCGGTCATGGATGAGTTCTTGTAGAGCGGAGCTTGCTCCGCTGCTCTCGGCTTCTCGATCTGTGTGGTTGGAAGCAGCGGAGCAAGCTCCGCTCTACAACGGCAACAGCAAAGTCGCTGGATCTCCGCCCCCGACTACAGCACTCGAGGGCAGGCTCTTCGCGGGGGTGACGCAACGGTGAAGCCAAAGTCGCTGGATCCCCGCCTTCGCGGGGATGACGCAACGGTGAAGCCAAAGTCGCTGGATCCCCGCCTTCGCGGGGATGACGCAACGGTGAAGCCAAGTCGCTGGATCCCCGCCTTCGCGGGGATGACGATTTGGCAAAACCGTGGCCGCTTGCGGCCACGGGCCAAATCGTCACTTGACTCGCGATACGTATTCGCCGCTGCGGGTGTCGACCTTGATGATTTCGTCCTGGGCGACGAACAGCGGCACGCGCACCACCGCGCCGGTTTCCAGCGTGGCCGGCTTGCCGCCGGTGCCGGCGGTGTCGCCCTTCACGCCGGGATCGGTCTCGACGATCTTCAGTTCGACGAAGTTCGGCGGGGTGACCTGGATCGGGCTGCCGTTGAACAGGGTGACCACGCACTCTTCCTCGCCCTTGATCCACTTGGCCGCATCGCCGACGCCAGCCTTGTCGGCCTGCACCTGCTCGAAGGTCTCCTGGTTCATGAAGTGCCAGTATTCGCCATCGGCATACAGGTATTGCATGTCGGTATCGACCACGTCGGCGGCTTCCACCGAGTCGGTCGACTTCATGGTGATTTCCTGCACGCGGCCGGTGCGGATCTGGCGGAAGCGCACGCGGGTGAAGGCCTGGCCCTTGCCCGGCTTGACGTAATCGGTTTCGAAGATGATCGAAGGTTCGTTGTTGACCAGGATCTTCATCCCGTTCTTGACGTCGTTCATGCCAAGGGTGGCCATCGGCAAACTCCTGAAGGTGTGATCAGCCGTCCGCGCATGGCGGCCGGCCGGATAGAATGGGAAGCCCGCAGTGACGCGGGTGCTTGTTTCTGACTCGCAATGATACCCGCAGCCCCCATCCCGCAGCCACTTTCCCCGCCACGGTCGCGCTGGCAACAGCTATGGCGCGAGGCCGTGCGCGACCCGGGCGAACTGCTGGCGATGCTGGGACTGGAGTCGCTGGCGAACCGGGTCTCCGGCGAGGCCGCCGCGCAGTTCCCGCTGAGGGTGCCGCGCGGCTTCGTCGCCCGCATGGGCCACGGCGACGCCCATGACCCGCTGCTGCGCCAGGTGCTTCCGCTGGACGAGGAAATGCGCATTGCGCCCGGATTCTCGCTGGATGCGGTCGGCGATGGCGCCGCGCGCGCCGGGGCCGGGATACTTCAGAAATACCGGGGCCGGGCCCTGCTGGTGACCACCGGCAGCTGTGCGGTGAACTGCCGTTACTGCTTCCGTCGGCATTTCCCCTATGCCGAGGAAACCGCCGCGCGCGAGGGCTGGCGCGAAGCCGTGCAGGCGATCCGCGCCGACACCAGCATCGAGGAAGTGATCCTGTCCGGCGGCGATCCATTTTCGCTGGCGACAACACGGCTGGTGGAACTGACCGAGGCGCTTGCCGGCCTCGGCCACCTCAAGCGCCTGCGCATCCACACCCGCCTGCCAGTGGTCCTGCCGGAACGCGTGGACACCCCGCTGCTGCAATGGCTGGCGGGATTGCCGTGGCCGGTGGCCGTGGTCATCCATGCCAACCATGCCAATGAGTTCGATGCTTCCGTGGATATCGCCCTGGCCGGTTTGCGCGACGCCGGCGCACGCCTGCTCAACCAGGCGGTGCTGTTGCGCGGGGTCAACGACAGCGTCGAGGCACTGACCGACCTGGGCGAACGCAGCTTCGCCGCCGGGGTCCTGCCGTATTACCTGCACCAACTGGACCGCGTGGCCGGCGCGGCGCATTTCGAGGTTCCGGACCAGGAAGCCAAGGCGCTGCACACCGCCCTCGCCGCACGCACCTCGGGCTATCTGGTGCCCCGACTGGTTCGCGAAGTGGCGGGTGATCCGGGCAAGCGGCCGCTGTAGTGCGGGGAAGTCGCGCCTTCGGCGCTGCCAAGGGTGAAGTCGGCCGCGATGCGGCCTGCCAAGGAAAGCCGGGCTGTTGATTTGCTTGGCTATTCGCAGGCGGCGCAGCCGCCGACTTCCCAGCTTGCGCAGCAAGCGACTTCACTCCGTCCCGACTACGCCAAAGCCGCGACTTCCGCCCCATTCCCAAGCACCGGCAATGGACGCCTTGGCACGCATCGTGTATTAAATCGGCTCCCCCGGCGGATGTGCTGCATGCAGATCGGCAAAGAAACCACGATTCGATTGATCATCATCGACGACAGCGGCGAAGACGCCGAGGCTGTCGTCAGCGCGTTCCGCAATGGCGGCATCGCCATCCGCCCGCACCGCCCGCTCAACGTAGCCGAGCTGGGCGCGATGCTCGCTTCCCAGCCGATCGACATGATCCTGGCTTCGAAATCCTCACAGGCGATCTCGCTCGAGGCCGTGCTTGCGCTGGTCAAGTCCGGCGGCAAGGACATCCCGGTGATCGCGCTCGCCGACAGCATCGACGAAGCCGCCTTCATCGGCGACTTGGCCCTGGGCGCGCGCGCCATCGCCCTGCGTGGCCGCTACGACCACCTGCTGAAAGTGTTGCAGGCGCAATGGGCCGACCTGGAAGCGCGCCGCGCGCTGCGCCTGCTGGAAGCCCAGTTGCGCGAAACCGAGCGCCGCTGCGATGCGCTGATCGCGTCCTCGCGCGATCCCATCGCCTATATCCACGAAGGCATGCACATCCGCGCCAACGACGCCTACCTGGAAATGTTCGGCTTCGAATCGTTCGAGGATGTGGAAGGATTGTCGCTGCTGGACCTGGTCGCCCCGCAATACGTGGCCGAGTTCAAGCTGCTGCTGAAAAACCTGGGCAAGGGCGAGGCGCCGCCGCGCTTCGAACTGGAGGCGCGGTCGCAGGACGGGCAAAGCTTCCCGGCGACGCTGGAATTCGCCACCGCCAGCTACGAGGGCGAATCCTGCGTGCAGGTAGTGTTCCGGCGCCGCGAATTCGAGCAGGATCCGGAACTGGCCCGCGAAGTCGAAGACCTGCGCCAGCGCGACATGGCGACCGGCCTGCTGAACCGCTCCACTTTCCTGCACGCGCTGGAAGACGTGGTCGGCCGGGCGGCGCGCAGCGAAGGCCAGCACGCGCTGTTGCTGGTCGAACCGGACCACTACCAGCGCCTGCTGCAGGATTTCGGCCTGGATTCGGCCGACCTGCTGATCGCCGCGCTGGCCGCCCGGCTCAGCGAGACCGTCGGCGCCGGCATCACCACCGCGCGCTTCGGCGAACACAGTTTCGCGGTCCTGCTCAAGGGCGACCACGCCAACACGAGCGAACTCAGCGAGCGCCTGCGCGCCGCCTTCGCCTCGCATGTATTCAACGTGGGCGAACGTTCGGCGGCGATCACCGCCAGCATCGGTGGCGTGCAGATCGGCGAAAAGATCGCCACCGTCGGCCAGGTCCTCAACCGCGCCAGCGAAAGCCTGCAGAACGCGACCGCGCTGGGCGGCAATCGCAGCGAAATCTTCGACCCCGGCGCCGTGGATCGCGCCGAGGAGGAGCGCATGCAGAACTGGGTCGACATGCTGCGCCAGGCGCTGGACGGCGGCGGCTTCATCCTCCACTACCAGCCCGTGGTCAACCTGCAGGGCGAACCTGGCGAGGTCTACGAAGCGTTGCTGCGGCTGGAGAACAACGGCGAACTGGTCACCCCGCAGTCGTTCCTGGGCATCGCCGGGGACAATGGCCTGCTCGATGCGATCGACCGCTGGGTGGCGCAACGGGCCATCGAACTGATCGGCGAGCGCAGCCGCGCCGGCCACGACACGCGCATGCTGGTCAAGGTCAGCCCCGCCTCGTTCGCCGACGACCGCCTGCTGCAGGTGATCGAGCAGCAGCTTGCCGCGCACGGCGTGGCCGGCGAACGCCTGTGGCTGGAAATCCCGGAAGCGAAGGTATTCACCCACCTGCGCCAGGCCCAGGAGTTCCTGGCCGGGGCCACGCGCCTGGGCTGCAAGGTCGGGCTGGAGAAGTTCGGGTCCGGGCTGGATTCGTTCCAGTTGCTGGCCCACTTCCAGCCCGCCTTCCTCAAGATCGACCGCAGCTTCACCGAGGACCTGCCCAAGGTGCCGGAACACCAGGCCAAGATCCGGGACATCGCCGCGCGCGCGCGCGACGACGGCATCCTGACCATCGCCGAATACGTGCAGGACGCGGCCACGATGAGTTTCCTGTTCGGCGCCAGCGTGGATTACGTGCAGGGCCATTTCCTGGCGACGCCGGTGCCGGTGATGAACTACGACTTCTCCTGAGCCGGGCGGCCATCCGGAAGGAAAAAAGCCCGCCTCATGGCGGGCTTTTTTCGTTTTGCTGCGGCCGGCATCAACCCGCCAGCGCGCCGTGGCTGCGCAACGCGGCGATGCGCTCCTGCATGGGCGGATGGCTCAGGAACAGTTTCTTCAGGCCCTGGCCAAGGCCGCCGGCGATGCCGAATGCCTCCACCTGGGCCGGCAGCGTGCTCGGCTGGTGGTTGGCCGACAGGCGCTCCAGCGCGGCGATCATCTTGCCGCGTCCCGCCAGGGCGGCGCCACCGGCATCGGCGCGGAACTCGCGCCGGCGCGAGAACCACATCGCGATCATGGTGGCGAACAAGCCCAGCACCAGCTCCAGCGCCATCACGATGAGGTAGTAGGCGAAACCCGGGCCGCGACTCTCGCGATTGCCGGAAAGGTAGTTGTCGATGATGCCGCCGACCACCCGCGCCAGCACGATCACGAAGGTATTCAGCACGCCCTGCAGCAAGGCCATGGTCACCATGTCGCCGTTGGCCACATGGCTGACCTCATGGCCGAGCACCGCCTCGGCTTCGTCGCGGTTCATTGCCCGCAGCAGCCCGGTGGAGACCGCCACCAGCGCGTTGTTGCGATTGGCCCCGGTGGCAAAGGCGTTGATCTCCGGCGCGTCGTACACCGCCACTTCGGGCACGCCGATGCCCGCCGCCTGCGCCTGGCGCTGGACCGTGGCCAGCAACCACTGTTCGCCCTCGTTGCGCGGCTGGGTGATGACCTGCGCGCCGGTGGCGCGCTTGGCCATGGTCTTGGACAGCAGCAGCGAGATGATCGAGCCGCCGAAGCCGAAGATCGCCGCCATCACCAGCAGCCCGCCCATCTGGCTGGAATTCACTCCCAGCAGCGACATCACCAGTCCCGCCAGCAGCATCACGGCCAGGTTGGTGGCAAGGAACAAGGCGATACGATTGAACACAGGCGACCTCCATCGGGATGCAACGCCGCCGGGCGGGCAACGGCACCGGCAACGACTGCCGTGCGAAACAGATCTGCGGTTGCCGCCACTTGAATTCAAGCGCGGTACTGACCGAGGATTCAGTTTTACCGTGGCCGGCATACGCAGCAATGACAAGCTATCGCGGGCGTTTCGCGCCCTCGCCCACCGGCCCGCTGCATTTCGGCTCGCTGTTGGCCGCGTTCGGCAGCTGGCTGCTGGCGCGCCACGCGGGCGGGCAATGGTGGGTGCGGATGGAAGACCTGGATCCACCACGCGAAATGGCGGGCGCCGCGCAACGGCAACTCGCCACGCTGGAGGCGTTCGGCCTGCGCAGCGACGCGGTGGTGGAATGGCAAAGCCAGCGTTCCGCTCTCCACCAGGCCGCGTTGCAACGCCTGCTGGAACAAGGCAAGGCCTTCGAATGCCATTGCAGCCGCAGCGAACTCGCCAGTAATGGCGGCATCCATCGCGCCTGCATAGGCAATACGCGGCGCCCTGATCCCGCCGTGCGCCTGCGCGTTGCCGATGGCAGCGTGGTGGCTTTCGAGGATCAATTGCAAGGCCGCTTCAGCCAGGACGTGGCCAATGAAGTCGGCGATTTCGTGCTCAAGCGCGCCGATGGCCTGTGGGCTTACCAGCTCGCGGTCGTGGTCGACGATGCCGCGCAAGGCATGACCGATATCGTGCGCGGCGCCGACCTGCTGGATTCGACGCCGCGGCAGATCCTGCTGCAACAGGCGCTGGAATTGCCGACGCCACGCTATCTTCATCTTCCCCTGGTACTGGACAACGACGGCCGCAAGCTATCCAAGTCCGATGCCGCGCCGCCGGTCGATGCGGATAATCCGCTACCCACGCTGTCCGCCGCCTGGCGAGCGCTGGGACAGGACTCCGCGGCGCTGCGCGATAGCACGGATGTGTCTTCCCTGTTGGCTGCATCGGCCTTGTCGTTCGCACCGTCGCGGCTGCCCCGCATCGCTTCGCTGCCAGCCGCTGCACTGCACAACACGACTGACAGCAACGCTGTCTAGAATCGTTGCAGACCTCGCATTCCGGCGGGAATTAAGGAGCTACGACATGACTTCACGCGTCGCATTGGTGACCGGTGGCACCGGCGGTATCGGCAGCGCCATCTGCAAGAAACTGGCCGACATGGGCCACAAGGTCGCCACCAACTACCGCAACGAGGAAAAGACCCAGGCTTGGCTGCAGCAGATGCGCGCGCAGGGTTACGACATCACCGCGGTGAAGGGCGACGTGTCCTCCCCCGAGGAAGCCGAGGCTCTGGTGCGTGCGGTCGAAGCAAAACTGGGGCCGGTCGATATCCTGGTCAACAACGCCGGCATCACCCGCGACACCACCTTCCACCGCATGTCGCCACAGCAGTGGGGCGAGGTCATCAACACCAACCTCAATTCGGTTTACAACATGACCCGCCCGGTGATCGATGGCATGCGCGAGCGCAAGTGGGGCCGGGTAATCCAGATCAGTTCGATCAATGGCCAGAAGGGCCAGTACGGGCAGGCCAACTACGCCGCCGCCAAGGCCGGCATGCATGGCTTCACCATTTCACTGGCGCAGGAAAACGCGAAGTTCGGGATCACCGTCAACACCGTTTCGCCCGGCTACATCGGCACCGACATGGTGATGGCCGTGCCGGAGGAAGTCCGCAACAAGATCGTGGCGCAGATCCCCACCGGCCGCCTCGGCAGCCCGGAGGAAATCGCCTACGCGGTTTCGTTCTTCGTCCCCGATGAAGCCGCATGGATCACCGGCGCCAACTTGTCCGCGAATGGCGGGCAGTACATGGGCTGGTAAGCGTGATCGGTGGTTGGTGGGGGCATCCGTCCTGTCGCGCCAACCACCCATCGCCCACCGCCAACCTTCGTCGACGGGGAGACTCGGCGTCCCTTCGGACCAGCCCTTCCTGAATAAATACGGGCTCCTGTCGGCCCCTGTTGCATCCACTGCTGCGCTGCGTCATGCTGCATGTCATTCGATTTAGAGTGATTGCACCATGGCTGCAATGCGCATCATCAAGAAATATCCCAACCGTCGTTTGTACGACACCGAGATCTCCAGCTACATCACCATCGAGGACGTGCGCCAGCTGATCGTCGATGGCGAGGACTTCGAGGTCCGCGACGCCAAGACCGGCGACGACCTGACCCGCACCGTGCTGCTGCAGATCATCACCGAACAGGAGCAGGACGGCGAGCCGATCCTGTCCACGCAACTGCTCAGCCACATCATCCGCTTCTACGGCGATTCCATGCAGGGCTTCATGGGCAATTACCTGGAACGCAGCGTCACCTTGTTCATGGAGCAGCAGCAGCAGTTCCGCCAGCAAATGGGCGGCATGCTGGGGCAGACGCCGTGGACAATGATGAACCAGCTGACCGAACGCAACATGGAGCTGTGGCAGGAATTCCAGCGCAACTTGAATGGCGGCGGCCTCGGCCGACCGACGGTCAAGCCGGAAGCCACGCCACGCGAAACGCCGAAAACCTCGCGCTCGCGCTGAATCCGCGAATCGACAACCCAGGCCCGCACATCGCTGTGCGGGCTTTTTAATGCTTCCCCTGTAGGAGCGCCCCATGGGCGCGAGCTCTTGGCTTTCTCGTAACCGGGTCGAAGAGCTCGCGCCCAAGGGACGCTCCTACAGGGGAAGCCTTTGCTTCAAGAACAAGGGGAAAACATGAGCAAGCGCATAGCTGTAGTCACCGGCGGAATCGGCGGACTGGGCACTGAAATCTGCAAGGCGCTGGCGCAGGCCGGACGCACAGTGATCGCCGTGGACCTGGACTCGCGCGAAGCGCGCATCGCCGGCTTCAAGCAGGAAGTCGAAGGCCTCGACATCCATTTCGCTACCGCCAACGTCGCCGACCACGATGACTGCGGCACGCTGGTACGGGAAATCGAGGATCGCCACGGCTCGCTCGACATCCTGGTCAACAACGCGGGCATCACCCGCGATTCGACCCTGCGCAAGATGGACCGCGCGCAATGGGACGCGGTGCTGGACGTGAACCTGGGCAGCGCCTTCAACCTGTGCGGGCATGCGCTGGCCGGAATGCAGGCGCGCGCGTTCGGCCGCGTGGTCAACATCAGCTCGGTCAGCGGCCAGACCGGCAATTTCGGCCAGACCAACTACGCCGCGGCCAAGGCCGGCCTGCATGGCTTCACCATGTCGCTGGCCCGCGAAGTGGCCAGCAAGGGCATCACCGTCAACAGCGTTTCGCCGGGCTATATCCACACCGCGATGACCGGGGCGATGCCAGCGGAAGTCCTGGACAAGGTCGCCGCCTCCATCCCCGCCGGCCGTCTGGGCCAACCCGCCGACATCGCCCGCACCGTCGCCTTCCTCACCGACGATGCCGCCGGTTACATCACCGGCGCCAACGTGCCGGTGAATGGCGGGCTGTTCATGAGTTTCTGAGAGCGAAGTAGCCACCCTTGCCTCCTCCCTTGTGCGCAGCACAGGGGAGGATCGAGGAGGGGTGCTCTTGATCTTGTTTCTGCTCTCTCATGCATCGCGAAAGATTCGTAGCCTGCTTGCGCAAGTATTCCGCCAGCCCACCCAACTGCAATCCCTGCACCCGATCGATCACCGGCACGAACTTGGTCAGGTCATCCGGCGTGTAGCCGCCCGCGCGATACCACAGGGTGATGCGGGTGCCGCCGTTCTCTTCGGCGAAACGCCATTCCAGCGCGCCGCTCAGGCCCATGCCCTGCAGCGGGCCCAGGCCACCGGTCATGCGCATGGTCTTGCCGGGATCGACGAACACCACGGTCATGTGCCAGGCCTGTTGAGCGCCATTCATTTCGCAGAAACAACCGCCGACCTTTTGCGAAATGGAAAGCTTCGAGGCATCGCCCCACCAGGTGTGGTCTGCCGGCCACCACTTGCCGACGTCCTCGGCGAAGGCCTTCCAACTGGCAGCGGGATCGGTGGGAACCCACTGCGAATTCTCCACGGTGAAACCGTTCGCCACCTGGTCGACGACCCTGGCCTGCGCGCCGGTCATCCATGCGCCACCTGCAAGCATGGCGACCACCAGCGCCAGGCCGCGCATCACTTCGCTCCAGCCGTGCCTGTGGCTGCGCCCTGGCCGCAATACTTCTGGTAGAACTGCTTCGCCTGCGGCATCAACTGCTGCAGGTGCTGGATGCGGTTGGCCGGATCGGGATGGGTGGAAGCGAATTCGGGCGGACGCGCGCCGCCACCGAGCTCGGACATGCGTTCCCATAACGGGATCGCTTCCTCCGGGTTGTAGCAGGCGGCAGCGGCCAGCATCAGCCCCACTTCATCGGCCTGCGATTCATGGCTGCGTCCATACGGCAGGACCAGACCGTATTGCACGCCCGCGCCCAAAGCCGACATCGTCGACTGGTCGACACCGGCGACGCCCGCGGCCATCTGCCCCATCTGCACCAGTTTCTGCTGGGCCATGCGCTGCGCGCCATGGCGTTGCAGCGCGTGGGCGATTTCGTGGCCCATGACCACGGCCATCGCATTGGCATTCTTCGCGACCGGGATCAGTCCGGTATAGACCGCGATCTTGCCGCCCGGCAGGCAGAACGCGTTGGCTTCCTCGGACTGGATGACGTTCACGTCCCACTGGTAGCTGCTCAGGTCCGGCGTGGGCTGGTTGTGCAGCGCGGCCAGGTCGGCGGCCACTTGCGGCACGCGCGCCACCAGGCGCTGGGCGATCTGGCGGATCTGCTGGCTGGTCGGATCGTTGGCCGGCAACAGGGCGCGCTGCGCCTGCGCATCACCCAGCACCTGCTGGTAAGCCTGCGCGCCGAGTTGCGATTCCTCCTGGGGCGTGGCGCCGTAATGCGCGGATTCGCCGGTATAGGGATCGATTTCCTTGCTGCCGAACCAGTTGAAGGCCGCGTAGCCGGCGAACAACAGGAGTATCCACCAGCGCACATTGCCGAACAGGCCCCGCCGCCGTGGCGCTTGCTGTTGTTGCTGTTCGTAACCCTGCTGGCCGAACCGGTTGCTGCTCATTCCATTCTCCTGTTCACATGCCGCTGTCAGATGCCACGCACCACGCGGAAACCGGTCCGCGCGCTAGTCATATCCGAATTCGACGACGAGCGCCATGCCGCGCGCGCCTGCACCGGCGAACCCGCCCACGATCCGCCGCGGACCACGCGCGAGCGGCAACCCGGATTGAACCAGGACGCGCCTCCGGCCGGGGCGCGGCGATAACTGGCATGCCAGCAGTCGCTGACCCATTCGCTGACATTGCTGCCCATGTCGTACAGCCCCCATGGATTGGCCTTGAAACTGCCGCCCGGCGCCGGCCCCCAATAGCCGTCGCCATAGGAAACGAAAGCGTTGCTCCAGTGCCGCCCACTCGGGGAAACATCATTGCCGCCGGTGAGGTTGCCGAAATCCTTCGGCGGGATGCCGTTGCTGCCCCAGGGGTAGCGACCCTGCACGCCGGCGCGCGCGGCGTACTCGAACTCCGCCTCGCTGGGCAGGCGATAGCCGCGGCCGGTCTGTTGCGACAGCCACTCCGCATAGGCCTCGGCATCGCGCACGCTGACATGCAGCACCGGCAAATCGTCGGCGGCCCTGGCGCCTGCGTAATCGGATTGCCAGTCGACACCGCTGCGTCGCGCGAAGTTGCCGCTGCGCTCGTCGTACACGGTGGAATGGCCGCGCCGACTGGCCCGTGCCCGGTACTGGGTCGCCTGCACGAAACGCCGGAACTCGCCTACGCTGACCGCCTTGCGCGACATGGCGAAACCACGCTCGAAACGCACGTAGTGCGCGGGCTTCTCCGCGTCGGCCGCACCCACCTCGTTATCGGCGGCGCCCATCCGGAAGCCGCCGTGCGGCAGCACGATCATTTCCGGCGCGCGGCCGCCGTTGGCCAATGCATCGGTGAACGCCTGGCCGGGCCGGAACAATCCGTAGTGCGTGGCCAGATCGATGCGCTCGCGAAAATCCGCGGCCACCGGGTCGCCGGGCTCGGCGATGCGCAGGACTTCCGCCAGCAAGACCCTGGCGTTGCGCAAGCCGCGTGGCGTGACCAGGTCCTTGCTGCCGCTTTCGCGCAACGCCGCGATCCGCGCATGACGGATGCCCGCGATGCGTTGTTCCGCATCGTCGATCGTGGGCGACGCGTCGCGCACCTCGCCCGCCGACGCCAGCCAGCGCCCGGCAGCGATGAAATCGCTGGCGGCCGCGCTTTCTTCCGCACGCCGGATCAACGCGCTTTCGGTGGCGGCGAGCCCTTGCAAGGCGCGCGCCTGCTTCGGCTGCAGCGCCAGCACTTCGCGGAAACGGGCCAATGCAGCCTCGCCGGATGGGCCGATCTGGTTGTCGCGCAGCGCGCGCTCGCCTTCGGCGTTGAGCCGCCACAACTGGTCGGCCTGATCCACCCGCGCCAGGTAGGCGACGACTTCGGGATCCTGTGGGGCCAGCGTGCGCGCGACCGCGGCGATCTCGCCCGCCCGGCTCAACGCATCCGCATCGTCGTCGGCATCGCCCAGGACTACATCGCCCCGCCGCAGCAATCGCCGCAGCGATTTTTCCAGTCCGCGCGCGACCTGCGGATCCGCTGGCGCGATTTCCTTCAATGCCAGATACAGCGGTATCGCATCGCCGGCGTCCGTGTACAGACGCCCTTCGGCCAGTGCTTTGGCCGCGTCGCGCTTGGCCTTGGCGACCTCCTGCGCCGGCACGACGGGTCGTGGCGGCTGCCAGTTCCAGGCGGCGGCGCCGCTTTCGTCGCCGCTGACAGTGATGCTGGGCAGGCGCGGATCCACCGCCTCGGCCACCGTCGCCTTCACCGGTGCAACCGGCTCAGGTGCGCGCCCGCAGGCACTTGCCAGCGCCAGTGTCAGCAGCAACGGGTACCGGATCGTGCGCATCTTCCTCCACAATATCGGCTCGCCGCGATCAGCGTGGCGTTAGTCTATTGTCGCCCGACCCGGCGACCGATGCATTCCCCTGGAGATTTCGTGCCCGTCTGGATAGATGACCCCGCAATACTGCGAGCCCGGCTGCAGGACCCGCCCGCCTGGGTCGGCCTGGATACCGAATTCGTCCGCGAACGCACTTACTGGCCGCAACTGGCGCTGGTGCAGATGGCCATCGGCGACGAAATCCTGCTGATCGACCCCCTTGCCCCCGGCATCGCCGAAGCGTTGCGGCCGTTGCTGGCCGACCCCGCCGTGCTCAAGGTGATGCACAGCGCCAGCGAGGACCTGGTGGCGTTGTCCCACGACTGCGGCGTGCTGCCCACGCCGTTGTTCGACACCCAGGTCGCGGCCGCGCTGTGCGGCATCGGCGGTGGCATCGGCTACCAGAAGCTGGTCCAGGAAATCACCGGCGTGGCCCTGGCCAAGGGCGAGACCCGCTCCGATTGGCTGCGCCGCCCGCTCAGCGATTCGCAGCTGCAATACGCCGCCGACGATGTAGTCCACCTGGGTACGATCTTCCACGCACTCGATAGCCGCCTGCGTGCGCTGGGTCGACGCGAATGGCTGGACCAGGACTGCGCGCGCATGCTGGCCAATGCCAGCCAGGATGGCGAACGCTGGCCTCACCTGTCCATGCGCAGCGCTCAGTTCCTGGAAGCGGACGCGCAACTGCGCCTGCTGCGCCTGCTGCGCTGGCGCGACCTGCAGGCCCGCAACAGCGACAAGCCGCGCAGCTGGATCCTGGACAATGAACTGGCCGCGAACCTTGCGCGTACGCCGCCCAGCGACCGCGCCCAGTTGCAGAACCAGCTTGAAGCCCACCCCAAGGCACCGCGCAAACTGGGGGATGCGATCTGGCAGGCATTGACCACGCCATTGGACGATGAAGCGCAGGCGCCGCTGGCACGCAACGCCAGCAACGAGGACAAGAACGCGCTCAAACGCCTGCAGGATGCGGTGTCCGCGCGCAGCGCCGAACTGGGCTTGCCGGACGGCGTCCTCGCCTCGCGCCGTTATCTTGAAGCGTTGCAGGAAAGCGGCGACTGGCCCGCTGCGCTGGCCGGTTGGCGGCGCGAGGTGCTGGAGCCTGCATTGGCGCCGTTGTTGTCGCGAGCTGAGTGAAGATAACTGCCGTGAGCCGGTAGCCGGAAATCAAGAGCGGCTCTCCGGCTCTCCGGCTCTCCGGCTACCGGCTACCGGCTACCGCATTGGCGCTCATTGGCGAACGCCTGCGCCTAGTTCACCCGCCTTTCCAGGATATTCGCTGATGCCGTTTTCCTCATTGGGCTTTGCGCCGGACGTGCTTACCCTGCTCAAGCCTGCGCTTGACCAGGCGGGCTACGCCGCGCCAACGCCCATCCAGGAGCGCGCGATACCGGTCATCCTGCGCGGAAAAGACCTGCTCGCCCGCGCCCGGACCGGCTCCGGCAAGACTGCTGCGTTCGCATTGCCCTTGCTGCAGCAGTTCGCCCTCGCCTCCTTCACGCCACCGCGCCGGGCGCGCAGCCTGGTCCTGGTTCCCACTCGGGAACTGGCCGCGCAAGTGGGCGACACCTTCGTCCAGCTGGGCCAGCACCTTTCCCCGCCGATCAAGGTGGCTGTGGTGTTTGGCGGGGTTTCCATCAATCCGCAGATGATCGACCTGCGCTGGGGCGCCGACCTCGTGGTCGCCACCCCCGGCCGGCTGCTGGACCTGGTGGACAACAACGCGCTCAGCCTGGCCTACGTGAACACCCTGGTTCTGGACGAGGCGGACCGGCTGCTGGACCTGGGCTTCGAAGACGAACTCCGTCGCGTCCTGGCGCTGCTGCCGCCAAGGCGACAGACGCTGTTGTTCTCCGCCACCTTCCCGGCTTCCATCC
Source organism: Pseudoxanthomonas sp. (assembly GCA_041919795.1). Taxonomy (GTDB): domain Bacteria; phylum Pseudomonadota; class Gammaproteobacteria; order Xanthomonadales; family Xanthomonadaceae; genus Pseudoxanthomonas_A. Next base: position 69,609 of record JAYRTC010000003.1, on the reverse strand, counting down.
AGGCCCTGGCCAACGACCTGCTGCATGAGCCCGAGCGCATCGAGATGCAGGCCGAAGCGCTGCCCACGCCGGAAATCCGGCAACGCGCGATCGAAGTGGATCAGGGGCAGCGCACGCAGTTGCTCCGGCACCTGCTGCTGCAGGAAGGCTGGAGCCGCGCCCTGGTGTTCGTCGCCAGCAGGCACGCGGCCCAGGTCGTCGCCGAAAAACTCTGCAAGGCCGGCATCCGCGCCGAAGCCCTGCATGGGGACTTGAGCCAGGGCCGGCGCACGCGGGTGCTGAGGGAGTTCAAGCAGGCGCAAGTGCAGGTGCTGGTGGCCACCGATGTGGCGTCACGCGGCATCGATATCGTGGAGTTGCCGGTGGTGGTCAACTACGACCTGCCGCGTTCGACCACCGACTACACCCATCGCATCGGCCGCACCGGCCGCGCGGGGCAAAGCGGCGTTGCGATCAGTTTCATCAGCGCGGATACGGCGGCGCACTACCGCCTGATCGAAAAGCGCGGTCGATTCCATGTGGCACGCGAGCGGATCGCGGGTTTCGAACCGGTGGAAGCGCTGGCGCCGAATCCCGCCGACCCTGCGGGGACAGGCGGCAACAAGGGCGCGCGGCCCAGCAAGAAGGACAAGCTGCGCGCGGCGGCGGCGGCGGGCGTAGGAGCGACGTGAGTCGCGACTTGACGCTCTAGATCAAAACCATTCGCGACTCACGTCGCTCCTACGTCCCGGGCTCCTCGCGCAACTTGCCCCACACATCGGGCGGCGGCGCTTTCACGCTGCGATGGCCCGCCTTGCTCACCACTTCCACATAGAACTGCTCGCCACCATCGGCGACCAGCGCATCGATGGAACGGAACAGGTCGCCATACGGCACCACGGTCGCGCTGGCCTCGTCCACGCCTGATTTCGTATCGAAATCCCAGTAATCGACCCCCGCGGGCAAGGCCTTGTTGCGCTCGCGCTTGAGGTATTTGCGGATATCGTGCTTGCTGGCTTCCAGCAATCGATCACGATTCTTGCCTTCTATGTTGAGCGCGTAGGTTCTTCTCACTGGAATCCTGGTGGGTTATCGGTTCTGGTTGGCCTGCCGACATGGCGCCTGGTGGCGGGCTCCGGCGGCGCCGGGTCTTCCGCTTGCACAAGCCCGGCGCGTGTCGAAACGATACTCCACCTCGCCGGGCAAAGGCCCGCCTTTCATTCCGCGTCCCGAGGCCGGACTACCCGGAAGGCAGTTCCCCCAGCCGCCCCGGACTGGCGCCGCACGCATCCATGGCGTTAGAATTCCACCGCACCTGGGGCGGTAGCTCAGCTGGGAGAGCGCCACGTTCGCATCGTGGAGGTCAGGGGTTCGATCCCCCTCCGCTCCACCACAGGATCGCAAAAGGCTGCGGGAAACCGCGGCCTTTTTTGTTTTCAAAAAGCCATCGGCGTCCGGGCAAGTTCTGACCTTCAATGCTGGACATGCGAAGTTGCAAGGCAGCGGGGGCGCCGCTCTTGCCTCCTCCCTTGCGCGCAGCGCAGGGGAGGATCGAGGAGGGGCGCCTTTGATCTTGATCTTGATCTTGATCTTGATCTTGATCTTGATCTTGATCTTGATCTTGATCTTGATCTTGATCTTGATCTTCGCTTTTCACGAATCACGAAAGCCAGGCCAAGGGAGCGTGGGCAGCACGCACCTCCTCCCCGTAGGAACGCCCCATGGGCGCGGGCTTCTGGCTTGTTTCGCAATCGGAACGAAGAGCTCGCGCCCATGGGGCGCTCCTACGGGAGCAAGAGGCTCGCGGCGGGGACGCCGCACCCACGAAAAACTGTCACAGGAAAACGAAAGGGCTGCGGTTTCCCGCAGCCCTTTCTTGTTGCCACTGTTTGCCGACCGCTTAGAACTTGTAGGTCAAGCCCAACAGGAAGCTCCGGCCCCATTCGACGTATTCCAGGGGACGGTCCTTGGTGCCGGCGTAAGTCCGGTAGGCCTCGTTGGTCAGGTTGCTGGCCTGGAGCAGCAGGGACAATCCGCTGAAGGCGGTTCCTTCGCCGAAGGTGTAGCTGACCTGCGCATCGGTGATGTTTTCGCCAACGACATAGCGCAAGGTACGGTTGCCGTTGAAGTTGCCGATTTCGCCAATGAAGTCCGAACGGCGACGCTGGTTGACACGCGCCTCGAAACCATTCCTTTCGTAATAGAAGGTCAGGTTGTAGATGCGCTTGGACAGGCCCGGCAGGTCGATGTCGCCGCCGCCCACGCTGGATGCGCTTTCCGGGTCGCGGATCTTGATGTCGCTGTCGTTGAAGGTGGCGCTGGCCACTGCGCCGAAGCCTTGCAATGCGTCGGTGAACATCTCGAATGGCAAGGAAGCCGAAAGCTCCAGGCCTTGCAAGGTGCCGCCCTCGCCGTTGACCGGCCGGGAGTAGCTGCCGATCGGGTTGACCCCGACACCCGGGAAGTTCGGATGCGCAGGAATGTCGGCCGTGTACTGGGACAAATCGTAGAACGGGTCGGTCTGGGTGTAGATGTACGACTTCAGGTCCTTGTAGAAGTAGGCCGCCGCCACATAAGCCTTGGTGCCGAAGTACTTTTCGTAGGAGATATCGAATGCATTGGCGCGCCACGGATCAAGCATGGGGTTGCCGCCACTGGCGAAGCTGTTACGCAGGCCGGTGCCGTTGTTCTGGTCCGGGCCATCCGAAGCGCTCACTTCAAGCGAGGCGCGCAACTGGTCCACGCGCGGACGCGCCACCTGCCTGGCAAGGGCTACACGCAAGGTCTGGTCGTAGTCGAAACCAAAAACCAGATTCATGCTGGGGAGTACGTCGGTGATGGTCTTGCCCATATGGATGGGCCGGGGATCACTGCCGCCCGTCAACCGGATCGCATCGGAGGATTGATCGACGCGTTGAAGTTGCACGCCTGCATTGCCGCGAACAGTGACGTTGCCCCATTCGGTGTCGATATTGCCCCGCAGGTAGGCGGTCGTGGTTTCCTCGTTCACATCCCAGGCCTTGGCGACCAGATACGGGAACGCCGTGGCACTCGGTTCGAAGGTCATGTAGCGGGCAACCGCGCCTGGAACGTCCCAGGAGGGGATGTAGCCAATGCCGGCGAAGCCGAGGTTGACCGGGTCGTACTGCAAATCCGACGCGATGGTCGTGTTGCCCTGGGCGCCGAGATTGATGTTTCCCTCGGGCTGGCGCTTGTTCTTTTCGCGTTCGGCGTAGTTCAAGCCGAAATCGATGTCCGAGAACCCCTTCAACCAGGCCGACGCCGGCAATGAAACGGCCACCTTGGCACTCTTCAGTTCATCGACGACTTTCGGCACCTTGCCGTAGCCGGAGCCGTAGATCGTGCCGGTCAGGTACAGCGAATTCGGATCCGAATAATCCCGACCAGGATTCAGCTGGGAAAACCCATTGTTCCTGATCTGCAATTGCAGCGTATCCAGCTGCGGCGCCGGCAACATCTGGGTGTTGTTCTCCAGGCTGAGCTCGTCGCGCTTGGCGCGGGACCAGCCGATGTCGGCGACGATACGCGCCTGGCCGACGCTGAAGTCGTTGTTCCAGCCGAAGGCGTTGATCTCGTCCTCGCGCTTGTTGTACATGCCGCGCACCAGCGGATACACGTTGGCCATGGTGCCGCCGGTAAAGGTGTTGTCGCCGTTGATGACCGGATTGGTGACGTCCAGCCGGCCATAGCCGCCGTTGTAATCGCCGATATGGACTTCAAGCTGGTTGGCGGTATCCACTTGCTCGGCCGAGGAATGGAACATGTCCAGCGTGCTGGTCCAGGCATTCGAAGGACGGTACTGCAAGGTGGCCATGAGGCCGGTGCGGGTCTGTTCGCCGGTGCGGCGCAGCGCCTTGATGCCGTCCGAGTAGAAGGTTCCGGCGGGTACGCCTGGACGCCAGTTGTCGCCAATGGCTTGCCAGGGTTCGTACAAGCCGACCTGGTTTTCCTGGATCGGCGTATTGGAATAGGAGTACCCCAGCGCGATGCCGAAGGTATTGTCAGCGAACTGGTCGATATAGCTGATGTTGTAGCGGCCGCCGGTCGCATCGCTGTCCGCCGCCGAACCCAGCGAGTTGCGCTGGCCGCGAACACCGACGATGGCCGCAGGTCCGTCATAGCTCAGCGGACGCACGGTTTGCATGTCGATCGTGCCCGACAGCCCCTGGCCGATGAGGCCAGCATCCGGGGTCTTGTACACGGTCACGCCGCTGACAAGTTCGGAGGGGTATTGGTCGAATTCAACGCTGCGGTTGTCGCCGGTGCTAACCATCTCGCGACCATTGAGCAGCGTGGTGGAGAAGTCGGGCGACAAGCCGCGCACGCTGATCACCTGCGCACGACCGGCGACACGCTGCGCGGCCAGGCCGGGCAAACGGCCAATGGATTCGGCGATGCTGACGTCCGGCAGCTTGCCGATGTCTTCCGCCGTAACCGACTCGACGATGGAGGTGGAGTCGCGCTTGACAGCAATTGCGCCCTCGATGCCGGCGCGGATGCCGGTCACCGTCACCGTTTCGATATTGGTCACATCGTCTTTCTTGGCTTCCGCGGCCTTGGCCGGCGTCGCCGGGTCGGTGGTTTCGTCAGCTGTTTGTGCGTAGGCACCCGTCGCGCTCATCGTCACTACGGACGCCAGCGCCACGCTCAGCAGATTGCGCTTGAGCTTTACCATCTCCCCTCCACTCCCATGGTTGGTTTTCAGTTTCCGGTTCCATCGCGATGCTGTTGCAGCACTCGCATGGAGCCGTGCGTCCGGTCACGCAGACCGTTCCCGATACGTGCGGCAATGGTAGTCGCGGCACTCCCCGCACAAGCCGTGCTGCATACGTATTCATGCAAATGCATCATCCGCCGACACAACAAACGCCATGCGCTGCAAGCTTCGCGCTGCTTGCTCACAGCGGACGCCTGCGTATTCAGGGGAACAGTCTTCATCCGCGTTTCGCAGCTGATACTTGTAGCGGAAAGCGATTTCATCGCTACCGGGCCAAGGCTTCAGGCATGCGCATGCTGCGTCGCAGCAGAGCGATCGAAGCGCACTTCGACGGGAGCGGCTTCCAGCCGCGAGCTGTTGATTGATGCTTATGGACCAGGAGCAGAATCAAGAGCTCGCGGCGGGAAGTCGCTCCCACATTGCTCCCGCACCGCTACTTGCAATAAGCCCATTGCAGGAACAACGGCAGCATCCGCGCCCACGAGGCCTGGTTGTGCTGGCCGTCTGGCAGGAGAAGAAAGGCGACCTCTGCATCACAGGACGGATGCAATGCATATTCCAGGTTGGTGGAATAACCCAGCCGCTCCAACCCGCGCGCGAGATCCAGCGCGTCATCGACCGCGTCGATCACTCCATCGCCATCGCGGTCGTCGGTTTCCTCCGCGCTTCCGACCGCGAACCAGAATCGCGAACCGGCGCGCTTCGGCCCTGCCTCGACCATGGCCTGCGCCAGTCGCGTGCGCTGCACGCTGGCCGCGTCGCTGCGGTCCGACGACAGCCAGAACGAAGGCGAGAAAGCTCCGACTTGTCCGAATACGTCCGGATATTCCCAGCCCAGGTTGAACGCATTGAGCCCACCCAGCGACCAGCCAAGCACGCCGCGGGCGGCGGGCGTTCGCCGGGTGCGGTAGTGGCTGTCGATGTAGGGAACCAGTTCGCCAGCGACCCACTCCGAATATTCGTGCGCGCGGTTGCCCACTGGACCGAAGCGCGAATCTCCGGCGACGCTGCGTTGCCTTGCGCGATCGGACAAGCCATAGGTGCCCATGCGATCCGGCAGCATGTCGATGGCGACGACGATGACTTTCCCGATCGCGCCGTCCGCATACAGTCGCTCCAGCGCAGGCGCCAATCCAACCGCCACCGCATCCTGGCCGTCGTTGAGATAGAGCACCGGATAGCCGATGGCCGCGTCCGGGTCGTAACCGGGCGGCAAGTGGATGGCGAGCTTGACCTTGTCGGGGGCGAACGCCTTGGCTTCCAGCTCGACCTTGATGACCTGTAGGAGCGACGTGAGTCGCGATTGAGGTGCATCAATATTGGTTTCGCGACTTACGTCGCTCCTACGTTGGGACTCAGGGATGGTCGAGCAAGCGGAAAGAATCGCGATCGATGCGACGATCAGGATCTTGTCCAGCCAGCGGGAAGGTTCCGTCATTGCTACACCTCGTGGAAGCGGCGCGGGAGCGGCTTCCAGCCGCGAGTTCTTGATCCTGTTGTTGCTTCCGTCTTGCCGGGCGTCGAACAAGGGCGAAAAGCTCGCGGCAGGATGCCGCTCCCACTTCAAATCGCCGCGTAGAACACACCCTGTGCAGGCAACTTCAGAACACCACCTTCCACCTGTCCAGCGACAAGGCCATGGTCGTCGATGGCCTGTGCATGCAAATCACCTGGAACTTCCCACTCCACCGCCTCTGCGGACAGATTGAAGACCACCAGCAGGCGCTGGCCTTCGAAGCTGCGAATGAACGCAAGCACCGGCTCGGAAGTGTCGAGGAAACGGATATCGCCCCACTGCAAGGCCGGCAAGGTCTTTCGCCAATGCAGGAACCTGCGCGTGGCGTTGAGCGTGGATCCCGCATCGCGCTCCTGCCCTTGCACGGCCAGCACGCGATGCGCATCGGCGATCGGCAGCCAGGGATGACCGGTGGTGAATCCCGCCTGCACGCTGTCGTCCCAGGGCATCGGCGTGCGGCAACCATCACGGCCCTTGAAGTTGGGCCAGAAGGTCTTGCCGTACGGATCCTGCAGCGCTTCGTAAGGCACGTCGGCCTCGCCCAGGCCCAGTTCCTCGCCCTGGTACAGGCACACCGAACCGCGCAGCGAGCACACCAGCGCTACCAGTTGCTTGGCGAACGTGGCGCTCGCCGCCGCCCTGCCCCAGCGCGTCACCGCGCGCTGTACATCGTGGTTGGAAATCGCCCAGCACGGCCAGCCATCGGCCATCTTCGTTTCCAGATCCTCGGCGGTGCGACGGATGTACGCGGCGGTGAAATCGTCGGTCAGCAGTTCGAAGCTGTAACCCATGTGCAAGCGTTGCTCGTTGACGTATTCGCCCATGGTCGCCAGCGAATCCTCCGACGAGATCTCGCCCAACGTGGTCGCCCCCGGATACCTGTCGAGCAGGGCGCGCAGGTCCTCCAGGAAGGCCAGGTTCTCCGGCTGGGTATTGTTGTAGTGGTGGTACTGGAACGCATAGGGATTGTCGGGACTGAAGCCGCGACCCACGCGCTTTTCCGGCGGTTTTGGCGGGTTGTCGCGCAGTTGCCGGTCATGGAAGCAGAAGTTGATCGCGTCCAGGCGAAAGCCATCCACGCCTTTGCGCAACCAGAACTCGACATTGTCCAGCGTCGCCTTCCGCACTTCCGGATTATGGAAATTGAGGTCCGGTTGCGAGGACAGGAAATTGTGCAGGTAGTACTGGCCGCGCCGTGGTTCCCAGCGCCAGGCCACCCCGCCGAACAGCGACATCCAGTTATTGGGCGGAGTTCCGTCCGGCTTCGCATCGGCCCACACGTACCAGTCGGCCTTGGGATTGTCGCGGCTCTCGCTGCTCTGCCTGAACCATTCGTGCTCGACCGAACAATGGCTGAGCACCTGATCGATCATGACCTTGATGCCCAGGCCATGCGCCTTGGCCAGCAGGCGCTCGAAGTCGCCGAGGTTGCCGAACAGCGGATCCACATCGCGATAGTCGGCGATGTCGTAACCGAAATCGGCCATCGGCGACTTGAAGAAAGGCGAAATCCAGATCGCATCGACGCCCAGGCTGGCGATGTAGTCCAGTTTCTCGACGATGCCCGGCAGGTCGCCCACGCCATTGCCGTCGGTATCCATGAAGCTGCGGGGATAGATCTGGTAGATCACCGCACCGCGCCACCAACGATTCATTGCCATCCGTATCCCCGAAGCCCATAGCACCCGCCAGTGCGGCGCGCGTAACGGACGCCACTATTCCATGCCGCACCGTCCACGGCATTGACCCGATTGGCACGCAAGCGATGAATACGTATGCGCCGCAAAATGTCGCCGCACGGGCCGCGAGGTTCGATCGACTGCCCCGATTCCAGCGGCATGACGGATAAAGCCTTGTTTTCACGGGTTTCGATCGAGAACCGCGTGCGCCTGTCCATGGCCAAGGAAAATACGGAGGATGAAGAATGTTTCGCAGTGCAGCATGGTTTCTGCAAGCGTTGCCTGCAACATGCTCCACGTCATCGCCCAGTGCGGCAGGGGAACAAGTGGAATGAGCATAACGGGCACGAGCACTTCCGGCGCGAACGCATCCGGCACGCACGCCGCTGGCACGAGCCGGAAACCGCGGCTTTCGTTCTGGCAGATCTGGAACATGTGCTTCGGCTTCTTCGGCATCCAGTTCGCCTTCGCCTTGCAGAACGGCAGCATGAGCCGCATCTTCCAGACCCTGGGCGCGGAGATGGACGATCTGGCCATCCTCTGGATCGCCGCGCCGATGACCGGCCTGCTGGTGCAGCCCATCATCGGCTACTACTCCGACCGCACCTGGACCCGGCTGGGCCGCCGTCGTCCCTACTTCCTGGTCGGCGCCCTCCTGACCACGCTGGCGTTGTTCGTGATGCCGAATTCGTCGGTTCTGTGGTTCGCCGCGATCATGCTGTGGCTGCTGGATGCGTCGATCAACGTGTCGATGGAACCGTTCCGCGCCTTCGTCGGCGACCAGTTGCCGCCCGAGCAGCGCACGCGCGGCTATGCGATGCAGAGTTTCTTCATCGGCGCCGGTGCCGTGGTCGCCTACCTGCTGCCGGAGATCCTGACCCAGCTAGGCGTGGCCAATACGGCGGCCGCCGGCGAGATACCGCCCAGCGTGCGCCTGTCGTTCTACATTGGCGGCGTGGTGCTGGTCTGCGCGATGGGCTGGACCATCTTGCGGACGCGCGAATATCCGCCGGAACAACTGGAAGGCTTCGACGATGCTCATCCGGAAACCAACATCGCACCGTCGCCTGTTCCCGGCTCCAGACTCACGAAGGAAATGGCGGTTTTCCTGGTCCCGGCCGCAGTGCTCGCGTTCTGCATCGGCCGCTATGGCCTGGACAAATCCCTTTACCTGCTGGCCGGCGGCCTGGCCGCCTATGCACTGCTGTTGCTGCTGACTTCGGGTGGCCGACGTGGCGGCGCGCTGGGCGAAATCATCCACGACATGCGCCACATGCCGGTCACCATGCGGCGGCTGGCGGTGGTCCAGTTCTTTTCCTGGTTCGCGCTGTTCGCCATGTGGATCTACACGACCCCAGCGGTCACCGCGCTGCATTTCCACAGTACCGACACGACCTCGGCCGCCTACAACGACGGCGCCGACTGGGTGGGCGTGCTGTTCGCGGCCTATAGCGCGTTCTCGGCGCTGGCGGCGTTCGGTCTGGCCCCGCTGTCGCGCCGCATCGGCCTGCGCGCCACCCATTTGACCTGCCTGGTGATCGGCGGCTTGTCCTTCATTTCGTTCCGTTTCATCCAGGACCCGAAACTGCTGTTGCTGCCGATGGCCGGCATCGGCATCGCCTGGGCGGCGATCCTGGCCATTCCGTACTCGCTGCTCAGCGGCGCGGTGCCGGCGAAGAAGATGGGCGTGTACATGGGCATCTTCAATTTCTTCATCGTCATCCCGCAGCTGGTCGCCGCCAGCCTGCTGGGCTTCCTGCTGAAAACCTTCTTCGGCAACCAGCCGATCAACGCGCTGATGATCGGCGGGGTCAGCCTGGTCGTCGCCGGATTATGCGTGCTGCTGGTACGCAAGGAGACTGTGGCATGACTTCGCGCGGAATGACTTCACCCCGTATCACGTTGCTCGCCGCTGCGATCCTGTACGCAAGCTCCTCCGTGTCCGCACTGGCTGCCGGCAACGACGACTTCTACGGCACCACCGAACCCTTCGCCAGCGAAGCCATCTATTTCGTCATGACCGACCGCTTCGTCAACGGCGATCCGTCCAACGACCATCGCGACCAGGGTGGAAAGGATCCGGCGCTGCACACCTTCGACCGGCCGGTGCCGGATGCGCACGGGGACAACATCGGCTACCTCGGCGGCGACTTCAAGGGCATCGTCGACAACGCCGGCTACATCCGCGACATGGGCTTCACCTCGGTGTGGGTGACGCCGATCGTCGACAACCCGGACCAGGCCTTCACCGGTGGCTCCCCGATCGGATCCGACGCGTTCTTCAAGGACCAGGGCAAGACCGGCTACCACGGCTATTGGGGCATCAATTTCTACAAGCTGGACGAGCACCTGCCCAGCGCGGGCCTGGACTTCGCCGGCTTCACCAAGGCGATGAGGGACAAACAGTTGGACGTGGTCCTGGATATCGTCGGCAATCACGGATCGCCGGCCTACACGATGCCGAAGATGCAGCCGCAGTACGGCAAGGTCTTTGACCGCGACGGGAGACTTGTAGCGGATCACCAGAACCTCGATCCGGCGAAACTCGACCCCGCGCACAATCGCCTGCATGCGTTCTACAACACCAGCGGCGGCCTGGCCCAGTTGTCCGATTTCGATGAAGACAATCCGGCGGTGCTGGACTACCTGGTCGGCGCCTACGAGCAATGGATAGACCAGGGCGCAGCCGCATTCCGCATCGACACCATCGGCTGGATGCCGCATCGGTTCTGGAAGGCGTTCGCCGACCGCATCCGCGCCAGGCATCCGGGCTTCTTCATGTTCGGCGAGGCCTTCAACTACGACGCCGCCACCATCGCCGGGCACACGCTGCCGCGCAACGGCGGCATCAGCGTGCTGGATTTCCCGTTGCGCGGGAAGATGATGGAAGCATTCGAGAAACCCGGCAGCGATTTCGCCGAACTGGAGAAGGCGCTGTATCTGGAGGATGGCCCCTATACCAATCCCTACGACCTGGTGACTTTCTACGACAACCACGACATGGCCCGGCTGAATGCCACGGACCAGGGCTTCATCGACGCCAACAACTGGCTGTTCACCGCGCGCGGCATCCCGGCGGTCTATTACGGCTCGGAAACCGGCTTCATGCGTGGCCGTCCGGAGCACGGCGGCAACCGCAATTACTATGGGCAGGAACGCGTGGATGCGGCAGACCAGAGCCCGATCTACCCCGCGCTAAAACGCATAGCCACGCTGCGCCGCGAGTCGCCCGCGCTGCAGCGCGGACTGCAATTGAACGTGCGGCTGAAGGGCGATGAAGCCGTGTTCTACCGTGTGTACGAACACGAAGGCACCACGCAGACGGCACTGGTGCTGTTGAACAAGGGCGATGCGCCGCGCAGCATGCCGGTCGCCGATTACCTGCAATCCGGCATCTGGCGCGATGGTTTCAACGGCAAGAAGATCAAGGTGGGGAAACAACTGCGAGTCGAAGTGCCGGCCCATGGCGTGCGCGTGCTGTTCTTCGACCAGCCATTGACCCGCAGGGACCTGCGCGCACGGCTGGCCGATTCCATGACCCGCAAGGATCGATGAGAAATAATCTTGTGTGGGAGGGGCTTCAGCCCCGACAGCTTTTGAAGCAAGAGCGTCGGGGCTGAAGCCCCTCCCACAAAAGCCCCCCACAAAAGCTTCAGATCGCGACGGTAGACCTGCGCAGCGCGAGCTTCACCGGGATGGTCCTGCTCTCCGCAGGCTCGTTGTTGATCAGCGCCAGCAGGGTTTCCACCAGGATCCGGCCGGCCAGCTTGGTGTCCTGCTGCACGGTGGACAAGCTGGGATTGACGAAACCCGCCAGCGGGATGTCGTCGAAACCGGCCACCGCCACGTCCTCGGGCACGCGCAGGCCGCGCTCGTGCAAGGCCTTCATCGCACCGATGGCGATCAGGTCGCTGGCCGCGAAGACCGCATCGAAGGGCTCGCCGCGCTCCAGCAGCGCACTGGCCGCTTCGTAGCCCGACTGTTCGCTGGTGATCGCATCGATTTGCAGCGCCGGCTGGATGCCCAGCCCGGCCGTGGACAGCGCGTGCGCGTGGCCGCGATAGCGTTCGAAGAATTCCGGATAGTGGTTCGAGGCATGACCGAGGAAGGCGACGCTGCGCCGCCCCTGTTCCAGCAGGTGCGTGGTGATGTCGTGGCCGCCCTGGAAATTGTCGCAACCGATCGAGATGCCGGGCTGCCCGGGCAACACCGCGCCCCAGCGCACGAAATGCGTGCCCTGCTCCACCAGGCGCTCGAGTCGCGACTGGGACTCCAGATAGTCCCCATAACCCAGCAGGATCAGGCCGTCGGCCTTGTTGCTGTCTTCGTAATCGGCCTGCCAGTCGGTCGACAATTGCTGGAACGAGATCAACAGGTCGTAGCCGCGCAACGCGCAGGCGCGGGTGATCGAACCGAGCATGGACAGGAAGAACGGGTTGATCTGCGAATCGTCCGGGGTCGGGTCTTCGAAGAACAACAGCGCCAACGTGCCCGAATGCTGGGTGCGCAGGTTGGAGGCGTTCTTGTCGACCTTGTAGTTCAACTGCTCGGCGATGGCCTGGATGCGCTTGCGCGTCTCCTCGCTGACCATCGGACTGCCACGCAGCGCACGCGACACCGTCGGCTGGGAAACCCCGGCCAGGTGCGCGATATCCAGTGAAGTCGCCTTGCCCTTGATGATCATGGGGCCATGGTCGCAGAAATGATCGGCGGGGGCACGACGCGGCGCACGGCCGGGCCGCAGCGCCGCGCCTCAGCCGCGGGCGACGTATTCGCGGAAAACCGCGTAATCCGCCGGAATGGGATCGGCATGCGCCGGCCGTTCGAGCAGTCCGGCCAATGCCGGCGGCACTTCCAGGGATCGCCCGATCAGGGGTTCGACCACGCTTTCGAACTTGGCCGGATGCGCGGTTGCCGCGACCGCCCAATCGCCGGCGGCGCCCTGTTTGCGCAAGTCGTGCAGGACTTTCATGGCGGTCGCGGTATGCGGGCAGAAGACTTCGCCGTGTTGCTGGTAGCGGATGCGGATGGTGTCGCGGATCTGCGCATCGTCCACGCTTTGTGCGGTGAAGTCCGCACGCAAGGCCGCGTCGTCGCCGCGATACAGCCAGCGCAGGCGTTCGAAATTGCTCGGCGCACCCACGTCCATGGCATTGGCGAGGGTGGCAATGCTGGTCGCGGGCGAGTAGTCCGCGCCGGAAAAGAACTTCGGCAACACATCATTGGCATTGGTCGCCAGCGCGATGCGGCCAGCCGGCACGCCCAGCGCGCGCGCGAGGATCGCGGCCATCGCATTGCCGAGGTTGCCGGTGGGAATGACGAAATTCAGCACTTCGCCGGTGGCTCGCTTGTGGCCCAGCGCGGCGTGCGCGTAATAGCTCATCTGCGGCAGCAGGCGGCCCAAGCTGATGCTGTTGGCCGAGCTCATCGGCGCCTGCGCCTGCAACGACTGGTCATTGAGCGCACGCTTGACCAGGGCCTGGCAGTCGTCGAACGACCCGGCCACGCGCAAGGCGGTGATGTTGTCGCCGAAGCAGCCCAGCTGGTGCGCCTGGCGCGGCGAGACCCGGCCATCCGGGTACAACACGACCACGCGCAGCCCCGGTTGCTTGTGGAAGGCGGCGGCGACGGCGGCGCCGGTATCGCCGGACGTGGCCACCAGGATGGTCAGCGGACGATCCTGCTGCTTGCGCAGCCGGGTCAGGCAGGCGGCGAGGAAGCGCGCGCCGAAATCCTTGAAGGCTGCCGTGGGGCCATGGAACAACTCAAGCACGTGATCGTCCGGCGTCGCCAGCGGCAACATCGGCGCGGGGAAGTCGAAGGCTTCGCGGCAGATCGCGGGCAATTCATCGGCCAGTGCGTCGTTGGCGAAGAAGGGAGCGATGAGTTGCGTGGCGGTGTCGGCGAGATCGCTGCCGAGTTCCAGGGAACGCGAAACTGGCAACACTTCTGGCACGTAAAGGCCGCCATCGGGAGCTAGACCGGCGGCGATGGCTTGGCTGAGCGTGGCTGCGGGGGCGTTGTTGCGGGTGGAGATGAAGTTCATTGGTTATAGATGCTCCATTGCTTCCCTTCTCCCTCCGGGAGAAGGTGGCGCGCAGCGCCGGATGAGGGAGGAAGAATGAATTTCGGGAGATATATCGACGACGGATGATCCACTCCTTCATCCGCCCTTCGGGCACCTTCTCACCTTTGGACACCCTTCGGGCGCCGATGGGAGAAGGAACAGCTACAACACCTTCGCCCCCGCGCCATTGATCGGCGACACCCAGGCCTGGCTGTCGAACCCGGCGGCGGCGAATGCGGCCTGGATCGCAGGCGCGGCCGCTTCGGCCTGCGCCCGCGTCTCGAACCAGCCGAATACGCTGGGGCCCGCTCCGGAAATGCTCGCGCCCATCGCGCCCGCCTGCAGTGCCGCGCGCTTGGCCGCATCGAAGCCGGAGATCAATGGCGCGCGCCTTGGTTCGACCAGCACGTCGTGCAGGCCCGCGCGCACCAGCGCCGCGTCGCCGGCATGGCAGCCCGCCAGCACCAGCGCGAGGTTCGCCGACTGCGACACGAATTCGCCCAGCGCATAGTCACCTTTGAGCGCTGCGCGCGCGCGCCGCGTTTCCAGGATCGCGTCGGGATGCACCAGCACGCTGTGCCAGGCATCAGCCACAGGAATCTTCACCAGCCGCTCGGCGGTGGACAGGACCAGGCCACCCAGCAGCATCGGGCCGAGGTTGTCGCCATGGCGGCCGCCGCTGGCGACAGCTTCCCCGGTCAGCGCGAACGGGTACAACGCTTGCCGCGACAACGGCGTCTCCAGCAGTTCGTTGGCCGCGACCAGCGCGGCCACGCAGGAAGCCGCGGAACCGCCCATGCCCGAGCCGAGTGGTATGCCCTTGTCGATCTCGATCTCGAAACCGAACGGCAACGCCAGCGCTTCGCGCATGGCGATCAGCGATGCGCCGGCGGTATTGCCGGGCGCGTCCATCGGCAAATCGACGGTCGTCCCGCGGATCGCGGCGATACGCACTCCGGGCGCGTCGATGCGACGCACGCTGACGGTATCGCCGACGCCTTCGATCACGTGTCCGAGGATGTCGAAACCGACGCCGACATTGCCGACTGATGCGGGCGAGAACGCAGTCGCCACGGTCTTCATGCGCAGCCTCTTCCGGCAAAGGCATTTGGACGCGGATCAAATCCGAAAAAAGCGGATAGAGCATTCTTTGCGGGAAGCAGAAGCTCTTCATATCCCATCGCTTTATCCGCTTTAGCCGCCTTCATCCGCTCTGATCCGTGTCCAAAAATATGCTCCAGCAGGCTCACAGCTTCGCCCCCTGCCCCGCGGCCACGCGCAGTACATCGGCGAACACGCCGGCTGCAGTGACTTCCGGGCCGGCGCCCGGGCCCTGCACGATGAGCGGATTGTCGCAGTAGCGGCGGGTGGTGAATTGCACGATGTTGTCGGTCAGGCGCAGGTTGGCGAAGGCGTGGTCTTTCGGCAATTCGACCAGGCCGACACTGGCACGGCCCTCGGCGTCGAGCCTGGCCACGTAGCGCAGCACCTGGTCGCTTGCGCTCGCCTTCGCCAGCCGCTCTGCGAATGACGCATCCACTTCGCCCAGTCGCGACATGAAATCGTCGACGCTGGCTTCGCGCAGGGAGGCCGGGACCAGGCTTTCGACGATGACATCGTCCAGGCTCAGGGTACGTCCTGCTTCACGCGCCAGGATCACCAGCTTGCGCGCCACGTCGGTGCCGGAAAGATCGTCGCGCGGGTCGGGCTCGGTGTAACCGAAGCCCCGCGCTTCGGCGACCAGTTGCGAGAACGGCGCGCTGCCATCGAACTTGTTGAATAACCAGGCCAGCGTGCCGGAGAAGATGCCTTCCACCGAAAGCAGCGCATCGCCGGTGTCGAGCAGATCGCGCAGGGTCGAAATCACCGGCAATCCCGCGCCCACGGTGGCCTCGTAACGGAAACGCGCTCCGCTGGCCGCGGCCGCCTCGCGGATCGCGTCGAAGCGGGCGATGGAGCCGGAGCCGGCCTGCTTGTTGGGCGTGACCACGTGGATGCCCGCCGCCAGCCAGTCGGCATAACGGTCGGCGACCAGCGGACTGCCGCTGCAATCGACGATCACGAGATGCGGCAGGTGCGAGCCGGCCAGGTGCGCGGTGAAGGTATCCAGGTCCAGCGCCTGGCTTGCCGAAGCGAAACATTCGCGCCAGTCGCCGCCGATGCCGCGTTCGTCCAGCAGCATTTTCTTGCTGGAAGCAATCGCGCGCAGGCGCAGGTCCAGGTTGGCCTTGCCCAGCAGCTGCGATTGCGCGGCGTGCAACTGGTCGAGCAGGGCGGCGCCGACATTGCCCGGGCCGATCACCCCGACCGCGAAGGTCTGCGGCGACAGCCAGAAGCCCGCATGCGCGGCGCGCAGGGCCTTGGTCGCATCGGCGCTGTCGATGGCCACCGAGATGTTGCGTTCCGAGGAACCCTGGGCGATGGCCAGGATGTTGACCCGCGCGCGGCCCAGCGATTCGAACAGACGAGCGGCGACACCCGGTTGCCCGGCCATGCCGTCGCCGACCGCGGCCAGCACGCTGACGCCTTCGGTAAGTTGCACGCGCTGGATCTGGCCGATGTTGAGCTCATGCGCGAACGCGGTGAGCAGCGCGCCCTGGGCACGTCGCGATTCGGCGGCGCGGACCACGCAGCAGATCGAGTGTTCCGAGGAACCCTGGGAAATCATCACCACCGACACATGCGCTTCGCGCAAGGCCGCGAATACCCGTTCGGCGGTGCCGGGCACGCCGATCAGGCCGGTGCCTTCCAGGTTCAGCACGGCCAGGTCGGCGCTCAGGGTCAAGCCTTTCACCGGCCCTGCGACATCGCGCTCGGCGGTGATGCGGGTGCCGGGATGCTCGGGATGGAAGGTGTTGCGGATGATGATCGGCAGGCCGCGCTCGATCGCTGGCGACATGGTCTGTGGATGCACGACCTTGGCCCCGAAGTAGGCCAGTTCGCAGGCTTCGTCGTAGCTGAGCGCGCCCAGTTGCACGGCTTCCGGGACCACGCGCGGATCGGCGGAAAGCACGCCATCGACATCGGTCCAGATGTGCAGTTCCGCCGCATCGAACAAGGCGGCGAAGATCGCGCCGCTGTAATCGCTGCCGTTGCGGCCCAGGGTGGTGATGCGGTTGTCGCGGTCGCGGGCGACGAAACCGGTGACCACCACGCGCCGTTGCGGATGACGCACCCGCCATTCGGCCAGGCGCGAAGCGCTGGTTTCCCAATCCACTCCCACACCCAGTTCGCTGCGATCCACCACCAGCACTTCACGTGCGTCGAGCACCGCGCAGTCCTCGCCCTTCGATTTCAGATAGTCGCCAAGCAACCGCGCCGAACACACTTCGCCCAGTCCCTGCACCCGGTCCAGCACCTCGCGGGGCAGTTCGCCGATCACCGCCAGCGCGGCCAGGATTTCGGCCAGCTTGTCGAAACGCTCGTCCAGCCATTCCAGGGTCGGGCCGGAACCCTCGCCCAGCAGCGAGACCACCGCGCCGCGATGGCGCGCGCGCAATGCATGCCAGGGTTCACGCCAATCGCCGCGGCTGGCGGAAGCCGACTCGCACAACGCGATCAAGGCATCGGTCACGCCCTTCATCGCCGACACCACGGTGACCTGCACTTGCTCGTCCCGGGCCAACA
The DNA here is from genome assembly GCA_041919795.1 of Pseudoxanthomonas sp. Taxonomy (GTDB): domain Bacteria; phylum Pseudomonadota; class Gammaproteobacteria; order Xanthomonadales; family Xanthomonadaceae; genus Pseudoxanthomonas_A. The sequence continues at coordinate 52,003 of JAYRTC010000003.1, read as the reverse complement.
GCAACGCGGCGACATGGCGGTAGCGTTCGGCATCGGCGACCGAGGTGCCGCCGAACTTGTGCACGATGGTGCGTGGAGCCGACTCGGATAATTGCGTTGCGGACGACATAAAGCGAAGAACCTCTGGGTAAGGTCACCGCTCGGGCCAGGTTCCGGGTTTCCCCGCCTCCTGATCCGGATGCGGGGACGTGGTTTGCGAGACTTACGCGAACACGATCCACCGCACCCCGGTAATCAGGGTAGTGGCGGTGGTAATGCAACCGAGGCCGGAACCGGCAGGCGCGCGCGACGCGACCAGGGCGGTCGTCAGGCGGTGCGGTGCGGGAGCGGCGAAGGAAGGCATGCCCCTAGAGAACATGAATACGCGGGGGGCTGTCAAGTGCTGCAGTGCGACAAGTTGCAAATCGGCAAACTGCAGGCGGACAAGTTGCACTTGAAACCAAAAAGATGGTGACCCCGGACGGATTTGAACCGCCGACCTGTCCCTTAGGAGGGGACCGCTCTATCCAGCTGAGCTACGGGGCCGTGGGGAAATTGTAGCGGTTGGTGGCTGGGAGTTGGTGGTTCGGGAATGGCGGGCCTCGTAGGAGCGGGCCTTGCCCGCGATGCTCTTTCGTTGGGTGCGACGATCTTCGTCGGGATTATCGCGGCGTGAGGAAGAGCATCGCGGGCAAGGCCCGCTCCTACAGATAAGACGACCCCCGATAACCCAACCTGCCCGCCCGTGCTACCTTTCCAAAGCCGGTTCGCACTTGTTGCTGCCGGCATCGGGGGGCTTCATCGGGGGAAATCGGGAACCCGTGGCGCGATGCGCCGCCCGGCTCCCGTCGCGGCGGCGTGGCGCGAAGCCCTTCAGTTTCAAGGAGTCGTGTTGCATGTGTCCCAGCAAGGTCGCCGACGGCGATGAAAGAGGTTGGATCGTTCCCATCGGCGGCGCCGAGAACAAGGAAGACAACCCCCGCATCCTCAAGCGTTTCCTCAGCCTCTGCGGTGGCAGGGATGCCGAGATCGTGGTCATTCCCACCGCCAGCCAGCTGGCCGACACCGGCAGCCGCTATGAAAAGATATTCGCTGACCTAGGCGCACGCCGCGTCGATGCGATCGATTTCGACACCCGCCGCGACTGCCAGGAATCCAACCGCCTGGCCCGCATCCAGCGCGCCAGCGGCATCTTCTTCACCGGCGGCAACCAGCTGCGCCTGTCCACCATCCTCGGCGGCACCCCGGCGGCCAAGCTCATCCGCGAGCGCAATGCCGCCGGCATCACCGTCGGCGGCACCAGCGCCGGCGCCAGCATCCTCAGCGAGCACATGATCGGGTTCGGCAAGGAAGGTTCCTCGCCGCAGGCCGACAGCGTGCGCCTCGCCCCGGGCCTGGGCCTGACCAACCGCTTCGTCATCGACCAGCACTTCCGCCAGCGCGACCGCCTCGGCCGCCTGGTCGCGGCGCTGGCTTACAACCCGTTCGCGATTGGCATCGGCCTGGACGAGGACACCGCCGCCTTCATCGGCCCGGACAACACCCTGGAAGTGGAAGGCAGCGGCGCGGTCACCGTGGTCGATGCCGACGGGCTCACTTTTTCCTCCATGGCCCAGGTGCGCGAGGACGAACCCGTCTGCCTGCTCGGCCTGACCGTGCATATCCTGGTCGCCGGCGCTACCTTCAACCTGCATACCCGCAAGGCATCGGCCGGTTCGCTGGCCGTCTCCAAAACAAGCTGATCGAAAACAAGCTGGCCCGAAATCCAAACATCAAGAGGTAAGGCAATGCGCATCCTCGAACGTTCCGTCTACGTCGGTCCCTCGCAATACGCCCACTTCCCGGTGATCCGCCTGGAACTGGACCTGCAGGCGCTGGAGGCCTGGCCCACCGGCAAACTGGGCGCGGCGTTTGTCGACGGACTGATCGCCGCCCTGCCCGGCCTGGCCGAACATGGTTGCTCGTACCGCGAACCCGGCGGCTTCATCCGTCGCATGCGCGAGGGCGAAGGCACCTGGCTGGGCCATGTGCTGGAACACGTCGCCATCGAACTGCAGAACGTGGCCGGCGAAAACGTCACTTTCGGCAAGACCCGCAGCGTCGGCGACGACCGTCCGGGTGTGTACACCGTGATCTACGAGTACGCGCAGAAGGAAGAAGGCATCGCCGCCGGCGAACTGGCGCTGAAGCTGCTTTGCTCGCTGCTGCCGGCCGAGCTGCGGCCACAGGGCAGCGTGCCCGAGGACTGGAACTGGGATACCGCGCGCGTCGATTTCATCCGTTACGCGCAGCGCCGCGCGCTGGGTCCTTCCACCGCCTCGCTGGTGCGTGCGGCCGAGGAACGCGGCATCCCGTGGTTGCGCCTGAACCAGCAGTCGCTGATCCAGTTCGGCCATGGCAAGTACCAGCAGCGCATCCAGGCCACGGTCACCGGCAAGACCTCGCACATCGCGGTCGAACTGGCCAGCGACAAGGAAGAAACCAACAAGATCCTCGGCTCGCTGGGCCTGCCGGTACCGCGCCAGGAACTGGTCAGCGATGCCACTGGCGCGCTGCGCGCGGCGAGGAAACTCGGCGGCACCGTGGTCACCAAGCCGTACAACGGTAACCATGGCCGCGGCATCACCATCAATATTTCCAGTGACGACGAAATCCGCGAGGGCTTCGCCGCCGCGCGCGAGCATTCGCGTTCGGTCATCGTCGAAACCTACATCGGCGGCGACGACCACCGGCTGCTGGTGATCAATGGCGAGCTGGTCGCCGCGACCCGGCGCACGCCGGGCCACGTGGTCGGCGACGGCGAACACGACATCGCCTGGCTGGTCGACGAGGTCAACAAGGATCCGCGCCGCGGCGTCGGCCACGAGAAGGTGCTGACCCGGCTCGAGCTCGACCGCGAGGCCGACCTGATGCTGGAGCGCGTCGGCCATGACCACTTCAGCGTGCCCAAGGCCGGCGAGGTCGTGTTCCTGCGTTCCACCGCCAACCTGTCCACCGGCGGCACCGCCACCGACGTCACCGACATCATCCACCCCGACAACCGCGACATGGCGGTACGCGCGGTGCGTGCGATCGGCCTGGACGTGGGCGGCGTGGATTTCATTTCCCCCAACATCGCCGAGAGCTACAAATCGGTCGGCGGCGGCATCTGCGAGATCAACGCCGCGCCCGGTTTCCGCATGCATGTAGCGCCCAGCGAAGGCACGCCGCGCGACGCCGCCGGCCCGGTGATCGACATGCTGTTCCCGCCGGCCACGCCGAGCCGCGTGCCGATCGCCGCGGTCACCGGCACCAACGGCAAGACCACCACCGCGCGCATGCTGGCGCACATCGCCAAGATGGCCGGCTACACGCCGGGCCTGACCACCACCGATGGCGTCTATATCGACGGCAACCGCACCGTGGAAGGCGACATGACCGGTCCGGTTTCCGCGCGCATGGTGTTGGCCGACCCGCAGATCGACCTGGCCGTGCTGGAAACCGCGCGCGGCGGCCTGCTGCGCAGCGGCATGGGCGTGCCGGAAGTGGACGTGGGCGCGGTGCTGAACATCGCTTCGGACCATCTTGGACTGAAGGGCATCGACACCCTGGAGCAACTGGCCGAGATCAAGCGCATCGTGGTCGAGGTGGCGCGCGATTGCGCCGTGCTCAATGCCGACGACCCCAACGTGTTGAAGATGTCCGCGTACACCGATGCGAAGACCATCTGCTACGTGACCATGAACCCCTCGCACGCGCTGGTCCGCGAGCATATCCGCGCCAACGGCCGCGCCTGCGCGCTGGAAGCCGGGGTCAACGGCCACATGATCACCCTGTACGACAAGGGCAGCTACATCCCGTTGATGTGGACGCACCTGATCCCGGCCACGCTGGAAGGGCGCGCCCTGCACAATGTGCAGAACGCGATGGTCGCCGCGGCGATGGCGTTCTCGCTGGGGATCAAGCTGGACGCGATCCGCCAGGGCCTGCGCACCTTCGACACCACGTTCTTCCAGGCCCCCGGCCGCATGAACGTGTACAACGAGCATCCGTTCAAGGTGCTGATGGATTACGGCCACAACGCGCACGCGGTCGGGATGATGGCCGACCTGGCCCAGCGCCTTGATGTCACCGGACGGCGCATCGTGGTCCTGGCCGGCCCCGGCGATCGCCGCGACGAAGACCTGCGCGCGATCGCCGAAGCGGTAGCCGGCAAGTTCGATCATTACATCGTGCGCCGCGACGATTCCCTGCGTGGCCGCGACGGCGACGAAGTGCCAAGGATCATCGCCCGCGCATTGCAGGCGCAAGGCGTGGCGGAAGCGGCGATGTCGATCATCCCCGACGAGCAGGAAGCTACCAATGCCGCCCTGCGCATGGGCCAACCCGGCGACCTGATCCTGGTCTTCGCCGATGCGCTGACCCGTTCGTGGAAGCAGATCATCAAGTTCCAACCCCAGGGCGAAGTGGCGAAAGCCGCGCCCAGGGCAGAGCTGCCTTCACTGGAAACCGCAGCCGAGGACTCGCCGTTCGCGAGCATGGAAGGCGTGATCCGCGAAGAGCGTGGATTGGTGTTCGAACGCGAAGAAAGCGATTGACGTGCTTCCCGAACCATTCGAGGACTCGCGCCGGCTGACCGGCGGCAACCTGTATTTCAGCGGCACCGGCGCGGCGCTGGAAGCGGCGCGTGGATTGGTGTTCGATGAAACGACGCTTGCCGCGTGGAAACGAAACATCGAGACCGCGCGCGCGGCCCTCGGCTGGCCGGAAGAACAGATCGTCCTCCGCCCTCACCGTACCGGCGCCTCGCTCGCCTTCACCGCGCCCGCCGACCAGCTCTACGCCGCCACCGAGGTCAATGAGTGGGCGTGGTGGTCCGCCGTGCTTCCCTTCTCCCACCGGGAGAAGGTGGCCGAAGGCCGGATGAGGGAAGAAGCCGTCAGCAGCGGCGCAAGTCCCCGCCAGAAACTTCCCTTCGACCAGAAATCGCTGGATTTCATCCGTGAACTGAGAAAGAACTCGACCGACGCCGAGCAACTCGTCTGGTCATATGTGCGCGACCGTCGCCTGCATGACCAGAAATTCCGTCACCAGGAGTCCCTTGGCCCTTATGTGCTCGATTTCTACTGCCACGAACTGAAGCTCGCGATCGAGTTGGATGGTGGGCAACACAATGAGCCATACCAACTTGTGCGTGATACCAAACGTGACGCCTTTACTGCCAATCAGGGGATTACGACACTGCGGTATTGGAACCATGATGTTCTGGTACGGACTGAAGACGTCCTGGCAGACATATGGGAGCAGGTGCATGCGCGGGTAGTCGGCGGTACAGCTACCGGAAAGCCCATTCCCTCATCCGCCCTTCGGGCACCTTCTCCCGGGGGGAGAAGGGAGCAACAACCGCAGCCATACCATGCACCGGGGCACGCCGCAGTCTGGGACGAAGAATCCGCATTGCATACCCTACGCGCGACTGCGAAGGCCGAAGCACGGCCCGGACTGATCTCACTCCTGCACGCCACCGAAGCCCACCACCTGCCCTTCCTCGTCGACGACGACGAAGCCACCCTCGGCGAAGGCAACGGCAGCCGCAGCTGGTTCATCGACGAACTGCCGTCGCCCGATGCGGTGCCGTGGCATGAGCTGCACGCGATTCCCACCGCGCTGGTCACCGGCTCCAACGGCAAGACCACCAGCGTGCGCTTGCTGGCGGCGATGACCCGGGCGCATGGCTGGCGCACCGCGCACAGCTGCACCGATGGCGTCTACTTCGACGGCAATGCGCTGGAAGCCGGCGATTTCTCCGGTCCCACCGGCGCCCGCACCGCACTGCGCCAAAGCGAGGCGCAGGCCGCGATCCTGGAAACCGCGCGCGGCGGCATGTTGCGTCGCGGCCTGGCGATCACGCACGCCAATGCCGCCCTCGTCACCAATATCGCCGCCGATCATTTTGGCGAATACGGCATCCACGACCTCGACGACCTCGCCTTGGCGAAGCTGGTCGTGGCCCGCGCCATCGACGACCAGGGATTGCTGGTGCTCAATGCCGACGATCCGGTGCTGGTGCGGCAGTCGAAGGCGCTGGCGTGTCCGCTGGGCTGGTTCGCGCTGGATTTCGACCTGCCCGCCTTGGTCGATCATCGCCAACGCGGCGGCCCCACCTGCGGCGTGCGCGATGGTCGCCTGCTGCTGCATTTCCACGGCAGCACCCACGACCTGGGCGAAGTCGCGGCGATGCCGCTCACCCTGGGCGGTCGTGCGACCTACAACATCGCCAATCTTGCCGGGGCCGCGTTGGCCGGGGCTGCGCTGGGCGTGGCTCCCGCCACGCTCGCGACAGTGGCTGCCGGTTTCGGGCGCTCGCGGGCCGACAATCCCGGACGCCTGCAGCACTGGCGGTTCGGCACGATCGACGTGTTCGTCGATTACGCCCACAACCCCGATGGCCTGCATGGCCTGTTCGAGGCCGTGGATACGAAGGGAAGGAAAGGCCGGTTGGCCGTGATTCTGGGTCATGCCGGCAACCGCGAGGACGCCGACCTGCGCGCCGTGGCCGCGACCGCGGCCGATGCACGCCCCGACCTGGTTGTCTTGAAGGACATCGCCGGTTATGAACGAGGCCGCGCCGCAGGCGAGGTCGCCGCCATCATGCGCGCGCAATTGCTCGCGGATGGCGTAAGCGCCGATGCCATCGTCACCTGCCTGGACGAAGTGGAAGCCGTGCGCATTGCCCTGGCCTGGGCCCGCGACGGCGACCTGCTGGTGCTGCCGATCCACGAAATGGACGCGCGCGAACAGGTCACGGTGCTGCTGGAGCGGATGGATGCCGAGGGCTGGCGCGCAGGCGGCACCTTGCCAACACGGCTTGCCCCACTACGGTAGGAACGCCCCATGGTGTAGGAGCGCCCCATGGGCGCGAGCTTTTTTGACCCTCCCGGCAATCCACACGAAGAGCTCGCGCCCATGGGGCGCTCCTACAATTCTCACGGAACCCGGCGCGCGTGCCGGGTCTGCTAAAATTCCCGCACTAACGGCCGCACTCCCCCGTTTCGCGGCCTTCCCCGAATATCCATCTGGTTTCCAGGAGTTTCCATGTCCGCTGACCTGCTCAAGGCGCTTGCCCTTGGCCCGACCAATTCCGGCACCTATCTCGGCCGCGACGAGTGGTCCACGACCACCGGCGCAGGCGTGCTGCAGTCGGTCAATCCGACCACCGGCGAAACCATCGCCACGGTCGAGGCCACCAGCGATGCCGACTACGAGCGCATCGTCGCCCGCGCCCAGGCCGCGTTCAAGATCTGGCGCACCACCCCGGCCCCGCGCCGCGGCGAAGCCGTGCGCCTGTGCGGCGACGCGCTGCGCAAGCACAAGGACGCGCTGGGTTCGCTGGTCGCGCTGGAAATGGGCAAGAGCAAGCCCGAGGGCGATGGCGAAGTGCAGGAGATGATCGACATCGCCGATTTCGCCGTCGGCCAGTCGCGCATGTTGTACGGCTACACCATGCACTCCGAGCGTCCCGGCCACCGCATGTACGAGCAGTACCAGCCGCTGGGCCTGGTCGGCATCATCAGCGCGTTCAATTTCCCGGTCGCGGTGTGGGCGTGGAATTCGTTCCTGGCCGCGATCTGCGGCGACGTATGCATCTGGAAGCCGTCCAACAAGACCCCGCTGACCGCCATCGCCAGCATGAAGATCTGCAACGAGGCGTTGAGGGCCGGTGGTTTCCCCGACATCTTCTTCCTGATCAACGACGCGGGCACCGAGCTGGCCGAGAAGTTCGTCGACGACAAGCGCATCCCGCTGATCAGCTTCACCGGCTCCACCGCCGTAGGTCGCCGCGTCGGCGAGCGCGTCGCCCATCGCATGGGCCGCAGCCTGCTGGAACTGGGCGGCAACAATGCCATCATCCTGGACGAAACCGCCGAACTGAAACTGGCCATCCCCGGCATCGTGTTCGGCGCGGTCGGCACCGCCGGCCAGCGCTGCACCACCACCCGCCGCCTGATCGTGCATTCGTCGATCTACGACAACGTGCTGGCCACGCTGATCAAGGCGTACAAGCAGGTCGAAGGCAAGATCGGCGACCCGCTGGACCCGGCCAACCTGATGGGCCCGCTCAACAGCCAGCATGCGGTGGACCAGTTCCTGGCCTCCATCGCCAAGGCCAAGGCCAGCGGCGGCACCGTGGAAACCGGCGGCACCGCCATCGACCGCGCCGGTCACTTCGTGTTGCCGGCCATCGTCACCGGGCTGAAGAACACCGATGAAGTGGTCCAGCACGAGACCTTCGCCCCGATCCTCTACGTGATGAAGTACGAGACCCTGGACGAAGCCATCGACATGCAGAACGCGGTCCCGCAGGGCCTGTCGTCGTCGATCTTCACCCAGAACCTGAAGGCGGCCGAGCAGTTCCTGTCCGCCGCCGGTTCCGACTGCGGCATCGCCAACGTCAACATCGGCACCAGCGGCGCGGAAATCGGCGGCGCATTCGGTGGCGAGAAGGAAACCGGCGGTGGCCGCGAGTCCGGTTCGGATGCGTGGAAGGTCTACATGCGCCGCCAGACCAACACCATCAACTACTCCGACTCGCTGCCGCTGGCGCAGGGCATCAAGTTCGACCTGTGACCCGCGGAGCCGATCGATGAATGTTCCCGTTCGACAGAACAGCTCCCTTGCGATCATCAGCCTGGTCGCCGGCATCCTCGGCTGGACCCTGCTGCCGTTCCTGGGAAGCATCGCCGCGATCGTGACCGGACATATGGCGCGCAAGGAAATACGCCGCAATCCGGCGCTCGACGGCGATGTGATGGCGGTGATCGGCCTGGTCCTGGGCTGGGCTTCGGTGATCCTGTGGATCGTCGGCATCCTGATGTTCGTGCTGTTCTTCGGCGGCCTGGCCTGGCTGGGCACGCGCTGACGCATGTATAGCCTCGCCCGCCCCTTCCTGTTTGGACTGGATGCCGAACACGCCCATGGACTCGGGCTGAAGGCGATGGAACTGGCTTACCGCACGGGCACCAGCCCGCTGCTGGCGAAGCCGGTCGAGCCGCTCCCGACCAAGGCCTTCGGCCTGACCTTCCCCAATCCGGTCGGCCTGGCCGCCGGACTGGACAAGAACGGCGCGCACATCGACGCGCTGCTGGCGCTGGGTTTCGGTTTCATCGAGATCGGCACGGTCACGCCACGCGCGCAAGCCGGCAACCCGAAGCCGCGCATGTTCCGCCTGCCGCAGCACCAGGCGGTGATCAATCGCCTCGGCTTCAACAACGAAGGCGTGGACGCGCTGGTTAAAAACGTGGAGCGCGCGCGGCGCAAGGACGGCCTGCTGGGCATCAATATCGGCAGGAACAAGGACACTTCCAACGACCGCGCCGCATCCGATTACCTGTATTGCCTGGAACGCGTGTATCCGCTGGCCGACTACATCACCGTCAATATTTCCTCGCCCAACACCGCCGGCCTGCGTGAACTGCAGGAAGAGCAAGCGCTGCGCCAGCTGATCGGCAGCCTGCGCGAATCGCAGGAAGAGCTGGGCGCGCAGCACGGCAAGCGCGTGCCGATGCTGGTGAAGATCGCCCCCGACCTGTCCGACGAGGACATCGATGCGGTCGCGCGCGTGCTGCGCGATCTATCGGTGGACGGGGTAATCGCGACCAATACCACCGTTTCGCGCATGAGCGTGCAGGAGCATCGGCTGGCCTACGAAACCGGCGGCCTGTCCGGCGCGCCGCTGATGGGTCAGTCGACCATGGTCCTGCGCAAGTTGCGTACCCGGCTACCCGACAGCATCCCGGTGATCGGCGTCGGCGGCATCCTCTCCGGCGCCGATGCGGTGGCCAAGATGGCCGCGGGCGCGACCATGGTGCAGTTCTATACCGGCATGGTCTATCGCGGTCCCGAGCTGGTGCACGAGTGCGTGGAAGCGATTCGCCGACGCCGCGAACACCGCAGCGGCGTGGTTGCTCCCGCATGAATCCGTGGCGGTTGATCGCCAACGCCGACCTGCAGTCGCGCAATACCTTCGGTGTGGCGGCCCGCGCGCCGTGGCTGGTGGAAGTGGAAGATGCAACTGCGCTGGGCGAAGTATTGTCATTGCCTGAGTTGCAGGGATCCGCGCCATTGTTGCTCGGTGGCGGCAGCAACCTGCTGTTCGCCGGCGATCCGCAATCCGCGGTCATCGCCCTGGACACCCATCGCATCGAGATTCTTGCCGACGATGCCGACCAGGCCCTGGTCCGCGCCGATGCCGGGGTCGAATGGCACGAACTGGTGCTGTGGTCGCTACGACAAGGCTTGATGGGGCTGGAAAACCTGGCCCTGATCCCCGGCACGGTCGGCGCGGCGCCGATCCAGAACATCGGCGCCTATGGCAGCGAAGTCGGCGAGTTCGTGCGCACGGTCGAAGCCTGGGACCGCGATACCGGCGCCATGCTGCGGCTGGATCGCGCGGCCTGCGCCTTCGCCTATCGCGACAGCCTGTTCAAGCAGATGCCGGACCGTTACATCGTCGCGGCGGTGGAGTTCGCATTGCCGCGGCAACGCGCATTGAAACTCGATTACGCCGGCATCCCGGAAGAACTCGCCGCGATGGACGTCGCTGCGCCGACTTTTCGCGACGTAGCCGAAGCGGTGATCCGGATCCGCCGGCGCAAGTTGCCGGATCCGGCGGTGATCGGCAACGCCGGCAGTTTTTTCAAGAACCCCATCGTCCCGGTCGCCCTTGCCGAAGCACTGCAAAAGCAGCACGACGGCCTGCCGGTATTCCGCGGCGACGCGGCGGACAACCGCAAGATTTCCGCCGCGTGGATGATCGAACAATGCGGATGGAAGGGTTTCCGCGAAGGCGATGCCGGCGTGGCCGCCAGCCATGCGCTGGTACTGGTCAACCACGGCTCCGCGATCGGCGCGCAACTGCTGTCGTTGGCCCGGCGCATCTCAGAATCGGTGCGACTGGAGTTCGGCTTGGGTCTGGAGCCGGAACCCAGGATCATCGGAGCCCTCTGGTAGCGACTGAACTCCCCTTCTGGAAAGGGTTCTTCACGGAATCCGGGGAGCGGGTGCAATAAAGGAACGGCGGAGTCGAGCGAAGAGACTTGTCCGAACAAGCATCCAGCGACATCGAGCGGACGTAGGAGCGACGTAAGTCGCGAGCGTAACCCCTCTCCCCTCCCAGACTGGGCATTCGTCGACCCGCCGTCATGTCTCAGGTGCTGTTGCTTGTCTTCCACGCGCACGTCAGGGCCACAGGCGAGCTCGGTCGCGACTTGCGTCGCTCCTACGCCTGCGAATTACACTCCAAGGCATCCAACTTACCGGCGTGGCCCCCGGACTTCCGTGAAGCACGAAAAACGCTGCCGCAAGTCGCCCTGCGGCAGCGTGTCATCGTGCCTATCGCGTCAAGCCGACATCAGAAGTCGATATCCAGATTCACGTAGAACGCACGGCCCTGGATGCCGTAGATGTTCTGGTAGAACGGATACCAGGTCATGGTCGAATCCTTCGGTCCGTATTCGTCGAACAGGTTGGTCACGTCCACGCCGAGGCGCATCTTGTCTGTGATCTTCTTCGACAGGCTGGCGTTCCACTGCACGTACGAAGGCAGGTAACCGCTGGCCTGCTCGTTCACACGCGCGCCGTTGCGATAGCCGTACACGCTGCCTGCCCAGTCGTCCTTGTTCCAGCTCAGCGTCCAGTTGGTGCGGGTGCGGAAAGCGAGCGGCTGGCTGCCGCAACTGTAGGTAGCGGAGTAGGAGCAGGTCATGTAGTCCTCCCACGGATCGCCATCGGCGACTTTCACGTCGTAGCCCAGGGTACGGCTCAGGCCGGCGTTCAGGCTGAAATTTCCAAGCGTGCCCCAACTCCAGGCGTACTTCACGCTGGCGTCGAAGCCGTTGGTGCGCACACCGGCCTGGTTGATCGCGCCAAGGAAGTATTCGGTGACGTTGCCGGCCGCGTCGCGCTGAACGTAACTGGCGTAAAGCGCGCACGCACCGGAGTTCGGATCGACCGGGGTGCCATCGACCCGTTGACCCAACAGGCAGTCGGCGTTGGCGTTGAGCAGAGTGGCGGTGTCCAGATACTGGCTCTTGCCCTCGAGTTCGATCTCCCAGTAGTCGGCGCTGACCGACAGTCCGTCGGTGATGTCCCAGACGAATCCGAATCCATTCGACGTCGCGGTTTCCTCGCGCAATTTTGTGTTGTTGCCGCCTTCGACGTACCACGAACCCTGGGTGTAGTCGCTCCTGCACTGGGTAAGGCCTGCGGTGGTGCTCAGGTCCAGGCCATCGACGCGGCACAGGTATTCGTTGGTCACGTAATCGTCGTATTCCGTCACCGGCTCGCCGTAGAGCCACATGATATTCGGCGCCATGAAGCTGGTCTGGTGGCTGGCGCGGACCAGCAGGCTTTCGACCGGGCGCCATTCGAGGCTTGCTTGCCAGGTCGCGGCGCCACCCACGTCGGAGATGTCGTCGTACAGGTCGTAACGGCCGGCCACGTTTGCGGTCAGGCTCTGCAGCAGCGGGATACGGAACTCTACGCCCGCGCCGTAGCGGTCGCGCGGGCCGCCACCGACCACGCCAGTATAGTTGAAGGTGCTGTCAGCTCCTCCATAGGTGCTGATGCTGCGCGCGTCCGGACGCAACTGGTACTTGGAATGGGACGCTTCGAGCACCGCGGCCATTTCCAGGTCGCCCGCCGGCAGCGAGAACAGCGGCCCGCTGAGCACGAACTGCGCCTGCGAGGTCTGCGACAGGTTCTTGTTGCGGATGGTATCGACCATCGCCGCGTACTGTTCAGGACTGACCGCGCCGAACAGCACCGTCGGGTCGATGTCGTACAGCGGCGCGCCATCGACGGTGCCCAGCTGCTCGCCGAACAGGTAGCGGTGCACGCGATCGGTGATCAGCTGCTTCCAGCTGCTGTTCATTTCGTCGCGCGAAATGCTCAGGCTGGCGTCCCAGTCGAAACGACCGCCGCCCAGTGTGCCGCGAACGCCGGCATTGGCGCTGATGGTGGTTTCCTCCCAGACGCGCATCGGCGCGCCGCCGATGCTGTTGGGGTTGAGCGCGCGCCAGTACTCGAACTTGCCGATGTCCACGTCGTAGGCATTGCCCGCGTTGTACAGATACATGCTGGTCCGATGGGCGGCCTCGGCCTTCGAACGCTGCATCAGGAGCTGGCCGTAACCTTCGAGGTTATCGGTGAAACGGTAGTTTCCGGCCACGTAGGCCGAGGTCTTGTTCTGCTTGTTCGCCAGCGTGTCGCCGTCGTAATAGCTCGCGTTGCCGCAGGCACTAGGTAGTGCGTCATCGGCGGACCAGTACAACGGGAAGTATTCGGGGTCGGCATTGCGACAGGAATATTCCAGCGCACCGTCGGCGTTGGAGGTGCCGGTGTCGCCGGTATAGACCAGTTCGCCACTCTGGTTCATCCAGTAGTAACCGTTGTAGTCGCCATCCGTGAGGGCGCTGTCCAGTCCCCAGGTCGGGCGATCCGGATTCTCCACATTACCGGGCGCTTTCATGCCGGTGCGGATGATGTTGTCGCGCTGCGCGGAGAAGATCGGCTCGCGGTTCAACTGTTCGAACGCATAGGTGATGCTGCCGCGATCCCATGCCTTGCCGCCGCTGAACTGGATCTGGCCGGTATCGCCACCGCCACGGGCGGTGGTGCCGCCGCGGATACGCAGATTGCTCCCTTCCCAGTTCTGCTTGGTGACGATGTTGACCACCCCGGCCACGGCATCGGAACCGTAGATCGCCGACGCGCCGCCATTGAGCACCTCGATGCGCTCGACCGCCGCGGTCGGGATGCTGCCGATGCTGACGCCCGTGGAGGCGGCGCCGGAACTGGCCGCATACTCGGTCATGCGCTTGCCGTTGAGCAGAATCAACTGGTAGCCAACGCCCATGCCGCGCAGGTTGAGGAACGCGGCATCCGGTTGCGAAGAACTTGCGTTCCACTCGCCGGCGACAACTTCACCGTTGTACTGGGTCAGGGTCTGCAAGGCTTCGGCGATGGTGCTGTAGCCTTGCTTCTTGATGTCTTCGGCGGTGATCACCGTCACCGGCGACGGGCCTTCGATCTCCGCGCGCTTGATGCGCGAACCGGTTACCAGGACCGCATCCAGGGTCTGGGCCGGCTTGGAAGCGGTGTCATCGGCCGACGCGGCATCCGTCGCACCAACGGTGTCGGTGGCAACGTCGGTCGCGAATGCCGTCGCCGGCATGGCCAGGGCCACGAGGATCGCGGCGCAGAGGCGGTATCGTTGCAGCGGGTGATGGTGGATTGACATCAGGATTCGTCTCTCTGGGTTGCTCGGCATGGAGTGATTGGGTGACGTTGCGGCGCTAATGATCGAACCCAGAAGGGCTGTTCCTGTCCCCGCGGCCATTGCATGGGTGCGTCGCCAGCGATGTGATCGCCCGTGCCGGTTGCGCCCCTTCGCGATGACCAGTCCATGGGTGATGCCCAAGCCATGCAGCAGACCGCAACGGCAGGAATCGCAACTTCCGTGGAGCGACGCCGCCGATACTAGGTGGGAAGAATCTCGGGACGCATCGGGAGAAACCCCGATTCTTTGCGGGATCCCACAACTCTATGGACACGTTTCCATCGGCGCCTTCAAACAACACAATGCATCGCGTCGAGAGCTTCCTATCGGGCACGGATGCGGTATCGTTCCTGCGGTCCATCCAGTTCGCCACCGCGCGAAAATTTCCGCGGCGGCGGAGTCATCCAGGCCAGGTCACGAGTTGCCTGAACGATCGTTGGACTCGATTTCCGATGACGCATCCATCCGTTGCAACCACCGAGGACAGAATGAAGAAACAAATCTTGCGCGTGACCTTGCTTGCAGCGGCGCTGATTCCCCCGGGAGCCGCCTACGCGCTACCACCGGCCGTCGATGCGGATTGCGCCACGACCAGCGATTTCTTCCTCTCAAATGATGCCGACGTCGCCGGCATCGAACTGGGCAAGTTCAGCGAGGCGATGCGGGAGCATGCAATTCCCGGCGCCCAGTTGATCCACGCGCGCCAGGGCGCCTACCAGGCGTATTGCCATGGCGTGATGAGCAATGAATCGGGGAAGGAAGTCACCGGCAAGACGGTGTTCCAAGCGGCATCGCTCTCCAAAGTCGTCGCCGCCTACATCACGCTCAGGTTCGTCGATCAGGACAAGATCGACCTGGACACGCCGTTATGGAATTACTGGAAATCGCCCAGGACCAAGGACAATACGCTTGCCAGGAAGATCACCGCGCGCATGGTGCTCAACCACACCACCGGGCTTCCCAACTGGCAGATTTCGCCGTCGAACCCTGCGCTGGACAGCACGCCACTGGTCAGCGAATTCGCGCCGGGCGAACGATTCCAGTACTCCGGCGAAGGTTTCTACCTGCTCCAGAACACCCTGGAGCATCTCACAGGATTGCGCTGGGAAGAGTTGGCCAGGCGGGAGGTCTTCGCGCGGTTCGACATGCCGAGCAGCAGCTACCTCACGACCGCTGCACTCGATGCATTCAATTCCACCGGGCACGAGCAGGATGGCACGGTCAGACCGGCCAGGGTCTTCCCGAAGGAAAACACCGCATGGACCTTGGTGACCAACGCCCATGACTACAACAACTTCATCCAGGGAGCCTTGTACAAAGGCGAAGGGCTCAAGCCATCGACGCACGAAATGATGCTCGCCCGCTCAAGCAATGCCGATGACAAATCCGTCCCTAACCCTGCGGATCCGTTCATCGACTGGGGACTGGGCGTGGGCATCGAATCCACGTCCGCCAGGAAGCTTGTCTGGCACTGGGGCGACAATCCGGGCTTCAAGGCTTTCTTCGCACTCGACCCCGCCACCGGTGAAAGCATCATCCTGTTCACCAACAGCGAGAACGGGCCATCGACCTACAAGGAAGTGCTGGAACTATTCATGGGCGAAGGCGAGTACCCGGCCGTCGATTGGGCCAGCGCGCATAGTTGAAGCGTTCCGGGGATTCCGCAAGCAGTTTCCCCGACAAGGCCGTGTCTGCCCATGACCGGCCTTTCCGCTTCAACAAGCAATCGTCATCCGCTCCCGACCGTATCTCTCACCCGACCGGATCGATTTCGTCCTGTTCGCCCTTGGACACTATCGTCGCCAGCACCAGGTCGCCGGTGACATTCAGCGTCGTGCGGCACATATCCAGGAAACGGTCCACGCCCAGGATGATGCCGATGCTTTCCGGCGGCACGCCGACCATCGCGCAGATCAGCGCGACCACCGGCAGCGAACCGGCCGGCACGCCTGCGGTGCCGATGCCGCCCAGGATGCAGACGAACATCACCAGCAATTGCTGGCCGATGTCGAGATGGATGCCGAAGAACTGCGCGAGAAACAGCACGGTCACGCCCTCGAACAACGCGGTGCCGTTCTGGTTGGCGGTCGCGCCGACGGTCAGCACGAAACGCGAAACCTTGTTGGGCAGTTTCAGTTTCTGTTCGGCCACGCGCAGCGAAGTCGGCAGCGTCGCGTTGCTGGATGCGGTGGAGAACGCCATCAGCATTGCTTCCTGCACCCGTCCGAACCAGGCCAGCGGCGACCAGCCGGCGCACTTCAGCACCACCGAATAGACCACGCACAGGTGCATCGCGAGCGCCAGCAAGACCACCAGGACGTAGGAACCCAGCTTGGCCAGCAACTCCCAGCCGAACAACGCGGCCAGGTTGAACATGAAGCAGAACACCGCATACGGCGCCAGCTGGATGACCAGCCCGATCAGGGTCATCGAAATCTTGAACAGGCCATCGATCGCGCGCATGAACGTGGCCATGGACTCGTCGCCCTTGGTCAGCACCACGCCCACCCCGATCATCAGGGCGAAGAACATCACCGCGAGGATCTCGTTCTTGCTGGCCGCACGCACCACGTTGTCCGGCACCAGCGACAACAGCAACTCGGTCACGCCCATTTGCTGCGTGCCGCCGCCCAGCACCGCCTGCGCACGTTCGCTGCCCTGGGCCAGCAACTGCTGCGCCGCGACCGGATCGACCCCGGCACCGGGCTTCAAGGTATTGACCAGCACCAGGCCGATCAGCACGGCAATGCCGGACACGATCACGGTATAGGCCAGCGTGCGCCAGCCGACGCGCCCCAGCGTGCGCACGTCGCCCATTTCCGCAACGCCCACGATCAGTGCCGAGAACAGCAATGGCAGCACCAGCATGAAGATCAGGCGCAGGAACAGCGTGCCGGCCGGCTGGATCACATGGCCGGTCAGCCATTGCACCCAATCCGCATCGGCGCCAACCGTGACGTTCACCGCCATGCCCAGCACCAGACCCAGCAAGAAGCCGATGGCCATCTTCCAGTGCAACGGGATTCTTTCGCGCCTGCGGGCTTGTTCCACGATCATGGTTTACCTTCGCTCGGACTGGTTGCGGTGACAGCGGAAACGGGAAGCTCTGGCGAGTTCCCGCAGCGTTCTGTAGATTTTTAGTACTCGAAGTCCAGTGTGAGCTTGACTTTCCCGGTCAAGGCATCTGATCAGGATCAAAAGCGTTCCGCGCGTTGCGCGGGTCACTTTCTTGTGTGGCCAAGAAAGTAACCAAAGAAGGCCACCCGGTCGGCCCGTCGGTCCCGCTACGCGTGACCGATGCGCAAGCAGGCGGGGCATTTCCGGAAGGCACGTCCCTGTGCCGTCCGGAAACGGCGCGCATCGTGCGCGCCGCCCTTCGGGTATTCGCCCCGCCCGCTTGCCGGTCCTCAACGAGATTGAAAAGCAAGATCAAGAGCGCATGTTTTCCATATGCCTTCACACTGAAATCCGAATACCAAAAATTCTGTGCATCGCCGCCGCTACGCGCGCCGCGCGGGCGTTGGGCTCAGCCCCACAACTCGGGCGCGGGCGTGGACATGCGTCCTTGGCGATAGACAATGCCCGACGGCCAGTCCTCGGCCTGCAGCCAAGGGCCGTCCAGGTCGCAAACTTCGCATTGCTGCGCCAGCACCATGCCCGGCGCCACGGAGATCGAGCCGCCGAGCATGCAGCCCACCATCAGGCGGAAGCCGGCTGCACGAGCCGCCGTTGCCAGTTCCAGGCCAGCGGTCAGTCCGCCCACCTTGTCCAGCTTGATGTTGACGAACTGGTAGCGCCCGACAAGCTCCGGCAGGTCGTCCTTCGTGGACAGCGACTCGTCGGCGCAGATCGGGATCGCGCCCGCATAGCCATCGAGTCCCTGGTCGGCACCCGCGGCGACAGGTTGCTCGATCAGATCCACACGATACGGCTGCAACTGTTCCACATAGGCCAGCAGCTCATCGACGTTCCAGGACTGGTTCGCATCGACGATCAGGCGTGCGTCCGGCGCCCCACGGCGTATAGCGGCCACCGCTTCCAGCGGCGAGCCACGCCCCACCTTCACCTTGAGCCAATGGAAATTCGCATGGCGGCGCGCCGCCTCTTCATAGGCGGCGATGTCACGAATGCCGATGGTGACGGCGCTCTCGACCGGCTCCCAACGGGCCATGCCGGCGCGCTTCCAGACCGGCACGCCGCTGCGCTTGGCTTCCAGGTCCCATAGCGCCGCATCCAGCGCGTGGCGCGCACCGCCGGCCGGCAGCAAGTCCAGCAGTTCATGCCGGTCGCAGCCGCCTTCGATCGCGGGACGCAGCTGCTCGATCTGGGCCAGCATGCTGTCCGGGGTTTCGCCGTGGTAAAGGACACCACCCGCCTCGCCGAGGCCAACGACTCCGTCTTCGCACAACTCGACGATGACCACCCCTGCCTCGCTGCGTACGCCGCGGGCAATGGCGAAGGGTTCCTTCAACTTCCAGGCATGTGTCCTGGCCTGCAGCTTGTGTGCCATGCCCGCGTCAGCCCAGGATCGCCGCGACCGCCCGTTCCAGCGGAGTGCGCATCGGATCGAAGGCGGGAACGCCCAGTGCGCGTTCCGCCTGCGCCAGCGCCTCCTGCGCCACGACTTCGTCCATCCCGAAGGTATTCAGGCTTACTCCCGCCACGCGTGCATCCGGGTTGACCCTGCGCGCCATTTCCACATAGAGCCGTTCCGCGTCCTTCAGACTGGGCAGCGGATAGTCCGGCCAGCTGACGACGTGCGTGCGCTGCGGGTCGTGGCACAGGATCAGCGCGTCCGGCTGCGAGCCGTGCAGCAGGCCCAGCGTGACTCCGGCATAGGCCGGATGGAACAACGAACCCTGGCCTTCGATGAGATCCCAATGGTCCGACGCCGCTGCCGGCGAAATGCATTCGGCCGCGCCGGCGATGAAGTCGGCGATCACCGCATCGACCGCGATGCCGGCGCCGGCGATCATGATGCCGGTCTGGCCGGTGGCGCGGAAATCGGCATCCACGCCCTGCCCTCGCATGGCCCTGGCCAGTGCCAGGGCGGTGTACTTCTTGCCCAGCGCGCAGTCGGTGCCGACCATGGCCACGCGCTTGCCGCTGCGTCGCTTGCCGCTGGCCCGCGGCAAGCCGTCCGGGGGCCTGCGCACGTCCACCAGCCGCGCGCCGGAACCTGCCGCGACCTGCGCCAGACCAGGCACGGATTCCAGCGGCGTATGCAGGCCACTGACGATGTCCAGCCCGGCCTCGGTCGCCGCGATCAGCTGTCGGCTCCAATGCGGCGGGATGCTTCCACCAGGCGGAGTGACACCGAGCACCAGCGAACGTACGCCCGCGGCGACGGCCGCGGCCGGCTCGAGCTCCGGCAATCCCAGATCCACTGTCCCGCCGGGCATCCGCGTCTGGCCGATGCAGCTTTCCGTCGCCCAATCGCGCAGCCCGAAGGCGGTCTTCGCCTTCAGCGGATTGGTTTCCTCGCCCAGGAACAGCAGGTAGGGCTTGCGCAGCGTCACCGTGCCGAAGGGCTGGCTCGCGGCATCCTCGTTTTTTCCTGCCGCCGTCACTTGCTGCCGCTCTGCATTGGTGTAGTCCATGGTTGCTCCTCGCCCCTGCGCGGGCCTGTTCGGAATACGCGATATTCGAGCACACATCGCCGTAGCCAGAATCGGGAGAAACCCGGATATTCCCCATGGAAACACTCGTCTACAGGCTTCCGCCAGTCTCTTTTGCCAGGCTTGCCACTGCATTGGGCGGGTGTTACAAGATGGCGGTCGCAACGTGGCAAGGCAGGAGCTTTGACACCACCGACAACCGATGACCGGGCCCGTGCCTGCCCGCATTACCTTCGCTGGAGACGACATGTTGATGCTTGATGCCTTCAGCCCCTCCGCCCCCGCGGACAGCATGGCCGTCGAGCGCGCGGCGCTGGTGAGATCGCTCGACATCGGTGCGCTGTGGCAATCGTGCTCGGCCCTGATCAACATGGCGCTGCCTTGCCACTCCTGCAGCCTTTTGTTCGACATCGACGGCTATCAACCGCAGCAGGGCAGGCATCACCTGGCCGAAACCCGCGACGACGGCGCGCACCTGATCACCAGCCTGGACGTCGCGGCGCCTTACCTGGACGCGAACCCGCGCATCCCCTGGTACACCTTCTCGCAAATCGCCTCGCAGGATGCGCTCGCCCCCGAACGGCTCAGGGCGCAGAACCCGACTCCCGGCTGGCGCGAGTTCATCCATCTTGCGTTCTGGGATGGAACACGACTCGAAGCGGTGCTGAGCATCCGCATCCGCGCCGAGCACACCGATTTGTCCGAGCGCGAACTCTCCTTCCTGACCGACCTGTACCCGTTGCTGGACGCCAGCCTGCAACGCATCCGCTCGCTGGAATCCGACCGCGTGCGGCACCAGGCCATCGAAGACCTGCTGTACGAACTGCCGCTGGCCGCGATCCTCGTCAACGGCGACCTGGTGCCGTCGTACCGGTCGCTGGAAGCCAAGCGCGTCTGTCGCCGCTGGAGCGAAGACACGGACAAGGACGGACGCCTGCCACGGGCGATGGAAATTCCCTTGCGCCAATGGATGGAAAACATGCCGGCCGCATCCACCGGGCCAGGCAACCGCGCCACCTTCACCATCGAACACCATCGCCATCCGGGCCAGCGCCTGCGCCTGGAAATCAGTTCCTCCGCGCCGGGCAACTCCTCCCGCCACACGCAACACCTGCTGATCCTTGCCCCCGACGACGAAGGCAGCGAGGCCATCGACGCTACGTCGCAGCGCGCATTGCCGCTGTTGAAATGCCTCTCGCCCAGCGAGCGGAAAGTCGCCGGTCTGGTTGCCGCCGGCCTGCGCAACGATGCCATCGCGCAGCGACTGTGCCGCTCCCGCAAGACGATCGAAAGCCAGATCAGTTCCATCTTCCGCAAGTTGAACATCGCCAACCGCACGCAACTGGCGCGACTGCTCAACTGACCGGGGAAGGCCGCTTCCCCCGCGTTCCCGGCGCCAGTCGGCTTCGCTTCAGCCGCCCGGGACGAACACGAAGTAGTCGTAAGCGGCGCGTGCCACCTGCGCGATCATCCTGTCCCGGGTCCGATCGTCCTGTTTCGACTTCAGGTAAACCGCGACGACGACATCGCCTTTGCCCGAGGGCAGCGTGATCACGCCCACGTCGTTGATCACCTCATCGACCGTACCGGTCTTGTGCGCGACCGGCGTGGCATCGGGCAACATGCCCTTGAGCCGGTCCTGGCCGGTGCGGCATTCCAGCAGGATCGTCTTGAGCACATCGGTCGTGGCGGGCTTGAGCGCCTTGCCTTCCCAGATCAACTCCAGCAGAGAGGCCATGCCCGCCGGTGTGCTGGTGTCGCGGGGATCGTCGTTGTACAGGCGGGTGAAACGCGCACGCTCCTCCGCGCTTCTTTTCGCCGAATCCAGCAAGGCGTAATCCGCCGGGCCAACCGGTTTGGCGGGGGATGCATCCAGCTTGCCCAGGTAGTGCGAAAGCATTTCCCAGATGTAGCGATCGACACGGATTCCGCTCACGCCCAGCGCGCGCATGCGCTGGTCCACCGCCGCCGCGCCGCCCCCCAGCCGGATCAGGATGTCGGTGGCATTGTTGTCGCTGATCGTCAGCATCATGTGCAAAAGGTCGCGCACGGTGATCGCCGAGCCCGGCGTCAGGTAGATATCGACAGGACCGCCCATCGAGGGATAGATGTCTCCTTCCTTCAACAGCACCTGTTGCTGCAGGTCGAGCTTGCCCTCATCGACCAGCTTGAGGATATGCACCGCCACCGGCACCTTGACCGTGCTGGCCATGGGGAAGCCGACCTCCGGGTTCGCGTAGGCGGCGCGACCGCTGTGAAGATCGAGCACATAGGCGCCGACTTCGCCCTCGAAAGACGACACCAGGCGATCCAGTTCCTGCTGCAATCCGCTGGCGCGGTTGTGCGCAGGCTCGGCGGCGAAGCTGGTGGAACTGGAGCACAGGAAAACCAGCGTGGCCAGGAGTGTCGATGACAGGAAACGGAACAGGCGCACGGGTGCGAGGGCGGCAGCTTCACTCATGTATTTTTTCTCCATCGGGAATACGTGCATCAATGCGCCGTGGCGGCATCGCCGGGGCGGCATCGTGCAGGCATGTCGCGGCGTGCTCGACGAGTCGGTTCTTTCTCCAGTCCGGAAACGAAGCGGGCGCAGTCAACGCATTGCGGTCATCGACAACGCCGGGTTGGTTGCCGGCATGGATGCATCGGGGCCGCAATCAAGGCTTGGCGGACCGTGCGGGCTTCAGCGCCTGCGCCCGGCGCAGCGCCTTCAACACCGGTTCCAGCGGCAGCGCGGCGGCGGTGCCGCGGTGGCCGTGCACGGTGTGCGCGCGGAACAGGGAATTGAGGATGGCTTCTTCCGTCGCCTCGGCCGTCGCCTGGAACAGCGGCGACATGCCCTCGCCGGCCACGCTGCGCGCGGGCTGCGCCGACGCGCTGGGGTCGCGCAGGTTGTCTTTCGCCGTGGAGAAGGCGATGACATAGTCGCCGGAACCATTCGACATCACCGAACCGGTGCGCGCCAGTCCGACCAGCGCGCGGCGAGCCAACCGCTGCAATTGCGCCGCGTCCAGCGGCGCATCGGTCGCCACCACCATCATGATGCTGCCGTCGCCGGTGCTTGGCGGCGGCACCGCCAGGCTGCGCGCGTATTCGGCCGGGTCCGGCAACGCCTTCCACACCGGCACGCCAGCCACGGTCAGTTCGCCACCGAAATTGCTCTGCACCAGCACGCCAACGGTGTAGCCGCCATCGCTGGCGGCGAGGTGCCGCGAACTGGTGCCGATGCCGCCCTTCCAGCCGAACGCGACTGTGCCGGCACCCGCGCCGACATCCCCTTCCTCCACGTCGCCGTAGGACGGCTGGGTCAACGCCTGCTCCACCAGCGCGGGAGTCAATGGCCGTGCGCGGATATCGCTGAGATAGCCGTCATTGGTTTCGCCGACCACCGGATTGATCGAGCGCACGTTCTCCATGCCCGGCTGCCGCAGCAACCAGTCCGCGGTGGCATCCGCGACCTTCCAGGTGCTCAATGTTCCAGTCAGCAGGATCGGGGTTTCCAGTTCGCCCAACTCCTGCACCTGGGTGATGCCGGCCAGCTTGCCGAAGCCATTGCCGACCACGATCGCCGCCGGCACCCGCTGCCGGTACAGGTTGCCGTTGTGCGGCAGGATCGCGGTGACGCCGGTATGCAGGCGGCTGCCTTCGACCAGCGTGGCGTGGCCAACGCCAACGCCGGCCACGTCGGTGATCGCATTGCGCGGCCCGGTCGGCAACGTGCCGATCACCACGCCGGCTTCGCGCGCGCGCGGCCGCTGCTCGGCGGCCGTGGCAGGCAACACCGCACTGGCCACAACCAGGACATGCAACAGGATCGACCAAAATTTCATCTGTGAAAAATCCTTCAGAGTCGCAGGCTTGATGCCGTAAATACTCCCCATCCTGGGCCAGAAGCCACCCGGGCGCATCGGTGAAAATCCCTAATTCCGGCGATGGGACGGATTTTTCGGCGCGCGCGGGGATCCGGGCTGCGGATGCGTAACGCGGAACCATCCGGAGCAAATTCGCCGTCCCGCGTGATCCCGGCGCGCGCAGGCGGATCACGCGAGGTGGGTTCACGGGCATCGACCGCAAGCCCGCAATTGCATACGCGCATCCGCGCCCGCAGACTAGGGCCCGTCAACGTTATAAAAAACGAACCACTTTCTCCCCCATGCCTCTCCCCACCCCCATACGCGCCGCCCTGCTGATGCTCGGCAGCACCATGGCCTTCGGCATGATGGCGGTGGCGATCCGCCTGGCCACGGCCCATGTACCTACCCAGGAAGTGGCGTTCTTCCGCAACGCCTTCGGCCTGCTCGCGCTGTTGCCCATCGTGCTGCGTCCCGGCCACGCGCCCTTGCGCACCCGGCAACTGCCACGTTATTTCCTGCGCTGCATGATCGGCCTGGGATCGATGCTGTGCGGGTTCTGGGCGCTGGGCCACTTGCCGCTGACCCAGGCGGTGTCGCTGTCGTATTCCACCCCGTTGTTCGCCACCATCGCCGCGGTGCTGTGGCTGGGCGAGACGGTACGCATGCGCCGCTGGGGCGCGGTGATCATCGGCTTCATCGGCGTACTGGTGATCGTGCGCCCAGGCTCCAGCGATTTCACTCCCGGCACCCTGATCGCGGTGCTTGCGGCGGTGCTCAGCGCACTGGTCGCCATCCAGATCAAGCAACTGACCCGGGTCGACAGCGCGGATACGGTGGTGTTCTACACCTACGTGTTCTGGGTGCCGTTATCGCTGATCCCGGCATTGTTCGGATGGATATGGCCGTCGGCCATCGCCTGGCTGTGGCTGGCGACCACGGGTGTGTTCGGCACGCTGGGACAATTGCTGTGGACGCGCGCCTTGCGACTGGGCGAAGTCTCCGCGCTGACCCCGATCAGTTTCATGCAGCTGCCGTTGGTGGCGCTGTTCGGGTGGTGGCTGTTCAATGAATCGCTGGATCGATGGACCGTCATCGGTGCCGGCATCATCCTCGCCTCGAATGCGTACATCGCCCACCGCGAAGCCATGCTGGCCCGGCGCGCGGCAACCCAGTCGCCCACTGCCGCGGCGAAGCCCGGCGAATAGTCCTTCGCCGGCCGCAACCCAATCGCCGCAACAAGGAAGCCACCATGGCCATGTCCGAATCCGATATCCAGAAAGGCTGGATCTACCGCACCAGCCACAACCAGGAGCGCCTTGTGCTGGGCTGGGACCGCGACGGCCGCGTGGTCTATTGCTCGAAGGGCAAGGACGCGGAACGGCCGTTCGAAAACTGCCACGTGCGCATCACCGGAGCGAAGTTCGCCCAGCGCGCGATCGGCAAGGTCCGGCAGATCGAGGACCTGAAGCCTTACCTGATCGCGAACAAGGCGACGACGGTGGTGGTGCGCTGAAGGTCGCGTAGAGCGGAGCTTGCTCCGCTGCATTTGAGCCAAGGCACCTGGCAATCGGGGGCAAGCGCAGCCGGTAGGGCGCCGCAGGGTGAGCCTCGGCCCACCATCGCCATGCATCCAATTGCGGCGACATCAGATGGCCCACTCCTTCAATGCCGCGGACACCTTGCAGATCAAAAGCGGTGGGCTGAAGCCCGCCCTACGGACTCTTCGGGTATTCGCCCCGCCTGCTTGCCGGGCCTCAACGGGGTTGAAGAGCAAGATCAAGATCACTTGCCCATACTGAAATCCAGAGCCGAACAATCAGGACGCGTTGTCCTTGTCCGACTCACGGATGTGTTCCGCCAGTTTCGACATTCCCGGATCAAGTTTCCCGGGGTCCGCTTCCAATAACGGCGTGACATAGCGCTTGCGCAATGCAGCGCTTTCCTCGCGCTTGCCGTAGTACTCCAGCGCCTCGCTCAACTGCCAGGCGACATCGATCGTCTTGGCGTCGCCCTCGCCCAGCTTGGCGCGGCGCATTTCCAGCACCTCGCGATAGGCGCCTATCTCGTTGACCGAATCGTCGGTGGCTTCCGACGCATGGGCCATGACCATCAACGCCGCTTGCAACTGCGGGTGCGCAGGTTCCAGCACTTCGCGCGCCAGCGGCAGCACGCGCTGCAATTCCTTCAGCGCCGCCGCGGGCTGGCCGGCCTGCTCCAGCGATCCGGCGTGGTTGATCATGATGAAGATCGTGTCCGGATGCCGGGGGCCGAGCACGCGGATGCGGGCATCGATGACCTTCTGCTGCAAGGCCAACGCGGACTTGAAGTCCTCCAGCCGCGCGTACAACGACGACAGGTTGAGCATCGCGCGCAGGGTCTGCGGATTGTCCGCGCCCAGCACGCGGGCCCGCGCCTCGACCACCGCCAGGCCTTCCGGCAAGGCTTCTTGAGCGTGGCCGGAGTCCATCAGCATGTTGACCAGATTGCCGCGCGCACTGAGCGTGGCCGGATGCTCGTTGCCGAGTCGCTTGATCTGCGTGTCCACCAGTCCGCGCTGCAGGTCGATGGCGCCCGCCATGTCGCCACTCATCGCGCGCATGCTGGCCAGACTGCCAATGGCGTACAAGGTGCCCTTGTCGTCGGCGCCGAGCACCGCCATGCTCAACGGCACCTGCTTTTCCATCAGCTCGCGCCCGGCCTTGATCTCGCCGGAACGCGCCAGGACCACGGCCAGGCTGGTCGCGGCCTGCAGGGTCAGTTTGTCGCGCTCGCCGTAAGTGGCAAGCGCGCGCGCATGGATGTCCTGCTGCATGCGCAACGCACGCGGCCGGTCGCCCAGCGCGGCGATGGCATCGCTGCGCACCAGTTCCATGCCCAGGTGGATGCGGTCGTTCGGCAGCAGCGCGGGGGCGGCGGACATCGTCTTGTCGAGCACGGCGATCGCGTCCCTGGGCCGCTCCGCATTGAGCAAGGCATTGGCCTGTTCGCGCCGCGCTTCCAGGGCGACAGTCGCCGTCGGCCCGGCTACACCGGCGTGGTAATCGGCGACCTGGCGAAAGCTTTCCGCCGCTTCCGCATACAGGCCCAACGCGTTGCGCACCCGCGCCACCGACTGGCGAAGGTCCGCGGCCAGCGCCGGTTCGCCGGCGAAGTCGTGGGCGATGGCTTGTTCGGCGCCGGCCAGGATGTTGCGTTCGATCAAGCCACGGGCCAGGTCGCTGGTGCTGGCATGTCCCAGCGCCTGTTCCAGCGCGGCGGTGTCGGCGGGATCGGCTTGCGCGACCTGTTCGCGCAAGTCATTGGCCACACCCAGGCCCATGGCTTCGATATCCACTTCCTCCAGCATCGATTGCTGGAAGGCGGAGACCTTGCCCAACTCGATGCTGCGCTGCTCGGCAACCGCGCGTTGTTCGCGCGCCTGCTGCAATCCGTACAGCGAGAGCGCCAAGCCACCGATCAGGGCGCAGGCCACCAGACTCGCCGCCAGCAATGCGCCACGATGGCGGCGGGCGAACTTGCCCCACGCGTAACCACGACTCGCAGGCACCGCCAGCAGCGGACGATCCTCGAGGAAGCGCTGCAGGTCTTCACCCATTTCCGCAGCCGAGGCATAACGTCCGTTGCGGTCGCGGCTCATGGCCTTCAATACCACCCAGTCCAGCTCGCCGCGCAGCATCCGGCGCATGCCGGGCAGGCTCACGCCCTGGGCCTGCGCCAGTTGTTGCGCCTGCCCCGGCGGCAGCGTGGCCAGTTGTTCGGAAGGACGCCGCACGGTCGTGCCGTTGCTGCCGGCGATGGTTTCATGCGCCGCCGTGGGACGACTGCCGGCCAGCAATTCGTACAGGACCACGCCCAGCGAATACACGTCGCTGCGCGTATCGATCGCATCTGTAACATCCGGATTGACGCCAGCCTGTTCCGGGCTCATGTAGTCGGGCGTGCCGGCGCGGTCGCCTTCGTCGCTGCCCGAGGCAAGCGAAGCCGCCGTGGCGATGCCGAAATCGATGATCTTGGGAATTGGCTTCCCATCCACTTCATCGACCAGCAGGTTACCCGGCTTCAGGTCGCGATGGATGACGCCTTTCTGGTGCGCGTGCTGCACGCCCTGGCAGATCTGGATGAACAACTCGATGCGCTGGCGCAGCGGCAACAAGTGTTCTTCGCAATAGCGGTTGACCGGGGTGCCGTCGATGAACTCCATCGCGAAATACGGATAGCCTTCCACGGTGGCGCCCGCGTCGAAGACCTGGGCGATGCCCGGGTGGCGCATCTGCGCCAGCATCTGCCGCTCCACTTCGAAATACGCCAGGTGCCGCGCATCCAGGCGTTGCTGCCGCAGCAGCTTCAATGCGACCGTGCGCCGCACGGGTTCCAGTTGTTCGGCGCGATAGACCTCGCCCATGCCACCGCGACCTAGCAGTGAATCAATGCGATAGCGGCCTACGCGCGCGCCTGCGGGCAGCGTCTGATTTGCCTGCGTATCGACCCGGGGCACGCGTGCCGGGAGAATTTCTGTCGGGTCCTGATCGTCCGGCGTGTCCTGCGGATTCATGCCATCCCCCTGTCCATGTCGGGCCATGGTAGCGGATGCGCCGGTGTTGAAGCAGTCATGGGCTACACTCCATGGGTTCCTTCCGGCGCTCCGCGCATGGCCCCCAAAGACGACAACCCCGCCACCACGCAACGCACGATGCTCAGCGCCGGGCCGCATCGCGCCGGGCCGCGTTCGGCCTGCGTGGTGGTGATCCATGGCGAAGGCTTGGGCCGGCGCGCGGATGTGGACGAGCGCATGATTGTGGTGGGGCGTTCCCAGGAAGCCGACCTGCATATCCCGCACAAAAGCGTGTCGCGGCAGCACTGCCAGATCTGGCGCGAAGGCGACGACTACCGGATCCGCGACCTGCAGGCCACCAACCCCACCCGGGTCAACGACCAGGCGATCGGGGAATCCGTGCTGGTCGATGGCGACCACATCACCCTGGGCGAAAGCATCCTCAAGTTCATCAGCCACTCCAGCGTGGAGGCGCGCTACCACGAGGAGATCTACCAGCTCGCCACCCACGACTCGCTGACCGACCTGCACAACCGCCGCCATTTCATCGAGATGGCGGACAAGGAAATCGCGCGCGCCATGCGCCACCAGCGCATGCTGGCCATGTGCATCATCGACGTGGATCTGTTCAAGCCGGTCAACGACCGCTACGGGCATATCTCCGGCGACAACGTGCTGCGCCAGATCGCCGGCGTGCTGCGGCGGCATGTGCGCAGCGACGATTTCGCCGCGCGCATCGGCGGCGAGGAATTCGCCGTGCTGCTGCCCGAATGCGGCATCGATGCGGCCTATGGCTTCGCCGAACGCCTGCGCCAGGCCATCGCCGAGGTCGAGTTCAAGCCGGGCAACGAGCCACAGACCATCACCGTGAGCATCGGCGTCGCCGCGATGACTACAGAACGCGACACCTGCAGCCGGATGATGGCCGCGGCCGACGCCGCGCTCTATCGCGCCAAGAGCCAGGGCCGCAACCAGGTGTGCGTGCAGGACTGAATCCGGCGCTACCCCCGCAATCGATGACGTCCCGCCGGAATCCGGGTAAAGAACCGCGAAAATCCCGCGCTGGCATGCTGCGGCGCAAGGAGATGCGAGCGGAGACCCGCGTCCTGCGGGGCGAAAGCGGTCAAATCCCGGGCCAAAACAGCCAAATACGGCTTTTCGTCATGCCCATGCTGACGTCGCCACCCCTCCGGTGCTAATCCATGCGGTGCTGTATGGAGCCGTTCCCTGTCCGCAACGACGCCCGCGACAGGTGTCTCCCCGAACCATTCCAGTCCGATACAGCGCCACACCGACCCTGCAATCCGATCGACCCAGCAGTCCCGACCAGCAGTCCCATCGAACCTCGCGGAGGATCCGAACATGGCAGCACCTGGACGCGTCACCGTCGTACTCGCAGCAAGCGCCGTCACCCTGCTCACCGCCCTGCCGCTGAAAGCGGAAGAAGGCGACTACAGCTTCTGGCAGACCCTGGCCAACCTGGTCTCCCCGCCCAAGGCCGACAACAAGGTCACCGCGGCGCAGCGCCAGGGCAACTATCCCTTGCGATCCAATCCTTCCGGCTTCGCCGACGGCTTCAGTCGCGGCGCCTACAGCCAGTGGCAGACCGTGCAACTCGCCCCGGAAACCGGCGCGGTCTGCGGCGATGGTTCGCCGTACAAGTTTTTCGTCAACCGCGTGGCCGACACCCGCAACACCATCCTGTACATGGAAGGCGGCGGCGCCTGCTGGGATTACGCCAGTTGCACCGGCCAGACCGGCGTGCGCGGTGCGCGCAATCCCGACGGCATTCCCGACGACTACATGAGCCTGCTGAATCCGGGCGCGAGCCTGGTCAGCCCGTTCGTGACCCGAGTCAGTCCCTTTGACGGGGTCAAGACCCAGGGCTGGAACATGGTTTACCTGCCCTACTGCACCGGCGACATCTACAGTGGCGACAAGGTCGCCGTGTACGACGATCCGACCGGGGCCAATCCGCCGCTGGTCTGGCACCACAACGGCGTGCGCAACACGCGCGCGGTGATCGCCTGGCTGAAGGACAACCTGCCGCGCCCCACGCAGATGCTTTCCACCGGCTGCAGCGCGGGCGGCGCGGGCAGCCTGACCAACTACTACCCGACCCGCCGCGACATGGCGCCCACTCGCGGCTATCTGATCGACGATTCCGGCCCGATCTTCCCCACCCCGATCAATGGCGATCCGCAAGAGTTTCCGTCGCAGCCGCTGATGGCGAAGATTCGTGGCGTCTGGGGACTGGATGCGCCCAATGGACCCCTGCCCTACCTGGCCAGCGGCATGCCGCAGTTCGACCTGGGCGAACTGGGGTCGCTGTACACGGCCTTGTCCGCGAAATACCCGAACGATCGCCTCGGCCATACCCATTTCTGGAAGGACCTCAACTACTCGTCGTATTCCTACGAGCGCTTTTATCCGGAAATCGCCAACGCACCGGACCAGGCGACCAAGGAACAGTTGATCCATGCGCGTTGGGACATCGATACCGGCAGGCTGTCGCAACGCCTGAACGGGTTGAACAATTTCGGCGGTTATTTCCCGCAGTACCGCGCCCTCAACGAAAGCCATTGCACCACCATCGTCGATTTCAAGAACGCCGATATCCAGGCCCAGAACCTGCAGCTGAAGAATTTCATCGACAGCGTGCTGGATGGAAACGGCAAGGTGCTGGATGCCAGCGAACAGAGCGATGAGGCCGACCGCGCCAAGCCGTTCAATCTGTTGTATTGGCTGGTGGATCAGTTGCTCGCTTGAGCATTGAGCGCGACCACCTGCAAGCTCAGCGTCGCCTGTCCCGCATCGCGGGCCAGGCGACAGGCCTGATTGCATGAAACTGAAAATCGCCGCCCTCGCCATTGCCTCGATCGTTCTTGCGGGCATCGCCTGGACCGCGACCACGCCCGCGCGCAATGACAAGCCGTTGTCCATCACACCCACAAGCGAAGCGGATGGCGGTTCGCTTGTCGTCGACCCACGCCTGGCCGAACTGCAACAGAGTCCACAGGCCCGGGTTTACCGCGAACGACAGGATTTCGAAGCCAGCAGCAAGCGCTTCCTGCGCGATGCCGCGAAGCTGGGGCCGGTCGAGCGGTCGCGACAGGCACGCGAACTGTCGGCGTCGATCGACAAGTACGAGCGCGAGAACGGGCTTTCCGCCGGCGAAGCCCTGTTGCTGCGCAGCGCCCTGGTCAAGGCCACGGTCGCGGACGAAACCCGGCAAGCCGCGCAGATCGCCGACATCATGCAGGATTATCGCGAACGCGCCGACCGGGGCACGGCCGAATACCTCGCGCAACACCAACGCGACCCCCGCTTCCAGGACTACAAGGCGCAGGAACGCAGCATCGTGACCGAAGTCATGGCCATGCGCAGCATCCCGGGCGGCTTGAGTCGCAACGAATACCTGCGCCAGCGACTGCAGCAGGCGCGCGAAGCCGCTTACGGAAAATAATCCCGCGCAAACAGACCCGGGATCCTTGTGGGAGGGGTTTCAGCCCCGACGCTCTTCGACTGGGCAGGTGTCTGTGCCGAAGAGCATCGGGGCCGAAGCCCTCCCACAGCGACGACTTGTCAGCTTCCCGCTTGCGGAAGTTGCGGCCTGGTCGAGGCCATGCGGCGCCTTCCACGAAACAAGGCCAGGTGGATTCCCGTCACCCAGGCCATCGCCGCCATCCATCCGCCAAGGATGTCGGACGGATAATGCACGCCCAGGTAGATGCGCGAAAATCCCACCAGCAAGGCAAAGATCACGACCGCCAGCAAGACGGGCCAGCGCCAGCGGGTCGGCCACGCCAGCAGGATCGCCACCATCGCCAGGGTCATCGATCCCATCGCGTGGCCACTGGGGAAACTGAAGGTGGTTTCCGGCGAGACCGACTCCCACAGCGAAGGCCGATCTCGCTGGAACAATTGCTTGCTGCCCAGGTTCAACAGTGCCGAACCGATGAAGGCGACCGCGGCAAAGGTCGCTTCGCGCCAGCGCTTGCAGGCAAACAGCGCCAGGGCGATGACGACGTCGATCGCAATGACGCCTTCATAGCCGATCCGGGAAACGACGATGAAGAACCGATCCAGCGCCGGGCCGGCATGGGCATGGGCGTGCAGCAGGATCGGATCGTCGAACACCAGGCGTTCCAGCTCATGGACTTCGTCGGCCAGCTCGGTGAACACCCACAGCGGCAGCAACACGCCGGCAAACAGCAAGGCGATCCAGCCGCCATGGTGCTTCAACAATGCGGCGACGGTCCGCGCGCCGCGCGCGGCCGCTTCCGCAGGCACTTCAGCTGGCGCTTCGCGCATAGCGCTTGTCGACGTACTCGTCGATCAGGGCGACGAACTCATGGGCGATATTCTCGCCACGCAACGTCACCGCCTTCTCGCCATCGATGAACACCGGCGCGGTCGGCGCCTCACCGGTGCCCGGCAGCGAGATGCCGATATTGGCGTGGCGCGATTCGCCCGGCCCGTTGACGATGCAACCCATCACCGCCAGGGTCATGTTCTCCGCACCCGGATGGCTGACCTTCCATTCCGGCATCCTGCCGCGGACATGGTTCTGCACCACCTTCGCCAGTTCCTGGAAGAATTCCGAGGTGGTGCGTCCGCAACCCGGACAGGCGGTGACCATCGGCGTGAACGCGCGCAGGCCGGTGGTCTGCAATAGTTCCTGGGCGACGATGACCTCTTGCGTGCGCGACTGGCCGGGCTCCGGGGTCAGCGAAATACGGATGGTGTCGCCGATGCCTTCCTGCAGCAGCACCGCCAGCGCCGCGGACGACGCGACGATGCCCTTGCTACCAATGCCGGCCTCGGTCAGGCCCAGGTGCAGGGCGAAATCCGAGCGCTGGGCCAGGTCGCGGTAGACCGCGATCAGTTCCTGCACGCCACTGACCTTGCAGCTCAGCACGATGCGTTCGCGCGGCAGGCCGATTTCCACCGCGCGCTCGGCCGAATCCAGCGCCGAGCGGATCAACGCCTCGCGCAGCACGTGGCTGGCTTCCCACGGCTCGGCACGCTGTGCGTTTTCATCCATCAACTGCGCCGCCAGCGACTGATCCAGCGAACCCCAGTTGACACCGATGCGCACCGGCTTGTCGTACTTCAGCGCGAACTCGATCAGCTGCGCGAACTGGGTGTCCTTCTTGCGTCCAAAGCCGACATTGCCCGGATTGATCCGGTACTTGCCCAGCGCCTCGGCGCAGGCCGGCTCGTTGGTGAGCAAGGTATGGCCGTTGTAGTGGAAGTCGCCGATCACCGGCACTTCGACGCCCATCATCCGCAGCTTTTCGACGATGCGCGGCACGGCCGCGGCCGATTCGGGATTGTTGACCGTCACCCGCACCAGTTCCGAACCCGCGCGCCACAGTTCCGCCACTTGCTTCACCGTGCTGGCGATATCGGCGGTGTCGGTATTGGTCATCGACTGCACCACCACCGGATGACCGCCACCCAGGGTGACCGCGCCCACATTGACGGCGCGGGTGATCCGGCGCGGCGCGGCGCCGGCTTCGATGGGGAGTTTACAGGGGGCGATCGAGTCGTTCATGGCGGATATTTTAGCGCCTGCCGCTCTTGTAGGAGGGGCTTCAGCCCCGACGCTTTTTACTGGACAAGCGTCGGGGCTGAAGCCCCTCCTACATTCAACAAGCGAGCCTCCCCTGGAATCATCGGTTAGGGTAGCGCCCATGCTCGAAGATCCCGCCCGCGACATCCTCACCCCCACCCAGCTCAACACCCTGGCCCGCGACCTTCTGGA
Source organism: Pseudoxanthomonas sp. (assembly GCA_041919795.1). Lineage (GTDB taxonomy): Bacteria > Pseudomonadota > Gammaproteobacteria > Xanthomonadales > Xanthomonadaceae > Pseudoxanthomonas_A. Next base: position 17,913 of record JAYRTC010000003.1, on the reverse strand, counting down.
AAGCGCGTTTCCGCTGGTCTGGGTGGAGGCGGAACTGGGCAACGTCACCCGCCCGGCGTCCGGGCACCTGTACTTCACCCTGAAGGACGCGCGCGCGCAGGTGAAGTGCGCCATGTTCAAGCCCAAGAGCCAGTGGCTGAAATTCGTGCCGCGCGAAGGCCTGCGCGTGCTCGGGCGCGGGCGCCTGACCCTGTACGAGGCGCGCGGCGATTACCAGCTGGTCCTGGATCATCTGGAAGAGGCTGGCGAAGGCGCCTTGCGCCGCGCGTTCGAGGAACTGAAGGCACGGTTGCAGGCTGAAGGCCTGTTCGACGAAGCACGCAAGCGCCCCCTGCCCCTGTATCCACGACGACTGGCGGTGATCACCTCGCCCAGCGGCGCGGCGGTACGCGACGTGCTCAGCGTGCTGGCGCGCCGTTTCCCCTTGCTGGAAGTGGACATCCTGCCGACCCAGGTGCAAGGCGCCACCGCCGCCGCGCAGATCACCTCGTTGCTGGAACGCGCCGGCGCCTCGGGCCGCTACGACATCGTGCTGGTCACGCGCGGCGGCGGTTCGCTGGAAGACCTGTGGGCGTTCAACGACGAGCGGCTGGCGCGTGCGATCGCGGCATCGCCGGTTCCCGTCGTGTCGGCAGTGGGACACGAAACCGACTTCAGCCTGTCCGACTTCGCCGCCGACCTGCGCGCACCCACGCCTTCGGTCGCCGCCGAGCTCCTGGTTCCCAATCGCATCGATCTCGGCGCCCGCCTGCAAGGCCTGCAGCGCCGCCTGTCCAGCCTGCAGCTGCAGTCGCTGCGCCAGTCGATGCAACGCGCCGACCGCGCCATCCTGCGCCTGCAGGCGATGCGTCCGCAGGCGCGATTGCAACTGCTGCAGCGCCGCCAGCTGGAAGCGCGCCGACGGCTGGAATCGGCGTGGCGCGAGCAACTGGAACGCCGTCGCTCCAGTCTGCGCCATGCCGCGGCCGTGCTCCGCGCCACTCAACCACAACGCCGACTGGCCATGTTGCGCGAACGCCTGCAATCGCTGGGGCTTCGTCCACAAGCCGCCATCGCCCGCGAGTTGCAGCGCGACACCTTGAAGCTGCGCGCCCTGGCACGCTCGCTGGAAGCGGTGAGCCCGCTGGCAACGGTGGCACGTGGCTATTCGATCCTTGCCGATGCGGAGGGGAAACTGGTGCGATCCGTTGCGCAGGTGCAACCCGGTGATCCGGTGAGCGCGCGATTAAGCGATGGCACACTCAAGTTGAGAGTCGAATAACCGAGATCGCGTCGGAGTGGCGTAGGCGTGGCGTAGGAGCGACGTGAGTCGCGAATGATTCTTCGCGAAGGTTTTTCCTTCGCGACTCACGTCGCTCCTACGCCGCTCGAAACCATTTAACCCCATCGCAAAACCTGGCGCGTTCAACTTCCCGACCACCACGGGAGAACCACCATGCAACGCCGCCTGCCCCGCACCACACTGCTCAACTCGAGCATGTTCACCGCCAGCCTGATCGCCCTCGCCATCATCGCCGGCTGCAAATCCAGCCCCGAGACCACCGCGGAAGCGCCCGCCAACATCCCGACTCGCCAGGAGGCCGACACCCTAGATCGGATCGAAGTCACCGGCACCCGCATGAAACAGGCGGAAATGCAGCGTGCCCAGCGCGGTGCGGCTGCCCAGGCCAAATCCATGCATGCGCCACTCGCGCCGCCGCCCGCCCCGATGGCCTACGCCGCCAGCGCGGCCGACGCCTACCTCATGGCCGCGCCGGTTTATCCCCAGCAACAACCCGCCAATACCGAGAACTACCAGAAGCGCACCGACAACCCCGTGCACCGCGCCAGCGAAGAGCCGGTCTCCACCTTCTCCGTCGATGTCGATACCGGCAGCTACAGCAACGTGCGCCGGATGTTGCAAGACGGCGTGCGCCCGCCCGCCGATGCCGTGCGGGCGGAAGAGTTCATCAACTATTTCAGCTACCAGCATCCGGCCCCGGTCAACCGCGATATCCCGTTCCGCGTCACCACCGAACTGGCTGCCGCGCCATGGAATCCGCAACGCCAGCTGCTGATGATCGGAATCAAGGGTTACGACGTGCCCAAGGCCACGTTGCCGCCCGCCAACCTGGTGTTCCTGATCGATACCTCCGGTTCGATGGAGTCACCCGACAAGCTGCCGCTGCTGAAGCAGGCGTTCTCGATGCTGGTGCCGCAACTGCGCGAACAGGATCGCGTCTCGATCGTCGTCTATGCCGGTTCCGCCGGCCTGGTCCTGCCACCGACACCAGGCAATCGCCATGAGGAAATCCTGTCCGCGCTGGATCGGTTGCAAGCCGGCGGCAGCACCAATGGCGGCGACGGCATCCGCCTGGCTTATGACATGGCCAGGAAGACCTATCTGAAGAACGGCGTCAACCGGGTGATCCTGGCCACCGACGGCGACTTCAACGTCGGCACGGTCAGCCAGGAGGCACTGGAAACGCTGGTCGGCGACCAGCGCGAATCGGGCATTGCATTGACCACGCTTGGCTTCGGCCAGGGCAATTACAACGACGCGATGGCCGAACGCCTTGCCGACGTGGGCGACGGCAACCACGCCTACATCGATACCGCGCAGGAAGCGCGCAAGGTGCTGGTGGAGGAAATGCAGGCCACGCTGCTGACCATCGCCCGCGACGTCAAGATCCAGATCGAGTTCAATCCGGCGCAGGTATCGGAATACCGCTTGATCGGCTACGAAAACCGCCTGCTGGCACGCGAAGATTTCGCCAACGACAAGATCGATGCCGGCGACATCGGCGCGGGCCACGAAGCCACCGCGTTGTACGAGATCACGCCCGTCGGTTCCGGCGCAGACCGGCTCCCAGCCTTGCGCTACGGCAGGGAAAAAGCCGTCGCCGGCAAGGACACGGGGGAACTCGCCCACCTGCGCCTGCGCTACAAGCTGCCCAATGGCGACAGCAGCCGCCTGATCGAGAACCCGATCCTGGCGTCATCGCTGGTTTCCCGCCCCGGCGAATCGTTCCGCTTCGCCAGCGCGGTCGCGGCCTATGCGGATCTGCTGCGTGGCGGCACCCATGTCGATGGCTGGAACTGGAACGAGGTCGCCAGGGCCGCACGCGATGCCCAGGGCGATGATCGCTATGGATTGCGCAGGGAGTTGGTGGAACTGATCGAACAGGGCCGGAAGCTTGTCGCCAACGACAGCAAACCCCAGGTGATCGCGGCCGAATGATCCTGCCGGAACCGCAGGGGCGCGATTCAATCGCGTCCCTGTCATTGGGGTTCCCCTGTAGGAGCGCCCCATGGGCGCGAGCTCTTCTTTCAGATTGCCGATACGTGTAGAAAAGCTCGCGCCCATGGGGCGCTCCTACGAGCAATCGGATCAATCCCAGTTCGGATACAGCGGCGCTGCCGGCAAGGCGCCCATCTGCGCTGCCGGCCGGCCGAGCAGATAACCCTGGCCAAGGCTGCAGCCCAGATCGATCAAGGCCTGTTTCTGTGCTTCCGTTTCCACGCCTTCGGCGATGGTATCGATACTCAAGGTATTGGCCAGCGCCAGGATCGCACGCACCAGGGCCAGGCTTTCTGGCCGTGCTTCGTCGCCAATGCCGGAAATGAAACTGCGGTCGATCTTGAGGACGGAAATCGGGAAGCGATGCAGGTAGGACAGCGCCGAGAAACCAGTGCCGAAATCATCCAACTGGGCCAGGATTCCGTGCTGACGCAGGGTGCGCAGGGTGCGCAAGGTGCGCGGGGCGTCGTCGAGCAGCGCCACTTCGGTTATCTCCACGCGCATCCGCGCCGGATCGGCGCCGACCGCATCGAACATCGACAACAAACGATCCGCGAAGTCAGGTGAACGGAAATGCCGCGGCGAGACATTGACCGAGATATACCCTTCCCCGCCGCGCGCCAGTTGCGCCACGACCTGTTCGTACAGCAGCCAGTCGACCTGTTCGATCAGGCCGCTGTCCTCGCCCAGGCTGATGAACTCGGCCGGCAGCAGCAGGCCGCGGCGTTCGTGCTGCCAGCGCAGCAAGGCTTCGTGGCCGATCACCGCCCCATCCTCCAGGCGAATGATGGGCTGGTAGAACGGCAGGAAATCGTGGTTGTTGATGGCCCGGCGCAGGTCCGCCTCCAGGTCCAGGGTCTGCATCGCGGCTTCGCGCATCGGCTCGTCGAACACCGCATGGCAATCGCGTCCCTGCGCCTTGGCGCGATACATCGCCGCATCGGCGTCGCGCAGCAATTCCTCGCCATTGCGATAGCGCGGATGCCAGGCGGCGATACCCAGGCTGGCCGACGGGAACAGCTCGCGTCCCGCCACCCACATCGGCCGTCCCAGCACGGAAAGAATGCGCTGGGCGAGTTCGCGCGCGCTGTCCACGCCATTGGCGTATTCGATCAGCACCGCGAATTCATCGCCACCCAGGCGCGAAACCACGTCGTTGCCGCGGACCATGGAAGTGATGCGGCGCGCGACTTCGACCAGCAACTCGTCGCCCGCGGCATGGCCGATGCTGTCATTGACCAGCTTGAATCGATCCAGGTCCAGGAACAGCACCGCGAACTCCTGGCCATCGCCATGGCGGGCGCGGTCGATCGCGGCCGCGAGCCGCTCCAGCAGGTGCGGCCGGTTCGGCAAGCCAGTCAATGCGTCATGGGTGGCCTGGTGGGTGAGGCGTTGCTCGGCGCGCAGGCGCTCGCCGATCTGCGCCATCAGCTTGGAGTTGGCCTCGGCAAGCTCATGCGTGCGCGCCTCGACCCTCCGCTCCAGCTCGGCATGGGCCGTGCGCAGGCGTTCCTGCGCGCGCTGCCGGGCCAGGCCGTTGCCGATGTTGTGGGCGACAAAGGTCAGCAGGTCCTGGTCGTGGGGACTGAAACTCACTTCCGCCGAATAACTCTGCACGGCGAGCACGCCGACGACTTCCTCGTCGCGGAACAGCGGCACGCCCAGCCAGCTGTAGGCATGCGAACCGTACTCGTGGACCTTGCCTTGCAGGCCAAGCTCGTTCAATTTTTCGCGGTCCGCCAGCAACGGCGTGCGGCTGGCGATCACCGACTCGGTCAGGCCATTGGCAAGCTTGCGCGACCGGCGTACCGGGTCGCGTTCGTCGATCGAATAGGGGAAATCCAGGCTTTCGCCATCGTCCGACAACAGGGCGATGTAGAAATTGCGGGCATAGAGCAATTCGCCAACCACCGCATGCACATCGGCGTAGAAACGCTCCAGGCTTTCGGAGGTAATGGCCAGTTCGGTAATGTGGAACAGGGCGCGCTGCAGTTTCTCCGCGCGCTGGCGTTCCAGCACTTCAGCTTGAAGCTCGCGATTGGCCCGCTGCAATTCGTGGGTGCGCGCCTCGATGCGGTGCTCCAGGTCCACATGCGCGTGCTTGCGATCCAGGGCGGTCAGGATGTGCTGGGCGACATAACCCAGCAATGCCCGGTCCTCGTCCGTATAGCTGGCCGGGGTGTCGTAGCTTTGCACCACGATCGCGCCGCAGACGCGGTCTTCGCGGCGCATCGGCACGCCCATCCAGTCCAGGCTGTCGGGCCCGTGCTTCGCATCGGGGACCACGCCAAGCTTCTGCCGGATCATGGCCGACGGCCCGCGCACCGGTTGCCCATGACGCAACAAGGCGAAGGTCAAGCTGTTGGGCATTTCCTCCTCGGTGAATTCGCGATCGGGATCGGCGACGTAGGGATCGCGCTGGTCGACGAAATGCAGGAAGCGCACGCTGTTCTGCTGGTCGTCGTAAAGCACGATGTAGCAGTTGTCGGCATACATCAGCGAACCCACCACCACGTGGATCCGGCGCAGCATCTCCGGCATTTCCAGGTCGGCGCTGGCAAGATCGGCGATTTCGTACAGGGCCTGCTGCAGGCGCTTGGACTTTTCCAGGGAGACGATGCGCGCCTGCGCCCGCGAGGCATCCAGGGTGGACATCAGCAGGGTCCTGGCCAGGGTCAGCCAGGATTCGCATTCAGCGTCGGTCACGGACCGCGGCAAGGTCGCCGCGATGGCCATGCGCGCATTACCATCGACGTTGTCCCAGGCATGGACCAGCAGTTGCCGATCGCTGTGCGCCGCATCGAAATGCGCCGCATCAGCGCCCGCTGCCTCGGGGCGCATCGCATCAAGATCGGACAAGGCAAGCTCGACGCGCTTGCGCAACGCCTGGCTGCCGCCCGGGGACGACGCGCTGCCGCTGCCCAGGGCCCAGTCGCGCCAGCACACCGCCACGGCCGCGCCTTCCGGCAACAACCCGCACAGCACAGCCACGATCTGTTCGGTGGGCGATCTGGTCACGTCCACTGTCTCCTGATCGGCAATCGCGATCCGGACAGGAGCCAGGATTTCCGCAGCTTTGGTATTCGGCAGATGCACGGATTTCTCAGGTTGAACTCATTGGTGCGACATCCCGGGAGCCATCGCAGGCGGAAACCCCATCCCGCCACGTGGACGTTAACAGGTTACATGCGCTGCGCCCTACCCCCTGCAATTTTTGCACCCATTACCTGTCCATACGCGGTAACCCGGCCCTTGCGGCCAATGGGCCGACGCCGGTGCCGACTCCGGCACGGCTATGCGGATCGGGGCCAAGGCCGTACGCTTGTCACGGTGAACGACGCCCCGGAAACCGCCGACGAAGCCCTGATGCTGGCCTATGCCGCTGGCGATACCAGCGCTTTCGAGCAGCTGTATTCACGCCATCGCAACCGCCTGTATCGCTACCTGCTGCGCCAGGTCCGCGACCCGGCGCTGGCCGACGAGTTCTTCCAGGACATCTGGCAGCGCGTCATCGCCGCCCGCGAGGGCTGGAAACCTGAAGCGGCCTTCACCACCTGGCTGTTCCGGATCGCGCACAATCGCCTCACCGACCACTGGCGCGCGCTCAAGCACCGCCCGCCGGCACCCGCCGATGGCGATGAACGCGCCGCGAGAGTCCCCGACCCGGACACGCCGGAACGCAATCTTTCCGAATTCGAACAGCGGCGGCGCCTGCAGCTGGCCTTGGCCGAACTGCCCGAAGACCAGCGCGAAGTCCTGCAATTGCGCCTGGAACAGGAACTGAGCCTGGAGGAAATAGGTCAAATCACCGGTGTAGGCCGGGAAACGGTCAAATCGCGGCTGCGCTACGCGATGGACAAGTTGCGCACGAGACTGAACGAATGAACCGCCACCCTTCGGAACCCCTGACCCAGGAAGAGCGCGAGCTGGCCCAGCTCATCGCCCGCGTGGGGCCGCACGGCGAACCGCCGGCCAGCCTGGACGCGAAGATCCTGGGCGCCGCGCATGCCGCGGCGAACCGCAAGCCGCAATACGCGCGCAAACCGCGCTGGCCGGTAGCAATCGGCCTGGCCGCTTCGGTGGTCTTCGCCGTGGGCATCGCCTGGCAGTTGCGACCGCTGCAGCCACCCGCCCCCCCGTCGTCCGAAGCGCCAGCACCTGCCGCCGCGGCAATGACCGCACCCGCCGAAGCGGAACCCGCGATAGCCGCCGCACCGTCCGCTGTGGACGCGGTGGCGCAGGACTCTGCCGCCGCAGCCACTGCGCCGGCGGACGTTTCGATGGCCGCACCGCCGCCGCCCGCAACGAAAGTGTTGTCGCCACGCACGCCATCGGTGTCGCCGCCCCGACGCGCGGCCCGTATCCCGCCGCCCGCAGCCCCTCCGATCCAGCGCCAGGCGCAGGACGGCGATCACTACGTTCCTCCCCAGGCAGTGCCGCCCCCGCCCCCGCCCGCACCGGCCATGGCCGCACCAGCACCAGCGGTGGAAGCGCCGGCCGCATTTGTTGCCGAACCCCACGCCGGGGCCGTTGCCGAAGGCCTTTCCGCGAACGAAGCCGCGAGCTATTCCGCCGTGCGTACGGCAGCGGCGAAACAGGGCGCCGCACGCGAAGAATCGAAGGCCAGCGCAGCTATTCGCGAACAGGAACGCGGCAAGCAGGAAAGCGCTGCACGGGATAGCGCCGCACGCGACCGGGCCACCCTAGACAGCATCGAAGTCACCGGCTCGCGCCTGCAGCGCACCGACCGGCAGGTGCCAGTCTCCGATGACGCCCGGCTTCCTGTGGACGAATGGCTGGAGCGCGTACGCACCCGCTACGGCCTGGGCGACGCCGACGCGGCAAAACGGAGCCTGTTGTTGTTCATCCACGAACACCCCAGCGAAGCCGTGCCCAGCGACCTGGAGCCGTTGTTGAAGAAATGAGCGACACCCTGGCCGCAGCCGCAACGCACACGCTTGAGGTCAAGCACAGTCGTTTCATCGCGCAGGTCGCCCCGGCGGATTCGCCGGAAGCGGCCCTGGCTTTCCTTGCCCGGGTTGCCGATCCCGAGGCCACGCACAATTGCTGGGCTTACCGCATCGGCAGCGAATACCGTTCCAGCGACGATGGCGAACCTGCCGGCACCGCCGGCCGCCCGATCCTGGCGGCCATCGAGGGCCAGGGTTACGACCAGGTCATGGCCGTGGTCACCCGCTGGTATGGCGGGATCAAGCTGGGCGCGGGCGGACTGGTCCGCGCCTACGGCGGGGCGGCAGCCGAATGCCTGCGCCGTGCCGAACGCCGTCCACTGATCGCATTGCGCGAGGTCACGGTGGCTTGTCCTTTCGATGACCTGGGTAACGTGCATGCCGCGCTGGCCCTCTGGTCCGCCGAGAAAATAAGCGAGGATTTCCACGAAACCGGTGTCGATCTGCGCCTGCGCCTGCCCGCGGCGCACCTGGATGCCTTGAAAAACCACCTGCGCGACGCCACCCGTAACCGTGTGCGCTTCGCCGAATCGGATATCGAATGACCTCTCCAGCCGTTGATTCCTCCGACGCGACAACCGCAAAACCAGACTCCGCCCCGGAATCCACCGACAAACCGAAGGCAAAGCTCGGCAGCCTGCGCGCCCTGTGGCCTTTCCTGCGCCGGCATACCGGCTTGTTCGTGGCCTGGCTGATCGCGCTGGCGGTGGCTTCGGCCGCGACCCTGAGCCTGCCGCTGGCGGTCCGGAAGATCATCGATGAAGGTTTTTCCAGCGGCACCAATGTCGATCGCGCCTTCCTGTTCCTGTTCGGCGTGGCCGTGTTGCTGGCGCTGGCCAGTGCGACGCGGTTCTATTTCGTGTCGCTTCTGGGCGAAAAAGTCGTCGCCGACCTGCGTCAGAAACTCTACGGCCACCTGATCGGCCTCGGCGCGGCTTTCCACGACCGCACCCGCAGCGGCGAACTGGTCTCGCGCCTGTCCGCCGACAGCGAACTGCTGCGCAACGTGGTCAGCACCAGCATGTCGGTGGCCCTGCGCAGCAGCGTCACCGTGACCGGTGGCCTGGTCATGCTGTTCGTCACCAGCCCACGCCTGGCCTCGTTCGCGCTGATCGGCATTCCGGCGGCGGTATTGCCCATCGTGCTGGGCGCCCGGCGCCTGGGGAAGATTTCCCGCGCCAGCCAGGATCGCGTAGCCGATGCCAACAACCTTGCCAGCGAAACCCTGGGCGCGGTGAGCACGGTGCAGTCGCATGCGCGCGAACCCTACGAGCGCGACCGCTTCGGCAGCGCGGTCGCCACCGCGGTGAATACTGCGCGCAAGCGCATCCGCGCGCAGGCCTTCGTCACCGCCACGGCGATCACCCTGGTCTTCGGGGCCATCGTGCTGATGCTGTGGACCGGTGCCCACGACGTCATCGGCGGCGACATGAGCAAGGGCACGCTGGCCCAGTTCGTGGTCTATGCGCTGATCGTCGGCGGTTCGGTCGGCGCACTGGCCGAAGTATGGAACGACCTGCAACGCTCGGCCGGCGGCATGGGCCGGATCACCGAACTGCTGCAGGAAGCCCCGGACATCGTCGCACCCATGCATCCCCGACCGCTGCCGTCGCCGCTGCAAGGCGATATCCGTTTCGACAATGTGGTCTTCCACTATCCCTCGCGTCCCGACCTGCCGGCGCTGGATGGTTTCGACCTGCAGATCAGGCCGGGCGAGACCCTGGCCCTGGTCGGCCCGTCGGGCGCCGGCAAGAGCACGGTGTTCTCGATGCTGCTGCGCTTCCACGACGCGCAGTCCGGCGGCATCCGCATCGACGGCCTGGACCTGCGCGAACTGGACCCGGCCGTGTTGCGCGAACACATCGCCCTGGTCCCGCAGCAACCGACGATCTTCGCCACCACGGCCGCGGAAAACATCCGCTACGGCAAGCTTGACGCCACCGATGCCGAACTGCTGGCTGCCGCCGAATCCGCCGAGGCCGATGATTTCATCCGCGAATTGCCCGAAGGTTTCGCCAGCGAACTGGGCGAACGCGGCGCGCGCCTGTCCGGCGGCCAGCAGCAACGCATCGTCATCGCCCGCGCGTTGTTGAAGGATGCGCCGATCCTGTTGCTGGACGAAGCGACCTCGGCGCTGGATGCGCAAAGCGAACGCGCGGTGCAGCATGCGCTGGAGAGGCTGATGCAAGGGCGCACCACGCTGGTGATCGCGCATCGGCTCGCGACGGTGTTGAAAGCCGACCGCATCGTGGTCATGGACCGCGGCCGCATCGTCGCACAAGGCACGCACGAAGAACTGATTGCGCAGGATGGGTTGTATGCGGAGCTGGCGCGGCTGCAGTTCATCGACTGACGATCCTTCCACCCTCGATCCACGCTTCGCCACTTCCGACAGGCACGAGACAAGACATGACCACGCAAACCGAAAAGGCCGTACTGCTGCATTCGCTGCATGCAGGAAATCGCCCACTCGTGCTGTTCAACATCTGGGACCCTGGCAGCGCCAAGGCGGTCGCGGAGGCCGGCGCACAGGCATTGGCAACCGGCAGCTGGTCGGTGGCCGCGGCCAATGGTTACGCCGATGGTGAAAACATTCCGCTGGAAGCGGTGCTCTCCAATCTGACGCGGATCGTGGCCTGCTCGGCGCTGCCGGTCACGGTGGACCTGGAGAGCGGGTACGGCCAAACCGCCGGCGAAGTCGGCAATACCGTCCGGCGTGCGATCGAGGCAGGCGCCGCAGGCTGCAACCTCGAGGACAGTTACCCCGCCAATGGCAGCCTGCGCCCGCTGGACGAACAGGTGGAACGGATATCGCAGGCGCGAAGGGCGGTGGACTCATCCAACATTCCATTTTTCATCAATGCACGCACCGACGTGTTCTTCCAGAAACCGCCGGCGGCGCATGATGCGCAGATGGTGGAGCTGGCGCTGGAACGCGCGCGCGCCTATGCAGGGTGCGGCGCCGATGGCCTCTTCGTGCCCGGATTGGTCGACGAAACCCTGATCGCGAGCCTGGTGCGGGCCTCACCGCTACCGGTCAATATCATGGCCGGCGCAGGCACGCCTTCATTCGCAAGATTGGCCGAGTTGGGCGTGGCCCGCATCAGCCACGGACCTGGCCCCTACTTCACGGCAATGCAGGCGTTGACCGAAGCCGCCTCAAAGGCATCAGCGTTCTGAATCAGGCAAGAGCCCGGGTGGGCCAGCTTCGTTGTTGAAAGCCGCCGTGCTCTACCCAGGCTATGGTTTCCAACCATCCGTTGACGGTGGGCCAAGGCCCACCCAACCCGCTTAGCGGGTCGCTTCAGCCTGCACCAGCGGCATCGCCTTGCGCGGCCTGCTCGGAAACGCATGCCGCAGGATCCGCCAGATCACCTGGCCGAACTGCTTCGGCAGCGAGCCGGTGTTGTAGTGCTGGCCGTAACGCGCGCAGATCTCCTTCACTTCCACCGCCATCGCCGCATAACGGTTGGCCGGGATATCGGGGAAGAAGTGGTGCTCGATCTGGTGGCTCAGGTTGCCCGACATCACGTTGAGCAGCTTGCCGCCGGCCAGGTTGGAGGAACCACGCAGCTGGCGCAGGTACCAGTGGCCGCGCGATTCGTTGCGAATGGATTCCTTGGGGAAGGTTTCCGCATCGGCGGTGAAATGGCCGCAGAAGATGATGGTGTAGGTCCACAGGTTGCGCAGCACGTTGGCAACCACGTTACCCAGCAGCACCGGCAGGAAGAACGGACCGGCCAGCAACGGGAACACCACGTAATCCTTCACGATCTGGCGCAGCATCTTCCTGCCCGCCGGACGGAACATTTCCCGCATCTTCGCGTTGCTGGTCTTGCCGGCCCACCAGCGCCCCAGCTTCAGGTTCTGGATCGCCACGCCCCACTCGAACAACAAGGCGAAGACCACGGCGATGACCGGCTGCGCCAGGTAGAACGGCTTCCAGCGCTGCTCGGGGAAAATCCGCAACAGGCCATAGCCGATGTCGTCATCCATGCCGCGCACATTGGTGTAGGTGTGGTGCTGGAAGTTGTGGGTATGGCGCCAGTTCTCGCTGGTGCCGGCGATGTCCCATTCGTAGGTCTTGCCGTTGAGGTGCGGGTCGCCCATCCAGTCGTATTGGCCATGGATGACGTTGTGGCCCAGCTCCATGTTTTCGAGGATCTTCGACAGCGCCAGCAGCAGCGTGCCGGCAATCCAGGCCGGCAGCAGGATGGCGGGAACGAAGGCGCCCGCGAACAGCAGCGCGCGTCCGGCGATTTCCGTGTAGCGCACCGCCTTGACGATGCGGCGGATGTAGTTCGCATCCGCCTGTCCCAGCTGGGCGGTGGTGCGGGCGCGCACGGCATCGAGTTCGGCGGCGAAGGCGTCGAGTTCGGCCGTGTTCAATGCGCGGTTCTTGATCTTGTTGGTCATGTCGGCCGTATCAGAGATCGAGTACGAGGTCGCTCACCGCGCTGCTGATGCAGAGCTTGAGCGCGGAAACGGATTCTTCGGCAAGGTCGCCGGTATTGAGGTTGCGCGTGGTTCCCGACGATTTGCCGCAGGCGCAGGTGTTGCAGATGCCCATGCGGCAGCCGGAGGCCGGTTTCAGCCCTTGCGCTTCAAGCGCGGTCAACAAGGACTCGCCGCGAGCCAGGATCAAGGTGCGGCCACTGGCGGCCAGGGTGACCTGCACGTTGCCGCTGTCTTCGACCACCCGTGGCGGCGGGGTGAAGGCTTCGGCATGGAAAGTGGGCGCGGTGGCGGAAAACAGCGAGCGGGCGATCTCGATGAAACCACCCGGCCCGCAGGCGTAGACATGGCGTTCGCCCGCATCATCAAGCAGCGGGTCGATCAGCGCACGATCGATGCGCCCGGAGGATTCGCCTTCGATCAGTTCCGCTTCCCGGGTCAGCACAAAGTGGACCTTGAAATCCGCATGGGTCGCGGCCAGCGCGCGCAGTTCCGCGGCGAAGCAGAGTTCCTCGCGGTTGCGCGCCCAATAGACCAGGTCGAGCGGCACCGGCATGGCTTGCGCGGCCAGCGTGCGGACCATCGCCATCAACGGGGTGATGCCGCTGCCGGCGGCCAGGAACAGCCAGCGGCCGTCGAGGCGTTCCGGCAGGGTCATGTCGCCGAAGGCGGCGCCGAGTTCCAGCACATCGCCGACCCGCGCCTCGCGGCACAGGTACTGGCTAAGCTTGCCGCCCTCGATGCCCTTCACGGTGATGGCGATGCGGCCACCCGCGCGCGGCGGCCCGGTCAGGCTGTAGCTGCGGGTCACCCGGCTGCCATCGATTTCGGCGCTCAGGTTGAGGTGCTGGCCGGGCTGGAACCCGCCCCAGTGCCGATTGGGCTTGAGAACCAGGGTCACGGCATCGCGGGAAGCCTGCTCGCGGGCGACCACACGGGCCAGCGGACGCTCCCAGGACCAGGCCGGATTGAGCCGGGAAGCCCAGAAATCGAACACGGCCGGGGCCACGACCGGCTTCAACAGACGCCGGACGCGGCTGGTTGGGGACGGGGGAGACGGCTTCAGGCGGGCATTCATGGGCTAACTATACAGGCGCAGATACAATTGTCTATACAACTGTATATTGCATTCAGCCGATATGATGCCGGCAACCCCTTTCAATGGCATGACGGTCCCCGTGAGCGCACCCCCTACCCTTGTCGAGACCGAGCACGCCGCCCCGCGCAAGGCGGCGATCTCGCGCGACGACCTGCTGGCGGCCGCGCTGAAGCTGGTCGGCCCGCACCGCAGCCTGTCCACCCTGAGCCTGCGCGAGGTGACCCGCGAGGCCGGGATCGCGCCGAACAGCTTCTACCGCCAGTTCCGCGACATGGACGAGCTGGCGGTGGCGCTGATCGACCTGTCCGGGCGCTCGCTGCGCAAGATCATCGGCCAGGCCCGGCAGCGCGCCACCACCGAGCGCAGCGTGGTCCGCGGCTCGCTGGAAACCTTCATGGAACAACTGCGCGCCGACGACAAGTTGCTGCACGTGCTGTTGCGCGAGGGCACGGTGGGCTCGGATGCGTTCAAGCAGGCGGTGGACCGCGAACTGAATTTCTTCGAAGAGGAACTGCAGATCGATCTGGTCCGCCTGGCCGCCGCCGACCATGCACGGTTGTACGAACCGGCGCTGGTGGCCAAGGCGATCACCCGCCTGGTCTTCGCCGCCGGCGCCAGCGCGATGGACATGCCGCCGGAAAAGGACCCGGAACTTATCGAACAGCTTTCGCACATGCTGCGCATGATCATCACCGGTTCGCGGGCGATGGCGAAAGCCGACAGCAAATAGGCGACAACACTCACCCGGGGAGATGACGGACATGAATCTGCTGGCAATCGTGGTCGCGGCGCTTTCGAGTTTCCTGGTGGGTGGGTTGTGGTATTCGCCGGCGTTGTTCGGCACGGCATGGAATCGGGAATCCGGGCGTGGCCCGAAAGGTGAAACCGGCGGCCATCCGGCGCGGGTATTCGGGGTGAGTTTCCTGTTCTCGCTGATCGCCGCCTATCTCTTCGCCTGGCTGCTGGGCCCCAATCCACCGCTGCACATCGCGCTGCACCACGGGCTACTCGTCGGCGCGGGCCTCGTCGCAGCCAGCTTCGGCATCAACTACCAGTTCGCCAACCGCAGCTTCAAGCTGTGGTTGATCGACGGGGGTTATCACACGGTGCAGTTCGTGCTGTTCGGGTTGGTGCTGGGGTTGTGGCATTGAGCGATCCGGTTCTTTCTGGATCGCAGTCAATCCGTCAGTTGCGCGGCAAATATCGGAGCACGTGATGATTCGCGTAGTCGCTCATGATCCCGCCTGGCCAGCCAGGTTCGAGGCCGAGGCTGCGCGGATTGCGGAAGCCGTGGGTGATGCCACAGTTCGGATACACCATATCGGCAGCACTGCAATACCGCAGACGAAGGCGAAG
Organism: Pseudoxanthomonas sp.; assembly: GCA_041919795.1. Classification (GTDB taxonomy): domain Bacteria; phylum Pseudomonadota; class Gammaproteobacteria; order Xanthomonadales; family Xanthomonadaceae; genus Pseudoxanthomonas_A. The sequence continues at coordinate 2,753 of JAYRTC010000003.1, read as the reverse complement.
CCAATCATCGATATCTTGCTGGAGGTAACGTCGCACGGAGTCCTGGATCAGAAAGCACCGAAGCTTGAAGCTTTGGGCTACGAGGCAATGGGCGAGTTCGGGATTCCAGGTCGCCGGTATTTTCGCCTGGACGATGCCGAAGGAACGCGGACGCACCAGCTCCATGCATTCGAGGCGGGCGTGCCGAATGTCGTTCGCCATATCGCGTTTCGCGATTACATGCGGGCGCATCCTTTGGTGGCCGTTGAATACGGCGCACTGAAAGAGCATCTGGCCAACGCGCATTCGAACGACATGATTGCGTACATGAATGGCAAGGATGCATTCGTCAAGGAACACGAAAGACGCGCCCTGGCCTGGGCAATGACTCGTAGGGCGCAATAACCGAAGGGCATTGCGCCGAATGGCTATCCGCAGCCAGCGGCATCCGCTACCGAACGATTGTTTTGTCTTCTGAGCCTATGCCGCGCCATTATTTCCGCTCGGCGCAATGCCCTTCGGTTATTGCGCCCTACTGGTGGCGTCCGCCGAAGATCAGGGATCAATACGGATCAGCGTACCCACCGGCACCAGCCGCCAGATCTCCTCGATCTCGGCATTTGTGACCGCGATGCAACCATCGGTCCAGTCGCGGGTGTACCACTTCGGCGTGCCACCGTGGATCATGATGTCGCCGCCGGGATCGACGCCGCGCGCCCTGGCCTGGCGACGGTCCGCCTCATTCGGATAGGACACCCGCAGCGACAAATGGAAACGACTCTGCGGATTGCGATAGGTGATCCGATACGCGCCTTCCGGCGTCCGCTCGTCGCCCTGCCGGTGTTTGTGCCCCACCGGCGCATCGCCCAATACGATGCGGTAACGCTTGATTACCTTGCCATCGCGCAGCAGCTCCATGCGCCGCTGCGCCTTGTAAACATGGATGGCATCCGCTTGTTCGACCTTGGGCGCGAGATCGGGCGCGGATTTTGCCTCGGCAACATTTGCAATGCCGAATGCCAGCAAGAGCAACAGCAATCTCATCATGCCAGCGGCAACGCGCGCACAATCAACGCATCGACATCATCGCTCGCCGGCAAAGTGCCAAACGCAAGACCATGTTCTCCGCCCAAGCGGCTGCTGACGAACAGGCTAGCCGCCGGACTTCCGGAACCCAGCAATACCGCAGCCTGCAACGCCAGCGCCAGCCGCTCCACCAGCCGGCGCGCGCCGATCTCTTCGACCGAACCTGCGGATAGATCTGCCCGCAACTTCGCCACATAACCATCGAATACCGCATCGCGGCCGCCCACGGCTTCCAGTTCCGCCAGCAAGGCCACGCCGGTTTCCGGTTCCCGCGACAGCGCTCGCAACACATCCAGGCACTGGATGTTGCCGCTGCCTTCCCAGATCGAATTCAGTGGTGCCTGCCGGTACAGGCGCGGCAGGATCGACTCCTCGATGTAGCCGGCGCCACCCAGGCACTCCATCGCTTCGTTGACGAAAGGCGGTACGCGCTTGCACAGCCAGTACTTGCCGATTGCGGTGGCGATACGCGCGAATGCGGCTTCCTTTGCATTGCCTGGCGCTGTATCCACCGCCCGCGCCACCCGCAACGAAAAAACGAGCGCCGCTTCGGATTCCAGCGCCAGGTCGGCCAACACGTTGCGCATCAGCGCGTGTTCGATCAACTTCTTGCCGAAGGTGATGCGATGGCGTGCGTGGTGGATCGCCTGGGCCAACGCCATGCGCATTTCCGCCGCCGCGCCGAGCATGCAATCCAGGCGGGTGAACATCACCATCTCGATGATCGTGGCCACGCCGCGCCCTTCATGGCCGATGCGACGCGCCCACGCACCGCAGAACTCGATTTCCGAGGACGCATTCGACCAGTCGCCCAGCTTGTCCTTCAAGCGCATCAGGCGGAACGCATTTTTGCCGCCATCGTCGAGCCGGCGCGGCAACAGGAAGCAGGTCAGCCCTCCGGGCGCCTGCGCAAGCACCAGAAAACCATCCGACATCGGCGCGGAAAGAAACCACTTGTGCCCGACCAGCGAGTATTCGCCCTCGCCCGCCAGCGGCGTCGCCACGGTCGCATTGGCGCGCACGTCGGAGCCGCCCTGCTTCTCGGTCATGCCCATGCCCAGGGTGAGGCCGGACTTTTGTGCGATCGGAAGGTCGCGCGCATCGTAGAAAGGCGCGGCCGCTTTGTCCGCCCACTCGCGCAGTGCCGGCTCGCGGCGCAACACCGGCACCGCGGCATGGGTCATGGTCAAGGGACAACTGGTCCCGGCTTCCACCTGGTGGTGCAGGTAACTCAAGACCGCGCGGGCCACGTGCGCGCCTGCTTGCGTCGCCTGCCAGGACAGGCCGGCGACGCCGTGTTCCTTCGCCGCCTGCATCAGCCGGTGGTAGGCCGGGTGGAAATCCACCGTGTCGATGCGATTGCCGAAACGGTCGTGGGTTTTCAATCGTGGCTTGTCGCGATTGGCGTCGAAGCCGATGCGGTACAACTCGTCGCCGGCGAGCCGCGCGTAGGCCGAGAGTCGCGCCTCGAACGCGGCGGCGCCTTCCCGCGCCACCGCCTCGCGCAACACCACGTCATCGGCCAACAGATCGCGCGGCTCGAATGGCGGCGGCTGGTTCTCGACGTTGTGGGTTTCGAATGGCGGCAACTTGTTCATGGCATCACCTCGCCCCGATTCTAGCCATGTAGGAGCGTCCATGGGCGCGAGCTCTTTTGTGGGATTCTGGATGCGGAACGAAGAGCTCGC
>JAYRTC010000002.1:0-336886 GCA_041919795.1 Pseudoxanthomonas sp. | reverse complement strand
TCGACTGGCGGCACCTTTTACTGGCCCACACCCCGCCCCTCTTCTGGCATTTTTGTAGCGCCCATGGGCGCGAGCTCTTTTGTGGGATTCTGGATGCGGAACGAAGAGCTCGCGCCCATGGACGCTCCTACGGGGAACGGCGTGCGGACAGCGCCTCGATGAATCCGGGTTCCAGCGCCAGCTTTCCCAGCCAGCCTTGCTGGGTGCCGCTGAGGATGCGCAGCATGTGGCCGCTGCCGCCGGGCAATTTCCCAAGGGGCAGCATGCCCAGGTCGCGGACCTTCGCGACCACGTCGCGTTCGGACTGGAACAGTGGAGTCAGCCAGCGGCTCCAGAAGTGGTAAATGGACACATGCCTGCGGCGCACGCGCTGGTAACGCACCAACGCATCGCCCACACGCGCTTCTTCGCGCAAGGCATCGCGCAGGGCCATGGCATCCATCAGCGCCATGTTCACGCCCTGCCCCAGTTGCGGACTCATCGCGTGCGCCGCATCACCGGCGAGCACCAATCGCCCGCGATGCCATTGTTTCTGCATCGCATCGCGATAGCTGGCGCGCGCCAGTTGCGAAGCGTCGATGATGCCTGCCAGGCGCGTGCCGGCCTGCGGCCAGATTCCGTGTATTTCCTGCAGCCATGCCTGCAGTCCTCGCTCCTTCCACGCATCGAAGTCGGAAGTCGGCAGGCTCCAGAAGAAACTGAGTCGCGGCACGTCGTCGCCGGGCCGCGTGCCCACCGGCAGCAAGCCGATCATCTTGCGTGCGGCGACGTAACGCTGGCGCAGTTCGTCGACCCAGGGCCAGTCGCCGCGCGGTACCAGGCACCACAACGCGCCCCAGGGATACACGCGATCGATGCGGCTTTCAGCCACCTGCTGGCGCAATTGCGAGGCGGAGCCATCGGCGGCGATGACCAGATCGAAGGGGCCGTGCCTGCAGCCATGCTCATCGACCAGGCGGCCGGTTTCGTGGTTGACGCAGGCCACGCGGGTGCCGTGGCGCAGGTCGGCGATGCCTTCCCATGCGTCGGCCAGCAAGGTGAACAAGGCGCCGCGCTGCATGCCCAGCCCGTGCATCCGCGCATCCAGGCCGCGATAGCGCATGTCCATGACCCCGCGCCCGTCGGGAGTTTCGCCGTACAGGCGGGTGACTGGCGCGCCGTATTCCAGCGCGGCCGGAAGCAATCCCATCTGCCACAGCACCTGCAAGCCGGTCGGTTGCAGCAGGAAACCGGCGCCGACCGGGCCGGGCTCTGCGGCGCGCTCGAACACTTCCACCGCATGCCCGTCCCGCGACAACAGGATCGCCAGCGCCTGTCCGGCGGTGCCGTAGCCGACGATGGCGATGTTGAGTTTGCTGGTCATCCGTACTTTCCTTCATCACCGCAGGAGCGGCCCATGCCTGTCGGAGCATGGGCGCGAGCTCTTCGTCCCGATCGCGAGAAGATCAAAAGCTCGCGCCCATGGGCGCTCCTACAGGAACAGCCATAAAAAACCCCGCCGCAGCGGGGTTCAAATGCATCAAGGCAGTGAGTTCACGCGGCCGGCGTGATGTTCGAAGCCTGTGCGCCCTTCGGGCCCTGGGTCAGCTCGTAGCTGACGCGTTGGCCTTCCTGCAGGCTGCGAAAGCCCTTGCTGTTGATCGCGGAGTGGTGTGCAAAGACATCGGCGCTGCCATCTTCCGGCGCGATGAATCCGAAGCCCTTGGCGTCATTGAACCATTTCACGGTACCGTACGGCATAGCTCTGGTGTTTCCTTGGTTTGGGTGCGGGTGGTGGTGGTGTGCGCAGGACGCACCGGCGGAGTATGCAAAGACCCGGCCGCGTTGACAATCACCTGCGGGCCAGACGATCAACCGCGCGCCAATTCCGCAATCAGCTCCGGCAGACCGTTGGAGGCCGCCTCGACGTTGGCCAGCACCTCGGCCATGGTGATTTCTTCGCCGCTGCCGCAACCAGCGGCCCAGTTGGCGACGATGGCCAGGCAGGCGTAATCCAGGCCCAGCTCGCGGGCCAATGCGGCCTCGGGCATGCCGGTCATGCCGACCAGGTCGCAGCCGTCGCGGCGCAGGCGCGCGATCTCCGCCTTGGTTTCCAGTCGTGGCCCCTGGGTCGCGCCGTAGCATCCATGGCCTTGCAACGAAACACCGGTTACGCGCGCGGCGGCGATGATCTTGTGCCGCAGCAAGGTCGTGTACGGATCGCCGAAATCGACATGCGCCACTTCGCTACCCGGCTCTTCACAGATCGTCGAAACACGACCCCAGGTGTAATCGATCAACTGGTCGGGGCAAGCCAGCACGCGCGGGCCGAAATCGTCGCCGATGCCGCCGACCGTGTTCAACGCCAGCACGCGGGTCGCGCCAATGTCCCGCAACGCCGCCAGGTTGGCCCGGTAGTTGATCCGATGCGGCGGTACCGAATGGCCTTCGCCATGGCGGGCCAGGAAGGCGACGCGCTGGCCCAGCAAAGTACCAATGCGAATCGGGCCGGAAGGCTTGCCGAAGCGCGTCTCGACTTCGCGCGTATCCACGTCCCGCAGGTCGGCGAGCTTGTACACGCCGGTTCCGCCAATCACCGCGAGCGCGATCGGATTCATCCGTTCACTCCTTCAAGGCGTAGATGCCGGGCAGGTTGCGGCCCTGCTCGTGGTAGTCCATGCCGAAACCGAACACATAGCGGTCCGGCACTTCCAGGCCGACGTAATCGGCGCTGATCCCGGCAATGGTGCGCGCATGCTGCTTGGTGGCCAAAGCGGCGATGCGCACGTCGGTGGCGCCCTGCTCCGTGCACCATGCGCGCACTGCGGCCAGGGTGTAGCCCTCGTCGAGAATGTCGTCGACCAGCAGCACCCGGCGGCCATACAACGCGGTGGCGGGACGATGCTTCCACACCAGGTCGCCACCGCTTGTCTGGCCGCGATAGCGGGTGGCATGCAGGTAATCGAATTCCAGATCCAGGCCCAGCGCGCCCAGTTCCAGCGACAGCTGGCCGGCGAACGGCAAGGCGCCGTGCATGACGGTCAGATAGACCGGCACTTCACCAGCGTAATCGCGGGCGATGGGTACGGCCATCGCGGAAATCGCGGCATCCAGCGTGGCGCGATCGATGATGAGTTCCGCATTGGCCAGTGCCGCGGAGAGCGGATGCGACTGCATCAGGCGACGTTCCCCGCATCGTGCGGAAGCCGCGACTGCGCCGCGCCGTAGCGCGCGTCGGCAAGCAACCCGTCCCAGCCGAGTCCACCGCGCCCGATCAAGCCGAGCAGCGCGGCGGTATTGGAAACGCGACCTTCCATCGCCCGCAGCGATTCCTCGACCAACTTCGGCGAACACACCAGCACCACATCGCAGCCGGCATCCAGGTGGTCGTCGATGCGCGCCTTGATTCCACCAGCGGAAAACGCCGCAGCCATGCCGATATCATCGGAGAAAACCACCCCGCGGAAACCCATTTCCTCGCGCAGGATCTTCTGGATCCAGAACGGCGAATACCCCGCCGGTTCCGGCGCCACCGCCGGGTAGCTCACATGGGCCAGCATCACCGCATCGGCGCCGGCCTCGATCCCGACCGCGAACGGCACCAGGTCCTCCTTGCGCAGGGTTTCCAGTGAACGCGGATCAACCGCATCGTCGAAATGGGTGTCTTCCAGCACCGTGCCATGACCGGGGAAATGCTTGAGCGTGGCGGCCATGCCGACGCTGTGCATGCCGCGCACATAGGCCTGGGTGAACGCGGCGACCACCTGCGGATCGGCGCTGAAGGCGCGGTCGCCGATGGCGCGATTGCCGCGCGCCAAGTCCACCACCGGCGCGAAACTCAGGTCCACGCCGCTGGCCCGCACTTCGCTGGCCATCAGCCAGGCGTGCTCCTCGGCCAGCTTCAATGCCGCGTCGGGATCCTGCGCATACAGCGCGCCGAAACCTTCCAGCGAGGGCAGCGGACTGTAACCGTCGCGGAAACGCTGCACGCGCCCGCCTTCCTGGTCCACGCAGATCAGTTGCGGTCGCGGCGCGGCGGCGCGGATCGCGGCGCACAGCTCGACCACCTGTTCGCGCGAGGAGAAATTTCGGGTGAACAGGATCACCCCGGCCACCGCGTCGTGCTGCAGCCATTCGCGCTCCTGCGCGGTGAGTTCGGTGCCGGAAATGCCGATGACGAGCATGCGTGTGGAGTCCTCAGGGAATGTCGGTGGCGGCGCGTTCGTGCTCCGCCCATTGCGAATACGGCCGCGAGGCCAAGGCCAGATTGTAATAGCGCAGCGCGTCGGTAACCTGCCTGCCGGCCCATACCGGCAGGGCGAAGGCTTCGTCGGCGTGTTGCAGTTCGATTTCCGCCACCACCAGGCCGGCGTTGTCGCCCAGGAACTCGTCGACTTCCCACAAATGGCCTTCGTGGCGCACGTAATGACGGCGCTTGTCGATCAGGCCACCGACGCAGAGCGCCAGCAGCTCGCGGGCTTCGCCGACCGGGATCGGATAATTGAATTCCTGGCGGGTATGGCCGCGCTCGCGGGATTTCAGGTTCAGGTAGGCGTTGTCGCCTTCGATGCGTACGCGGACCGAGGCCTTCTGCGCCCCGCCCTCGACCATGGCCAGGTCGTTCAGATACCCCTGCGCCATGGGCACCACCTCATGCGCGGCGGCGCGCCAGGCGTCACTGATGACCAGGAATTTGCGCTCGATTTCGATGCCCATGGGGTTCTTTGGTTGGTGGTTGGTGGTTGTTGCTTTTGACCTCCTCCCTTGCGAAGCAGGGGAGGATTGAGGAGGGGTGCCTTTAATTTTGATTTGATCTTGATCTTGATCTTGCTTCCAGCAATCAAGTACCAACAACCATCCCAACCGCTTACTTCGTCTCGAACAGCGCGATGCTTTCCACGTGCCCGGTATGCGGGAACATGTCCATCACCCCGGCCGCCTTCAACTTGTAGCCGCGCTCCTTGACCAGGTAACCCGCATCGCGCGCCAGCGAAGCCGGATGGCAGCTGACATAGACGATGCGGTCGATACCCTTGAGCGGCAATTGCTTCAATACCTCGTCGGCGCCCGATCGCGGCGGATCCAGCAACAGCTTGTTGAAGCCTTGCCGCATCCACGGCGTGCCACGCTGGTCCTGGGTCAGGTCGGCGGCATGGAAATGCGCGTTGGCCAGGCCATTGCGTTGCGCATTCTCACGCGCGCGCATCACCAGTCCCGCTTCGCCTTCCACGCCCACCACTTCGCCGACCAGCCTTGCCATCGGCAAGGTGAAATTTCCCAGCCCGCAGAACAGGTCGAGGATGCGGTCCTGCGGCTGCGGATCCAGCAACTCGAACGTGCGCGCGATCATCTTCTGGTTGATCGTCGCATTGACCTGGATGAAATCCAGCGGACGGAATGCGAGCTCCACGTTCCACTGCGGCAGCGCGAACGACAGCTCGGGCGCTTCCGGCCACAACGCCACCACCGTGTCGATGCCGCCGGACTGCAGGTAGATGGCGAAATCGTGCTGCTGGGCGAACGCCGTCAGCGCGGCGCGGTCGCCGTCGTTCAATGGATTCAGGTGGCGAAACACCAAGGCGACGGTTGCATCGCCGGCGATGAATTCGATCTGCGGGATGTCGTTGCGCGCGTCCAGGCTTTCGACCAGGTTCGCCAGCGCTTCCACCCGCTCGCCGATGTGCGGAATCACGGTATGGCAGACCTGCAGGTCGGCGACGAAACGCGGATCGGTTTCGCGAAAACCGACCAGGGTCTTGTCCTTCTTGTTGACCCGGCGCACCGAGAAACGGCCCTTGCGCCGGTAGCCCCAGCTGTCGCCGGTCAGCGGCGGCAAGACGACCTGCGGCGCGACATGGCCGATACGCTCCAGGTTCTCCAGCAGCACGCGCTGCTTGAGCAGGATCTGCTTGTCCTCGGCCAGGTGCTGCAGCACGCAACCGCTGCATGTGCCGAAATGCGGGCAACGCGGCGTGACCCGGTCCGGCGAGGCCTGCAGCACCTCGACCGTGCGCGCCTCGTCGAAATGGCGGTTCCTGGCGGTCTGTTCCGCCATGACCCGCTCGCCGGGAAGCGCGCCGGCAATGAATACAGTCTTGCCCTCGCGCCGGGCTACGCCACGACCGTCATGGCTGTGGTCGACGATCTCGGCTTCAAACGGGGTCTTGTCGATGCGGGGGGGGCGGGGTCTTGCCACGTGGCGGGGGCTGCGTGCGATTAGGGGGCGGTATTGTCGCAGATGCGATGTGCAGGCCGGGAACAGGGAACGGCATGGCTTTCATGCCTCCCCCTTTGAAAAAGGGGGATTGAGGGGGATTTGCTCTTGCTTGAAGCAGGATCAAAAGCAAATCCCCCGTAGCCCCCTTTTCCAAAGGGGGCAAAAGCAAAGGGGGCTTTCGCCCCCTTTTCCCGTTCCTCACTTCTGCTTCCAGCTCCCACCCGCATCCTGGTACCACCAGCCGCCACGCGCGCTGGCGATCCACTGCTGGGCAAAGGTCTCGCGGATCTTGGCTTCCCACTCCGGATGGCCGTTGGCGACCGCGACTTCGCGATACACCGCCTTGCGGTCGCGGTTGTCGTCGGCCACCGCCTGGGTGATGGCCACACGGTCTTTCAGCGCCAGCTTGGAGGCATCACGCAGTTCGACCATGCCGTCGCGGGTCAGGCCCAGCGCACCGGCATCGAAGCCCGCCGCCAGTTGGGTCTGGAAACGCGTGGCCATGCGGCCCTGGATGGCCTGGATGGCTGGGGTCCGGATGCTGATATCGGCCTTTTCCTGCGCGTAGGCGGTGCCGATGCCGACCAGGGCCAACCAGTTGAACGCACGCTCTGGCTTGTGCAGGGAAGCACTGCCGCCCTGCCCTGCAGGGGGCTGCGATTCCGGTTTCGCATCGGTGGCCGGCGTCGGATCGCCGATTACCTTGTCGACGAATTCCCTGGCTGCTTCCTTGGCTTCGGCCGCCGGGAAATAGACGTTGATGGTGACGCAGGCGGTGAGCAGCAGCGCTGCCGCGAGTGAAGTTCCAAACCAACGATGCATGGCGTTTCTCCCAGGGATTATTCGATGACCGGCTTGCTTTCGCCTTGCGTGACCGCGGCCAGCCGCTCGACCAGTGTGGGCCAATCGACGCGACGGTTGTAGCCGACCACGCTCAGGCGCGGCAGGCCCGATCCTTGCACGATAATAAAGCCGTTGCCGGCTGAACCAAGCCCGTCCATGTCGCAGACCTGTTCGGCCAGCTTGCAGCTGATGCCGATCCGTCGATAACCGAAGTCGTCGAACAGCTTCAACGCCTGCGCCTGCAGGCTGTTGCCCAAGCCTCCCCCACCGCCACCGACGCTGGAAAGATCCTGCACCGCGCGCTGGCTGATCCGGCGCCTGCCTTTCCATGACGGATCGGTATGCAGGTCGGCATCGAAACCTTCGGCGCTCCAGTCCACCAGGCGCAGGTTGCGGATGCTGCCATCCAGCGCGCCGGTGATTTCGCCGAAACCAAACACCTTGGTCAGCGATTCCAGGTTCAGGTCATCCATCACGATATCGGCGGACAACGTCGGCGCGGTGCCGAACGGGCGCTCCATCGCCAGGCCCGAGACCAGCACCGTGCCGTCGAACATGCCGGTGGCAAGAGCACCCTCGAAATCCAGCCGGTCGTTGGCATAACGCGCCTTGGGGATGCGTCCGTCGAGCCTTCCCTCGAACGCCGGCCAGTCCATCGCCGCGGCCAGTTGACCTACATCCAGCCCTTCCACGGCCAGGCCGAAATCGAATTCCAGGCCACGCTCGCCCGCGGGCGGACGCAGATTGAGCGTCTCGAAGCGCAGGTCGCCACCCAGCATGGGCACGGTGACCGGCTCGCGCAGGCCGATGGTGCCGTCCGCGCTGGCCAGCGGCAATTCGGCCGCGCCGAATGCCAACCCGTGGATCGCGCCACCATGCCAAGCCAGATTGCTCTGTACCGGCGCATGCGCCGAAAACACCGGCTTGCCATTCAGTCCGTCGAAACGGAAGCGTTGTTGCCCATCGATCACCGACAATTCGCGCAGGTCGGCATCGGCCAGGATCATGGACCCGCCCTGCATCCGCATGTGTGCGGTGATCGCGCCGTGCAATTGCAGCCCGCTCAAACCCGCCATGCCCAGCCAGCCGGACAAATAGCGCGGGCTCAAGGGAACCAGATCATCACTGTTCACCCGCAAGTCCGCGTCGTCGAGATTCAACTGCGGATCAAAACCGAGCGAACCTTCGACCTTCAGCGCGCCGCCATCGTCCCACAGCAACTGGGGAATTTCCCAACCGCCGACGCCTTGCTGTCGCGCGGCTAGACTGACTGTCACCGGTGTTGCCGGCAGGGCGATGTAAGCGCTGTCCACCAGCATCTCGCCACCTCGTATGCGGCCGTCCAGGGTCAGCAACGACAGGCCCGCGGACTTGCGGAAGTCGATGTCGAACTGCGCGCCAAGACCTTCGGCGGCGATGCCGCCATCCGGCGTATCCAGCCCCAGCCCGGCCAGCATCAGACGGCCTTGCACGCGCAGTGGCCGTTTGCTGGCGGTATCGATATCCAGGCGTCCACCCATCGTGCCGGCTTTCAGGTTGGCGGCGGGCCAGGCCTGCGCCAGCAACGCCTGCGACCAGGCCAGGGGCACGCGGGTCAGGTCGATGCGGGTGATGTCGGGGCTGCCGGCATTGCGGTGCAGCGCCAGGTTCGCCGCACCGCGCGAGAGCACGGCATCGGTGGTCGCCGTAGCCAGGTCCACGCCCAGCTTCAAGGGACGACGCCCCGCACTGCGGATTTCACCTTCGCAACGCCATCCCCGCTGGTTGGCCGGACGCTGTAACGGACAACGCCAGGTCAGGTCATCGAAGCGATAGCCCAGGTCGGGCGCCACTACCCGTCGTGCGCTCAGGATCAGTTCGCCCGTTTCCGCGTCGGCCGGCCACTCCAGGCGCACGCTGACCTGCTCCAGGCTGGCGACCGGGGTGGTGATCCGGGCGATCCGCGCGCTGAGGGTCCTGGCCTGCGCGGGAGCGCTGATGACAAGCAAGCCGATCACCAGCACACCGGTCGCCAGCAGGAACAGCAACGGCAGCGGTAAGATGCGACGGGGCATGGAAGGCAGCATAGCGATGTCAGATCACAAGGGAATGAAACCGCGTCTGTTGCTGGCGGAAGACGACCCGATCAGCCGCGGCTTCATGCGCGCCGCACTGGAAGCCTTGCCTGCGCAGGTCGATACCGCCGATTCGATGCGCGCGACGCTGGCGCTGGAAGCCATCCACGACTTGTGGCTGCTGGACGTCAACCTGCCCGACGGCCATGGAATCGAGTTGCTGGCGCAGCTGCGGATCCGATACCCGGCGACGCCTGCCCTGGCCCACACCGCCGATGATTCCCCGACGCTGCGGCTGCAGCTGCTTGAAGCCGGCTTCGTCGAAGTGCTGGTCAAGCCTCTGGGCGCCGCGCATTTGCAGGAAGCGGTACGCCAATCGCTGGCAATGGCATCCGGCACGCCGTTGCGCATCGGCGAAGCTTCGACCCGGTTCATGGCGCTGCCGTTGTGGGACGAAGCCGTCGCGCTCGCCGCGCTGAATGGCAACCAGGAGCATGTCGCGACCCTGCGCCGGATGTTCGTCGATGAATTGATGCGGCAGCATGATGCGATCCTGGACGCCATGGGCAAAGGCGATTCCGGAATGGCGAAACAGGTTCTGCACCAGTTGAAGGCCAGCAGCGGTTTTGTCGGTGCGATGCGGCTCAATGCCGCAGCGAAGAAGCTGGAAGATGCATTGTCCGAATCTTCGGTAGCTGTGGATTTCACGGCTGTTGTCCGTGAGACGCTGGCGTCAGGCTGAGGCCGCAGGGTTATTGTGGGAGGGGCTTCAGCCCCGACAAATACAAGCGAAAAGCGTCGGGGCTGAAGCCCCTCCCACAAATTGTTCTGTCTTTTTCCTGGTGTCGCGGCAGAGCTTCGCGGCTTACGCCGCTCCCACAATCACCGCTCCCACAACACCGAAAGTCATGGCTCGGCCTTTGTCGCTCCAGCACGCCTCAAGCGCCCCAACTCGCCCAGCATTTCCCATGACTTCAGGCCGCGCCCGCCAAGGTGATGGCTGAGCACGCTGCGCAGGGCCAGGCGCAGGCTGGCCAGGTCGTCCGCCTCCGGTTGCCGGTCGGCGGCCAGCGCCAGCAAGGCGCTGCCAGTCGCGGCGGCGCTGCGTTCCTCGCGCCCGCGTTCGCTCAGCAACCGGCTTGGGCCTTGCTCGGGATCGAGCCGATAACGCGCCGCCGGATCGATGGCGATGCCGTCGCCATCCTCGGTCAGGTCGAAGCCCGAACCCAGCGATTCCAGCAGATCGCGTTCGAAGCGGCGCAGGGTCCAGGCCAGTGAATCTTCGCCCCCCAATCGGGAACGGGCTTGCGCATACACGCCGTACAGACCGCCATGCGGATCCTGGCGCGGGGCCAGGCGCATCACCAGTTCGTTGATATAGAACGCGGCAAGCATTGCTTCGCCGGCAAGCCGGGGGGCCGCGTCCAGTGCCTCCGCGGAGACCAGTTGCGCCAGCTCCCCGCGCTGCACCGCCTCCAGGCGGATGTGCTGCAATGGCTGCAATGCGGCACGCAGGACGTGTTTCCTGGGGCCTTGCACGCCGCGCGCCACCAAGCCAAGCCGTCCGTGGTTTTCACCCAGCACTTCGACCAGCAGGCTGGTCTCGCGCCAGGGGCGCGCGTGCAGGACGAAGGCGGGTTCGGCGGTTATGCGCATTAGCGCAACATTGTAGAGCCGAGCTTGCTCGGCTGCTCTTGGGATGACGGTCAAGCAGCCGAGCAAGCTCGGCTCTACAAAGATGCCGCCCTATTCGTTGTAGCCGAAGGCCTTCAATGCCGACGCATCGCCCGACCAGCCCTCGCGCACGCGCACCCAGGTTTCCAGGAATACCTTGCTGTCGAACATCCTTTCCATCTGCAGCCGCGCCTTGCTGCCGATTTCCTTGAGCCGCGCGCCACCTTTGCCGATGACGATGGATTTCTGGCTCTCACGCTCCACCCAGATCACCGCGCCGATGCGCAGCAATCCTTCCTCTTCGGCGAAGCGCTCGATTTCCACGGTGGTGGCATAAGGCAGTTCGTTGCCCAGCTGGCGCATCAACTGCTCACGCACCAGTTCGCCGGCCATGAAACGCTGGCTGCGATCGGTGATCTCGTCTTCGCCGAACATCGGCGGCGCCACCGGCAGCAGCGCGAGCATGTCGCGCACCAGTGGCTCCAAGCCATTGCGTTTGGAAGCGGAAATCAGGTGCACGCTGGCGAAGGTGCGGCCTTCGGTGATCCTGCCCAAGAACGGCAGCAGTTCCGACTTGGTCTTGATCTGATCGACCTTGTTGACCACCAGCATCACCGGGATGCCGGCGTCGCCCAATACATTGTAGGCCAGCGTGTCGGCGTCGTCCCAGCGCCCGGCTTCGATCACCAGCAGCGCCGCATCCACGTCCTCAAGCGCCCCGCGCGCGGCGCGGTTCATCACCTTGCTCATCGCCGAGGCCGAGAACTTGCCTTCCTGCTTGTGCAGTCCGGGCGTATCCACCAAGGCGATCTGCCCTTCCGGGAAAGTGGCGATGCCGAGCAGGCGATGGCGCGTGGTCTGCGGCCGGTTGGAAACGATGCTGACCTTGGCCCCGACCAGCGCATTGGTCAGCGTGGACTTGCCCACGTTGGGCCGGCCGATGACGGCGACGCTGCCACTGCGATGGTCGCTTGCGGCGGGGGTATTGGTGTTCACTTGGCGATGTCCAGTTTTTCCAGCAAGGCCGCTGCGGCGGCTTGTTCCGCATTGCGGCGCGAACTGCCTTCGCCTTCGGCCGTCAGCGTGGGATCGACAATGGTGCAACCGACGTTGAAGACCTTGGCGTGGTCGTCGCCGCTTTCGGAAACCAGTTCATAGGCCGGCAACGGTCGCTGGCGCGCCTGCAACCATTCCTGCAAACGCGTTTTCGCGTCCTTGCCGGGCTTGCCCACCGGCAATGCCGCCAGCGACTCCTCGAACCACGGCAGCACGGCCGCACGGCAAGCCTCGAAACCGGAGTCCAGGTAGATAGCCGCCACCACCGCTTCCAGCGCATCGGCCAGGATCGAGTCCCGTCGGTGACCACCGGATTTCATTTCCCCCGGCCCCAGGGTCAGGCGCGCACCCAGTTCAAGATGACGGGCAATCGTGGCCAGCGAGGCTTCGCGCACCAGTTCCGCGCGTGCCCGGGTCAGCGCACCTTCGTCGGCCTTCGGCCAGCGCTGGAACAGCACTTCGGCGACCAGCAGGTTGACGATGCCGTCGCCGAGGAATTCGAGGCGCTCGTTGTGCGGAGCGCCGGCACTGCGATGGGTCAGGGCCTGCTCAAGCAGGCCCGGATCCGAGAAACGGTAGCCATCCAGCTCACCGCGACGGTATTTCAGGTCAATCGGTTCCACCGTGGCGGGTCAGGTCCTGGTTGATGTCGAATACACCCACCACGTCCAGGTTGCCGACCAGCGGACGGCGCACTTCGTAGTTGACCTTCATGCTCCAGCCGCTGTCGATGCGCTCGATCTTGACGTTTTCTTCCTTCACGTTCTCGGAATAGTTGATATAGAGCCGCTTGAAGAAGAGGTTCTCGATCTTGGAAGGATCCATGTCGCCCACGCCTGGTTCATTCGCCAGGCTTTTGGCGGCGGAGCGCACCGCGTAGTACTCCTGGTACATCGGGAACAGCTTCATGATGATGTAGGCGCCGAAGCCGACCACAGCCAGCACCACCACGAAGCTCATCAGCGTCATGCCGCCCTGTTTGCGGCCCGCCTGCAATTTGTTCGTCAGCCTCTTGCGATTCATGTGCCCACTCCCCCCAACGTGATGATGCGTTTATTGGATTTTGGTCCCGATCCTGGAGGCATCGAAACCGTCCTTGCAGAACCAGCCTTCACAATTCAGCCATACCAGGAACGCCTTGCCGCGCAGGTTTTCCTCGGGCAGGAAGTTGTGGTTGGGTAGCGGCTCGCCATCGGCGCCCCGCTCCGGCCACAAACGCCCGTCCTCACTATTATCGCGGTTGTCCCCCATCACGAAATAGTACCCCTGTGGCACTTCCCACTCGCCCTGGCCGACGATGTTGTCCAGTCCTTCCAGCACCTTGTGCGGCTTGCCAGGCAGGTTTTCCTGCAACAGCGAGGCCGCTTCGGTGCCCATGGCCACGCCCCGGCCCGAATAGGTGCCCAGCGTCTCATAGGTCACGGCCACACCGTTGACCGACAAGGTGTTGCCCTGGAAGGCGATCTGGTCGCCCGGCAAGCCGATGATGCGCTTGATCCAGTTGTTCTCCGGGTCGTGCGGCGGCTTGAACACCACCACGTCGCCGCGCTTGGGCTCGCCCAGGGACACGAACTTCTTGTTGTTGATCGGCAGTCGCAGGCCGTAGCTGAATTTGTTGACCAGGATGAAATCGCCGATCAGCAGGTTGGGCATCATCGAGGCTGAGGGGATCTTGTACGGCTCAGCGATGAAGCTGCGCAGGATCAATACCACCGCCAGCACCGGGAAGAACGCGCGCGAGTAATCGACCAGCACCGGCTCCTCATCCAGCAGGCCATTGCGCGCGGCGCGGCGCTTGGCCAGGAACAGTTTGTCCAGCAGCCAGACGATGCCGGTCAACAAGGTGAGTACGACGAGGATTGTTTCGAACCAGACCATAAAATTCCTTGAGAGCGGTGAATAGCAAAGGGTGAAGGGTGAAGAAAAGCGCTTCTCTTTACCCTTTACTATTTCCCCTTTACTGCCGTTACTTGTTATCCATCTGCAGCACCGCCAGGAACGCTTCCTGCGGGATTTCCACGCTGCCCACCTGTTTCATGCGCTTCTTGCCTTCCTTCTGCTTTTCCAGGAGCTTCTTCTTGCGGCTGATATCGCCACCATAACACTTGGCCAGCACGTTCTTGCGCATCGCCTTGACCGTGCTGCGGGCGATGATCTGGGCGCCGACCGCGGCCTGGATGGCCACGTCGAACATCTGCCGGGGGATCAGTTCGCGCATCTTCTCGGTCAGTTCACGGCCGCGGCGATCGGCATACTGGCGGTGCACGATCAGCGACAGCGCATCGACCTTGTCGCCGTTGATCAAGGTGTCCACGCGCACGAACGGGCCGGCCTCGAAGCGCAGGAAGTGGTAGTCCAGCGAGGCATAGCCGCGCGACACCGACTTCAACCTGTCGAAGAAATCCAGCACAACTTCGGCCATCGGCAGTTCGTAGCTGATCTGCACCTGCGAGCCCAGGTAATTGATGCCGATCTGGCTGCCGCGCTTTTCCTCGCACAGGGTGATCACGTTGCCCACGTAATCCGGCGGGGTCAGGATGTTGGCGCGGATGATCGGTTCGCGGACCTCGTCGATCAGGTTGGTCTGCGGCAGCTTGGACGGATTATCCAGGCTGAGGACGCTGCCGTCGGTCTTCAGCACTTCATAGACCACGGTGGGCGCGGTGGTGATCAGGTTGAGGTCGTATTCGCGTTCCAGGCGCTCCTGCACGATTTCCATGTGCAGCATGCCGAGGAATCCGCAACGGAAGCCGAAGCCCATCGCTTCCGAACTCTCGGGTTCGAAGCGCAATGCGGCATCGTTGAGGCGCAATTTTTCAAGGGCTTCGCGCAGGTCCGGATAGTCGTCGGCATCCACCGGGAACAGGCCGGCGAACACGCGCGGCTGCATTTCCTGGAATCCCGGCAACGGCTTGGCCGCCGGATCGCTGGCCAGGGTCAGGGTGTCGCCGACCGGCGCGCCGTGCACGTCCTTGATCGAGGCATTGATCCAGCCCACTTCGCCGGCGCCGAGCTTCTTCAGCTCCTTGCGCTTGGGGGTGAACACGCCGACCTTGTCGACCAGGTGGGTGCGGCCGGTGGACATGACCAGCATCTTGGTGCCGGGCACGATCTCGCCCTGCATGACCCGCACCAGCGAGACCACGCCCAGGTAGTTGTCGAACCAGGAATCGATGATCAGCGCCTGCAGCTTGTCGGTGTCGCGCGGTTGCGGCGGCGGGATGCGCTCGACGATGGCTTCCAGCACATCGACGACGTTGAGGCCGGTCTTGGCGCTGATCGCCACCGCGTCCTCGGCATCGATGCCGATCACCGCTTCGATCTCGCCTTTGACCTTCTCGATATCGGCGGTGGGCAGGTCGATCTTGTTGATCACCGGCACCACTTCCAGGCCCTGCTCCACGGCGGTGTAGCAGTTGGCGACCGACTGGGCTTCCACGCCCTGGGCCGCATCGACCACCAGCAGCGCGCCTTCGCAGGCGGCGAGCGAGCGCGAGACTTCGTAGCTGAAGTCCACGTGGCCGGGGGTGTCGATGAAATTCAGCTGGTAGGTCTGCCCATCCTTCGCCGTGTACGGCAGCGATACGGACTGGGCCTTGATGGTGATGCCGCGCTCGCGCTCGATCGGATTGGAGTCGAGCACCTGCGCTTCCATTTCGCGGGCCTGGAGGCCGCCGCAAAGCTGGATGATGCGATCGGCCAAGGTGGACTTGCCATGGTCGACGTGGGCGATGATGGAAAAATTGCGGATATTCCGCATGGACGCGGGAGGCGGGCTGGACTTGGGCTGCATGGGGGCGGCCGCTGGGCCGTCAGAATGAATAACGGCGCATTATCGCACGGCCGCACGACCCTGCCGGAAGACCGGCCGACCCGCGTTCGATGCGAGCCGGCCTTGCAGGCCTGGGAAGAGGACTCCCGGGGAATCAGTCGGGGGAATCAGCCGGCGTCCCCCGCCGTTACCGCCACGAAAACGGAGCCTCCACGCGGGCTACGGACCAGCAGCATGACCACTTCCCCGGCCTTGACCCCGCGCAGTTCCTGGTTGAACTCGGCGACGCTGCCTACCGCCTTGCGACCGACCCGCAGGATCACGATACCCGGCTGCAATCGCGCTTCGCTCGCCGACTGACCGTAAACGCGGGTAATGCGCACACCTTCGTCAGCCTTCAATCCCAGCTGTTTGCGGGTTGCGGCATCCAGGTCGGCTACGGAAATGCCCAGCAAGGCCGAATCGGCACGACCCGGGGTCGCAGGCGCATCGCCATCTTGCTCAGCCGAGCTGGCGACCGTGTTCGCGTCCTCTTCCAGGACCGACAGGGTCACTGTGACATCGCGTAGCTTGCCGTCTCGCAGGATGCCCAGGGTCACCTTGGTGCCCGGCGCCATGGCGCCGATACGCGGCGGCAGGTCGCTGGAAGTGGCGATCTCGGCGCCATTGACCGCACGGATCACATCGCCCGCCTCCAGCCCCGCTTTTTCCGCGGCGCTGTCGGCAAGCACGTCGTTGATCAGGGCGCCGCGCGTATCCGGCAAGCCGAAGCTCTTGGCCGCGTCCGAGCTCACCTCGGTCACTTGCACGCCCAACTGGCCGCGACTCACCTTGCCGGTCTTCTTCAACTGTTCCACCGCGCTCATCGCCAGGTCGATCGGGATGGCGAAGCTGATGCCCATGTAGCCGCCGGAAGCGGAAAAGATCTGCGAGTTGATGCCGACGACTTCGCCACTGGTGTTGAGCAAGGGCCCGCCCGAGTTGCCCTGGTTGATGGCGACGTCGGTCTGGATGAAAGGCACATAGCGCTGGTCGGCGAAACGATTCGCCCGGCCAATCGCGCTGACGATGCCGGCGGTGACCGAATGATCCAGGCCAAAGGGCGAACCGATGGCCACCACCCACTGGCCCGGCTTGAGCCTATTGGAATCGCCCAGCCGGATCGAAGGCAGGTTCCTGGCATCGATCTTCAACAGCGCCACATCGTATTGCTGGTCGCTGCCGATGACCTTGGCCTTCAGTTCGCGCCGGTCGGAGAGCTTGACCGTGACTTCGTCCGCGCCATCGATGACGTGATGGTTGGTCAGCACGTAACCATCGGGCGAAATGATGAAGCCGCTGCCCATCGACGTACCGCCCCCACGCTGTTGCGGCCCCTGCGGACCACCCTGGCCCGGCGGCATCTGGAAGTCGGGGCCGAAGATGCGGCGGAAGAATTCCGGCATCTCCTGGTCGTCCTGCATGCCAGGCACCTGCTGCGCGCGGGCAACTTTGCGCGGGGCGATCTTGGCTTCGATATTCACCACGCCGGGAGCCACCTGCTCGACCAGCCGGGTGAAGTCCGGCAAGCCGGTGACGATCTGCGGCGCACTGCTTTGGGCGATGGAACTGGCTATGGCCGGAGCCGGAGCCGGAGCCTGCGGCGTGCCGGCCGGCTGTTGCGCGCAGGCGGCCAACGGAGAAGTGAGGATCAGGAGACCGAGCAGACTATTGCGGACACTGGAAGTCATCGAACGCATGCCTCGAGTTGTTGTGGGCCAAGGATTGGATTGCGGGGTTTGGCGGGGCGCAGCCCCAGCATCGGTGATCGAATCAGTCGTGCGGGGCGGCCGCTGGCGGCGTCATCGGCGGGCCTTCCGGCAGGCGCGGTTCGAACGGATAGAACGTCTGCGCCGCGCGATCGGTCGAATAGCCGGCGTTGAAGGCACCGCTGCCTGAATACTGCGGCAACACCGCACGCGGCCACGGCCGGGCAGCGGAAGGATTGATTTGCACGTTCGAGAACGGATCGTGCGCAGCGCCCGTTGCCGGTGCGGCGGCAATAACCGGACCTGGAATCACACGCGCAACCGACGGCACTGCAGCCGATGCCACCGCGCGCTCAGGAACAACGCGCGCAATCGCCGCCTTGCGCGCCGCCTGCTGGTTGCGGGTCGCACTACGCCGCGCCTCATTCTGGCGACGTGGAAGGCTGGCCACGGCGACGCTGGCCGCGGTCACGGTGGCAGCGCCCTCGCCCTGGATGCCGGAATCGATGGAGCCTGCCCCGTTGGAGCCGGCCTCGCTGGAGCCTGCTTCGTTGTTGCTGGCAGGCGCCTGGCTGGCCACCGTGGATGCCACCTGGGCGGGAGTTTCATCGGGAACCTGCTGACGCACCATGAACAAGGCGATGGCGGCGACGGAAGCCGCCAACGCGCCACCGCCCCACCGAGCCAGGTTGCCGCGACCGCGCGAGGATCCTGCCCTGGCGGTCGACTGCACGGACTCGGCCGCAATGGCCGCGGCAATACGACCGGCGAAGTCCGCCGGCGCCGGCGCCCGCGCCTGGCCACGCAAGACGTCGCCGCAGAGTTGCCAGCGCTCCAGGCAGCCGCTCAGTTCGGTGTCGTGTTCCATCCGTCGCAACAGGAAGCGCGCCTGGTCGGGGGCCAGGTCGCCGTCCACCAGCGCGGACAATTGCTGGAAATAATGATTTTCGATCTTGTCGGTAGTCATGTGCGGGCACGCTCCCGGGTGGCGCTTTGGGTATCGACCAGGGGCCGAAGTTCGATGTCGATGGCTTCGCGGGCACGGAAGATGCGCGAACGCACCGTGCCGATCGGGCAATTCATTTTTTGCGCGATTTCCTCGTAGCTCATGCCTTCCACCTCACGCAAGGTAATCGCGGTTCGCAGTTCTTCCGGCAACGCATCCACCGCCTTCATCACCGTGCGCTCCAGTTCCTGGCGCATCAATTCGCGTTCCGGCGTATCGGTGTCGCGCAGGCGGCTGCCAGCGTCGTATTGCTCGGCATCGCTGGCGTCGACGTCATCGGTCGGCGGGCGGCGCTTGTGGGCGACGAGATGGTTCTTGGCTGTATTCACTGCGATCCGGTGCAACCACGTATAGAACTGGGCATCGCCGCGGAAATTCCCGAGTGCGCGATACGCGCGCATGAAGGTGTCCTGGGCGACATCCTGGCATTCGCTCCAGTCATGGATGTAGCGCCCGATCAGGGCGATGATCCGGTGCTGGTACTTGCGCACCAGCAGATCGAATGCCGCACTGTCGCCACGCTGGACACGCCTGACCAGTTCGAGGTCCAACTCCTGGGGTGGAGTGCTTTCCTTATCGGATTGTGTATCCACATCGGCCATGCCGGGCCGCACTCCTGTCGGCTCGGCTGATGACCGAGCACTGTGACCGCCATTGCGGGAAAAAGTTCAGAAGCACGCCGAAACGGCTTCCCTGTCGGGGATTTGACCCGGAACCACGGGCCCATGCCCATGCCACCGGTCATGTCCCCTTGAATCAGTGGGGATTTGACGTGGGTTAAACAACCTCGGGATGATAGTCGCCTTACCCATACGCGAACGGATGGTTTGGACATGGCAGCAAGCTTCGATGGGCTCCGATTCAGTCATTGGCAGACGGAGTCGCGTGCGGACGGCATCGTGGTGCTCAGCCTCGATCGTCAGGGCGCACCGGTCAATGCGCTTTCGCAGGATGTGCTGATCGAGTTAAGCGACTTGATCGAACGCATCGCCATCGATCCGCCCAAAGGTGTGGTGATCCGTTCGGCCAAGCCTGCCGGCTTCATCGCTGGCGCCGACCTGAAGGAATTCCAGGAGTTCGACCGCAAGGGCGTGGTCAACGACGCGATCCGCCGCGGCCAGGCCGTGTTCCAGAAGCTGGCAGAGCTCCCCTGCCCCACGGTCTCGGCGATCCACGGCCACTGCATGGGCGGCGGCACCGAGATTTCGCTGGCCTGCCGCTATCGAGTGGCCTCCAGCGACGCTTCCACCCGTATCGGCCTGCCGGAAGTGATGCTGGGCATCTTCCCCGGCTGGGGCGGCAGCGCGCGGCTGCCGCGACTGGTCGGCGCTCCTGCGGCAATGGATATGATGCTCACCGGGCGCACGCTGTCCGCGTCCGCGGCCCGTGGCATCGGCCTGGTCGACAAGGTGGTGGAACCGGCCCTGCTGCTGGATGCGGCCGTGGCGATGGCGCAGAAAGGCGCCGTGCGCCCGTTCCGTCAACGCTTCCTGGGCTGGATCAGCAATACCTGGATCGCACGCCAATTCCTCGCTCCGCAGATGGTCAAGCAGGTTTCACGCAAGGCTCGCAAGGAGCATTACCCGGCTCCCTATGCACTGATCAACACCTGGCAGAAATCCGGCGGCGGCAATATCCAGGCGCGCCTGGACGCCGAACGCCGCGCCGTGGTCAAGCTGGCCGGCACGCCGACCGCGCGCAACCTGATCCGCATTTTCTTCCTGCAGGAGCGACTCAAGGGCCAGGGGGGCAAGGATCACGGGATCAAGCGCGTGCATGTGGTCGGCGCCGGAGTGATGGGCGGCGATATCGCCGCATGGTCGGCTTACAAGGGTTTCGAAGTCACCCTGCAGGATCGCGAACAGCGCTTCATCGATCCCGCACTGGCCCGCGCGCAGGACCTGTTCGCCAAGAAAGTGAAGGACCAAAGCAAGCGCCCGGCCGTGGCCGCACGCCTGAAAGGCGACCTGGCGGGTGATGGCGTGACGGACGCCGACCTGGTCATCGAAGCGATCATCGAAAACCCGGAAGCCAAGCGCGACCTGTACCAGGCCATCGAGCCGCGCCTGAAGGCCGATGCGCTGCTGACCACCAACACCTCCTCGATCCCGCTGACCGAGCTGCGCGAGCACATCCAGCGCCCGGCGCAGTTCGCCGGCCTGCATTACTTCAACCCGGTCGCGCAGATGCCGCTGGTGGAAATCATCCGCCACGACGCGATGGCGCCGGAAACCGAGAAGCGGCTGGCCGCGTTCTGCAAAGCCATCGACAAACTCGCCGTGCCGGTGGCCGGTACGCCCGGCTTCCTGGTCAACCGCGTGCTGTTCCCGTACATGCTGGAAGCGGTGACCGCGTATGCGGAAGGCATCCCGGGGCCGGTGATCGACAAGGCGGCGGTGAAATTCGGCATGCCGATGGGCCCGATCGAACTGATCGATACCGTGGGCCTGGATGTCGCCGCGGGCGTGGGCAAGGAGCTGGCGCCGTTCCTGGGCCTGCCGATTCCCGCCGCGTTGTCGGCGCCGCCGGAAACCGGCAAGCGCGGCAAGAAGGACGGCCAGGGCCTGTACAAGTGGGTGCAAACCGAGAAGGGCAGCAAGGCCGTCAAACCCGAAGTCGCCAAGGACTACCAGGCGCCTTCGGACCTGGAAGATCGCCTGATCCTGCCGCTGCTCAACGAGGCCGTCGCCTGCCTGCACGATGGCGTGGTCAGCGACGCCGACCTGCTGGATGCCGGGGTGATCTTCGGCACCGGTTTCGCCCCGTTCCGTGGCGGCCCGATCGAATACATCAAGGCCACCGGCGCCGATGCACTGGTCGAGAAGCTCAAGACCTTGCAAGGCCGCCATGGCGACCGCTTCGCGCCACGACCGGGCTGGGATTCGCCAACGCTGCGCGGCCCGACCGCCTGATTGCACGACTTCCAGCCGCGCAACTCCATCCAGGGGCGCCAACCACGGCGCCCTGTATTTTTCCCAATCCAATCGGCAGACCTATCGCATGTTCAACCTGAGCGCCCCGACCGCGGGCATGTTCTTCCTTTCCCTGTTGCTCGGCGGCATCGGCGTGGCGGCGAAGCTGGGCTATATCCCGGCGCTGGTGCCGCACGCCTTCTGGATCCTGTGCGCAGGACTGGTGACGTTGCTGCTGGGGAACCTGTTCAAGGGACTGTAAACCAACCGATAGCCAGCTACGACAGCGCGTACCCGGCACTGCGGACTACATCGTCTGCGTGGGCTTTTCCGCGTTGAGCGTGCCGGCGAGCAGCGTCTCGATCTTGCTCTTCACAGCTTCGCCTTCGCCGGTGTCGGCGAATTGCACGCCGATGCCGGCGACGCGGGCGCCTTGCGCGCCCACGGGCGTCACCCAGATCACCTTGCCGGCGACCGGCAGGCGTTCGCTCGAATCGGGCAGGGTCAGCAGCAGGAATACCTCGTCGCCCAGGAAATAACGCTTGGGCGTGGGCACGAAGATGCCGCCGTTCTTCACGTACGGAATGTAGGCGCTGTACAACTGCGCCTTGTCCTTGACCGCCAGCGACAGGATGCCCTGCCGTCCACCGCCTGCCACTGCATTCATTTCGGCTCTCCTTTGGTGGCCCGCGCGCGATCCCCGACACGCCAGGCCAAAAGCAAATCCACCATCGCCAGGTCGCCGCGAACGGTGGTGCGCAGCAGGTCGCGGGTGCGGTTGGCCGCATCGAACCAAGTCGCAAGCTTGTGCAATCGGGCCGGATCGGTCAAGCCGGTATCGGCGGCCTGGGCCAACACCAGGTCGGCGGCATGGCGCAGGCGCAGGTCGGCGTGTTCGTCGGCGGTCCAGCGCTGCGCGGTTTCGATCACCGCGATTTCGCCACGTTCAAGCTTGGCCAGATCGCCCGCAACCGTCTTGCGCAAGGCCAGTCCGCCTTCGCGCAGCCATCGATCGGCCAGCCCGGGATGCCCGCGCGCGGCGTCCAGCGCTTCGTCGGCGTCTTTCGCGGAATGACCCTGCGCCCGCAACCAGGCCAGCGCCTCGCCGTGCGGCGGCAACTTGAATTCCATCCGTTGGCAGCGGCTGCGGATGGTGGCGGGCAGGCGCGCGGGCTGCGCGCTGATCAACCACAGGTAGCGGCCGGCCGCCGGTTCCTCCAGCGTCTTGAGCAAGGCATTGCAGGCGGCGCGGTTGATCGCGTCCGCCGGATCGACGATGGCCACCTGAGCCGCGCCGTACTGCGGAGTCAGCGACAATTTCTGCGAAAGATCGCGCATCTGTTCGATCACGATCTCGGTGCGCAGCTTGCTGCCATCCTTGGTCAGGCCGAAAGACACCACGTGCAGGTCGGGGTGGGTGCCGGCAGCGATCAACTGGGCATTACGGCTGTGCGCGGCGGCATCGCCCCCCGCCAACACGTGCTGGGCGAGACGATCGGCCACCGCGCGCTTGCCCAACCCCGTCGGTCCGCAGATCAGCAAACCGTGCCCGAGTCTTCCCGTATCCAGCGCGGCGACCGCCTGGTCGTAGGCGCGCTGCTGCCATGGCGAGAATTCGACGCTCATGCCGATGCCTCCAGCCACTGCACGACCGCGCTGGAAACCGATGCGCCGACCGCCGCCGGCGACTGGCTGGCGTCGATCACGCGGAAACGTTCCGGTTCGGCTGCCGCGCGGCGGCGGAAACCTTCGCGCACGCGCTCGAAGAAATCGTCCTGCTCGCTTTCGATGCGATCCGGCCACAGGTCACGGCCGCTGGTGCGGGCGCGGCCTTCGCGCACGTCCAGGTCCAGCAACAGGGTCAGGCCGGGCTTGAGGCCCACGACCTTGCGCTCCAGTTCCTCGACCAGCGCGCGGTCGAGTCCGCGGCCATCGGCCTGGTAGGCGTAGCTGGAATCGGTGAATCGGTCGCTGACCACGTAGGCGCCGCGCTGCAGCGCCGGACGGATCACTTCGCGCACGTGCTGCGCGCGCGAGGCGAACATCAGCAGCAGTTCGGTTTCCGGCGCCAGCGTTTCCTCTTGCGGATTCAACAACAGTTCGCGGATGCGCTCGGCCAGTGGCGTGCCGCCGGGTTCGCGGGTCAGCACGACTTCATGCCCACGCGCCTGCAGCAGCTCGCGGATCGCGACGATCGCGCTGGTCTTGCCGGCGCCCTCGCCGCCTTCGAGGCTGATCAGGCGCGGATGTTTCAACAGGGCTTCGGTCATTGCAGCGGTTTTTCTTCGGTCGGCGACGGGCGACGCGACTGTCGCAGGTAACGGGCAACAGCGGCGTTGTGTTCGGCCAGTGTCGCCGAGAACACGTGGCTGCCGCTGCCATCGCCCAGGGCGACGAAGAACAGCGTATTGCCGGGGGCAGGATCGACCGCGGCGCGCAACGCGTCCACGCCCGGCATGGCGATGGGCGTCGGTGGCAAGCCGGCGCGGGTGTAGGTGTTGTACGGCGTGTCGGTCTGCAGGTCGCGGCGGCGGATGTTGCCGTCGTAGGCGCTGCCGATGCCGTAGATGACGGTCGGGTCGGTCTGCAGCCTGATGCCCTGCCGCAATCGGCGCGCGAATACGCCGGCGATCTGCGGGCGTTCGGAGGCCAGGCCGGTTTCCTTCTCGATGATGGAAGCCAGGATCAAGGCTTCCTCGGCCGATTGCAGCGGCACGTCCTTGGCCCGCGACCGCCACGCCTCCTGCAAGGCCTTGTCCATCGCCGCGTAGGCGCGCTTGAGCACGTCCGCGTCGCTGTCGCCATGCGAATAGACGTAGGTTTCGGGCAGGAAACGGCCTTCGGCATGCTGGCCTGGATGGCCCAGTTGCTTCATCAACGCCGCATCGTCCAGCGCGACGGTTTCATGCCGCAATGGCGTGGCGGCGTTGAGCGCCGCGCGCAGCTGGCGGATGTTCCAGCCCTCGACGAGGGTGAACCGGTAGCTGATGACCTTGCCGTTGCGCATGTTGAGCAGCAACTCGCGCGGGGTGATTCCGGGGCTGAGCGCGTATTCACCGACCTTCAGGCTGCCGGCCACATCGAGATGCCGCGCCAGCGCGCGCCACTGCAGGTCCTCGCCGTCGCGCACGCCCGCTGCGCGCAGCTTGCGCAGCACCCCCGGGAATGAATCCCCGGAGGCGACGACCACGCTTCCGTCCGCCTGCAAGCCGGCGATGGGTTGGTCGCTGAAACCGGTGTAGTGCCGCCATAGCCACGCGCCGCCGACTGCCGCGGCTGCCAGCAACAGCAGGCAGGCGATGATGAAGTTGCGGCAACCGCGTTTGGAACCTTTAGCCACGATTTCCTCGAGTCCCGATCCAGGCCATGCAGGATACCTTGCCCACCTCTCCTTGTAGGAGCGCCCCATGGGCGCGAGCTCTTCGATGGGACCCTGGATACGGGACCAAGAGCTCGCGCCCATGGGGCGCTCCTACAAGGACAAGGCCTTGAGCACGCCGCGCGCCTTGGCGCGGGTCTCGTCCAGTTCACGCTCGGGGAGGGAATCAGCCACGATGCCTGCCCCGGTGCGGAAAACCACTTCCGAACCGCCGTCTGCTCCGGGCAGGATCTCGGCACTGCGGATCAGGATATTCAGGTCCAGGTCGCCATCGCGGTTCAGCCAGCCGAATGCACCGGTGTAGGCGCCACGGGCCTCGTCTTCCAGTTCGGCAATGATCTGCATGCAGCGCACCTTCGGGCAACCGGTGATGGTGCCGCCAGGGAATGTGGCGCGGATCACCTCGCCCGGAGTGACCCCGGCGCGCAGGCGGCCACGCACGTTGCTGACGATGTGGTGGACGTGGGCATAGCTTTCCACCGTCATCAATTCATCAACCTCCACGCTGCCGGGTTCGCACACGCGACCCAGGTCGTTGCGCTCCAGGTCGATCAGCATCACGTGCTCGGCGCGCTCCTTGGGATGTCCGACCAGTTCGCGGATGCGTGCGGCATCGTCGTCGCCCTCGAAGCGCGGGCGGGTGCCGGCGATCGGCCGGGTCTCGACCACATCGCCGCGGATCGATACCAGGCGCTCGGGCGAAGAACTGGCCACTGCACGGCCTTCCGCAACGAACAAGCCGGCGAAGGGAGCCGGGTTGGCGGTGCGGAGACGCGCATACAGCGAAGCCGGATCGATGGCCTGCGCGAAAGAGGCGCGCCAGGCGCGCGACAGGTTCACCTGGAAGATATCGCCCGCCGCCAGGTAGCGAAGAATGCGTCGCACGCCGTCGAGGAAGCGTTGCGGATCGTCTTCGACGATGTGCCCGGGATCGCGCCATGCCGGCCATGCCAGTAATCCAGGCAGGCTTCGCGATGCGTCGATATCCGTGGCGATGCGATCGAGCAGCAGTTCCGAACCGATTTCAGCCAGGGCAACGCATTCGCCACTGGCGCGGTCGCGCAGGACCGCGGCGGGACAACGCAGGGCAAGCGCGACCGCAACCGCCTTGTCGCCCCGGGGAAGCGACAAGACCGGCTCCACCTGCGCGGCCAGTTCGTAATCCAGCAGCAAGGCCCAGCCGCCGCGAAACGGCCAGCGCGGCTCCTCGCGGGCAATGCGTTGCGCTTGCCATTGAGCATCGAGCGCGGCGAGGAAATCGCTTTCGACCTGTTCGCCATCAAGCGTCCGCGTCACTCCTTGCGCGTCGAGCCGCAGGCCGCTGCCGTCGGTGGCCAGCAACAGGTCCCAGCGTCCCTGCGCGGTACCCGAGGCGACCGATTCAAGCAGCAGCGGATAGCGCGACGGCGCCTGCCGGTGAAGCGCGAGCAGGTCTGTGTCGGGGGGGAGTGCGCGGGATTCGATCATTTCTTGCTCGTCATTCCCGCGAAGGCGGGAATCGCTCTTCGCCCCTGCTTTTTTTGCGGCATGCGTAACGCAAAAGACAGGAGCGGTTCCCGCCTTCGCGGGAACGACGAGTGGAAATCAAAGCCGCTTGAACACCAGCGTGCCATTGGTCCCGCCGAAGCCGAAGCCATTGGACATGGCGACATCGATCTTTTTCTCGCGGGCCACGTTGGGCACGTAATCCAGGTCGCAGCCTTCGCCCGGGTTTTCCAGGTTGATGGTCGGCGGGATGATGCCCTTGTCGATCGCCAGTACCGAGAAGATCGCTTCCACGCCGCCGGCCGCGCCCAGCAGGTGGCCGGTCATGGACTTGGTCGAGCTGACCATGGTCTTGTAGGCGTGGTCGCCGAAGGCACGCTTCATCGCCAGGGTTTCGGCCAGGTCGCCCAGCGGCGTGGAGGTGCCGTGCGCATTGAGGTATTCGACCTGGTCGGGGTTGAGCTTCGCATCCTTCAGCGCCATCGCCATGCAGCGCGCGGGGCCTTCGCCGTTCTCGCTGGGTGCGGTCATGTGATAGGCATCGGAACTGGCGCCAAAGCCCACGAGTTCGCAGTAGATGCGCGCGCCGCGCGCCTTGGCGTGTTCGTACTCCTCCAGCACCAGGATGCCGGCGCCATCGCCCAGCACGAAGCCGTCGCGGTCGCGGTCCCAGGGGCGCGAGGCCGCCGCTGGATCGTCGTTGCGCGTGGACATCGCCTTCATCGAGCAGAACCCGCCCACCGAAGTCGGCGAGGAGCCGCGCTCGGCGCCACCGGCGATCATCACGTCGGCATCGCCGTACTGGATCATGCGCATGGCCATGCCGATGGAATGGTTGGAAGTGGCGCAGGCCGAAACCGCGGAGAAACTCGGCCCCTTGATGCCCTTCATGATGCTCAGCTGGCCCGGCAGCATGTTGATGATGGTGCTGGGGATGTAGAACGGCGAGATCTTGCGTGGCCCGCCTTCCAGGTACTTGGCGGTCTGCTCCTCGATGCCGAGGATGCCGCCGATGCCCGCACCGATGATGGCGCCGATGCGCTCGGCGTTCGCCTCGTTGACTTCGAGGCCGGAATCGTCCATCGCCATCAGCGAGGCGGCGATGCCGTAATGGATGAACGCATCCATCTTCTTCACGTCTTTGGGCGACATGTAGAGGGTGGGATCGAAATCGCGGATTTCACCGGCGATGCGCGTGGTGAACAACGAAGTATCGAAGGACGAGATCAGGCCCAGGCCCGAGCGGCCATTGACGATGCCATCCCAGCTGCTGGCAAGGTCATTGCCCAAGGGCGAGATCATGCCCATGCCGGTGATCACTACACGACGCTGGCTCATACGATTGCTCCGGCTTCCTGCGCCCCGTACGGGCGCACTGACATCTCACATATGCGCGGGGCCGCATCCGCGGCCCCGGCACCACTCATCGAAACTACGGGCTTACGCCTTGACGTGCGCCTTGACGTAATCGATGGCCTGCTGCACCGAGGTGATCTTCTCGGCGTCTTCGTCCGGGATCTCGCACTCGAATTCTTCTTCCAGGGCCATCACCAACTCGACGGTGTCGAGCGAATCGGCGCCAAGGTCATCGACGAACGATGCGCTGGTGGTGACTTCTTCTTCTTTGACGCCAAGTTGCTCTACGACGATCTTCTTGACGCGTTCTTCGATGCTGCTCATTGGGTGTGGCTCCAGACGGAGTTGAGTGAACGGGGGGTAGTTTAGTGGAAACCGGGGATGCGGTGCACGTCCCGGCAAACATTGCTTAATCAGTTACTTACGGAACAATTGTGTCATGGCATGTACATGCCGCCATTCACATGCAGGGTTTCGCCAGTGATATAGCTGGCGGAAGGACCCGCCAGAAACGCGACCGCGCGGGCGATATCGGCGGGTTCGCCCAAGCGTCCCAACGCGATCTGGCCGACCAACGCGTTCTTCGCATCCTCTGGCATCGCCTTGGTCATGTCGGTATCGATGAAGCCCGGCGCAACCACGTTGACGGTGACGCCACGACTGCCGATTTCCTTGGCCAGCGACTTCGAGAACGCAATGATGCCGGCCTTGGCCGCGGCGTAGTTGGTCTGCCCCGCATTGCCGGTCACCCCGATCACCGAGGCGATATTGATGATCCGGCCCTTGCGCGCCTTCATCATCCCGCGCATCACCGCCTTGGAAGTGCGATAGACGCTGCTGAGATTGGTGTCCAGGATCGCCTGCCAGTCCTCGTCCTTCATCCGCATCAGCAGGTTGTCGCGGGTGATGCCGGCGTTGTTGACCAGGATGCTGATAGTGCCGAATTCCTTGCCGATGGAATCGATCAACGATTCCACCGCGGCCGCGTCGGTGACGTTCAATTCGCGGCCGTGGCCACCGTGCGCGGCGAGGCGTTCGCCGATGGCGCGGGCGCCGGATTCCGAAGTCGCGGTACCGATGACGATGGCGCCTTGCGCGGCCAGCTCGTCGGCGATGGCCGCGCCGATGCCGCGACTGGCGCCGGTGACCAGCACGATTTCACCTTGCAATGTTTTCATTGGGGTTTTCCTTGAACGCTTTTGGACGCGGATAAGAGCCGATGGTGCAGATGAAATCACAGTTGGAGCTTGATCCGTTTCTTTCCGCTCTTATCTGTGCCTGAAACAAAAGAATCAAACCGCCCAGTCGCCCAACGCGGATTGGAAGTCGCCGGGTGTGGCCAGCGATCTTGCTTCAAGTGACTTGTCGATGCGCTTGACCAGCCCAGTCAGCACCTTGCCCGGACCGCATTCGGCGATGCGGGTTGCGCCCTTCGCCTTCAAGGCCAAGGCGCAGTCGGTCCAGCGCACCGGCAGGTACAACTGCCGCACCAGCGCATCGCGTATGTCGTCGATTCCACCATGGATCTGCGCATCGACATTCTGCACCACCGGGATCGACGGATCCTGCCAGCGCATGCCACGCATGGTTTCAGCGAGTCGATTGGCCGCTTCGCGCATCAACGGCGTGTGCGAGGGCACGCTCACCGCCAGCTTCACCACTTTGCGCACGCCACGCTCGGTCAGCAGCGCAATGGCGCGATCCACCGCCGCCACATCGCCGCCGATCACGATCTGTCCCGGCGAATTGTAATTGGCGGGCACCACGACCTGGCTGCCCGAGGCCTGCACGCAGACTTCCGCGACCAGTTCGTCTTCGGCGCCAAGCACCGCTGCCATCGCACCCACCCCGGCCGGCGCCGCTTCCTGCATCAACTGGCCGCGCAGGCGCACCAGGTGCGCGCCTTCGTGCAGGGACACCGCACCCGCCGCGACCAGCGCGGTGTATTCGCCCAGGCTATGGCCGGCGAACACCGAGGGAACGGATCCGCCCTGCTGCAGCCATGCGCGCCATACCGCGATTCCCGCCGCGAGCAACGCAGGCTGGGTGTATTCGGTGCGATTGAGCATTTCTTCCGGGCCACCTTGCGACAACGCCCACAGGTCGACGCCGGCGCCCTCGGAGGCTTCGACGAAAGTTTCGCGGACGATGGGGTGCAGTTCCGCAAGTTCGGCAAGCATCGCCAACGATTGCGAACCCTGGCCGGGAAACACGAAAGCAAGTTGCGGGGAAGTGGATAACGCCTGGGTCACGCGATGCACCGCTGTTCAAACCAGCGGGAATGATAAAGGCGAATCGACTTAAACGTCTGTACGACTGCGTATGTCTGCACAGGAAAATGAAACCTGATGCAGGAGCGCCGCATGGGCGCGAGCTCTTGATCTTCTCGCGATCGGGACGAAGAGCTCGCGCCCATGGGGCGCTCCTACACACACGCCAGGCGATCAGTAGCGCAGCAGCGCCGAGCCCCAGGTGAAGCCGCCACCGAAGGCTTCCAGCAGCAGCAACTGGCCGCGCTGCACGCGACCCGAGCGCACCGCGGCATCCAGCGCCAATGGCACCGAACCCGCGGAAGTATTGCCATGGCGATCGACGGTGACGATAACGCGATCCATCGACATTTCCAGGCGCTTGGCCGTGGCTTCGATGATGCGCAGGTTGGCCTGGTGCGGGATCAGCCAATCCAGGTCGTGCTTGTCCAGGCCATTGGCCTCGAGGGTCTCATCGACCACGCCGTCCAGCGCCTTGACCGCGTACTTGAAGACGTCGTTGCCCTTCATGTGGATGCGCGCGCCGCCGTTGGGCTCACCCTGATTGAAACCGACCGAAACGCCGACCGGATTCCACAGCAACTCTTTCTTGGCGCCATCGGCGTGCAAGTGAGTGCTGAGGATGCCTGTCTCGGTGTCGGCCTTGAGCACCACCGCGCCGGCGCCATCGCCGAACAGCACGCAAGTGGTGCGCTCGGTCCAGTCGACGATGCGGCTGAGGGTTTCCGCACCGATCACCAGCGCGGTCTTGACGTCGCCGGAACGGATGAACTTGTCGGCCACGCTGAGCGCGTAGACGAAGCCGGAACAAGCCGCGTTCACGTCCATCGCCGCGCAGCCGCTGGCGCCCAGGCGGGCCTGGATCAGGCAGGCGGTGGAGGGGAAGATCAGGTCCGGGGTGGTGGTGCCGACCACGATCATGTCGAGTTCGGAGGCATCCACGCCCGCCGCTTCCAGCGCACGCACCGCGGCGTGGTAGCCGAGGTCGCCCGTGGTCTCGCCTTCCGCGGCGATATGCCTTTCGCGGATGCCGGTACGGCTGCGGATCCATTCGTCGCTGGTATCGACCTGTTTGGCCAGGTCGTCGTTGGTCACCAGTTTCTCGGGCAGATAACTGCCCGTGCCGGCGATGCGGGCATAGACACGCCTACTCGAAGCCGGCCCGTTGGAAGCAGGCCCAACAGGAGCCTGTCCGTCCGAATCACGCTTGCTCATGCCCGCTCCAGCTGCTGGCCCACGCAGGGCCGGGGAAACTCACCACACCGGCTTGAACCGGCGCGCACCGGCAAGGCGCGCAACCGGATCAACTTCGCCGGAATCAATCTTCGCCGGAATCAATCTTCGTCGAAATCAATCTTCGTCGGAGACTGCGTCGGCCTTGGTCGCGATGACCTTCTTGCCACGGTAATAACCGTCGGCGGTCACGTGGTGGCGGATGTGGGTCTCGCCGCTGGTCGGATCGGTGGCCAGCTGCTTGGCGGTCAGGCTGTCGTGCGAACGACGCTGGCCACGGCGGGACGGGGTGACGCGGGATTTCTGCACTGCCATGGTATTGCTCCGAACTATTTCGTTGTGTTGCGTTGTGTTGATGGTGCCGACCGATGCATAGGCCGGATGTTCTTGATCAGCGAGTACCTGATCAGTTTTTCTTCAGCAAGGACAGCGCCGCGAACGGGCTGGCTTGCGCCAATTCTTGTTCCGGTATCGGCCAGTCGCGATCCACCGCGTCGGACTCGGGATTCATCGGCACGGCGGGAACCGCCAGCACCAACTCATCTTCAACCAGATCCTGCAACCGCATCATGCCGTCTCCGGGCACCAGCAGCGCTTCGTATTCCGCAGGTAGCGCGGCCTCGTCCGCTTCATCGCGAATCAGGCCCAGCCGCTGCACCATATGCACCGGGAGCAGGAACCGTTGCAGGCTGCGCTGGCATTCCAGCGGCAACTCCGCATCGATCCGCAACTCCGCGTAGGACACCTTCAGCAGCGGATCGCTGTCGAACTGCAGCGCAAACCCGACTTCGCCTTCGGCATCGAACAACAACCCCCGCAGGCGCTCCAGCGCGGACAGCGGCAGGCGCCCTTCAAAACCGCGTCTGGCCGCGACCATGCGCCAAACATCCAACATCTCGGGCACGTTCGCGGACATAAGCCGCTGAATATTAAGGATCCGGGGCCGAGCTGTCAAACCCGCAAAGCCCGCCAACATGGGGTTTGCCGACCCTGCGGGGCTTCGGCAGAATGCCCGCCCCCCGCGCGAGAACCCCATCCATGCCGCTGATCCTGGCCTCCACTTCCCGCTACCGCCGCGAACTGCTGGAGCGCCTGCGCCTGCCCTTCCATGTGGCCCGTCCGGAGGTGGACGAGAGTCCCCAGGCCGAAGAAGCCCCACCGGTCCTGGCGCAGCGGCTGGCACGGGCCAAGGCCCTGGCCATTGCCAGCCAGCACCCGGAGAGCTGGATTATAGGCTCCGACCAGGTCGCCGCCATGGAATCCCGGGCGCTGGGCAAGCCGGGAACCCGCGAAAACGCGATTTCCCAGCTGAGCGCCATGTCCGGGCGGGAGGTCCGTTTCCATACCGCCGTGTGCCTGGCCCACGGGGAAACCCTGCTCGAAGCCACTGATACGACGCTGGTGCGCTTCCGCGCCCTGCAACCGGACGAAATCGAGCGTTACGTCGATGCCGAACAACCGCTCGACTGCGCCGGCAGCTTCAAGAGCGAGGGGTTGGGCATCGCCTTGTTCGAACACATCGAATCACGCGACCCGACCGCGCTGGTCGGGCTGCCGCTGATCGCCTTGTCGAAATTGCTGCGGGAAGCCGGCTTCGTCCTGCCCTGAGGCTTCCGCAGCGGCTAATCGGCAATCTCGATGGGCTGTTCCGACCAGTCCTCGACGCTGCCATCGCTGCCATGGAGCCGCAGTCCCAGCCAATGCCGACCCGGGCTGACCGAAGCCAGGTCCACTTCTGCGGCAAAACCAACATTGGGGTGATGGGGATCGGTGGAAATCTTCCAGAACGCGGCCGTGCCCGGACTGTGCAGGCCATAGCGCGCTTTTGCGACGGTCTTTCCATCTATCAGGATATCGACGCCCTCCAGGCCCACGCCATCCTTGAAGGCCCAGCCGCTCACGTCGAACCGACGCGCGACGCCCGCCTTGCCTTGCGGGGTATCGACCCATGCGAAGGCAGGCAGGGTGCATGGCCCCGCCGCCTTCTTCGCGGGCAGGGCGAACAGCAGGAAGCGTTGCCGGCCATGATCGACATTGACCACGCGTGGCGGCGGCAACGGACCGACCGTGGCGCAAAGCCGGTGGTAGTAGTCGAGCAGCGATTTGTACTGCACGTCACTGGTTCCGACCGCCAGCAGCACCGGTCCAGCGCGGCGGCCGTCGTCCTGCAATCCCCACAGACGCAATTGCGGCGCGCGGCCGTGCTTGTGGTTGAGCGGATGATCGAGCACGCGGATGTCGGCGTCGCCCAGGGCGAAACCGATCTCGGCCCCGGATTTGAAGCTGTCCGCCAATAGCGTGGCATTGGCAGGCAATTTCGCCTGCTCCTCGCGCACCGCATCCACCAGTTCGTTCCAGCCAGCGAAATTCACCGGATAGAACTTCTCCGCGGCCAGTTGCGCGCGCAAGGCCGGCGTGGACAGCACCAGGTAATAGCCGAGCACGAATACCAGACCGATGCCGGCGGACACCCAGGTGGCGATGCGCCAGCCACGCGGCCATTGCTGCAGCAAGGCCGGCACCGCGATCAACAGCGGCAGATAGCCGGGCAAGGGCCAATGGAAACTCACCCGCTCCATGTCCGCGAAAAAACCCAGGGTGAAGAAACCCAGCGTCGAAACCCCGCCCAGCAATCCGAAATACCGCCATTGCGTCGGCATGCTTTGCATCGACATGTCCTGCCGCTTGCGAAACGAGCGCACGAACACCCGGACCAGGGCGAAGAACAACAGTGGCGTGACCAAGGCCGCCTGCACCAGCAGGAACCACCAGCCACCGGACTGGAACGACCAGGGATGGCGATCGACCAGCTGGAAGCGCAGGCCCGCATCGGCGTTCTGCAGGTTCCAGGCGATCAACGGCGCCCAGGCGGCGATTCCCAGCGCCAATGCGATCCATACACGCGAGTCGCGCAGCACGCGCCGGCCTTGCGGCAACAGCAGCAAGGCGATGAAGCCAACGCCGATCACGCCGATGAAACGGTAATGGCTCAACGCGCCTATCGCCAAGCCGAGCGCCAGCTCGGCGGCGGAAGCCGCATCGATCTCGCGCAACAACCGCGCGCCGGCATCCAGGCACAACACGGTCGCGAACGCCATGGGCACGTCCGGCAAGGCGAGGATGCCCAGGCTGCCGGACAGCGGCATCAGCAAGGTCAGGCTGCCCGCACGCCATCCGATCGCCTCCCCGAACCAGCGATTGGCGATGTGCGCCGCCAGCCAGGGCAACAGCGCCGCCAGCAACAGGAACGGCGCGCGCAAGGCCAGCGCATGCTGGCCGCCGATTTCCGTGCCCAGCCGCGTCATCCACGCGGTCAATCCCGGCAGGTCCGAATAAGCCGCGGCCAGGTGCCTGCCTTCCTGCCAGTAGAAAGCCTCATCCACGAACAACGGCAACCGCGCCGCGATCAGGATCTTGATTGCGGTGATCGCAGTCCACAGCACCAGGAAGGCACGTTGCGCACGCTTGATTTCCTGAATTCTTTCGTCCCGCATATCCCGTTAGACTTCCTTGAAACAAATCCGGAAAAAACAATGCCCGCCGATATTCCTGCCCGCGGAATGCTAACCGATCCCCTGTTGCAGGCCCTGAAGGCGGCGCAACAGCAAGTCAATTCGCTGGTGCTGGGCAAGTCGCAGGAAGTACGCCTGGCCTTCGTCGCGCTGCTTTCCGGCGGCCATATCCTCATCGAGGACCTGCCAGGCCTGGGCAAGACCACGCTGGCGCATGCGCTGGCGGCGACTCTTGGATTGGGCTTCCAGCGCGTGCAGTTCACATCGGACCTGTTGCCGGCCGATGTCCTGGGCGTGTCGGTTTACGACGCGCAATCGCGGCAATTCCAGTTCCATCCGGGACCGGTGTTCACCCATGTGCTGCTCGCCGATGAAATCAATCGCGCCCCGCCACGCACCCAGAGCGCGTTGCTGGAAGCCATGGCCGAGCATCAGGTGACCCTGGACGGAATGACCCGCGTGCTGCCCGACCCGTTCTTCGTCATCGCCACCCAGAACCCGGTCGATCTTGCCGGCACCTATCCGTTGCCGGATTCGCAACTCGACCGTTTCCTGCTGCGGCTGACCCTGGGTTATCCGAATGCCGAATCCGAGCGTGCGCTGCTCGCCGGCGCCGATCGCCGCGAACTGATCGCCCAGGCCTCTCCGCTGCTGTCCAGCACCGATGTGCTGCAGTTGCGGGCCGCGGTCAACGAAGTGCATGCCAGCGACGCGCTGGTGGATTACGTGCAGGCCTTGCTGACCCGCAGTCGCCAGCACCCCGGCGTGCGCGTGGGCCTGTCGCCGCGGGCCGGCATCGCCCTGCTGCGCGCCGCGCGCGCTTACGCCTTGCTGCTGGGGCGCCAGCATGTCTTGCCGGAGGACGTGCAGGCCTTGTTCGCCGCGGTCGCCGCGCACCGGCTGGTCGCGGAAGCGGAAGCGTCTTCCGCGCAGACACTGGCCAAGTCCATCCTGCATGCGGTGGCCGTGGACTGAGCAGGCGTGAGCACCATGCCGTCGACCCTGCGCGAACGTCTGGCTGCCCGCGCCGCGCTGCTCGCCCGCCCGCGCAGCAGCGAAACCCTGCCCGTGCGGTTCGACCGGCGCCGGGTCTATGTATTGCCGACGCGCTTCGGCCTGTTCTTCGCCGCCTTGCTGTTCGCCATGCTGCTGGGCGCGTTGAACTACAACAACAATCCCGCCCTGCTGCTGGCCTTGCTGCTTGGCGCCACCGGCCTGGCCAGCCTGATCGCCGCGCACCTGCAATTATCGGGCTTGGGCGTCGATGCGATTTCCGCCGAACCGGTCGCCGCCGGTTCGACCCTGTCGCTGCACATCGCCTTGTCCGCCGCCGACGCGCGCCTGCGCCGTGGCCTGCAACTGCGTTGCCGCGAGGCGCGCACCACCGCGCCGCCGTTGTCCATGGAGCCGGGCGTAGCGACGTTGCCGCTGGCGACCGAACGTCGCGGCTGGATCGACCCTGGCCGGATCCGCATTTCCACCACCCAGCCGCTGGGCCTGGCCATGGCCTGGTCGTGGGTGTGGCCGGACGCCTCGTTGCTGGTCTATCCCGCGCCGGAACCACAGGGCCCGCCGCTGCCGCCGGGCGATGGCAGCGGAAACCAGGCGCGACTGCATCCGGCCGGCGACGATGTGCACCACCTGCGCGGCTATCGCACTGGCGACCCGCGGCGCGCGATCGCCTGGAAACCTTCGGCACGCCGCGACACCCTGCTGGTGCGCGAATACGAACAGCCGCTGGCGATCGAAGTCACCCTGGACTGGCGCGCGCTTTCGCAGCTCGCCTACGAACAGCGCATCCGCCGACTGGCCCACTGGGTTGACTTGGCCGAACGCGAAGGCCGGCGCTATCGCCTGCTGCTGCCAGGACAACCGGCGCTGGGCCCCGCCCACGGCAGCGTCCATCGGCACCTGTGCCTGCGCGCCCTGGCGTTGTTGCCGGATGCTGAAAAGCGGGCGCGGCCATGACCCGGATCGACGATGGCAGCCGTCGCTGGGCGCTGGCGACCGCCGCGCTCGCCTTGTTGCCTTTGTTGCTGCAACTGCCCCCGCCACTCTCGTGGAGCATTGCGCTGGCGGCGGCGCTGGTCGTTGCAATGTCATGGCGCAGGCCGTTGCCGACACTCTTGCGTTTGCTGCTGGCATTGCTGGTGCTGGCGGCGGTGTTCTCGCAGACCGGCCTGCGTCTCGGCCGCGATACCGGCTGCGCGCTGCTGGCGGCGATGATCGCGATCAAGCCTTCGGAAACCTTCACCCTGCGCGATGCGCGCAGCCTGGTCGGGTTTGCCTTGTTCGCGCCGTTTGCGGCCTTCCTGCTCGACCAGGGCCCGCTGACCATGGCCCTCGGACTGGTCGCGGTGCTGTGCGCGCTGGTCGCGCTGCAACGCCTCGCCGACGTGGAAACCGGCTCCCTGTCCAGCGGCGTCGCCCCTTCGCGCAAACTGCTGGCCATCGCCCGGCTGGTGGCGATCGGATTGCCGCTGGTGCTGGCGATGTTCTGGCTGTTTCCGCGGCTGGGCTCGCCCTTGTGGGGCGTGCCCGAACGCGCGCTGGGTCGCTCTGGCCTGTCCGACCGCATGACCCCGGGCGAGTGGCTGGACCTGATGGCCGACGACACCGCTGCGCTGCGCGTGCAGTTCTTCGGCACGCGTCCACGCTCGCAGGACATGTACTGGCGTGGTCCGGTGTTGTGGGACTTCGATGGGCGCAACTGGACCCAGCCGCGAATAATGCGGCAGTTGCCCGCGCAACCGGTCCAACGCGGGAATCTCGACTGGGACTACCAGATCGAATTCGAACCCACCGACCGGCGCCAGCTGGTCGCGCTGGATTTGCCGCACGACGCGGTTGCAGGAACCACGCTTTCCCTCGACTACGGCCTGTATGCGGACCAGCCCTTGAGTTCGCTCACCCGCTGGCGCCTGCAGTCATCGCCGCCCGCTTCGTTCCAGTCGCAACTCGATGGCCCGCTGCGGCAACGCGCACTGGCCTTGCCGGCCGGCTACAACCCGCGCACTGTCGCCTTGGCCACGCAGTGGCGTCGCGAAGCGGGCAGCGACGACGCGGCCATCGTGCGCAGGGCGATGGACTGGATCCATCGCGATTTCGGCTACACCCTGGAAACCCCGTTGCCGGGACGCAACGGCGTGGATGAATTCCTGTTCGATGAGAAGAAGGGCTTTTGCCAGCACTTCAGTTCCTCGTTCGTGGTGTTGATGCGCGCCGCGGGCATCCCCGCGCGCGTGGTCACCGGCTATGCCGGCGGCGTGCGCAATCCCATCGGCGATTACTGGGTGGTCAGGAAAATGGATGCGCATGCCTGGGCGGAAGTCTGGCTGCCGCAACGCGGCTGGGTACGCGCGGATCCGACCGCCGCAGTCGCGCCGGAACGCATCTACGACACGCTGGAGGATCGCCTGGGCGCGGGGGCCAGCACGGGCGTGCTTGGTCGTTTGGTCAGGTTTGGCGACCTGAGCGACTGGATGCGGCGCGGCTGGAACAACTGGGTGCTCGGCTTCAATGCCGACCGCCAGCAGCGCCTGCTGCAATCGTTTGGCATCCGTCATCTGGGTGGTCAGCGCCTGTCCTTGCTGTTCGCCTTCTCCACATTGCTGGCACTGGCGTGGATGGCGTGGCTGCTGGCCCGTGGCGAACGCCAGCGCGACCCGCTGCTGCGCGCCTGGCATGCGCTGGGCGCGCGTTACGCCCGGCTGGGCCTGGCCCGCGAGGCGCATGAGCCGGCCCCGCTGTGGGCCAAGCGCGTGATCAAGGCCAGGCCACAGTCGCAAAGCCTGCTTCCACTCAGCCACCGTTTCGCCGATGCGCGCTACGCTGCAGGCATCGGCGGCCCGACCCTGGTCCACGATCTGATCCATGATTTGCGCCGGCACCGTCCCTGAAACCCGGAGATTCGCCATGAACAACAAGTTCCGCATTCTCGTTTTGGCCGCCAGCAGCCTGCTGCTCGGTGCCTGCGCCACCGCGCCCAAACCCTTGCAGGGCACCTTCACTCCAGTCACTCCACGCGATGCGGTGGCCAACAGCCAGGCCGGCACTTCAGTGCGCTGGGGTGGGCGCATCGTGGAAACCACGCCTCGCCAGGACAGCACCTGCTTCCAGTTGATCTCGCGCCCGCTGGGCGCGACCGGCAGGCCGCTCAGCAGCGCACCCGATGCCACCGATGGCCGCTTCATCGCCTGCCGCGCCGGCTTCTACGACCCGGCGGTGTTCGCCGAAGGCCGCGAAGTCACCTTCATCGGCCGCGTCGATGGGGTGGAAACCACCCGCATCGGCGACTACGACTACCGCCTGCCGAAAATGACCGCCGACGTGGTCTATCTATGGCCCGAAGTGCGCGAAGTGGAACTGCGTCCTTCCCCGTTCTACGACCCCTTCTGGGGTCCACGCTGGGGCCGTTATGGCTGGTGGTAATCACCTGCCGGACCGAACGAAAAAGCCGCTCAACGAGCGGCTTTTTTCATGGTCCCCTGTAGGAGCGCCCATGGGCGCGAGCTCTTTACAAGAATCCTCGCGATCTGGACGAAGAGCTCGCGCCCATGGGCGCTCCTACAAAAGCAGGGGGCTTCCGATGAGTCGAGATGTATTCCCCCGCAAAACGCGCCTCAGCGCGGCGTGCCGAAACGCCCCAGCGCCGCACCCGCCAGCAGATGCAGGTGGATATGGAACACCGTCTGCCCGGCATCGTCGCGGCAGTTCATGACCACGCGATAGCCGTTTTCCGCGAAACCTTCGCGACGCGCGTATTCGGCGGCAGCCAGCACCAGCTTCCCCACCAGCTGCGCATCGCCGGACTGCAGGTCGTCCAGGGTGGCGATAGGCACGTTCTTCGGAATGAAAAGCACATGCACCGGCGCCTGCGGGGCGATGTCGCGAAACGCCAGCACGTCGTCGTCTTCGTAAACAATGTCGGCGGGGATTTCGCGGCGGATGATCTTGCCGAAGAGGGTGTCGCCGGTCATGGGAGTCTCCTTGAGGGGATAGGCATTGTAGGAGCGCCCATGGGCGCTCCTACAGGGGCATTTCGCTGCGGGTGCCGAACGCGTGCGACAGCGTGCCGCGATCGACGTATTCCAGTTCACCGCCCAGTGGCACGCCATGGGCCAGGCGGCTGGGATGCACGTTCTGCTGTCGCGCCAGTTGCGCCAGGTAGTGCGCGGTGGCCTCGCCTTCCACGGTGGGGTTGGTGGCGATGATCAACTCGGTGATTTCGCCCTGCGCCAGCCGCTCGGACAGCGCATCGAGTCCCAATTCGCGCGGACCGATGCCATCCAGCGGCGACAACCGGCCCTGCAGGATGAAATAAAGGCCGCGATAACCGGTGGCCTGCTCGATCGCCAGGCGATCGGCTGGCGATTCCACCGCGCACAACAATTGCTGGTCGCGGCTGGAGCTGGCGCAGATCGCGCAAACCTCGGTCTCGGTGAAGTCGCGGCAGTGCTTGCAATGGCCGATGTGTTCCAGCGCCACGGCCAGCACCTCGGCCAGGCGCTTGCCGCCCTCGCGCTCGCGTTCAAGCAACTGGTAAGCCATGCGCTGCGCGGTCTTCTGGCCGACACCGGGCAGGATGCGCAGGGCTTCGATGAGTTGTTCGAGTAAGGGAGCGCTCAT
This sequence comes from Pseudoxanthomonas sp., assembly GCA_041919795.1. Taxonomy (GTDB): domain Bacteria; phylum Pseudomonadota; class Gammaproteobacteria; order Xanthomonadales; family Xanthomonadaceae; genus Pseudoxanthomonas_A. The sequence goes on along the minus strand of JAYRTC010000002.1, from coordinate 296,762 downwards.
GGCTTCAAGCTCCTCCCCTTGCGCAAGCAGGGGGAGGCGGGAGGGAGTCAATTGAAGGGCCGAAGTCGTACGGATGTCACGCGAGTTCTTCCCCACTTTACATAAAGGAAGGAAGCGGGAATCAGAACGGCATCTTCATCCCCGGCGGCAACTGCATGCCGGCGGTGGCGGCGCCCATCTTGTTCCTGGACTCGGCATCGATCCTGTTGGAGGCGTCGTTGAACGCGGCCGCGATCAGGTCTTCGGCCATTTCCGGATCGGACAGCACGCTGGGATCGATGCGCACCTTCCTGCATTCCTTGGCCCCGGTCAGGGTCACGCTGACCATGCCGCCACCGGCGCTGCCGGTGACTTCCAGGTTGGCCAGTTCTTCCTGCGCACGCTGCATGTTTTCCTGCATCTTCTGCGCTTGTTGCATCAATTGGGCGATATTTCCACGCATCTCAATTACCTGTTATTCGTCGAAGGGGCGGATGGAATCCGGAACCAGTTTTGCGCCATGCTGCTGGATCAGGCGCCGCACGTCCGGGTTGTTCATGAAATTTTCTTCGTCCGCGCTCTGGCGGACGGTGCGCTCGCGGTGGCTGCGCTGTTGCAGCGTTTCAGACGCGCCGTCGAGCGCATGGTCGAACACGATGCGCACCGTGGCGCCCAGCCTGGTCGCCAGGGTGCTGGAAAGTTCGGCCAGCGATTTTTCCGAACGCAGGTAATCGAAACCCGCGTCCAGCGACAACTTCAGCACACCGTCGCCGTGGCCGACGAAGGCGGCGTTCTCGGCCAGCTGGCGCGCGGCGCCTTTCATGCCGCTGCTGGCGGCGAACTGCAGCCATTCTTCGGCAGTGGTGATGGCGGCGACTTCGAGGGATGGCGCAACTGCAATCTGCGCGGAGGGCGCCGGAGCTTTGGCGACAGGCTCGACCGCAGGCGCGATGACCGGGGGTGCGATGACCGGCTCGGCGACGGCTGCCGCGACTTCCGGCTTCATCGCCACCGGTTGCGAAGGCGGCAAAGCTGCGCTTGTGGTCGTCGCCGGCGATGGCTTTGCCGTTTCAGCCACGCCCGTGGATTCCACCGACACCTGCCCCGCCCCGGCCGGCCGGAACGCCAGCATCCGCAACACGCTCATCTCGAAACCGGCGCGCGTGCTGGGCGCCAGGTGCAGGTCGCGGCGGCCGTTCATCGCCATCTGGTACCAGAGCTGCACCACTTCCGGGCGCAGGCGCCGGGCGAAATCATCGGCATCGACGCCATCGGCCTCGATCGCCACCGCCGGCACCAGTTGCCGCACCTGGATGCGATGCAGGGCTTCGGCCAGCGCGTCGAGGACGCCATTCCAGTCCGGCGAGAATTCGGCCAGCGCGGAAACCGTCTGCAGCAGGCGGGTGCCGTCGGCATTGGCCAGCGCGTCGAGCATGGCCCCGACCTGGGTGCGATCGACCGTGCCGAGCATGGTCCGCACGCCTTCCTCGCGCAGCGCGCCGCCGTCACCGCTGCCGGTGTAGGCGATGGCCTGGTCCAGCAGCGACAAACCATCGCGCAGGCTGCCGTCGGCGGCCTTGGCCAGCTGGCGGATGGCGCTGGCGTCGGCTTCGATGCCTTCGGCGGCCAGGATCTTGCCGATCTGGCCGGAAATCTGGTCTTCGTCCAGGCGCTTCAGGTTGAACTGCAGGCAGCGCGACAGCACCGTGACCAGCAGTTTCTGCGGATCGGTGGTGGCGAGCAGGAACTTGACGTGTTCCGGCGGTTCTTCCAGGGTCTTCAGCAGCGCGTTGAACGCCTGCTTGGACAGCATGTGCACTTCGTCGATCAGATAGACCTTGAACTTGCCGCGCGAGGGCATGTACTGCGCGTTCTCGATCACTTCGCGCACGTCGTCGACGCCGGTGTTGGACGCGGCGTCGATTTCCAGCAAGTCGAGGTACCGACCCGAATCGATGTCCAGGCAGGTCGAGCATTTGCCGCAAGGATCGGCGCTGGTGCCTTCCTCGCAATTCAGCGATTTGGCGAAGATGCGGGCAATGGTGGTCTTGCCCACGCCGCGGGTGCCGGTGAACAGGAAGGCATGATGCACGCGGCCGCTTTCCAGCGCGTTGGTCAGCGCGCGCACCACGTGTTCCTGCCCGACCAGCTCGGAAAAACGCTTCGGGCGCCACTTTCTGGCGAGGACGAGATAGGACATCAGGCAACCGTTTTCATCTGATTGGTCATTGTGCCGCGCCCGGTGGATCTGTCCAAGGAAAGAATTTCCCGGCCCGTCGCCACGGGCCCGGATGATGAATGGCCGGCGATATCCCGCTCCCAGGCAGGTGGGACTCGCAATAAATCCCAGCGCCAGCTAGAATTCGCGGCCCTGAAAGCGGCTTTGCGCCGCCCACAGGTCCCGGAGAGGTGTCCGAGCGGTTGAAGGAGCACGCCTGGAAAGTGTGTAAGCGTCTAAACCGCGCTTCGGGGGTTCGAATCCCCCTCTCTCCGCCAGTTTCGAAGTTTCGATGCGTCGCCAGATGCATGCTTTATGAATGCATGTTCCATGGATGCATGTCCTATGGTGGCCCCGTCGGCCCCTCGCGACGCTAGGTTGAAAACTCCGCCAGGGCCGGAAGGCAGCAACGGTATTGACTGATGCGGGTGCCGAGGTCAGCCGGCGGGGTCGCCACCTTTTGCCGGCCCGGATTATCGGCAACGGCCTTTCGACAGCCTGCCGCCCACGGTCTTCCCGGAACTAGTCGTCCGGCACGAAGCCCAGCGCAACCGGTTCACCGCCCGCCGGCCAACGTTCCACGACTTTCCAGCTGCGGGTATCCACGACCGCGACCTGGTCGCCGCCGCTGATCGCCACGTAGGCGCGCGGGCGCACCGGATCCACCACCACCCCGATCGGCAATGCGGCGCGACCCAGCATGGTCTGCTTGTATTCCACACCCGCTTCGGCCAGTTCGACCGTCGCAATGCGCAACTTGGTTCGGGCATCGAATACGGCCATATTGGCCGCCCCGGCATTGACCACCAAGGCATGGCGACCATCGCCGGTGAATACCACCCTTATCGGAAACCCCTTGCCGCTCATGCGCCTGCGCACCGCCAGGGTGGCCGGATCGTGGACGGTGATGGTGCCGTCCTGGCGATTGCTTACCCAGACCTCGCGACCATCGGGACTGACCGCCACGCCTTCCGCTCCCTTGCCTGCCGCGCGTTCGCGGGTCTTGAGTCCGGAGGCCAGGTCGATCCGGCTCACAGTGCCGGCATTGATCTTGGTGACGTAGGCGAACTTCGCATCCGGCGACAGCGCAAGCATGTGTCCGGTGCCGCCGCCCACGTCGATCACCTGCTCCACCTTGCCACTCGCCACGTCCACCACCAGCACGCTGGCCGAAGCCTCGGTCGTCACCAGCACGCGCCGGTCGCCGGGCAGCAGGCGCAAACCGTGCGGTGCGCCGTGTTCGCCCAGGTCAATGCGGCGGGTCGGCTTGCCGTCGACCAGGTCCAGCACCGACAAGGTGTTGCCCGATGTCTCGCGGCCGTAATTGCTGGCCAGGGCGAAACGGCCATTGGCGGCCACTACGATTTCCTGCGGCGCCTCGCCGGTGCGGAATTCGCCGGTCTTGTGGCCGCTCCGTGGCGACAGTCGCCACACGCTGTCGCCGGTCCTGTTGCCGACCAGTAATTCATCCGCATGGGCGCTGCCGGTGGCAAGCCAGAGCGAGAACATCATCAGGCAAGGAAACAGCAGTCTCAGGGAGGCTGGCATGCGTGCGCGCTACCGACGTCGGTCTTCGGGAGGGGAACCGGCATCCGGGTGCAGCCAGCCCGCATCGCCTCCGCGATAACGTTCCTGCTTCCAGATCGGCGCCCGCGATTTCACTTCGTCGATGATATGGCGGCAGGCATCGAACGCGGCGCCCCGGTGCGCGGCGCTCACGCCCACCCACACGGCCAGCTCGCCGATGCGCAGTTCGCCGATCCGGTGCACGCAACGCGCATCGACGATGTCGAACTTGCGCATCGCTTCCTCGACGATCCGCTCGCCTTCCGTTTCTGCCAGGACTGCATAGGCTTCGTAATGCAATCCCTGTACCGCCCTGCCCTCGTTGTGGTCGCGGACCCAGCCTTCGAAGCTGGCGAAGGCGCCTGCGGTCTGGCTGCGGAGGCTGTCGCGCAAGGGATCGATGCGGATCGGAGCATCCGAAAGCTTGAAGCGGGTCATGCGCGCACGCTCCCTGGATTCGTCGTTCCAGCGCAAGCTGGAACCCGTTTTGACTTTAATGCGGGATCAAGATGGGTCCCGGCGTACGCCGGGATGACAAAAAGGGTTGGGCTGGCCGGACGAAGCATCGGCCTACCCGCCCGACACCGGCGGAAGGAACGCGACTTCGCCGCCTTCGCGCAATCCATCCTCCCAACGCGCGAATTCGCCCTCGACCGCCACTCGCAGGCGATCTGTCGGCCAAGTGAATCCATGGCGGGATTGCAGTTCCGCATACAGGCCCCGCAGGTCGGGTGCGACGGATTCGACTCGTTCGGAAGCGACTCCCGCGGCATCGCGCAGGCTTGCGAAATAAAGCACGGTCACCGCAGTCATCGTGCAGTCCCGAAATCGCGCTTGCCGCCGCGCTTTCCCAGCAGCCTGGCCGGGCCGAGGACGATGCGGTGCGACAGCGCCTTGCACATGTCGTACACGGTCAGCGCGGCGACGGTGGCGCCGGTCAGCGCCTCCATTTCCACGCCGGTGCGATGCGTGGTCTTGACCATGCATTCGATCTTCAAGGCATTCTCGCCCTCCCAGGCGATATCGATGCGGCAAGCATCAATCGGCAAGGGATGGCAGAAGGGAATCAGTTCGTGGGTGCGTTTCACCGCCATCGTGCCGGCGATGGTCGCGGTCTCGACGATGCCGCCCTTGGCGCTGCGCAAGCCGCTGGCGCGCAGCTGCGCGGCGACTTCCTTCGGGAAACGCACCCGGCACTCCGCCATCGCCTCGCGGGCGGTCGCCGCCTTGGCGGAAACATCCACCATCGCCGGAAGTCCAGCGGCATCAAGATGGGTCAGGGTCTTGCCACGGGTCGCCATTCAACCACCGATCAGGAACATTTCGACATGCCTGCCCTGCGCCGCTTCGCGCTCGCCGCGCAATTCGCTGTAACGATCCGCGCGCTTCGACCACAGCCCGGCGACGTGTTCGACCAGCGCCTCTTCGCCACGCGCCAATGCACCGCGCAGGTCGGCGCCTTCGCTGGCGAACAGGCAGGTGTACAGCCGGCCGTCGGCGGAAACGCGCGCGCGGTGGCAGTCGCCGCAGAAGGTTTCACTGATCGAACTGACGAAACCGACCTCGCCCGCTCCGTCCTCGAAACGATGGCGCGTGGCCACTTCGCCGCGATAGTTCGGATCCAGCGGCTGGATCGGCCAGCGCGCGGCGATGCGGTCGCGCAATTCGCGTGAAGTGACCACCTGTTCGCGCTTCCAGCCATTGCAGTTGCCCACGTCCATGTATTCGATGAAACGCAGCACGTGGCCGCTGCCACGGAAACGCTCCAGCAGGGGCATCACCTGGTCCTCGTTGATGCCGCGCTGGACCACGCAATTGATCTTCAGCGATGCGAACCCGGCCCGCGTCGCCGCGTCGATGCCTTCCAGCACCGTCGCCACTTCGCCACGGCCGCCGGACATGCGCTGGAACAGTTCCGCATCCAGCGCGTCCAGGCTGACCGTCAGCCGGCGCAATCCCGCGCGATGCAATGCATCGGCTTGCGCGGCCAGCAGCGAACCATTGGTGGTCAGGGCGAGATCGTCGATGCCGGGAATGGCCGAGAGTCGTGCGACCAGTTCCGGCAGGCGCTTGCGCAGCAGCGGCTCGCCGCCGGTCAGGCGCAACTTGCTGACGCCCAGTCTGGCGAACCCACGCACCAGGATCTCGATCTCGTCGAACGACATCCGCGAAGCCGCGTCGAGTCCGTAATCGTCCGCCACCTGGTCGGCAGGCATGCAGTACCCGCAACGGAAGTTGCAGGCTTCGATCACCGACAGGCGCAGGTCGCGCAGCGGCCGACCACGCGCATCCAACAGCGCGCCCGACGGCCAGGTCGGGGTTTGCAGGACTGCGTTCATGGGCAAGGAATGCGGGCCGCAGTTGTTTCCTGCAAGGCTACTACTTCACCCGGAAACGCCACGCGATGGCTACGGGCCGCGAGCGCGAGGCCGTCCTCGGCGCTGGCGTAGTGGTACAGGATGCAGCGCTGCAGCAACGCGGCCGGGTATTCGCGTTCCAGGTCGTCGATGCCGCTGTGCGAAGGATTGCCGTGCAGGCTGCAATCGTGGGCGATCAACTCCCCGGCATCCGCGTACTTGGCCAGGGCTTCGGGAATCGGCCGGGTATCGCCGGTCCAGACCAGGCTGCCGCGCAGGCGCAGCGAGTACGCGGTCTCGGGCCAGTGGTGGCGCGCCGGGAATACTTCCAGGCGCACGCCGTCATGCCAGAACGAATCGCCGACCGCGACCAACTGGAACGCATCCCAGAAATTCACCCCGCCTTCGGCCAGCACGTTGGGATAGTCGGCGATGCGCCTGTGCAGCAACGGCACCACGGTCGCCGGGACATAAAGCTTCACCTTCCCGCGTCGCTGCGGATCGAACCAGGTGGCGACGAACAATCGTTCGAAACCAGCGACGTGATCCAGGTGCACATGGGTGACGAACAAGGCCTGCGGCATCTCGCCGTATTCGGCCAGGTAGGCCGACAGGCCCTCGGCGCCGCAATCGATGGTCAGCCAGGGCTTGCCGTCGCGCTCGAGCGTGGCGTTGGCCGAACCCAACTCCACCGCCGAGGCGTTGCCCACGCCGAGGAATCGCAGCGCCCAGGACATTCAGTAGCCCCGCCGCCAGTCGCTGTCGTAGGCCTGGCGCAAGCGCGCGAAGTCCTGCAGCACTTCCGCGCGACTGCGCGAGGCACGCAGCTTCAACAACGAGCGCTGCAGGCGCATCAGGTTGTTTTCGCGCCAACGCGTGGCCGGGATGCGCAGGGCGCCGCGATCGAAATCGATCAGCCAGCCCTTGCCTTGCGCATTGAACAGTATGTTGTGCGCATTGAGGTCGGCATGGTCCAGTCCGGCGCGATGGAAGCGCGCGACCAGGCGGCCGGTTTCCTCCCATGGCGCGTCCTTGCCGGCCACCAGCGCGCGGTCGGCCAGCGAGCGCACATCGGGCAGTCGTTCCAGCAGGATCGCGGCGCGGTAACTCATGCCGTCGCGCACGTAGCAGGCGGCGACGGGACGCGGCACCGGCAGGCCCTTGGCCAGCAAGGCGCGGGTCAGGCGGAACTCCTCGAAACTGCGGGTCCGGTGGGCCCCATGCCACAGATACTGGTCGCGACTGACCTTGGCCGCCCAGCCACCACGCAGGTACAGGCGCAGCAGGCTGGGGCCGAACGGCGCATCGATGAACCAGGCCCCGCCACGGCCACCGCTGTCCACCGGCCGGGCCCGCTCGCCCCACTTCGCCGGGTGGAACCATTCCGGATCCGCTTGCCGCAATTGCTTGCTGTCGAACAGAATCGCTCCCAATCCGCTACCTTCGCGGAACGGGATCATGGATTCCGTGGCGTCAAATTCGACCATATCTTCCGAGTCTAACAACACTTGCACACCAATCCCTTATCGCTGTGCCTGTTGCGCCTGTCGGCGCTGGGCGATGTGACCCACGTCGTGCCTTTGGTCCGAACGCTGCGGAAGGCGTGGCCGCAGCTGCAGCTCGACTGGATCATCGACAAGGGCGGGCAGAAGCTGCTCGAAGGTCTGGATGGCGTGGTATTCCATGCCTATGACAAGCGCTCGGGACTGGCAGGCATGCGCGCCTTGCGCCGGCAGCTTCCCGCGCAAGGCTTCGATGCGCTGCTGCAGATGCAGGTCGCCTTGCGCGCCAATGTGCTATCGGCCTTCATCCCGGCGCGGCGTCGCATCGGCTACGACCGCGCCCGCTCCAAGGACCTGCACGGGCTTTTCATCAACGAGCGCATTCCCGACCGCCCCGGCATCCATGTGCTCGACGCCATCGGCAGCTTCTGCGAACCACTGGGCCTGAAACAGACCGAAGTCGTGTGGAACCTGCCGGTGCCGGAGGCGGCGCGGGAATGGGCACGCGCGCAATGGGCCGACGATGGCGCACCGACCCTGGTGATTTCGCCCTGCTCCAGCCATGCGCGCCGCAACTGGTATCCGGATCGCTACGCCGCCGTCGCCGATCATGCGGCAGCGCAAGGCTGGCGCATCGTGTTGTGCGGCGGCCGCAGCGAACTGGAACGCAGCACCACCGATGCCATCGTCGCGGCGATGCAGGCGCCCGCGCTGGACCTGGTCGGCAAGGACACGTTGAAGCAGTTGCCGGCCCTGCTGGAACGCGCCGCGCTGGTGATGACCCCCGACTCCGGCCCGATGCACATCGCCAACGCCATGGGCAGCAAGGTGCTGGGCCTGCATGCGGCCAGCAATCCGCTGCGCAGCGGGCCGTACTCCGACGTGCGCTATTGCGTGGACAAGTACGACGCGGCGGCGCGGAAATTCCTCGGAAAGCCGGCCAGCGAACTCGGCTGGGGGACCAAGATCGAGTACGACGAGGTGATGGATCTGATCAGCGTGGAAGACGGGATCGAGGCTTTCGAGCGTTACCGCAACGATTCGACGTAGGGTGGGCCTTGGCCCACCGCTTTGTTTTTCGCGGGTTTCAAGCGGTGGGCCAAGGCCCACCCTACGTCAAGGCGTCGCGGCGCCGCTGCGGTAATCCTGGTAGGACTTCTCTTCCACGTAGCTGGAACCCAGCGCCAGGTTGATGTCCTTCTTGATCTTCGCGCGCACGTCGTTCTCGAAATACACGCTGCGCGCGAGCTTGATGAACTCCGCATCGAACTCCTGCGCCTTTTCCTTGAGGCGGATGTCGTCCTCGATCACCCACAGGCGCTCGTTGACCGCCTTCAGTTGCGCGCGCAGTTCGACGATGTCGTGGCGGGCCGCCGGGTGCGCCATCCAGGTGGATTCCAGCGCCGACAGCTCGTTGCGCACATTGGCCAGTTTGGCCGCGTCATTCATGCGCTCGGACTTGATCTGCAGGATCGCGATCTTGTCGAGCAGCTCGCCGAAGGACACGGGGACCTGGATTTCGGACATGGCATGGGTTCTCGCAGCGGGAACGAAGATTGTACCGGCACCGGTATTTCCTGGCGGCGATGGCCGACAACGAAAAAGCCCCCTTGCGGGGGCCCTTGCGTATCTGGCGGAGAGGGTGGGATTCGAACCCACGGTTGGCTTTCACCAACGCCTGATTTCGAGTCAGGTACATTCGACCACTCTGCCACCTCTCCGGTCGCCCGGCCTTTGGTGACTGGCCGGGGGTGTGCATGATACGGGCCCGGCCGGACCTGGACAAGCAAAACCGCGCCCCTGCCCGGCCGCTGAACCCCTGCAGGGGTGCGAATCCGCAAAGCCTTGATGCCTGTCCGTTTCCCCACGATCATTCCGTTGAAACCGATACCAGCAATCGGATTCAGACCAACAGGGCGCCATGATCGAATTCGGACACCTCACCCACGTGGGCCTGCGCCGCGACTTGAACGAAGACACTTATTACGGCGATAGCGAGCTGGGTTTGTGGCTGGTCGCCGACGGCATGGGCGGGCACGCCTGCGGCGAAGTCGCCAGCGCCCTGGCCCGGGAAACCATCGTCCGCGAGATCCGCGATGGCACCCCGCTGGCCCAGGCCATCCGCATCGCCGACGAAGAGATCATCCGCACCTCCAGGCGCCGCAACGACACCCTGCCCATGGGCACCACGGTGGTCGCGGCGCGCGTGCATGGCAACCGTTTCGAGGTGGCCTGGGTCGGCGACAGCCGCGCCTATCTGTGGCGCGACGGCAACCTGGCCCAGCTCAGCCAGGATCACAGCTATGTGCAGGAATTGATCGCGCAGGGCTCGTTGACCAACGAACAGGCGCGCTCCCACCCGCACCGCAACGTGGTCACCCAGGCACTGGGCGTGACCGATCCCAACCTCCTCAACGTGGAAACCATGACCGGAGAGCTGAAGCCCGGCATGCAGCTGCTGTTGTGCAGCGACGGGCTGACCGAGGAAGTGGACGACCAGGGCATCGCCGGCACCCTGCGCCACGACGACTGCAGCGCTCAGGAATGCGTGGATACGCTGATCGCCGCCGCCCTGGACGGGGGCGGTTCGGACAACGTCACCGCTATTCTGGTGCGTTGCCACTGATCCCTATCATCGATTGACCCGGCTACCCGCAGGAGCGCCCCATGGGCGCGAGCTTTTGGGTTTTCCGCGATCTGATCGAAGAGCTCGCGCCCATGGGGCGCTCCTACAGTGGTACCGAATCCCACAGGCACTTGTCGCCTGATTTCTTGCGCAATACCGCCAGCCGCGCTTCATGCGCGGCTGCTTCGGCTTCGGAAATCCGTACCTGTCGACGCTGCCCTTGGGGCGTGCCGGTGAAAACCGGCAGCGCCGCGGCTTGGGGCGCAGCCTCATCACCACCAAAACCGATCTCGCCCTGCCCGGCGGTCAGGTGCAGGTACACCTCGCACAACAGCTGCGCATCCAGCAGCGCGCCGTGCAACTGGCGGTGCGCGTTGTCCACGCCCAGGCGCTTGCACAAGGCATCCAGCGAGTTGCGCTGGCCGGGGAAGCGCTGCCGCGCCAACAGCAACGAGTCCTCCACCTGCACGCGGTCGTGCATGCGCCCATACCGCTCGCCCAGCAGCGACAGCTCGTAGTCGAGGAAGCCGACGTCGAAAGTCGCGTTGTGGATAACCAGTTCCGCGCCATCGATGAAGGCGAGGAAATCGTCGGCGATATCGGCGAACAAGGGCTTGTCGGCCAGGAATTCCAGGCTCAGGCCGGTGACTTCGGCCGCGCCCTGCTCGAATTCGCGCTGCGGATTGATGTATTGATGGTAAGTGTTGCCGGTAGGTCGTCGTTCCAGCAATTCGACGCAGCCTATTTCGACCACGCGGTTGCCCTTCTTCCATTCCAAGCCGGTGGTTTCGGTGTCGAGGATGATCTGGCGCATGGACAAAGCTTAACCTCCGATTTCCAGCACGAACAATTTCAGTTCGATATCGTCGGCCGACAGCCGCACCACGCGGTCGAAACCGAAACCCAGCTTTTCCAGCAATGCGATCGAGGCCCGGTTGTCCGGGTCGGTGATGGCGACGATGCGCGGCAACGGGAGTTTCGCGCGCGTATGGGCGAGGACCGCGGCGGCGGCTTCGCTGGCGTAGCCCTGCCCACAGGCGCCGGCTAGCAGCGCATAGCCAAGATCGACGTCGTCCAGCGTGTCGCGCTTGATCAGCCCGCAGACACCGATGCTGCGGCCGGACGATTGCTCCTCGATCCGGTACATGCCGAAGCCCCGGTTGCGGTAGCTCGATATCGGCCCATTGAGCAGATAGGCGTGCGCCTGGACCAGGTCGTGCACGCCACGATCGCCGATGAAACGCAGGAACCCGGGATCGTTCAATAGTTCGAGGATGAAGGCGGCCTCTTCCGCCGAGCCTTCAACGAACTCGTGCAGGCGCAGGCGCGTGGTTTCGATGATCGCAGCCGCGGCCATCTCAGTTCACCGGCGCAGGGTCGCGGAACCTGATCGCGGCGTCGCGCGCCAGCACGTCCACGCGCTCGTTGTCGGGATTGCCGGAATGGCCTTTCACCCAACGCCATTCGACCTTGTGCCGCTGGTTGGCCGCATGCAGGCGTTCCCACAGGTCGCGGTTCTTGACCGGGTCGCCACCGGCCGTTTTCCAGTTGCGGCGCACCCAGTTGGCCATCCATTCGGTGATGCCCTGGCGCACGTACTGGGAATCGGTATGCAGGACGATGCGGCAGGGTTCGCTTACCGCCTCCAGGGCCATGATCGCGCCCATCAGCTCCATGCGGTTGTTGGTGGTCAATGCCTCGCCACCGGACAGCTCGCGTTCGCGGCCCTGGTAGCGCAGCACCGCCGCCCACCCGCCCGGCCCCGGATTGCCCAGGCAGGAGCCATCGGTATGGATTTCCACTTCTTTCATTGATCGCCTTCTTTCATTGGATTGGACCCGCCTGGTTCATGCGGGAGTGTCTTCATGCGGGGGTGGCGCCGGCCTGCCATCGGCGGCTGACCGGTGCGGGAGGAATCAGGGCGGCGCTGCGTTTTTCGAATTCCAGCAGGCAGGCGGCCCGCAGGCGGCCGGATGCAGGCTTTGCCTGGCTTGCCGGGTCTGCTGGGTCTGCCGGGTCGGAAGCCGGGCGCCAGATCGGGCCCAGGTAACGCACCCCGCCCGCGCAAGGCTGCAGGCCCAACCCGCGCAGGGTCTTGCGCCAGCCCTGGACGTCGCGCGCGATCAGGCCGCTGCGACGCCAGCGCGCACGATAGGGGCTCCAGGGATTGAGGGTGAACAGCAATAGCCGCCCGCCCGGCTCCAGCACCCGGGCGCATTCCTCCAGCAGGCCTTCGCTGCCGTCGTCCAGCGTGTGTTGCACGACCAGGTTGCCGATCGATTCATTGGGCAGCGGCAGCGGCAGGCCACAGCGCAGGCTGCCGGAAAAACGATCCTGCTGGCGATACAGCAGCAGGGTTCTGGGTGGCAGGTCGAAAGTGCCGGCACTGGGCGCCTGGGGCGCCAGCCACAACCAGGGCAGCTGGGCCGGGCGCGAGGCCATGGCCGCACCGATCGCTGCCTGTTCCGCCGCCAGCAGGGGCTGGCCGCGTAGGCTGTCGAACCAGGCCAGGGCTTCGGGTTGACGGCTGATCTGCAGGACAGGCATGTTCGGAATTGTAGAGGACGGTCTCCGCAGCCGCCCTGTCGGATTTCCTTTCCCACCCCGGTGACCAATGCGCCTGACCGCCCTGCCCGCCTTCGAAGACAACTACATCTGGGCACTGGTCGACGACGAGGGCAACGCCGTGATCGTGGATCCCGGCGATGCCGCCCCGGTCCTGGCCGCCAGTCGCCTGGGCCTGTGGCCCGCTGGCGTGCTGCTCACCCACCATCACCCGGACCACTGCGGCGGCATGGCGGCGCTGCTCGAACGCTGGCCGACCCTGCCGGTATTCGCCCCCGACGACCCTCGCATTCCCCATGCCACCGAACGGGTCGGCGATGGCTCGCGTTTCCAGCTGAACAACTGGGATTTCAGCGTGCTGGCCGTTCCCGGGCATACCCTCAGCCATATCGCCTTCCATGGCGCGGAAGACCACCTGTTCTGCGGGGACACCCTGTTCAGCCTGGGCTGTGGGCGCCTGTTCGAAGGCACGCCGGCGCAGATGCTGGCTTCCCTGGACCGTTTCGCAACCCTGCCGGGCGTCACGTCGGTTTGCTGCGGCCATGAGTACACTCTGGCCAACGCAGCCTTCGCCCGGGCCGTGGACCCCGCCAACGACGCCCTGCGTCGCCGTACCGAGGAAGCCCAAGCCATGCGCAACGCCGGACGCCCCACCCTGCCTTCCACCCTCGCCACCGAACTGGCCACCAATCCGTTCCTGCGCGTGGATACGCCCGCCGTCCGCACCGCCATTGCTGCCCGACTTGGCCGTGAACCCGCGGACCGGGTCGAAACTTTCGCCGAATTGCGGCGCTGGAAAGACGGCTTCCGCGCATGACCCGGCGCTGCCGTGGTGCCTGGCTATTGCTGTGCGCGTGTGTCTGCAGTGGCTCCCTGCATGCGGGCGACGCAGCCGATGACGGAATCGAGCGTTCGCTTCCGCTAACGACGGCAACCGCTGTTTCCCTGCCCGCAAGCCCACCGATAGAACCGGAGCCGCTGCCCGTTTCCAAGCCCATCTCCGGGCCCGTTTCCGAACTCGCACCCAGCCAGCGCAATGGTCGCCAGATCTACGAAAGCTTCCGCGCCGGCCTGGCTGAACCCCAGTGCGACGCGGCCGCCACCAGCGTGCGCTGGAAGAAGCACTTCAAGCAGGCGCCGGTGCGGCTGGCACGGACCGATGATGACCTGTTGCCCTTGTTCGGCTACGTGGTGGACGCGCTGCGCGAAGCCGATCTGCCGACCGAATTCGCCCTGATCCCGTTCGTGGAAAGCGGCTACAAGCCGGGTGCGCGCAGCGCCAGCGGTCCCGCGGGCCTGTGGCAATTCATCGCCATCACCGCGCGCAACCATGGCGTGGCCATGCGCAAGGGCTACGACGGGCGCTTGTCGCCGGTGGAGTCCACACAGGCCGCGGTGCGTTACCTCAAGACCCTCAACGGCATGTTCGGCGGCGACTGGCGGCTGGCGGTGATGGGCTACAACGCCGGCGAATACCGCATCCTGCAATCGATGCGCCGCGCCGGCATGAACGCGCAGAACGCCAAACCCGCGCAGTTGCCCGGTTTGTCGGGCATCACCTACGCCTACGTGGAAAAGCTGCACGCGCTGGCCTGCATCTTCCAGCAGGCCGACGACCGCGAGGAATGGCTGCGCACCCTGGATCGCCCGGTGCCGCGCCTGGCTTCGCAGGCCCTGCCGGCCGATGTCGCCAGCCTCGATGCCTGGGCTGATCGCCAGGGCCACGACAGCGCGCTGTTGCGGCGTCTCAATCCGGCACTGGCCGCAGGTATTTCACGCGGCGGAAAACCCTTGCGGGTGCTGGCCCCGGCCGGCAGTGGGACCGCTTCCGACGTTGCCGTCGCGGCCACGGAACTCGCGCAGCCCGATCGCGCCGCCACGCAAGAGCAGACGCGACCCATCGCCAAGGGGAAAGCCCAAAGCCCGCATTCCCATACCGTGCGTCGTGGCGAATCGGCCTGGACCATCGCCCGCCGCTACGGCATGCAGCCGCAGCAGTTGCTGGCCCGCAACGGCCTGGCCAGCAGCGCCATCCTGCAACCCGGGATGGTCTTGCAACTGGATGGCAACAAAGGCGGCAAGTAACCAAGGCGACGGCAACACGCAAGCCGGGCGGCGAAAGATGGCAAAATAGAGCCGTTGCTCAACCAGCGAGAGAATTCATGGGTTTCCTGCAAGGCAAGCGCGCACTCATCACCGGCATCGCCAGCGATCGTTCCATCGCCTCGGGCATCGCCGAAGCCATGCACCGCGAAGGCGCGGAACTGGCCTTCACCTACCAGAACGACCGGCTCAAGTCGCGCGTCGAGAAAGCCGCCGCCGAGTACGGCAGCAGCATCGTCCTGCCGCTGGACGTGACCGACGATGCGCAGATCGCCGCGTGCTTCGAGCAACTCGGGCGGCACTGGGACGGTTTCGACATCCTGGTCCACGCCATCGCCTTCGCCCCGCGCGAAGCCCTCACCGGCGGCTTCCTGGATGGCTTGACCCGCGAGAACTTCGCCCAGGCCCAGGATATCTCGGCCTATTCGCTGGCGGCCCTGGCCAAGGCCGCGCGCCCCGCCATGCAGGGCCGCAATGGCTCCGTGCTCACCCTCAGCTACCTGGGTGCGGTGCGCGCCTTGCAGAGCTACAACGTCATGGGTGTGGCCAAGGCCAGCCTGGAAGCGACGGTGCGCTACCTGGCCCTGAACCTGGGTCCGGAAGGGATTCGGGTCAACGCGATTTCCGCCGGCCCCATCAAGACCCTCGCGGCCTCCGGCATTGGCGGTTTCCGCGGCATCCTCGGCCATGTGGAATCGTATTCGCCGCTGCGCCGCACGGTGACCATCGAGGATGTCGGCAACGTCGGCGCATTCCTCTGTTCGGACCTGGCCGCGGGCGTGACCGGTGAAGTGACTTATGTCGATGCCGGTTACAACATCCTGGGCATGACCGGGATCGGCGAGGACTGACCACCGCCCTAGGGGCGCACAGGGCTGGAGCACACCGGGCCTGATCCTGGAACGAAAAAGCCCGGCAATGCCGGGCTTTTTCGTGACTGCGGAAAGTCGTTGGTTACAGCTAGCCGGTTACAGCAGGCTGGTTACAGCTGGTCTTCCCGGCGCGTGATCTTGTACTGCTTGCGCAGCGCGGCGACAAACGCTTCGACCGCAGTGCCGCCATCCACCTGCATCACCTGCTGCTGCAAGCCCAGGCGCTCCTCCGGCTTGATCTTGGTCAGGTCGCCTTCGTCGACCTTGCTCACCACGAAAACCGCATAGCCTCCGGTTTCCATCTTGGCCTTGCCAGTCGACACCTTGCCGGCGGCGGGCTTCTGCACGGCGAAAACGGCCGCATTGATCTCCGGCGACGGCATCGGCGCGCCACGCGGCACACCCGGCAGCTCGCCAACCTGCAGCTTCTCGGCCGCGGCAATCGCCTGCAGGGTTTCGCCCTTGGCGATGCGGGCCAGGATTGCGTCAGCCGCCGCTTCGGCAGCCTTGGCGTTGCGGTCGGCGCGGATCGCGGCGATCACCGCATCGCGCACCTGCGCCAGCGGCTGCGCCTGCTCCGGGGTGTGCTCCAGCACGCGGATCACCACACTGTGCCTGGGTCCGATTTCGATCGGATCGCTGGCTGTGCCGTCCTGCACCAGCGCGTCGGAGAACGCCGCACGCAGTACCGCCGGATTGGCGGCGATACCCGATGCGGTCGCGCGCGAGAACGGCCCGATCCGCTGCACCGGCAAGCCGACCGCCTTGGCTGCGGAACCGAGCGCGGTGGGATTCTTCAATACTTCATTGACCAGACGCCCGGCCAGGTCGTTGTAGGCGCGTTCGCCATCGACGTCGCTCTGCTCGCGGGCAAGCTCATCCCGCACTTCCTCGAAGGATTTGCCATGGCCCGGCTTGATCTCGCGCAACTGCAGGACGTGGTAGCCGAAATCGGTCTTCACCGGATCGCTGATCTGTCCGGCCTGCATGGCGAACAGCGCATCCTCGAACGGCTTGACCATGGTTCCATCATGCGCCACCCAGGACAGGTCGCCACCACCCGCCTTGGAACCGGCGTCGTCGGAATTGGCCTTGGCCAGCGCGGCGAAATCCGCATCCGGCTGCCTGGCCTGCGCCGCCAGCGTGGCTGCCTTCTGTTCTGCGGCCTTCTGCGCCGCCGCATCGGCGCCGGCGGGCACCGCGATCAGGATGTGCGAAACCAGGCGCTGCTCGGGACTGATGAAGCGGGATTTCTCTTCTTCGTAACGCTTGCGCAACGCGGCCTCATCGGCCGGCGCAACGGTGCTCGCCAGGGTCGCGCCATCAACGTCCACGTATTCCAGCGTGACCGACTCGCCCTGCTTGAAATCGGCCGCATGGCCGTCGTACCACGCCTTGATCTGCGCATCCGTCACCGGGGTATCGTCGGTCGGCGCCGGCGGCAACGCGGCGATGGAGATGTCGCGGGTTTCACCCAGCAGCTTGATCAGGCGATCAAGTTCCTTGCTGGTGGCAAAACCCGAATCGGCGATGCCCTGCGGGATCAAGGCCAGCTGCAAGCGGTCGCGCTGGTCCTTCTGGAACTGGACCGGGGACAGGGCCGGGGTCTGCATGGCCAGCATCTGCGTGTAGCGCTCGGCATCGAATTTGCCGTCCACCTGGAATGCCGGTTCCTCGGCGATGGTCTTGCGCACCGCCGCGTCGCTGACCTGGATGCCGGCACGCTTGGCGGCCAGTTGCATGACCTTGCGATCGACCAGTTGATCGAGCACTTTCAGCTTGTTTTCCACGGTTTCGAAATCGCGCGGATCGAAATTCTCGCCCAGCGCCTGCCGCTGTTGCTGGCGGGCCTGCTCGAAGCCGGCACGGAACTCTTCCTGGCTGACTTCCTCGTGCTGCCAGAGCATCGTCAACGGCCACCAATGCGGCGCGGAATCCCACCAGGTCGGGGGAGCCTCGACCTTGGCCACCGAGGTATCGGAACCGCCTCCCATGTATTCGTTCACGCCAACGAAGGCGAAGGGAACGATCAGCAGGCCGAGTACGGCGGTGGCGATCCAGCCGGAAGTCTTGTCGCGGAGTTTCTGCAGCATCGGAGAGTCAGACCTGATTGCGTAAGCCGGGCAGTTTAACGCGCTTCGGCCGATCCCAGAACCGGAAGCACGCCCGGCATTGCATTCGCGGTTCAACAAGCGACTTGCGGCGCCGACATACCAAACAGAAAGGGCGCCTTGCGGCGCCCTTTCGGCTCAAATATGGCGGAGTGGACGGGACTCGAACCCGCGACCTCCGGCGTGACAGGCCAGCATTCTAACCAACTGAACTACCACTCCGCTTTGAAGAACTCTTTGCCTCTCGATTGTCGGACCTGGATCCTGCAATCGTTGCAACACCCGAAGGTGGTGGGTGCTGAGGGTTTCGAACCCCCGACCCTCTCCGTGTAAGGGAGACGCTCTACCGCTGAGCTAAGCACCCAAGTGCCAAGCCGATGCCAATGCATCGGCGGTAGCCCGTTAGTTTACGGCATCCTTCAACGCCTTACCAGCCTTGAACGCAGGATTTTTTGAAGCACCGATGTTGATGGTGTCCCCGGTCTTGGGGTTGCGGCCGGTGCGGGCGGCACGCTCGCGTACCTGGAAGGTACCAAAGCCGACCACGGTCACGCTGTCGCCCTTCTTCAACGCCTTGGTGATGGAGCCAATCACGGCGTCAACGGCACGGGCGGCGTCGGCCTTGCTCAGGTCGGCGCTTTCGGCAACGTGTTCGATCAAATCAGTTTTGTTCATGTAGAAACTCCCTATGCGGCGATACCGCGGAATGAGTGATCGGATTTGTCCAGCGACGCAGTCTGGAGTTCATCCGACGGGGTGTGCTGTGAAGCGCGTCATGCAATCGGGCGCCACTTGGTGACGCATGTTATACCAGCGACGAAAACCGCACGCAACCCGAAAAGCCAGTAACGGCGCGGGTTTTGCCGGTTTTCCAGCACTTGTTGAAAGCCAGGATCAGTGCTTGAGATCGGGTTGCGCGGACTCCTTGCCGGTCCCGCGCACGGGCAATTTTTCGCCGCCGCCAGAGGCGGCTGGCGTCAACGGCCGCTCAAGCGCGAGATCCAGCACTTCATCGATCCAGCGCACTGGCACGATCTTCATGCCCTGGGTGACGTTGGCGGGAATGTCGGCGAGATCCTTGCGGTTCTCCTCCGGGATGATCACCGTGGTGATGCCGCCGCGGATCGCGGCCAGCAGCTTCTCCTTCAATCCGCCAATCGCCGACACGCGTCCACGCAAGGTGATCTCGCCGGTCATGGCGACGTTGGCCCGCACCGGATTCCTGGTCAGCGTGGACACCAGCGCGGTGGCCATGGCGATACCCGCACTGGGGCCGTCCTTGGGCGTGGCGCCGTCCGGCACGTGCAGGTGGACGTCCTGCTTCTGCAGGAAATCGGTGTCGATGCCCAGGCTTTCGGCGCGGGAGCGCACTACCGACAATGCCGCAGACGCGGATTCCTTCATCACGTCGCCCAACTGGCCGGTCAGGGTCAGTCCACCCTTGCCGGGCACCAGGCTGACTTCGATCTGCAGCAGATCGCCACCGACCTCGGTCCAGGCCAAGCCGGTGACCAGGCCGATCTCGTTCTGTTCCTCGGCGCGGCCGAAGTCGAAGCGACGCACGCCCTGGTATTTCTCCAGGTTTTTCGAGGTGACGCTGATCGCGGCAGTCTTGCCCTTCTTCTTCGGTTGCGGGCCAGCCAATGCGATTTCTTTTACTACCTTGCGGCAGATCTTGGCGATCTCGCGCTCCAGGTTGCGCACCCCGGATTCGCGCGTGTAGTAACGCACGATGTCGCGGATCGCTCCTTCGGCGATCTTCAGTTCCTCCGGCTTCAGGCCGTTGGCCTTCAATTGTTTGGGAACCAGGTAACGCTCGGCGATGTTGAGCTTTTCTTCCTCGGTGTAGCCGGGGATGCGGATCACTTCCATGCGGTCCAGCAACGGGCCGGGGATGTTGAGCGTATTGGACGTGGCCACGAACATGACTTCGGACAGGTCCAGGTCCACTTCCAGGTAATGGTCGTTGAAGGTGTTGTTCTGTTCCGGATCCAGCACTTCCAGCAATGCGGAAGACGGGTCGCCGCGGAAATCCATCGACATCTTGTCGATTTCATCCAGCAGGAACAGCGGGTTCCTGCTGCCTGTCTTGTTGAGGTTCTGCACGATGCGGCCGGGCATGGAGCCGACATAGGTACGGCGGTGGCCGCGGATCTCGGCCTCGTCGCGCACGCCGCCCAGCGACATGCGCACGAACTTGCGGTTGGTGGCCCGGGCGATCGACTGGCCCAGCGAGGTCTTGCCCACGCCGGGGGGACCGACCAGGCACAGGATCGCGCCCTTCATCTTGGTCACACGCGATTGCACGGCGAGGTATTCCAGGATGCGCTCCTTGACCTTTTCCAGACCGTAGTGATCCGCGTCCAGCGTGTCCTGCGCGACCTTCAGGTCCTTGCGGATCTTGGTGCGCTTCTTCCACGGCACGCCCAGCAGCCAGTCGAGATAGTTGCGCACGACCGCGGCCTCTGCCGACATCGGCGACATCTGCTTGAGCTTGTTGAGCTCGTTTTTCGCCTTGGTCTCCACCACCTTGGGCATGCCGGCGGCGGCGACCTTGCGGGCCAGGTCTTCCAGCTCGTTGGGCGCTTCGTCCAGTTCGCCCAGTTCCTTCTGGATCGCCTTCATCTGTTCGTTGAGGTAGTACTCGCGCTGGCTCTTCTCCATCTGCGACTTGACCCTGCCGCGGATGCGTTTTTCCAGCTGCTGCACGTCGATCTCGCCATCGACGAAACCCACCAGCAACTCCAGCCGGTCGCCGATCTCCAAGGTTTCCAGCAAGCGCTGCTTGTCGCTCAGGCGCACGCCCAGGTGCGCGGCGATGGTATCGGCCAGGCGGCTGGGCTCGTCGATGCCGGCGAGCGTCTGCAACAGCTCCGGCGGCAGCTTGCGGTTGGTCTTGACGTATTGCTCGAACAGGCCCATCAGCGAACGCGCAACCGCCTCGACTTCGCGCCCTTCGCGGATATCGCTGGAATCGATCACCGTGCCACGCCCGTACAGCGAACCATCGCGTTCGCTGACCTCGCTGACATCGACGCGCGCCGTGCCTTCCACCAGCACCTTGATGGTGCCATCGGGAAGCTTCAGCAACTGCAACACCTGGGCAAGCGTGCCGATCGAATACAGGTCGGCGGCGGCCGGATCATCGGTTTCGGCCGACTTCTGCGCCAGCAGCAGGATGCGCTTGTCCGCTTCCATCGCCTGCTCCAGCGCGCGCATGGATTTGTCGCGGCCGACGAACAGCGGAATGACCATGTGCGGGAAGACCACGACATCACGCAGCGGCAGGACCGGCAGGTCGAGGAATTCGGATTCGGAACGGGCCATCAGGGCTCCAGAAGAGTGCGGACAAGGCGGTGCAAAGCACCATGGCCCCGTTATGGGGCCATCCGCGAAGGGATGCAATAGGAAAGTAGGAAGCCGTTGTGTTTCAACGGCTTGGGAGACTTACTCGGCGCCCGCGACCTTGGCCTGCGACGGCACGTTCTGGTAGATCAGGTACGGCTCGGACTTGTGCTCGATGACCGATTCGTCCACCACCACCTTGCCGACGTTTTCCAGCGATGGCAGGTCGTACATCGTATCCAGCAGCACCGATTCGACGATGGTGCGCAGGCCGCGCGCGCCGGTCTTGCGCTTGAGCGCCTTGCGCGCGATCGCCGAGAGGGCATCCGGGCGGAACTCCAGTTCCACGCCTTCCATGTCGAACAGTTTCTTGAACTGCTTGGTGATCGCGTTCTTGGGCTCGGTCAGGATCTTGATCAGGGCCGCCTCGTCCAGCTCTTCCAGAGTCGCGACCACCGGCAGCCGGCCGACGAATTCCGGAATCAGGCCGAACTTGATCAGGTCCTCGGGCTCGACTTCCGACAGCACCTTGCCCATCTCGGCCTTGATCGTGGAGCTCTTGATCTTGGAACCGAAGCCAATGCCGCTGGCTTCTGTGGAGCGCTGCTGGATGATCTTGTCCAGGCCTGCGAACGCGCCGCCGCAGATGAACAGGATGTTCTTGGTGTCCACCTGCAGGAATTCCTGCTGCGGGTGCTTGCGTCCGCCCTGCGGCGGCACGCTGGCCACGGTGCCTTCGATCAGCTTGAGCAGCGCCTGCTGCACGCCTTCGCCGGACACGTCGCGGGTGATCGACGGGTTTTCGCTCTTGCGCGAAATCTTGTCGATCTCGTCGATGTAGACGATGCCCTGCTGCGCCTTGTCGACGTCGTAATCGCACTTCTGCAGCAGCTTCTGGATGATGTTCTCCACGTCCTCGCCCACATAACCGGCTTCGGTCAGGGTGGTGGCGTCGGCGATGGTGAACGGCACGTTGAGCAGGCGCGCCAGGGTTTCGGCCAGCAAGGTCTTGCCGGAACCGGTCGGACCGGCCAGCAGGATGTTCGACTTGGCCAGTTCGACCTCGTCGTTCTTGCTGCGGCTCTCGATGCGCTTGTAGTGGTTGTACACGGCCACGGCGAGCGTGCGCTTGGCGCGCTGCTGGCCGATGACGTACTGGTCCAGCACTTCCAGGATCTCGCGCGGCTTGGGCAGGCTGCTGCGTGCGGACTGCGCCTTTTCCTCGAGTTCCTCGCGGATGATGTCGTTGCACAGCTCCACGCATTCATCGCAGATGAACACGCTCGGGCCCGCGATCAGCTTGCGGACTTCGTGCTGGCTTTTGCCGCAGAACGAACAGTAGAGGATCTTGTTGCTGTCGCCGGAACGGCTTTGCCGGTCTTCGCTCATGCTTTGCTTGTCCAGTCACCCGACCCGTCAAGCGGGTGTTCGGTTTGAGAATAGCACTCCCGGCCGCGCGATGTGGGCGCGGGCCGGAAATGGGTGGGAACGTTGTATCCCGGTACTTTCAGCGGGTCGGCCCCATTGTTCAGCCGGCCTGGATGGAGTCATCCGGGCGACGTTCCAGGACCTGGTCGACCAGGCCGTAGGCCACGGCATCGGCAGCGCTCTTGAAATTGTCGCGCTCGGTGTCCCGGGCGATGGTTTCCAGCGACTGGCCGGTGTGCTTGGCCATGATTTCGTTCAGGCGGGCGCGCATGGCCAGGATCTCGCGAGCCTGGATATCGATGTCCGTCGCCTGGCCCTGGGAACCGCCCGACGGCTGGTGGATCATCACCCGCGAGTTCGGCAGCGCATAACGCTTGCCGGCGGCGCCGGCCGACAGCAACAGCGCGCCCATGCTGCAGGCCTGGCCGACGCAGATGGTGCTCACGTCGGGCTTGATGTACTGCATGGTGTCGTAGATGGCCATGCCGGCGGTGACCACGCCACCCGGCGAGTTGATGTAGAAGCTGATGTCCTTTTCGGGATTCTCGGCTTCCAGGAACAGCATCTGCGCCACGATGACGTTGGAGACATGGTCATCGACGCCGCCAACCAGGAAGATCACGCGTTCCTTCAGCAGGCGCGAATAGATGTCGTAGGCCCGCTCGCCGCGGCTGGTCTGTTCGACCACCATCGGGACCAGGTTCAGGGCTTGGGGCTGGATGAGGCTCATGTGTGGTTTCGACCTGGTTGAGGGCGGGAACGCCCGGATGCGGACATCCGGGCACTGGCTGTGCGCTGCTTACTGGCGAATCGCGTCCTGGAAGGACAGCGCCTGCTCGGTGTGCTGGGCGCGTTCGGCGATCCAGTCGATCACCTGCTCTTCCATCACCCGATTCTGCAGCCCACTCATCAACTGGGGATCGTTGCGGTACAACTCAATGACCTGCTCGGGCTCTTCGTAGGTCGAGGCGATCAGGCGCAGCGTCTCGTTCAGGCGCTTGGGATCCAGGCGCAGCTGGTTGCTGCGCGCGACCTCACCGACCAGCAGGCCGACCAGCACGCGCTTGCGAGCCGCATCCATGAAGCCCTGGTGCGCATCCGCCGGGACCTGCACGTTCTGGCCATTGCGCTGGGCCTGGTCCACGGTCTGCTGGACCATGGCGCGGGCTTCGTTCTCGACCAGGCGCGGCGGCATTTCCACATGTGAATAAGCGGCGATCAGCTGCTCGCCCACTTCGCGGCGCAGGCGGGTCATCAGGGCGCCCTTGAGCTCGCGCTCCAGGTTGCTGCGGATATCGGCGCGGAACTGCTCCAGGTCGCCTCCCTTCACACCGAAACTGCGCGCGAATTCCTTGTCCACTTCCGGCATCACCGACTCGGAAACCTCGATCGCCTTCAGGTACACGTGCACCTGGCGACCGGCCAGCTGGGCCACGCGCCAATCAGCGGGAAAATCGACGGTGATGTCTTTTTCCTCCCCCCTGGACATGCCCACCAGCGCGTTCTCGATGCCGCTGTACATGACTCCCGAACCGATCAGGGTCGCGCCCTTCTCGACGCCCTCGGCGGGCAGGCGCTCGTCGCCGGCCTGCGACCAGGTCTCCAGGGCCACGCGGTCGCCCTGCTGGGCGGCGCGCTGCACTGGCTGGAAAGTGCGGCGCTGCAGGCGCAGGTTCTCGATCATCTGGTCGATGTCGGCCTCGGTGACTTCGGCCGTGTGCCGGGTCACGTTGAGCTTGGACATGTCGACGTCGCCGAAATCCGGCACCACTTCGAACGTCGCCACCCACTCCAGCTCACCGGCGCCGGCCGGCTCCAGGCGCGGGTTGCCGGCCAGTTGCAGCGATTGCTCGCGCACCGCCGAATCGAAGGTCTCGCGCAGCAGCCCGTTCAGGGCTTCGCTGCGGACCTGCTGGCCAAAACGCTGTTCGATCACCTTCTGCGGCACCTTGCCGGGACGGAAGCCCTTGATCCGCGCGGTACGGGCCAGCTCGCGCAGGCGGCCGCCGATGTGGGTGTCCAGGCGTTCGGCCGGAAGGGTGAAACTCATGCGGCGCTCGAGGTTGCCGAGCGATTCGACGGAAACTTGCATATCCACTGACTCCTGCGGCCACGGGAAGGCCCGCGGCACGATGTTGATGATCTGGTTGGCGGAGGGCGCGCAGCCTCGGGACTGACGCAACACCGGCGCAACGCAGTAGTTTCGCCGATTACGGGGCTGGCTGCCAGCGTTGGGCTGGCTTCGTGGCCGAAAACGCCTGTCATCCGGGTCGAGGCGCGTTCGCCGCTCCTGTCACTCAGCTTCGGGGAAATAACCCGCAAACGCCTGCGGCTCACGGATCAGTGCGCGCTGCGGCGCATTCAGCATTATCGCGGCAGGAATCCAGCTGCGGCGCGGTGCGAAAGGGGGGACTCGAACCCCCACGGGGGTTACCCGCTGGAACCTAAATCCAGTGCGTCTACCAATTCCGCCACTTTCGCTGGTCCGTCGCCATTGTATCCGCCGACCGGGCCGCCGGTCTCCCGGACAACAAAAAAGCGCCCGGGGTGACCGGGCGCTTCGGGTTTGGTGGGCTGTGAAGGATTCGAACCTTCGACCTATTGATTAAGAGTCAACTGCTCTACCAACTGAGCTAACAGCCCTGAAACTGTGTGGAGATTGTAACAAGCCATGGCCGCATCAGGAACCCGCCACGACTCTTTTCGATATGGGGTGGAAGACGGGATTTGAACCCGCGACCCCCGGAATCACAATCCGGTGCTCTAACCAGCTGAGCTACATCCACCATATGAAACGAACTACAACGACAACATACCGCAGTGGCGCGCCCGACAGGACTCGAACCTGTAACCGCCGGCTTAGAAGGCCGGTGCTCTATCCGGTTGAGCTACGGGCGCCCGGTCCGGAATTGTCGCACCCAGCCGCTTGATCGGCACCTGAAGTGGTCGGGGTAGAGGGATTCGAACCCCCGACCCTCTGGTCCCAAACCAGATGCGCTACCAGACTGCGCTATACCCCGACTCGGGTCCCGCGATGCCGTGCAGGCCAACAAGGCCGCGTATTGTCGGAACCTGCGCCTGCCCTGTCAAACCCCACGGCTTGATTCGGCGATAGGCTATCCTCACCTTCAATGGACTGCAGTCCTAATTCTCCAACGAGGAAACCCATGATCCGCAGCGGCAACCCGGCACTCAAAGAATCCACTTTCCTCGACCTCGGCAGTGGCACGGTGGTTTCCCGCGATGCCGGGGCAATGAGCCTGAACGGCACGGTCAACAAGACCGGCATCCTGTTGCTGCTGAGCGTGCTGACCGCCGCCTTCGCCTGGAACCAATCCATCGTCATGGGCGCCGACGGCCCCGCCGTGGCCCCGGGCGTGGCCGGCTACATGCTGGGCGGTGCGATCGGCGGCTTCATCCTGGCCATGGTCACCATCTTCAAGAAGACCTGGGCGCCGATCACCGCGCCGCTTTACGCGCTGGTGGAAGGCTTCTTCCTGGGTTCGATTTCAGCGATGTACGAATTGCGCTTCGATGGCATCGTTTTCCAGGCCGTGCTGCTGACCTTCGGCACCCTGTTCGCCCTGCTGATGGCCTACCGCAGCGGCCTGATCAAGGCGACCGAGAACTTCAAACTGGGCGTGGTCGCGGCCACCGGCGGCATCGCCCTAGTCTACCTGGCCAGCATCGTGCTGGGTTTCTTCGGCATCAATATCCCGCTGATCCATGAATCGGGCATCGTCGGCATCGGCTTCAGCCTGTTCGTGATCGTGGTCGCGGCGTTGAACCTGGTCCTGGACTTCGACTTCATCGAAAACGGCGTCGAGCAAGGCGCGCCGAAGTACATGGAGTGGTACGGCGCTTTCGGCCTGATGGTCACGCTGGTCTGGCTGTACATCGAGTTCCTGCGCTTGCTGTCGAAACTCAATTCGCGCTGACCGGCGCTAGTCATCGATGGAATCGGAACGGGGCGCATCGCGCCCCGTTCTTCGTTTCAGGCTTGTTCGCCCGCCGTCGCCAATGCGCTTCGCTTTCGCCCGGGCAGCAGCATGAACACCACGGCCACCGCGGCCAGCAACCAGCAATAGTGGGCCTTGCCCACCAGCACCAGCGGCGACAGCCCGGCCAGCGACGCGGCCAGCAGGATCTGCGCGCCGTAAGGCAGCAGGCTCTGCACGCTGCAGACGAAGATATCCAGCAGACTCGCCGCCCTTGCCGGCGGCACGTCGTGGCGTTCGGCGATATCGCGCGCCACGCTGCCGCTGATCAGGATGGCGACGGTGTTGTTGGCGGTGAACACGTCGGTGACCGAGGCCAGCGCGGCGATGCTCCATTCGCCGGTGCGCCGGCCGCTGTTGCCGCGGGCGATGCGCGAGATCCGCGCGGCCAGCCAGGACAGGCCGCCACTGGCTTTGATCAAGGCCCCCAGCCCGCCGATGAACAAGGCCAGCAAGGTGATCTCCACGACACTCTCGAAACCCGCGTAGATATCGTTGCCGAAGTCGGCCACGCCGTAATCCTGGCCGCTGAAATATCCAAACAACCCGGCCACCACCAGGCCGATGCCCAACACCACCAGCACGTCCATCCCGATCAGCGCCAAGGCCAGCACCAGCACGTAAGGCAGCACCAGCCAGGGTGAAGTTTTTTCCATCTGCGCGAGCGGCGATGCGTCGCCGGCCACGGCCAGCACGACCAGGGTCAGCACGGCTGCGGGCAATGCGATCTTGAGGTTCTCGCGGAACTTGTCGCGCACGCTGCAACCCTGGGTGCGCGCCGCGGCGATGGCGGTATCGGAAATCACCGAGAGGTTGTCGCCGAAAGTGGCGCCGCCGATGACCGCGCCGATCACCAGCGCGCGATCGATTCCCGCCGCATCGGAAACGCCCAGGGCGATCGGCGCGATCGCGGCGATGGTGCCCATGGAAGTCCCTATGGCCAGCGACAGGAAGCCCGCGATAAGGAACAAGCCCGGCAAGATCAACGCCGGCGGCAATGCGCCCACGCCCAGCGACACCACCGCATCCACCGCGCCGATCTGCTGGGTGACCATGGCGAACGCGCCGGCCAGCAGGAAGATCAGGCACATCAGGATGATGTTGGAATCGCCGATGCCGGCGATCAACGTGTCCATCGCCTTGACCCCGCGGCGATGCGCGATCCACAACCCCAGCGCCAGGGCGGGCAGGATCGCAACCGGCGCATGCAACTGGTAGAAGCCCATGGCATCGCCATGCGCGGTGAAATACAGCCCTGCGCCGAAGAACAGCGCAAGGAACAACAACAGCGGGGTCAGCGCCAGGGCACTGGGGCGGGGGTCCATCGACATGGGTCAGCCATTGGATTGGGGGCGATTATTGTGCTTTGCAACATTGATGCTTCCAAGCCCGTTGACGGGACGCCCGGATGCAAAAACGGGACGCTGTGCGTCCCGTTTGCTGATGCTTGGAGGGAGATACCCTGATCCGGCGAGCTATCGCCGGGGAAAACCCAACCCCTCGATCAGGATGACCGGGAAGTCCAGGCGATCCGCTGATCGGCCAGCGGCCTCGCTCGTCCAGTCAATGCTCCCTGACCGCCCTCTCCCTGGCCGACCTGGGCCTGACCCGCGTGCGCGGAGACCTCTGGTAGTCGCCGCTTTGGGTATCGCCCGTGCTGCGGATCCGAACGCCGGGGCTGGCCGAAGGAATCGCCTGGGAGGCACCGGCTGGCCTGCCCGGTATGCGCGGTTGCGACCCGTTGACCCGGATGCGCTGGATCACGTCGTCGATATCGAATTGTTCGAAAGCGCCGATATCGTACCTGGAAGCCAGCGGCAGGCGTGCGTGCTCGTCCCCGACCGCCAGCTTCGCGCGCACCGGCGGGTCGTAGGCCGGCAACAACTGCGGGGAAGGAAACGGAAATGCGGGCGGTGCGGGTGGATTGGCGTTGGCGGCGTCGATCAGCGGGCTGCCAGCCGCCGGACGCAGCTTGCGCGAGGCGATATCGACCAGCAGGGGGTTGGCGCCCTGCACGGTGCCGGTGAATTCGGCCGGTATCAGCTGCGCACCGGTCTGCACCCAGTTGTTGGTGCCGGAAACCTTGCGGCCACCGGCCCAGGGCTCCTTGCTCTGGGGTTCGCAAACATCCGGGTCGCCGACGTCGCTGGCGGGATTCTCGCGGAGGATCGCCGGACTGCTGCCCGCGGCGGTCTGGTAGACGACGTTGTTGTGCATCTCGACCGAACCCGCGCCCAGTTGCACCATGACCGCATTGGCCGCGCCGCCGCGATCGAAGATGATCGTGTTGTTGACCAGGCGCATGCGCCCCTGGCTGCGCCCGTCGAGGTCGCCACCGGCGCGGATCGCATTACGCCAGCTATTGGTGTGAACGATGACGTTGCCGACGATGTCCGCATCCTCGCGCTTGAGGTTCGGCGTCCATCCGGCCTTCTGGGTGTCGCAATCCGGTCCGATGAGCTCCATTTCCCCGTACACCGAACCTTCGATCCAGTTGTAGTAGATCAGGGCCCGCTCATGGCGCACGCGCACCAGCACGCCGCCGGTAGCGCTATGCACATAGTTGTAGCGCATGTTGAAGACGGCGCCCGGGAAGGCCACTTCATCGCTCTGCATGTAGATCGAATGGCGACTGGTGCCGGCGCCGGAATTGCGGATCTCGCTGTATTCGAGCGTGAACGACCCCGAATTCTGGTCCGCCCCGAGGATCCCGTGCGAAGGGCAGTCGCGGATCAGGCTGTCGCGCACGGTGACATTGTCGGCTTCGCTGAAGATGCAGGTGCTGCTGCCGCCGGTGACTTCGAAACCCTCGAAGACCACATTGTTGGATTGTTCGAACTTGATCGTGTGCTGCCCGCCCTGGAGCAACGGGCGGGTCGCTCCCACCGCACGGTTCCAGCGGATCACGACCGGATTGGCGGCGGTGCCGCCGTCGTCGTCCTGGACCACGATGCCGCCGTTGTAGGTCACGCCACCGTCGACCAGGACGATGTCGCCGGGTGACAGGTTATTGCTGCTGAACACGGTGGAAAGTTGTGAGTACTGCTTGCCTGGCCCCACGGTGTAGGTAGCGGCCGAGGCCAGGGTCGGCAGCATTGCAAGGGCACAGCCCCAGGGAAACAAACGCAAAAACGGCATGAAACCTCTCCCGCGGGAACTCCCGCGATTTAGACCCCTACAACGTTTCCCCCCTGGGTTCCGGTCAGATCTTTCGATACGGCCAGCTGTATCAAAGCCGCATCAAACGCGATTGGCGATTGCCTTGGCGAAGGACATCGTGGTGCCTTCGCCACCAAGATCCGGGGTCAGCGAATCCTTGGCCTCAAGTGTAGCCACGATGGCGTTACGCAGACGTGCAGCGTTCTCGGTTTGGCCCAGGTGGTCCAGCATCTGCACCGCACCCAGCAACAGCGCGCAGGGATTGGCGACGCCCTTGCCGGCGATATCCGGGGCCGAGCCATGCACGGCTTCGAAAATCGCCGCCTCGATGCCGATATTGGCGCCCGGGGCCAGGCCCAGGCCACCGACCAGGCCGGCGCACAGGTCGGAAATGATGTCGCCGAACAGGTTGGTGGTGACGATGATGTCGAACTGCTCCGGACGCATCACCAGCTGCATGCAGGTGTTGTCCACGATCATCTCGTTGCATTCGATGTCCGGATACTCGGCCGCGACCGCGCGCGCGGTGCGCAGGTACAGGCCTGAAGTCGATTTCAGGATATTGGCCTTGTGCACCACCGTGACCTTCTTGCGGCCGGTGCGGCGGGCCAGGTCGAAGGCATAGCGCACGATGCGTTCGGAACCGGCGCGCGTGGTGCGCGTGATCGAAGTCGCGAACTCGCCGTCGGGCGAGGTTTCCTGGCCTTCGGCGCTGTACGCGCCCTCGGTATTCTCGCGCACCGTGATCAGGTCCACGCCGGCCGGGAAGCGCGACTTGGTGTTGGGGAAAGACTTGGCCGGGCGCACGTTGGCGTACAGGTCGAAGCGCTTGCGCAGCTCGACGTTGATCGAGCTGAAGCCTTCGCCGACCGGCGTGGTCAACGGGCTTTTCAGGGCCACGCGATTCCGGCGGATCGAGTCCAGGGTGGCCTGCGGCAGCAACTGCCCGTGCTTCTCAAGCGCCACCAGGCCCGCATCGGCCTCTTCGTAGGCCAGGCCGACCTTCATCGCATCCAGCACGTAAAGGGCGGCATCCATGATTTCCGGGCCGATGCCATCGCCGCGGATGACGGTGATCGTCTGAGTGGTCATTAGTGTCGGGATTCCGTGCAGAGGCGACCCGCGCGGATGACTGGCGCGGGCGCGGAAGAAAAGAGTTAAGTGGTGAATTATGCCTGATCCGGCCTGTCGACCCCAAATCGACTTTGGTCTTGGGGACTCTTCCCTTCTCCCACCGGGAGAAGGTGGCGCGCAGCGACGGACGCTGCGCAGCAAGCACCCTTGGGGTGTGAGGGCGGAAGGGCTCCGATTCACGGGAACCACATCGTGATTTGATCGCACTTTCGCTCATCCGCCCCCCGACTAGAGCATTCGGGGGCAGGCTCTTCGGGCACCTTCTCCCGGAGGGAGAAGGGAAAAACCTCAGCCGTGATCGTGCGCCTCCGGCGCCGACGCCCCGGCTTCCAGCTGGTCCAGGAAATCGACCGCGCGGCGCAGGTGCGGAATAACGATGGAACCACCCACCACCAAACCAACCGAGAATGTCTCGAAGAACTCCTCGCGGGTCGCGCCGACTTCCTTGCACTGGGCCACGTGGTAACTGATGCAGTCGTCGCAGCGCAGCACCATCGAGGCCACCAGTCCCAGCAGTTCCTTGGTCTTCACGTCCAGCGCGCCGGCCTGGTAGGTCTGGGTGTCGAGGGCGAAGAAGCGCCGCACCACCTGGTTGGGTTCGGCGAGGATGCGTTCGTTCATGCGCTGGCGGAACCGGGTGAACTCGGCCAGGCGATCGTCTTCGTTTCCGGTCCTGTCGCTCATGCCTGCTCTCCCTGCGCCTGGCCGGCGAGGAGCGGCTCCAGCTTGCCGGCGCGATGCAGCGCGACCAGGTCGTCATAGCCACCCACATGGGTCGCACCGATGAAGATCTGCGGCACGCTGGTGCGCCGGGTCGCGGCCATCATCTTTTCGCGCGCGGCCGGATCGGTGTCGATCCGTACTTCGGTCCAGCTCTGGCCCTTGCTCTTGAGGAAATTCTTGGCGGCTACGCAATAAGGGCAGATGGCCGTGGTGTAAAGGATGATTTCGGGTTTGTCGGCGACAACTGCATCGGACACGGGAATTCTCGGCGGTGATTGGGGTCGGAAGACTATGGTGGCATGTCGTCGCGTCACCAGCCCGCGAACTGGAACACTGCGAATTAACCGGATGTTCACCCGGTCGCTGGCGCCAGCCGTCATCCTCCACCCGTGTTTCCACCTATTTTCCGGAGTAATTGCTTGCGTCCTTCCCTGCTCGCTGTTGCCCTGACCCTGGCCCTGGCGGCCCCGCTGGCACCAGCCCAGGAGTCCAAGCTTCCGGACATCGGCTCTTCCGCCGGCGAACTGCTGACCCCGGCGCGGCAGGCCGAATACGGCGGCATGATGCTGCGCGAGCTGCGCAACTATGGCTACCTGCTGGAAGATCCCTTGCTGGACGACTGGCTGCAGAACATGGGCGGCCACCTGGGCGCCGACAGCGACCAGCCGCGCCAGGCATTCAATTTCTTCCTGCTCAAGGACCGGCAGATCAACGCCTTCGCCACACTGGGCGGCTATATCGGGACCAATGCCGGGTTGATCCTCACCGCCGAGCGCGAGGATGAAGTCGCCGCGGTGCTTTCGCATGAAATCGCCCATGTCACCCAGCAGCACGTCCTGCGCGGGGCGGAACGCGCGCAACGCGACCAGATCCCGATCCTGCTGGGCATGCTGGGCGCGATCGTGCTGGCCCAGGCCGCGGGAGGCGATTCGGGCAGCAACGCCTCGCAGGCCGCGATCGCCAGCGCCATGGGCCTGATCGCCCAGCGCCAGATCGATTACACCCGCTCCAACGAAGCCGAGGCCGACCGCGTCGGCATCCGCACCCTGTACCGCGCCGGTTACGACGTGGACGCAATGGCCGGATTCTTCGAACGCATGTCGCAAGCCATGCGCGGCAATCGTGGCGGCGACCGCGAGCGCACCCCCGACTATCTGCAGACCCACCCGGTGACCACTACCCGGATCAGCGAAGCGCGCCAGCGCGCGGAACAGATCACCCGGGAAAACAGCATCCCGGTGACCACATCCACGCCAGGCGGCACCCAGACCGAACAGATCCCGCGCAATCCTTCCTATGCCGTGCCCGGCCTGCTCAACCCGTTGCTGCCCAGCTCCCTGCTCGTCTCCGTGGGCGATGCCGCCAAGGGCGGCAGTGGCCAGTTCGACTGGGCCAAGGAACGCCTGCGCGTGCTCAGCGCAGATACTCCGGGCGCGGCGATCAGGGAATACGAACGAATCCGCCTGGCCAGCGCGAAAGGCCTCAGCGACGCGCAGAAATACGGCCTGGCGTTGGCCCGGTTGCGCGGCAACAGCCCGGCCGCGGCCGCGGCCGACCTGGAACCATTGCTGGTCAAATATCCGGACAACCTGTGGCTGGCGCTGGCGATCGGCGAAGCGGAGTCGCACGCCGGCAAGACCGCGCTGGCCAACCAGCGATTCAGCCGTTTGCTGCAGCAGACGCCCCACAACCGCGCCGTGGCCCTGACCTACGCGCGGGTGCTGAACGAACAAGGAGGTCGCGAATCCGGCAAACGCGCGCAAGCCGTGCTGCGTCCACTGCTCGGCGATTCCGCCGATGATCCGGTGTTCCAGCAGAATTTCGCCCGCGCCAACGAACTGGCCGGCGACCTGGCGCGCGCCGGTGAAGCCTATGCCGAGGCCGCGTTCCTCAATGGCCGACCGGAACAGGCGCTGATCCAGTTGCAGACCCTGAAGAAGCGCGAAGACCTGGATTACTACGCCCGGGCGCGCATCGATTCGCGGATCGCCGCCCTTACCCCGCAGGTGCTGGAATTGCGTCGCCAGGGCATCCGGGATCCGGATGTGGAGCGGCGTTAGGGTGCGGAAGGGGCCAGGAAGCCGGTAGCCGGTAGCCGGTAGCCGGAGATCATGATTTGCTCTCCGGCTATCGGCTACCGGCTCACGTCTTCCGACCGCAACCTTGCTGTCATCCGACAAGTCCGCCACCCCTGTCACCTGACGGTCACAAAAGCGTCGTTTACTTGCTGCCATGGATGACAATGCCAGCATGACCTGGCGCAGGACTCGACATGCAAAAACACATTCTGATCGTCGATGACGAACCCGCGATCCGCGACATGGTCGCTTTCGCCCTGCGCAAGGGCGAGTTCGAGCCCATGCACGCCGGCGACGCCCGCGAGGCGCAGACCGCGATCGCCGACCGCGTTCCCGACCTGATCCTGCTCGACTGGATGCTGCCCGGCACCAGCGGCCTGGAACTGGCCCGGCGCTGGCGCAAGGATGCGCTGACCCGCGACGTGCCGATCATCATGCTGACCGCGCGCGGCGAGGAAAACGACCGCGTCGGCGGCCTCGAGGCGGGCGTCGATGATTACGTGGTCAAGCCCTTTTCGGCGCGCGAACTGCTGGCGCGGATCCGCGCGGTGATGCGTCGTTCGCGCGAGGACGACGAAGACGGCAGCATCGCCATCGGCGGATTGCGCATCGACGGCGCCGCGCATCGCGTATTCGCCGGCGACGTACCGGTACCGATCGGCCCTACCGAATACCGTCTGCTGCACTTCTTCATGACCCACCCCGAACGCGTCTACAGCCGCACCCAGTTGCTGGACCACGTCTGGGGCGGCAGCGTCTATGTGGAAGAACGCACCGTGGACGTGCACATCCGCCGCCTGCGCAAGACCCTGGAACCGCATGGCGTGGAAAACATGGTGCAGACGGTGCGGGGATCGGGGTATCGGTTTTCGGCGGCGGTGTGAGGGGCCAGGAGCGAGGAGTGAGTGGGGAGGAGTGAGAAGTGAGGGGGGAATGGCTAGTCTGTAACTCTTCGCCCATACCATTCCTTACTTGCCGACTCCCGATATTCCGCGCACTCCTCGCATCTCGTACCTCGTTCCTCACTCCTCCCCACTCACTCCTCGCTCCTCCCCCATGCCTCCCCACTTCCGCTCCTCCTGGTTCAAGACGCTCGGCCAACTGGTCGCGGTGCTTGCCGCCGCCACGCTGCTGGGCGGGTTGCTGGGCCAGGTCTGGCCGGTACTGGCCGTGGCGGCGCTGGGCGTGGTGGCCTGGCATTACTGGCGGCTGCGCAAGGTGTTGCTGCGGCTGACCGCGCGGCAGCGCGTGCAGCCGGCCCAGGGATCTGGCGTCTGGAATGAGCTCGACCGCCTGCTCTACCGCAGCCAGTCGGAAATGCGCGCGCGCAAGCGCCGCCTGCTGGACCTGTTGCGCGCCTACCGCGCCGCCGCCGACGCCTTGCCCGATGCGGTCGTGGTGGTGGACCGCAACACCCAGCGCGTGCTGTGGTTCAACAAGGCCGCGACCACGCTGCTCGGCTTGCAGCATTCCAGCCTGGGCACGCCGCTCGGCGATCGCCTGCGACCGCTGCCGCTTTCGCATTGGCTGGCCGCGGGCCGCAATGCCGAGCCGATGCTGGATGCCGCTTCGCCAGTGGACCCGGAACTGCGCCTCAACCTGCACCTGATCCCGTATTCGGACGACTACTGGCTGCTGGTCGCGCGCGATGTCAGCAAGCTGCTGCGGCTGGAGCAGATGCGCCAGGATTTCGTCGCCAACGTCTCGCATGAACTGCGCACGCCGCTGACCGTGGTCCATGGCTACCTGGACATGCTGGATCCGGCCGATTTTCCCGCGTGGACGCCGATCCTGTCGGAGATGCGGAAGCAGTCCCAGCGCATGACCCAACTGGTCGAAGACCTGCTGACCCTGTCGCGACTGGAAGCGCAGGACAGCCTGCCCGATGAAAGCGTGGCGATGACGCCGATGCTGGCCACGCTGAAACGCGAGGCCGAAGCGCTCAGCCAGAACCGCCACGCCCTGGTGGTCCGGGACGAAGCCGGCGTCGATCTCTGGGGTTCCAACAAGG
This sequence comes from Pseudoxanthomonas sp., assembly GCA_041919795.1. GTDB lineage: Bacteria > Pseudomonadota > Gammaproteobacteria > Xanthomonadales > Xanthomonadaceae > Pseudoxanthomonas_A. The sequence continues at coordinate 260,987 of JAYRTC010000002.1, read as the reverse complement.
AACTGCACAGCGCCTTTTCCAACCTGGTCGGCAACGCGGTGCGCTACACCCCGGTCGGCGGCACCATCAACCTGCGCTTCGCGCGCGAGGGCGACGGGGCGGTGCTCAGCGTGCGCGATACCGGTTACGGCATCCCGCAGGCGCATCTGCCACGGATCACCGAACGCTTCTATCGCGTCTCCACCAGCCGCTCGCGTGAAAGCGGCGGCACCGGCCTGGGTCTTTCCATCGTCAAGCACATATTGAACCTGCACCAGGCGCGACTGGAGGTCGAAAGCGAAGTCGGCCAGGGAAGCGTGTTCTCGATCCATTTCAACGCCGACCGCGTGCACCCGCGCGACAATCCACACGACAACCCTCAAGAACCGGATTCCTCGCGCCCCTCTTCCCGGAGCCAGACCGCATGACTGCCGCCCTTCCCTCCCTGCCCGTCATTGCCGCACCGGGCGAAGGCGATCCACTGCGCGATCCGGCGCTGTACCTCAACCGCGAACTGTCGCAACTGGATTTCAACTTCCGCGTGCTGGCCCAGGCGATGGATCCGCAGGTGCCGTTGCTGGAACGGCTGCGCTTCCTGTGCATCTCCTGCACCAACCTGGATGAATTCTTCGAAATCCGCGCCGCGACCACGCGCCATGCGATGGATTTCGGCCTGCCCGCCGCGGCCGACGGCATGAGCCCGGCCACCGTGCTCAACAAGATCCACGAGCGCGCCGCCGTGCTGGTCGATGCCCAGTACCGCTGCTGGAACGAAACGCTGCGCCCGGGCCTGGCCGAGGCCGGCGTGCGCGTGCTCAGCCGCGACAGCTGGAATGCGCGCCAGACCCGCTGGCTGCGCGCCTATTTCCGCAACGAGATCATGCCGGTGCTGTCGCCGCTGGGGCTGGATCCTTCGCATCCGTTCCCCAAGATCCTCAACAAATCGCTGAACATCGTGGTGGTGCTGAAGGGCAAGGACGCGTTCGGCCGCGCCGGGCACATGGCCATCGTGCGCGCGCCGCGTTCGTTGCCGCGCATCATCCACCTGCCGCATCGCGTGTCCGGCGGCGAGCACGATTTCGTGTTGCTGTCGACGATCCTGTCCGCGTTCGCCGACGAGATGTTCCCGGGCATGGAAGTGAAAGGCGCCTACCAGTTCCGGGTCACCCGCAATTCGGAACTGGTGGTGGACGAGGCGGAAGTCGAGAACCTGGCCCTGGCCCTGCGCGATGAACTGGTCAGCCGCGGCTACAACCCCGCGGTGCGCCTGGAGATCGCCAGGGATTGCCCCAAGCCGATCGTGCGCACGCTGCTGAAGAATTTCGAATTGCCCGAGAATGCGGTCTACCTGATCGACGGCTCGGTCAACCTCAACCGCGTGATCCAGGTCTACGACCTGGCCGACAAGCCGGAACTCAAGTACCCGCCGTTCAGCCCGCGTGCGTTGCGCGGGATCGATTCGATATTCGAGACGGTGGACGACGGCGACGTGTTGATGCACCACCCGTTCGATGCCTTCACCCCCGTGCCGGAGCTGGTCCGCCAGGCCGCCACCGACCCCAATGTGCTGGCGATCAAGCAGACCCTGTACCGCACCGGCAAGGATTCGGCGATCGTCGATGCGCTGATCCTGGCCGCGCGCAACGGCAAGGACGTGACCGTCGTGGTCGAGTTGCGCGCGCGCTTTGACGAGGACGCCAACCTGGGCGTGGCCGACCGCCTGCAGGAAGCCGGCGTGCAGGTCGTGTACGGCGTGGTCGGCTTCAAGACCCACGGCAAGATGCTGCTGATCGTGCGCCGCGAGGGCCGCAAGCTGCGTCGCTACGTGCACCTGGGCACCGGCAACTACCACGGCGGCACCGCGCGCGCCTACACCGACCTGGGCCTGATCACCGCCGATCCCGATATCGGCAACGACGTGCACCTGCTGTTCCAGCAACTCTCGGGCCTGGCGCCCTCGACCAAGCTGAAGCGACTGCTGCAATCGCCGTTCACCCTGCATCCGGGCCTGATCCGGAAGATCGAACGCGAAGCCAGGCTGGCGCGTGCCGGCAAGCCCGCGCGCATCATCATCAAGATCAACGCGATCAACGAACCGCGGATCATCCGTGCCTTGTACGCGGCTTCACAGGCCGGGGTCAGGATCGACATGATCGTGCGTGGCGCGTGCGCGTTGCGGCCCGGCGTTCCCGGCGTTTCCGACAACATCCGCGTGCGTTCCATCATCGGCCGCTTCCTGGAGCACAGCCGCATCTACTGGTTCGGCAACGACGGCGATCCCGAACTCTATTGCGCCAGCGCCGACTGGCTGGAACGCAACCTGCTGCACCGCGTGGAAACCTGCTTCCCGATCCTCGATGAAGACCTGGCCAGGCGCGTGTTCAAGGAGGCCTTGCAGAACTACCTGGACGACAACAGCAACGCCTGGGAACTGGACGCCAACGGCGAATACCACAAGCTGTCGCCAGCCGAAGGCGAAGCCGCGCACTCGGCGCAACTGGCGTTGCTGGCGAAGGTCTGAACCTGTAGGAGCGCCCATGGGCGCGAGCTCTCCGGTGGGATCCTGGATGCGGACCGAAGGGCTCGCGCCCATGGGCGCTCCTACATTCCTGCCAATCGGGCTTGACCCATAAGCTAAGATTTACGCATGCCTTTCGCCGTCGCCTCCATCTCCCCCCCTCTGCAGGACGGCGACCAGTTCGCCGCCGTCGACATCGGTTCCAACAGCTTCCACATGGTCGTGGCGCGCTACACGCTGGGCCAGCTGCGCGTGGTCGATCGCCTGCGCGAGACCGTGCGCATGGCCGATGGCCTGGATGGCAAGGGCGGCCTCTCCACCGAAGCGCGCCAGCGCGGCCTAGAATGCCTGGCGCGTTTCGGCCAGCGCATCCGCGACATTCCCGCGGTGCGGGTACGCGCGCTGGCCACCAACACCGTGCGCCAGCTTTCCTCGCCACAGAACTTCCTGGTGCCGGCGGAAACCGCGCTGGGCCATGCGATCGAAGTCGTTTCCGGGCGCGAGGAAGCGCGCCTGATCTACCTGGGCGTCGCCCATGCGCAACCACCCAAGCCCGGGCAGTTGCGGCTGGTGATCGACATCGGCGGCGGCTCCACCGAATTCATCATTGGACGCGGTTTCGAACATATCGAGCGCGAAAGCCTGCAGGTCGGTTGCATCGCCAGCACCCGTCGTTTCTTCCCGGGCGGCAAGCTGTCGAAGAAGCGCTGGAAGGATGCACTGACCGAGATCGGCGCCGAGTTCCAGCAGTTCGCCGGCCTGTACCGCGCGCTGGGCTGGCACGAGGCGCTCGGCTCCTCCGGCACGCACAAGGCCATCGGCGAAATCTGCGCGGCGATGAAGCTGACCAAGGGCGCGATCACCGCCGAAGCCTTGCCGCAGCTGCGCGATCGCCTGCTGCTGGCCGACAACATCGACAGGATCGACCTGCCCGGCTTGTCCAATGATCGTCGCCCGATCATCGCCGGCGGCGTGCTGGTGCTGGAAGCGGCGTTCGAGGCACTGGGCCTGCAGCGGCTGATCGTGAGCAAGGCGGCGATGCGCGAAGGCATCCTCTACGACATGCTTGGCCGCGGCGGCGACAACGATCCGCGCGAGGCCTCGGTAACGGCACTGACCCGGCGTTACGGCATCGACGAGATCCAGGCCGCGCGCGTGGAAGGCACCGCGATGCGCCTGTTCGAACAAGTCGCGGACAGCTGGTCGCTGGACGACGACGACGCGCGCCAACTCGGCTGGGCCGCGCGCCTGCACGAAATCGGCCTGGCCGTGGCCCACAGCCAGTACCACGTACATGGCGCCTATCTGCTCGAACATTCGGACATCGCCGGTTTCTCGCGCCAGGAACAACAGGTGCTGGCCGCGCTGGTCCGGACCCACCGGCGCGGCATCCCCAAATCCGCCTTCGATCCCATCCCCGACCGGCTGATGCTCAGCGCCCGGCGCAAGGCCGCATTGCTGCGGCTGTCGGTGCTGCTGCACCGCGCGCAGGATGCCGAGCCGATCCCGAAGCTGGAACTCAGCGCCGTGGGCGAACAGCTGAACCTGGTCGTTTCCAGGCGCTGGATCGAGGCCCGCCCGCTGCTGCGCACCGACCTGACCAGCGAGCCGGAAGACATGGCTGGCCTGGGCGTCGCGTTCAAGCCGTTCGTGTTGTAAGCGCCACGCCAAAAGCTGGACAATCCGCCATCGCCGACCCGAGGGCAGCGGCTTGAAGACCTACCGGATCCCGCACACCGAATTCGACGTATCGCGCGTCGCCTACGGCTGCATGAACCTGAGCCGCGCCTGGGACGACAGCGCGATCACCGCGGCCGAGATATCGGCGACGCTGAAACTGGTGGAGACCGCGCTGGAACAGGGCATCAGCCTGTTCGACCACGCCGATATCTATGCGCGCGGCAAGTCGGAGCAGTTGTTCGGCGAAGCCTTGCGGCAGATCCCGGAATTGCGCAATCGCATCGTCCTGCAGTCCAAGTGCGGAATCCGTTTCACCGGCGATCCCGAGGCCGGCAGCCCGGCGCGCTACGATTTCAGCCGCGGCCATATCGTGCGTTCGGTGGAAGGCACCCTCAAGCGGCTGGACACGGATCACCTGGACGTGTTGCTGCTGCATCGTCCGGACCCGTTGATGGAACCGGACGAAGTGGCCCGCGCCTTCGATCACCTGCAAGAAAGCGGCAAGGTGCTGCATTTCGGCGTGAGCAACCACAACGCGACGCAGATCTCGCTGCTGCAGGAACACCTGGAACAGCCGCTGGTGGTCAACCAGGTGGAACTGAGCCTGCTGCACCACCCGATGATTTCCGACGGCCTCCTGTTCAACCAACCCGGCGACACCGGCGCGGGACGCGTCCTGGATTACTGCCGCGAATACGGAATCATGATCCAGGCGTGGTCGCCCCTGGCCGGCGGGAGATTGTTCGCCGGTGCCGTCGCGAAGGATTTCCTGCCGGCTTCGGAGTTGGTGGCGCAACTGGCGGAAGCGAAAGAAGTCGCGCCCGAAGCCATCCTGCTGGCCTGGCTGTTGAAGCACCCGGCAGGCATCCAACCCATCATCGGCACCACCCATCCGGACCGCCTCGCCGCCAGCTGCAAGGCCGACACGATCGAACTGAGTCGTGAGGAGTGGTACGCGCTGCTGGCGGCGGTGCGGGGCGCGGGCGTGCCGTAATTGCCGGCAACCGCGTCTCCTTGGCGACATTTTCTGCATGCCTCCGCCTGGGAATACCTTGCTTTTTTGATCTGCCTGGAGTCGAGGGCGCCCTGAATAATCGATCCCATTCGTCACGAGCTTGTCGAAGAGGGCGTTCATGACGAACTATCGTCCAGGATTCCTCGCGAACGGCATTCCTGCAGCCGCGCCTGCGTCATGGAGTTGTTCCGCACAGGGAAGAAACCTGCCCATGAGGTGACTTATGTCCAAGTATCTGTACGCCGCCGCATCGTTGTACGCACTGCTCTGCAGTGAGCCTTCGCTCGCCCAGACACCAACCGCCCTGACAAGGACGTTCCAGGATTCCAGCCTGGAATGGGGGCCGTGCCCGGCGTTCTTGCCGGAAGGCTGCGCCATCGCAGTACTGCATGGCGATCCCGCCAAGGCAAATGCGGACATTTTTTTCAAGGTCCCGGCAAAATCCACTATCCCTCGGCATTGGCATACCTCGGCCGAACGCATGGTCCTGGTCTCAGGAGAACTCCACGTCACCTATGACGGCCATGAAGCGACCGTGTTGAAGCCGGGAACGTATGCGTATGGCCCGGCGAAGCTGCCTCACAAGGCATCCTGTGCAGGAGATGAGCCCTGCATTCTGGTCATCGCGTTCGAATCGGCGATGGATGCTTTCCCTGTTGAAGGCACGGCCAAGTAGCCCGCGCATGCGGCCAGAACAGTCCAGCCAAGCCGAACCCGCTTCGCCAGTGATTCATTCCTGCCGAACCATCAGGCGCCGAGGCCGGCATTGCCTGCAAGGAAAGCCATGAGGACCTTCCCCGGCAGCTGTCATTGCGGTCGGCTGCGTCTCGTATTTTCAACCGCCCGGCACCCGTCGGGCTTCACGCCGCGCGCATGCGATTGCTCGTTCTGCCGCAAGCACGGGGCGGCGTATGTTTCAGATCCGGTCGGACAGCTGTCCGTGTCGGTGCGTGAAGATGCCTTGCGCAAGTACCGGCAAGGGTCCGACACCGCCGATTTCCTGCTTTGTGGAAAGTGCGGCGTGCTGGTTGCGGTCATTTTCGAGCATGCCGGTCGCCTGCACGGCGCGGTGAACGTCGGATGCCTGGAGGGGAACAACGAATTCATGGCGCCGGTTCCGGCTTCGCCACAGACGCTGAGCGCGGAGGAGAAGATTTCCCGATGGCTGGAGCTGTGGATTCCGGATGTGGAATTGAACGCATCCGACGACTGACCTGCATCCAACTTTGTGGGAGCGGTGTAAGCCGCGAAGGCGACAATCCCGGATCATCGATTCGCCTGGCACTGATGGACTCCCGTTCGCGGCTCGCGCCGCTCCCACGGGTGAGCCGCGTCATCCTCCGGTCATCACACTGAAATGCCCGCTTCATGCCCCGCGTACAGCATGCGCAAAACGTGGAGCTGCGCATGCGCTATGCCATCGTCACCGAGACGTACCCGCCGGAGATCAACGGCGTCGCCCTGACCGTGCAGGGCCTGGAACAGGGTCTGCGTGCGCGCGGCCACGAATTGATGCTGGTGCGTCCGCGCCAGGACATTGATTCCGTCAACAGCCAGGGCAAAAGCACCCCTCCTCAATCCTCCCCTGCGCTGCGCGCAAGGGAGGAGGCTGGCCACGTCGACGACACCATGCTCTTGCGTGGCGCAGGGTTGCCGCGCTATCCGGGCCTGAAGTTCGGCCTGCCGGCGACCGCCACCCTGCTCCGCCGCTGGACCGATTCACGGCCGGATGCCCTCTACGTGGCCACGGAAGGCCCGCTGGGCTGGTCGGCGCTGCGTGCGGCGCGCAAGTTGGGCATTCCCGCCGCCACCGGTTTCCACACCCGCTTCGACCAGTACATGCGCGATTACGGCATGCCCTTCCTGGAAAGCATCGCGCTGCGCTGGATGCGCCGTTTCCACAATGGTGGCGACGCCACCCTGGTGCCGACGCGGGAATTGGCCGATTACCTGCAAGCACAGGATTTCAGGAAAGTGGTCCGGCTCGCACGCGCGGTGGATACGGAACGGTTCAATCCCGTCCACCGCGACCTCGAGCTGCGCAAGTCGTGGGGCGTGGGCGAGCACGACCTGGCGGTGATCTACCTGGGACGGATCGCACCGGAAAAGAACCTGGACCTGGCCGTGCGCGCTTTCCGCCAGTTGCAGCGCAGACGTCCCGACGCGCGCTTTGTCTGGGTCGGCGACGGCCCGGCCCGGCCGAAGATTGCGCAGGAGCACCCCGATTTCCTGTTCTGCGGATTGCAGCGCGGCAACGAGGTGGCGCGGTATTTCGCCAGCACGGATTTGTTCCTTTTTCCCAGCCACAGCGAGACCTTCGGCAACACCACCCTGGAAGCCATGGCCAGCGGCGTGGCCACGGTCGCGTTCGACTATGGTGCGGCGCGCGAACACCTGCGCGACGGCGTCGAAGGTGCGGCCGTGGACAACGATGCCGATTTCATCGCCGCGGCGGTGAAGCTGGCCAGCGACGACAACCTGCGCCGGACCCTGGCCGGAAACGCGCACCGGGCCATGCAGGCGCTGCACCCGGAACAGGTCGCGGCCGATTTCGATGCCCTGCTGGCCGGACTCGCCGACTCGAGGAAAGCCCATGCGCCCGTCGCCATCGCGTGAACTGTTCCTGCGCCGCGACAGTGGCTGGTGCCTGCGCGCCAATCATTGGGGCGAGTGGAAAGGTCTACGTCGTTTCTTCGCGGTAGTCAGCCGGCTCGGCGACGGCGTGTTCTGGTATGTACTGATGGCGATGCTGGTCGTGCTTGACGGCTGGACGGGATTGGCTGTCTCGGCGCACCTGGCCGCGACCGGGGTCATCGCCCTGACCCTGTACAAACTGTTGAAACGCTGGACCCGCCGGCCGCGTCCGTTCGCTTCCGATGCGCGCATCCGCGCGTGGGTGGCGCCGCTGGATGAATTCAGCTTTCCCTCCGGGCATACCTTGCACGCGGTGGCCTTCAGCATCGTCGCGATCGCGCATTATCCGGCGCTGGCGATGCTGCTGGTTCCATTCACCGCCTGCGTGGCGCTGTCGCGTGTGGTGCTGGGCTTGCATTACCCCAGCGATGTGCTGGCGGCGCTGGGCATCGGCACCACGCTGGCGGGGTTATCGCTGTGGTTGGTACCTGGCGTGGGCTTCTTCGCCTGAATCCACGGCTGTGTAGGAGCGGGCCCTGCCCGCGATGCTCTTGCGCGATCTGACCGAAGAGCATCGCGGGCAGGGCCCGCTCCTACAAAAGGCCGATGACGCGCGAGTTTCTTCCATGCATGCCTGCGCGCGCCACCGGCCGGGGCTGGATCCGGTCAATCGCGCCACAGATAGACCGCGAGGCGTTCCGAAGGGATCACCACAAGCGACGCCCTTCCATCGTTCCTCGATGTGAAATAGGCGGCCTCGCCCGGATCGGGCATGCGCACCGACCGCCAGGGCCGATACGCGGATCGCGATCCGTGTCGAGTCAGCTTGCCTCGGGCTTCGAGCGCGGCTTCCAGGAAGCTCCATGGGTCGGCTCGCAATGCGTCCACCGTTTCGATCGAGAGATGGAACGCCATCGCACCGCTGGACTTGCGCCGCAAGGGAAACAGCAAAGCGGCAAGCCCACTCGGGCTTTCGTCCTCCAGCAGGACACCGGAGGTCGCGAGGACCTCCGGCAGCACGCGGCAGGCGCGCTTGTGTACGGCTTCGGCATTGAGCATGGCTGCGCTCCGGCTCAGCGCAATGTGGAACCCAGCTCATACCAGTCCACCTTGCGCGTGATCCACATGATCGCGGCGAGGATGCCGAACAGCAGCAGCGAGCCCATCAGCAAGGCGTTGTCTTCGGAAACCAGCAGGCTGTAGAGGACGCCGTACAACGCGGTCAGCATCACCGCGAATCCGGTCGCCCGCAGCCAGCTCTTCAGCACCCCGGACAGGTACACGAACTGCAACCCGATGCAGGCCACCGCCGAAACCAGGTACGCCTTCACGAACTCGATGTGCTCCGACAGGCTGAGCAGCAGCAGGAAGAAGATCGCCAGCGCCAGGCCCACCAGCAGGTATTGCAGCGGATGGATCGGCAGGCGCTTGATCAGTTCGAACAGGGCAAAGCCGACGAAGGTCAGGACCACGAACAGGATGCCGTACTTGCTGGCGCGGTCGGCCTGGGTATAGACATCGACCGGATCGACCAGGCTGACTTCCACGCTGTCTATCGCGCTGGCGCCTGCGCCCTGCGCTTCGCCGTATTCGCCCGCGACAGCATTGTCGCGCCGGGTCAGCAAGCCCTCACCCTTGAGCAACTGCGATTGCGCGGCGCTGGCCAATGATGAAATTTCCCACTCGGCGCTGAAACCATCGGCCTGGATGCGCCGCTGGTTGGGCAGAAAGCGGCCGGCGAACGAAGGGTGCGGCCAGGTGGAACCCAGGGTGATGCGGTTGCTGTCGGCAATCGGCGCGATGCCCAGCGACTGGGTGCCGTTCAAGCGGAAATTCGCATCGACCTGGCTGGCTGGCAACAGGTCGCCGACCATCACCGGCAGGTTGGCGTGCATGCCATGCAGGCGTTCGGACATGGCCTGGGTGCCGGACTCCAGCGTCACCGCCTTGCCATCGATCTTGAAGTCGGGCGTGCCGACCAGTCCGCGCACATCGCCCAGGCCCAGCACCAGGTAAGGCTGGCCATAGCTACGTCCGGGAACCGCTGCCAGTTGCAGTGGAGCGAATCCCGCCTTCAGTCCCGCCTGCCATTCGAACACGCGCACGTTGTACAAACCGGTGCGGCGCACGTCGGGCTTCAGCCCGCCCTGCGCATGCAGGGTCTTGGGCGTCTGCAGCACATAGCCCTCGACCACTTCATGGCGGATGCCCGGCTTGCCGTCGGCGTCCACTTCCGTGACCACGCGCGACTCCCGCCACGGAATCACGCGCACCGGGCCGACCAGTTGCTGCGGTCCGGCCATGCTTTGCGAAACCCGCTGCACGGCTTGCGCGCGGAATGCCTGGCGATCATGGATGGCGCCGCGGATCATCATCAGCGGAATCAGCAACAGCAGCACCAGGCCGCCGACGGTAAGGAAACGCAACAACAGTTTCAGAGATTTCATGGTTAGCCCCGGGTTGAACACGGGGCATAGCCTGAAGCGGGCGTGTGGGGAGGGTTTGAGGGGAATTTGAAGCCAATGTGAAGTCTGTAGGAGCGCCCATGGGCGCGAGCTCTTCGGCAAGATCCTGGATACGGAACGAAGAGCTCGCGGCGGGAAGCCGCTCCCACAAGAGCTCGCGCCCATAGGCGCTCCTACAAAGGCAACCGCAACGTCGCCACTGCCCCACCCCGTTCCAGGTTGCGCAACTCCGCCTCGCCGCCGTGCAAGCGCGCCACTTCGCGCACGAAGGGCAATCCCAGCCCCGAGCTGCGCAGTCCGGTCTGCGGCCGCGCCAGCGAATAGAAACGCTCGAACACGCGCTCATGCGCGTAATCCGGAATGCCGGGGCCCTGGTCTTCGACGCGGATTTCCAGCATGCCTTTATCGATCGCGCTGGAGAGAACCACCTTGCCGCCCGCAGGCGAAAACGCGATCGCATTGTCCAGCAGGTTCGCCACGGCCTGCCGCAGCAGATACGCATCGCCCTGCACGCTGGCTTGCGGATCGTGCGCTTGCAGGGACAGCCCAAGGCCGGCGGCAGCGAGTTTCGTGGCCACGCCGTCCGCCACCTGCGCAAGCAACACGCCCACATTCACCGCTTCAAGCTTTTGCAGCCAGCCATGCTGCTCCACTTCGGCCAGCGCCAGCAGCTTGTCGATGGTTTCGGTGAGGCGCTGTTCCTGGGTCTGGATGTGATGGGCGAAGCGCTGGCGCTCGGCTTCCGGCAATGGCTCCTGCAACAATTCCGCCGCGCCGCGGATCGCCGCCAGCGGGCTCTTCATCTCGTGAGTCAGCGACTGCACGTATTGCTCGACGTAGGCCTTGCCTTCCAGCTTGCGACGCATTTCCTCGACCGCGCGGCCCAGATCGCCGATCTCGTCGCGGCGTGGCGGCAAGGGCGCGACCCGCTCGCCCGCGCTCACCGCCTGTGCGTAGCGGTTGAGGCGGTTGATGCCGCGCATCAACCACCAGGTCATCAGCACCCCGATCAATGCCGACAGGCCGATCAACCAGCCACCGCGACGCATGATGTTGCGCTGGCTGGCGGCGATGAACGGCTCGAAGGTCTGGTTGGGCTGCGACAGGGTCAGCACGCCGATGAGCTGGTCGCCATCGCGGATCGGCGCGGCGACATGCATCACCGTGTGGCCCGCTTCCAGGGGCTTGTCGTCACCCGGCACCTCGGGGCTGGAGCGCGCGCCGTATTCGCCGCGCAGGGTGCGGTAGACATCGTTCCACTTCGAATTGTCGCGACCGGTATCGCGGCCGGTCGAGTCATAGACGACGATGCCGCGCGCATCGGTGATGCTGATCCGGTAATCGATGCTGTGCTTGGGGAATTGCCAGACCGTGGCGTTGAGTTCGCGCTGCCGGGCCAGCGCCAGGTCGCGCACGAAACGGCCATCGGCGATATGGCCGGATTTGAGGTCGTCGGCCGCCATCACCGCCAGCACGTTGGCCGCATCGACCAGGGTCGATTCCATGGCCTGGCGTACGCCCGGTTTCACTTCGTTGACGAACACGCGCATGACGAAGAACGCGGCCAGGCCAACGATCAGGAAGAACCCCAGGAACAGGCGCAGGCCCAGGCGCATGTCAGTTTTCCAGCGCGTAACCGAGGCCGCGATGGGTGCGGATCGGGTCGGGTTCGGCGCCGGCCGCGCGCAACTTGGCGCGCAGGGTCTTGATGTGGGTGTCGACGGTGCGGTCGGCGCTGTCGGCATCGCTGTCCCAGCCACGATCCATCAACTGCGCGCGGCTGAGGATAGCGCCGGGCCGTTGCAGCAAGGCTTCCAGCAGCACGTATTCGTAACGGGTCAGATCGAGGATCTTGTTGCGGAAACGGATGCGGTGGCCTTCGCGATCCAGCGCGAACTCGCCCCACGTGGCTTCCTTCGGCACCGACACTTCGGCATGGCCGCGGCGCAACCGCGCCCTCACCCGCGCCACCAGTTCGCGCGGCGAGAATGGCTTGGCCATGTAATCGTCGGCGCCCAGTTCCAGGCCCAGCACGCGGTCGATCTCGTCGTTGCGCGCGGTCAGGAAGATCACCGGCACCTCACTGACCCATGCTTCCCTGGAGCTGCGCAACTCACGGCATACATCGAAACCGCTGCGGTCTGGCAAGCCGACATCCAGCACCACCACGTCCACTCCGCCGGCACGCACGCGCGGCGCGACCTCGCGCCCCAACAGGCAGTGTTCGGCCTGCATGCCTTCGCTGCGCAACGCGTACAGCACCGCGTCGGCGATGGCGGGCTCGTCTTCGGCGACCAGGATCAGGGGCATGTGGCGCAGCATAACGGCTATGCTTCGCGCCATGAACTACAAACACGCCTTCCACGCCGGCAACCATGCCGACGTCCTCAAGCACATCGTCTTGCTGGCGTTGCTGGATGCGCTGAAGAAGAAGGACGCGCCGTTCTTCGTGCTGGACACCCATGCCGGCCGCGGCCGCTACCTGCTGGCCGCGCCGGAAAGCCGCAAGACCGCTGAAGCCGATGCCGGCATCCTGCGGCTGATGGGCGAAGCGAAAATGCCCGAGGTGGTGGAACGCTACCTGCGCGCGGTGGAAGCCAACAACCCGGTCGGCGCGTTGATCGCCTATCCCGGCTCGCCGCTGCTGGTGGCGCAGGCGTTGCGCGAACAGGATCGCCTGGCCGCCTGCGAGCTGCAGCCGGAGGAAGCGCAGGCGCTGAAGGAACTGTTCGCCCACGACCAGCGTGTCGCCGTGCACGCCCGCGACGGCTACGGCGCGATCAAGGCGATGCTTCCGCCGAAGATCGGCGCTACCAGGTTCGCCCGTGGCCTGGTCCTGATCGACCCGCCCTATGAAGTGCAGGACGCCGAATACCCGCAGATCATCGCCGCCGTGCGCGAGGCGCTGGAGCGCTGGCCGCAGGCGACCTACGCGATCTGGTACCCGATCAAGCAGCGCCGCAGCCTGCAGCCGTTCTTCCGCAAGGCCGCTGCCCTGCCGGCCAAGTCGGTACTGCTGGCGGAGCTGCAGATCCGCGCCGATGATTCGCCGCTGCGCCTGAACGGCAGTGGCCTGGCGATCCTCAACCCGCCCTGGCAATTCGACCAGCAGATCGCACCAGCGCTGCCGCTGCTGAAGAAATCGTTGGGCGAAGCCGGAGCGATGACCCGGCTGGAGTGGCTGAAGACCGAGTAGGAGCGGGCCTTGCCCGCGATGCTTTTCGATCCTCACCCCACAAGCAAGAGCATCGCGGGCAAGGCCCGCTCCTGCACACGCCATCGGCCGCCAGCGATGCATATGCGAGAATCGCACCTCTCCCGTCAAACACACCGACACCCCACATGGCCGGATCCAGCCTGTTCGCCCTGATCGACGACATCGCCACCTTGCTGGACGACGTGTCTTTGATGACCAAGGTCGCGGCGAAGAAAACCGCCGGCGTGCTGGGCGACGACCTGGCGCTCAACGCGCAGCAGGTCACCGGCGTCAATGCCGAACGCGAACTGCCGGTGGTATGGGCGGTGGCCAAGGGCTCGCTGGTCAACAAGGTCATCCTGGTGCCCGCGGCGCTGGCGATCAGCGCGCTGGAAGCCTGGCTGCATGGCCGTGGCTACAACATCCCGCTGGTGACGCCGCTGATGATCCTGGGCGGCGCCTTCCTCTGTTTCGAGGGTGTGGAGAAACTGGCGCACAAATTCCTGCATGACAAGGACGAGGACAGCAAGCGCCACGCCGAACTGGTGCAGGCCGTGCAGGACGAGAAGGTGGACATGGTGGCGTTCGAGAAGGACAAGATCCGCGGCGCCATCCGCACCGACTTCATCCTCTCGGCCGAGATCATCGTGATCTCGCTGGGCACCCTGGCCGGGCGCACCTTCATCGAGCAGTTGCTGACCCTCGCGGCCATCGCCCTGATCATGACCATCGGCGTGTACGGGCTGGTCGCGGGCATCGTCAAGCTGGACGACGCCGGCCTGGCGCTGAACCGCGACAACGGCGGCAGCGGCTGGGCACGCTTCAAGCGCAGCCTCGGCACCGGCCTCCTGCGCAGCACGCCCTGGCTGATGAAGTTCCTTTCCATCGCCGGCACTGCGGCGATGTTCCTGGTCGGCGGCGGCATCCTGGTCCACGGCGTGGCCCCGTTGCACCATTTCATCGAACCCTACGCGCAAGGCACGGCCGGCGCGCTGGTGTCCATGCTGTTCAACGCCGTGGTCGGCATCCTGATCGGCATCATCGTGTTGCTGGCGGTGCAACTGGTGTCGCGCCTGCGCAAGCCCGGCACCCGGTCGGCGGGCTGAATCGATGCAGTACGCCACGCCCCTGCCGCGGCCTGTAGTCACTCCCCGCAAGCCGGCTTCCATGCGAGCATGAACCCATGACTGGCCATAAACGCCTCCCCCCTTGGCACGAACACTTCCGCCTGCCCAACGGGCGCGAGCTGCTGATCCGCCCGATCCGCCCCGAGGATGCCGAACCCATCCAGGGCGCGTTCCCGTTGCTCGGCCCGGAGGAAGTACGGCATCGTTTCCTGTACACCTTGAAGGAACTGACCCCCGAGATGGCGTTCCGCCTGTGCCATCCGGACCCTCGCTCCGAATTTGCCCTGGTCGCCGCGGAAAACCTGCCGCCGGGCGAGGCCCTGGTCGGCGCGGTGGCGCGGACCGCGATCGTCCCGCGCACCCGTGAAGCCGAGTTCGCCATCCTGGTCAGCCATTTCATCG
This sequence comes from Pseudoxanthomonas sp., assembly GCA_041919795.1. GTDB lineage: Bacteria > Pseudomonadota > Gammaproteobacteria > Xanthomonadales > Xanthomonadaceae > Pseudoxanthomonas_A. The sequence continues at coordinate 245,971 of JAYRTC010000002.1, read as the reverse complement.
CCGGCCAGGGCCTTGGCCGCCAGCTGATGCGCAAACTGGTCAAGTGGGCCCGGACCAAGAAGCTGGATCGCCTGTACGGCGACGTGCTGGACCACAACCACCCCATGCTGCAACTGGCACAGTCGCTGAACTTCAAGCGCCAGCGCGAAGACGACACTCCCGGACTGGTGCGGATGGTGCTGGACCTGAATGAGTAAGAATCGGTGAAGTCGCCCGGCGGCGCTGGAAGTCCGTCAATTCGCGCCTTCGGCGCTGCGAAGGGTGAAGTCGGCCGCGTTGCGGCCTGTGAATCAGCCCCCTGTTTTCATTGACTATTTGCAGGCGGCAGAGCCGCCGACTTCACCGCTTGCACAGCAAGCGACTTCGCCTTTCCCCCTCACCCTCCCCCCATTTGTCCGTCCGCTTCCCGCCACCGCGTTGCCTCCAAATGGGGGCCCGCGGCGGGCACCGCCGCGCTTCTACGGGAAGAGCCGCGCATGAATATCGACGAAGCAAAACTCAACGACTTCCTGGGCAAGGCGGTCGGCGACCTCGGCGCCGCGATCAGCGCCAGCCTGATGCTGGTTGGCGACCGCCTGGGCCTTTATCGCGAGCTGGCCAACCAGCCAGCCACTTCCGCCGAACTGGCCTCGCGCACCGGCACCCACGAACGCTACATCCGCGAATGGCTGGGCAACCAGGCCGCCGGCGGCTACGTGTCGTACGACGCAGGCAGCGGTCGTTATGAATTGAGCGCTGAACAGGCCCTGTGCCTGGCCGATCCCAGCGGCCCGGTCGATCTGCCCGGCGCCTACGACATCGTCGAGGACACCTTCCACACCCTCGACCGTACCCTGGAGAATTTCCGCAGTGGCGCCGGCATGGAGTGGGGCGAACACCATGCCTGCCTGTTCCACGGCACCGAACGTTTCTTCCGCGCCGGTTACAACGCGCACCTGCTGGGCGAATGGCTGCCGGCGCTGGACGGCGTGGTGGAGAAACTCGCGCGCAACGGCAAGGTCGCCGATGTCGGCTGCGGCCACGGCGCCAGTACCGTGCTGATGGCCAAGGCGTTCCCGGATTCGGAATTCATCGGCTACGACTACCACCCCGAATCGATCCGCATCGCCAATCAACGCGCGCAGGCGGCGGGCACGGACAATGCGCGCTTCGAAATCGCCGATGCCACCGGCTACTCCGACCGCGACTTCGACCTGATCGCCTTCTTCGACTGCCTGCACGACATGGGCGATCCCGCGGGCGCCGCACGCCATGCCCGCCAGGCGGTGAAGGCCGATGGCCACTGCCTGCTGGTGGAACCGTTCGCCGGCGACAAGGTCGAGGACAACCTCAACCCGGTCGGTCGCGTGTATTACGGCGCGTCCTCGCAGATCTGCGTGCCGGTGTCGCTGGCCCGCCACGGCCCCGCCCTGGGCGCGCAGGCCGGCGAAGCGCGGCTGCGTTCGATCATGGTCGACGCAGGCGGTTTCAGCCGCTTCCGCCGCGCCACCGAGACGCCTTTCAACCTCGTGCTCGAAGCAAGGCCGTGAATGCGGCTTGCCGACTCGATTCCACAGGAGCAGCGCAATGCCCAGATATGTGATCGAACGTGAAATCCCCGGCGCCGGCAAACTGTCGGCCGCCGAACTCAAGGCCATCTCGCAAAAGTCCTGCAGCGTGCTGGAGGGCATGGGGCCGCAGATCCAGTGGCAGCAGAGCTACGTCACCGGCGACAAGGTGTACTGCGTCTACATCGCGCCGAACGAGGCGATGGTGCGCGAACACGCCAAACAGGGCGGCTTCCCCGCCAACCGCGTGTCCGAAGTGACCACGATCATCGACCCGGTGACTGCCGAAGCCTAGCCCCGACACCTACCGCAGGAGCGCCCCATGGGCGCGAGCTCTTGTTCTTCACGCGATCTGGCCGGCGAGCTCGCGCCCGTGGGGCGCTCCTACATGCCCTGACCACCCGCACGTTAAACTGCATGCCCTTCCCCGCGCTGGGTGCGACCGCATCCGGCGCTGCTGCTGTTTTGCGTGCCGATGCCTGCCAATCCGAAATCCCCGAACTTCCCGCTTCCACCACTCCCCAAAGGCAAGCACCTGCGCGCCTGGTGGCGTGCGCCGGCGTCACCCACCGCGCTGGCCTGGTTCATCGCCCGTGCGGCCGAGGCCCATGACGGCCCGCTGCTGGCGGTCGCCCGCGACACCCACGGCGCGCACCAGCTGGAATCCGACCTGCAGACCCTGCTCGGCACGGACTCCGGGCTGCCGGTGTTCCCGTTCCCCGACTGGGAAACCCTGGCTTACGACCGCTTCAGCCCGCACCCGGACATCATTTCCCAGCGCCTCGCCGCCCTGCACACGCTGCCCACGCTGAAACACGGCATCGTGGTGGTACCGGTGCAGACCTTGATGCAACGCCTGCCTCCGCTGCGCTACGTGATCGGCGGCAGCTTCGATCTGCGCGTGGGCCAGAAACTCGACTTCGACCAGGAAAAGCGCCGCCTGGAAGCGGCCAGCTATCGCAACGTGCCGCAGGTGCTGGACCCCGGCGACTTCGCCATCCGTGGCGGCCTGCTGGACGTGTACCCGATGGGTGCCGGGGCGCCATTGCGCATCGAGTTGCTGGACGATTCGATCGACTCGATCCGCGCCTTCGATCCGGAGACGCAACGTTCGCTGGAAAAAACTGAAGCGGTGAAGATGCTGCCCGGGCGCGAGGTGCCGCTGGACGACCTGGCGGTGCAGCGCGCACTGGACGCGTTGCGCGAACGCTTCGACGTGGACACCCGGCGCAGCTCGCTGTACCAGGACCTCAAGTCGGGCATCGCGCCGGCGGGCGTGGAGTACTACCTGCCGCTGTTCTTCGAACAGACCGCGACGCTGTTCGATTACCTGGACAGCGGCGCGATGCCGCTGATCGCCGAAGGCGCGCATGAAGCCGCCGAGGCTTTCTGGGCCCAGACCGGCAACCGTTACGAACAGCGCCGCCACGACACCGAACGCCCATTGCTGCCGCCGGCCGAGCTTTATCTTCCACCGGATGCGTTGCGCGAACGCCTCAACCACGCCGCGCGCATCGAAGTCTGCGGTCCCGACCACCCGCGCCGCGAGGAAGCGCAAGCGCTAGGCGAACAACCGGTGCCGGTGCTGCCACTGGCCGCCAGGGATGTCGAGCCTGCGGCCGCGGTGAAGTCGTTCCTGTCGAGTTACCCGGGCCGCGTGCTGGTCGCCGCCGATTCGCCGGGCCGACGCGAGGCCTTGCTGGAAGTGATGCAGGCGGCGGGGCTGGTGCCGGAGGTGGTGGCGAGCTTTACCGATTTCCTTGCAGGTCGTCATCCCCGCGAAAGCGGGGACCCAGCGACTTTCGCTTCTGCCGTTGAAACAAAACCTAAAGCAAAGTCACTGGATTCCCGCTTTCGCGGGAACGACGATTCAATCGATATCGAAGGTCTACGCTTTGCGATAGCCGTCGCCCCACTCGAAGACGGCTTCGCCCTCGACGCACCACAGATCGCGGTGCTCACCGAGCGCCAGCTGTTCCCCGAACGCGCTACCCAGCCGCACCGGCGCCGGCGCACGGGACGCGAACCCGAAGCGATCATCCGCGACCTGGGCGAACTGAGCGAAGGCGCGCCCATCGTCCACGAGGATCATGGCGTCGGCCGTTATCGCGGCCTGGTCGTGCTGGAAGCCGGTGGCACGCCCGGCGAATACCTGGAGATCGAATACGCCAAGGGCGACCGCCTGTACGTGCCGGTCGCGCAGTTGCACCTGATCAGCCGCTATTCCGGCGCGTCGGTGGAAACCGCGCCGCTGCATTCGCTGGGCGGCGAAGCCTGGACCAAGGCCAAGCGCAAGGCCGCGGAAAAGGTCCGCGACGTCGCCGCCGAACTGCTTGAAATCCAGGCCCGCCGACAGGCCCGCGCCGGGCTCGCCTTGCCCCTGGACCGGGCGATGTACGAACCGTTCGCCGCAGGTTTTCCGTTCGAGGAGACCCCCGACCAGCACCACGCCATCGAAGCGGTATTGCGCGATCTGCAATCGGCCCAGCCGATGGACCGCGTGGTCTGCGGCGATGTGGGTTTCGGCAAGACCGAAGTCGCGGTGCGCGCCGCCTTCGCCGCCGCCAGCGCCGGCAAGCAGGTCGCGGTGCTGGTGCCGACCACGCTGCTGGCCGAACAGCATTACCGCAACTTCCGCGACCGCTTCGCCGACTGGCCGTTGAAGGTCGAAGTGTTGTCGCGCTTCAAGACGGCGAAGGAGATCAAGGCCGAACTGGAGAAAGTCACCGAAGGCACCCTGGACGTGATCGTCGGCACCCATCGATTGCTGCAGCCCGACGTGAAGTTCAAGGATCTGGGCCTGGTGATCGTCGATGAGGAACAACGCTTCGGCGTGCGCCAGAAGGAAGCGTTGAAGGCCTTGCGCGCCAATGTGCATCTGTTGACGCTGACCGCGACACCCATCCCGCGCACCTTGAACATGGCCATGGCCGGCCTGCGCGATCTATCCATCATCGCCACCCCGCCGCCGAACCGCCTCGCGGTGCAGACCTTCATCACGCCCTGGGACGGGCCGCTGCTGCGCGAATCGTTCCAGCGCGAACTCGCCCGCGGCGGCCAGGTGTATTTCCTGCACAACGACGTGGAAAGCATCGGCCGCATGCGCAACGACCTGCATCAGCTGGTGCCCGAGGCGCGCATCGGCGTGGCCCATGGGCAGATGCCGGAACGCGAGCTGGAACAGGTGATGCTGGATTTCCAGAAGCAGCGTTTCAACGTGCTGCTGTGCACGACGATCATCGAATCCGGCATCGACATTCCCAACGCCAATACCATCATCATCAACCGCGCCGATCGTTTCGGCCTGGCCCAGCTGCACCAGCTGCGCGGCCGCGTCGGCCGTTCGCATCATCGCGCCTATGCCTACCTGGTCGTGCCCGACAAGCGCAGCATGACCGACGATGCCCATCGCCGCCTGGACGCGATCGCGGCGATGGACGAACTGGGCGCCGGTTTCACCCTGGCCACCCACGACCTTGAAATCCGCGGCGCCGGCGAACTGCTCGGCGAAGACCAGAGCGGGCAGATGGCCGAGATCGGTTTCAGCCTGTACACCGAACTGCTGGAACGCGCGGTGCGCTCGATCCGGCTGGGCAAGCTGCCGGATACCGATGCCGGCACCGCGCATGGTGCGGAAGTCGAACTGCACATCCCCTCGCTGATCCCGCACGATTACCTGCCTGACGTGCATACCCGCCTGACCCTGTACAAGCGCGTGAGCAGCGCGCACGACAACGATGAGCTGCGCGAACTGCAGGTGGAAATGATCGACCGTTTCGGCCTGTTGCCCGACCCGGCCAGGCATCTGTTCGCCATCGCCGAACTCAAGCTCACCGCCACCACGCTGGGCATCCGCAAACTGGAACTGGGCGAGAACGGCGGGCGCATCGTGTTCGAATCGAAACCCAACATCGACCCGATGTCGGTGATCCAGATGATCCAGAAACAACCGAAACTCTATGCGATGGATGGCCCGGACAAGCTGCGGATCAAGCTGCCGCTGCCGGAACCGGCGGATCGCTTCAATGCGGCGCGCGGGTTGCTGGCGGCGTTGGCCCGATCCTGACGCCGGTTCTCTGTTCTAATCGCCTCCAGCACCGGATTCGACCGAGATCGCCATGGATACCGCATCGCTGCTCTGGGGCCTGCTGTTCGGGTCGATAGGTCTCGGTTACTTCGTGTATGGGAAGAACCAGAAGGCGCTGGTGCCCGCGCTGTGTGGCCTGGCGCTGATGGTTTTCCCGTACTTCATCTCCAGCACGCTGTTGATGGTGATCGTCGGGGCGGCGCTGATGGCCATTCCCTGGTTCGTCCGCTTCTGAACACCCGCGTTCCTTACAATCACGTCTTGAACATCCACGGGTCCGCACGCGCATGATTTCCAAAGCCAGCCTTGTCGTTATGACCACTCGCCTGCTCGCCTGCCTGTTGCTGTCGGCATTGGTCGCCTGCAGCAGTACGCCACCGATGAACGACCGCGAGGCCGCGGCCACTTTCGTGATCGTTCGCCACGCCGAGAAAAGCACCGACGATCCGCAGGATCCGTCCTTGAGCGAAACCGGCAAGGCGCGCGCGCAAAGTCTTGCACGGTTGCTGGCGGACGCGCCGTTGAATACCGCCTACGCCACCGGCTACCGCCGCACCCAACAGACCGCGCAACCCGCCGCCGACGCGCACGGCGTCAAGATCACGATCTACGACACGAAACTTCCAGCCACGTCACTCGCGGCGCAATTGCGCGCAGCCCATGCGCACGGCACGGTGCTGGTGGTCGGACACAGCAATACCGTGCCGGATATCGTGTCCGCGCTGTCGGGTCAATCGGTGAGCGCGATGTCCGACGAGCAGTACGACCTGGTCTATCGGGTTCACGTCGGATCCGATGGCAAGACCACGTTGAGCCAAGCCCGGTACTGACCCAGAAATTGTAGAGCCGAGCTTGCCGGCTGCTCCTGGCTTGCCCGGCCGCTCCTGGCGAGAAGATCAAAAGCAGCCGAGCAAGCTCGGCTCTACGCCCCGAAGGAAGTCCCCTTGGGGGACACAACAGGGGTTCGTCGCCCCCGCGCGTTTGCAGCGCACGGCGTTTTCCTACACGACGATTCGTTCAACCCCGATTGGACCCGATCCCACTGGGCCGCAGGCTGGTACCAGGCGCAAGGCATGCGCCTCCCGCGAACCCTACTCAAGGATCGAGTACATGAACCTGCGCATCGTCCTGCTGCTGTTGTCGTCGTGCTTTCCATCCCTGCAATCGCATGCGGACGAAACCAGCCTGCCACGGCTGATGCTGGCCACGAGCTACCACGGTGGCCTCGACGTTTCCGACTACTGGGTCAGCGAGAAGCTTGATGGCGTGCGCGGCCGCTGGGATGGTCAACGCCTGGTGACTCGCGCCGGGCAACCGATCACCCCGCCGCGATGGTTCACGGCCCACTGGCCGAAGACGGCAATGGATGGCGAACTCTGGATCGGGCGCGGCCGCTTAGACGAAGTCAGTGGCCTGGTGCGGGCGGGTCCGACCGATGATCGCGCCTGGCGCAAGGTGCGCTTCATGGTCTTCGACCTGCCCGCCCATGGCGGCACGTTCGAGGCCCGGGTCCAGCGCATGCGCATGCTGCTGCCCGCGACCGGCATCGCCTGGCTGCAACCGGTCGCGCAGTTCCGTGTCGCCAATGCCGCAGGGCTGGATGCGAAATTGAAGCAAGTCGCCGCCAACGGCGGCGAAGGCCTGGTCCTGCATCGGCGGGGAGCGCTATACCGGGTTGGTCGCAGCGACGACCTGGTCAAGTACAAACTGTACGAAGACGCCGAAGCACGCGTCGTTGCGCACGCGCCGGGAAAAGGGAAATACACGGGCCAGCTCGGCGCGCTGGTGATGAAGCTGCCCGATGGCAGGCAGTTCCGCCTGGGTTCCGGCTTCACCGATGCGCAACGCGCCAATCCGCCGCCGATCGGCAGCCTGGTGACCTATCGCTACAACGGACTGACCAGCAAGGGCCTGCCGCGCTTCGCCCGCTTCCAGCGCATACGCCTGGATCCACCGCCACCCGATCCCCAATAAACCCGCCGCTGCATGTGGGAGCGGCACCCCCGCGAGCTTTTGCTTTCACTGGAAGAAAGATCAAGAGCTCGCGGCGGGGACGCCGCCCCTCACGAGCCTGGTTGCTGCAACGATCCATTCCCTTGCATGTATCGAGACCTCAAGCGCGTTGTGCGATCCTGCCGCCAATCCAAGGAGGCCCGCATGACCACGATCATCACTCCCCGCACCCACGATCTCGGCGGCTTCCAGGTGCGCCGCGCCGTGCCCAGCCTGCAGGCGCGCAGCGTGGGGCCATTCGTATTCGTCGACCACATGGGCCCGGCGCTGTTCGAACCCGGCCGTGGCATCGATGTGCGCCCGCACCCCCACATCGGCCTGGCCACGGTGACTTTCCTCTGGGCCGGGGCGATGAACCACAAGGACACGCTGGGATCGGAGCAGGTGATCCGGCCCGGCGACGTCAACTGGATGACCGCTGGTCGCGGCATCGCCCATTCCGAGCGCACGCCCACGGATGAACGCGGGCGCGGACACGACTTGCACGGAATGCAGACCTGGGTGGCGCTGCCGAAAACGGACGAGGAAACCGCACCCGAGTTCCACCATCACGCCGCCGCCAGCCTGCCGCAATGGCGTCGCGATGGCGCTTTCCTGCGGGTGATCGCCGGGCGCGCGTATGGCGAGGAATCGCCGGTGCGCGTGTTCGCCGACACCTTCAACGTCGCCATCGACCTGCAGGCCGATGCCGAACTCGCCATCGATGACGCGCATGTCGAGCGCGCGCTCTACCTGCTGGAAGGCGAGGCGCAGCTGGACGGCACGGACATCCCCGACAAGCACCTGGTGGTGCTGGATCGCGGCACGCGGCCGGTACTGCGCGCGAAGACGCCACTCAAGGCGATGCTGCTGGGCGGCGAGCCGCTGGACGGGCCACGGCACCTGTGGTGGAACTTCGTTTCCAGTTCGAAGGAACGCATCGAGCAGGCCAAGCAGGATTGGCTTGAGGGCCGCTTCGGCCAGATCCCGGGCGAGACCGAATTCATCCCGCTACCGCAGCGGTAGTCCGGGTATGTAGGAGCGACGCAAGTCGCGAACTTATACGCCAAGGCCGCATCAGACAATCCTTGGCATTGCCGCTTCCCGTTCGCGACTTGCGCCCCGAAGGAAGTCCCCTTGGGGGACATCGCCCCTACAAAGGGAGGGAGACTAGCGGCTAACGAAAACACAACAATCCCCGCCCAAGCCTGCGTTATTTTCCCCGGGCCGTCGCTCGACGGCTCACGACACTCTGGGGGCAGCATGAATCTTGGGAAGAAACTCGTGGCCGAGTTCCTCGGCACGTTCTGGCTGGTGCTGGGCGGCTGCGGCAGCGCGGTGCTGGCGGCGAAGTTCGGGGGCGACGGCAATCCGCTGGGCATCGGCTTCGTCGGCGTGGCCCTGGCCTTCGGTCTGACCGTGCTGACCGGCGCCTATGCGTTCGGGCATATCTCCGGCGCGCACTTCAATCCGGCGGTGAGCTTCGGGCTGTGGGCGGGCGGGCGGTTTCCGGCCAGGGACCTGCTGCCCTACATCGCCGCGCAGGTACTCGGCGCCATCGCGGCCGGCTTCATCCTGCTGCAGATCGCCAAGGGCGGCGGTGGCTTCGCCATCGTTCCGGACACCGCCGGCGCCTTCGCCAGCAATGGCTATGGCGCGTTGTCGCCGGGCGGCTATTCGGTGGCCGCGGCGTTCCTGTGCGAAGTGGTGATGACCGCGTTCTTCCTGATCGTGATCATGGGCTCGACCCACAAGAGCGCGCCCACCGGCTTCGCCCCGCTCGCGATCGGCCTGGCCCTGACCCTGATCCACCTGATCAGCATCCCGGTCACCAACACCTCGGTGAACCCGGCGCGTTCGGTCGGCGTGGCCCTGTTCGCCGGTTCCGGCGCCATCGGCCAGCTGTGGCTGTTCTGGCTGGCGCCGATCCTGGGCGCCCTGATTGGCGGCATGCTCTATGGCTGGCTGGGGCGCGACGAGCCTGACATCGTCGGCAATCCCTGACCGGACTGGATCCGAGTTGACAAAAGCCGGGGATTCCCCGGCTTTTTTGAGCACTGTGACATTGCCATCGCACGGAGGCTGGGCTAAGGTCGGGACAGTCCGGCGGTGGGGAAGACCGTCGAACCGGGTCCACGGGTGATTTTTGGGCCTGTGAACGCCAGAGCAGGACGCAGCATCCTTGGCATCCGCAACCATCGAACCTGGCTATCCGCATGACGCGCTGGCCCTTCCAGGGGAACTGCAATGAAAACCTTCTACCTTTTAGCCGCCGTCCTGCTGTCCTTGCCGGGCGCCGTTCTGGCCCAGCAAGCGCCTTCGCGCTGCCCGGCCTTGCCAGCCGATTCAGGCCTGCAGTGGGATGAACAGGCGAACACCGGCTTCCTCGTCTGCAAGGCCCGTTCCGAGGACGGTCGCCACTCGCTCAACCTGATGCTGACCTCGCGTGACCCGGATATCCGCATGGTCCGTTCGCAGCGCGCCGAAGAAGGCGTCTTCTCGGGCGAATCCCTGCACTGGTACGTGCCCGAACTTGCCGGACGCGACGAGGCTTTCACGGCTTCGCGGCGGATCACCGTGGTCAAGCTGGGCAAGGACCAATATGCGCAGGTCTGGATCGATGCCGAATCGCCTGCGGAATTGAGCAGGCTGCAATCCCTCGCCGGGCAACTGGACATCAGTGCGGGCACCGCCTATCTGGTGTCGACGGGGAACTGACCACCCCGGCGCCGATGGCGCCGGATTCCCCCTTGGGACCAGTCTTCCCAGAACCGGCTTTCTCAGAACCGGCCTTCCTGGAAATCAACGAAGGCCTGCATCAGTTCCTGCTTCGTGTTCATCACGAACGGGCCGTGGCGCATCACCGGCTCGCGTAGCGGCCGGCCGGCGACCACGATGAGTCGCGCCCTCTGCGCACCCGCACGCACCTGCAGCAGCTCGCCACCACCGAGCACCGCCATCTCGTGGGTCTCCAGCGCGCGGGCGTCATCGCCCTCGCCTATCGTGACCGCACCTTCGAATACATAGGCGAAGGCGTTATGGCCTTCGGGCAATGCGTATTCCCACGCATTGCCCGCCTCCAGCGAGATATCCAGGTACACCGGATCGGTCGCAGGCTGCATGATCGGACCGCTCACCTCGCCGACATTGCCGGCGATGACTTTCACGCTGACGCCCGGCGCGGGCTGCGCCACCGGAATGTTTTCCGGTGCGAATTCCTGGTACTTCGGGTCGGTCATCTTGTCGCGCGCGGGCAGGTTCACCCACAACTGAAAACCACGCATGCGCCCGGATTCCTGTTCCGGCATTTCCGAATGGACCAGGCCGCGCCCAGCGGTCATCCATTGCACGCTGCCTGGCGTGAGCAAGCCCTCGTTGCCGTGGTTGTCCTTGTGGCGCATGCGCCCGTCCAGCATGTAGGTGACGGTCTCGAAACCGCGATGCGGATGGCTGGGGAAACCGGCGATGTAGTCCTCGGCGCGATCGGTGCCGAATTCATCCAACAACAAAAACGGATCCAGTTCCGGCAGGTCGGGACCGCCGATGACACGGGTCAGCTTGACCCCGGCGCCGTCGGAGGTGGGGCGGCCGCGGATCTTGCGGGTGACGATTGCGGGATTGGAAGAAGTGGCGGTGGTGTTCATGGCGGCTCCTCTCAGGTGAGCACAAGATGGCATCGCCGCGCGCATAGGGAACGACGACCAACGCAACCCTTCGTTCCATCCATGTCCCCCACGTCTCCCGTAGGAGCTCCCCATGGGCGCGAGCTTTTGGCTTTTTCGCGACGATCCAAAGAGCTCGCACCCATGGGGCGCTCCTACGGGGCGGATCAGGCCACGTAGACCGACTTGATGTTCATGAACTCATGGATGCCGTGCTCGGCCAGTTCGCGGCCGAAGCCGGAACGCTTGGTTCCGCCGAATGGCAGGCGCGCATCGCTCTTGACCACCGCATTGACGAAAGCCGCGCCGCATTGCAGTTGCCGCGCCACCCGGTTGCCGCGCTCGCTATCGCCGGTCCACACGCTGCCGCCCAGGCCGAAGGTGGTGTCGTTGGCGACCCGCACCGCCTCTGCCTCGTCGCGCACCCGCAGGATGCTGGCGACCGGGCCGAACAGCTCCTCGTCGTAGGCCGGCATGCCCGGCACCACCGCATCGAGGATGGAGGCCGGATAACCCGCATGCGAGGCATCGGGCTCGCAACCAAGCAAGACCCTGGCGCCTTTGGCGATGCTGACCTGGACTTGTTTGTGCAATTCAACACGCAAGTCGTCGCGCGCCATCGGCGCCAGCGTGGTGGCCTCGTCCTGCGGATCGCCCAGCTTCAATTTCGAAGCCGCTTCGACGAAACGCTGAACGAAGGCATCGGCGATCGCATCGACCACGATGAAACGCTTGGCCGCGATGCAGGTCTGGCCGGCATTGCCGAAGCGCGAAGCCACCGCGCTGGCCACGGTCTTGTCCAGGTCGGCATCCTCCAGCACCACGAAGGCATCGCTGCCGCCCAGTTCCATCACGCACTTCTTCAACTGGTCGCCGGCATTGGCGGCGATGGACCGCCCCGCCCGCTCGCTGCCGGTCAGGGTCACCGCGGCGATTCGTGGATCGCGCAGCACGGACGCAGCCTGGTCGTTGTCGATGTGCAGCACGGCGAACACGCCGACCGGAATGCCGGCATCGCGCAATACTTCGGCGATGAGGTCCGCGCAACGCGGCACATTGCTGGCGTGCTTCAGCACAGCCACATTGCCCGCCATCAGCGCGGGAGCGAGGAAGCGGAACACCTGCCAGATCGGGAAATTCCACGGCATCACCGCCAGCACGCAGCCGATGGGCTCGAAACGCACGTAGCTGTTGCTGGCCTCGGTGGCGATTGGCCGGTCCTTGAGATAGTCCGCTGCGTGTTCGGCGTAGTAATCGCAGGCGCCCGCGCACTTGTCGATTTCGACCAGCGCCTCCTTGCGCAACTTGCCCATCTCCGCGGTCATGATTTTCTGGATGTCGTCGCGGCGCGCAAGCAACTGCGCGCCGACCTTGCGCAGCAGGTCGCCGCGTTCCTGCAAGGGACGCGAAGACCAGAGGGGAAATGCGGTTTTCGATGCCGCCAGGATGGTTTCGACGACCGCGCCATCCATCAGCTCTAGCGTGTATTCGACCTTGCCGGTCGCGGGATTGATGGTTTCGACGGTCATGGGGTTCTTCGCGTGGGTTGTGCCAAGTCGATTCTGGCAGTTGGCGAGTTAGCGGGCCGTAGAAACCTCCCCCCCTTTGAAAAAGGGGGATTGAGGGGGATTTGCTTTTTTCTTGCTGCTGTCGAACAAGATCAAGAGCAAATCCCCTGTCCCCCAAGGGGACTTCCTTCGGGGCGTAGCCCCTTTTCCAAAGGGGGCGAAACAGAGCAAGCCTCAGCCGTTGTCCTGCAACGCCAGCTGCATATCCCGTTGCTTGCGTTTTTCCTCGCGTTGCATCAACCACCAGCCAAGGAATGCGCCTGCGGATACGACCACGATCATGATCGTTGCCAAGGCGTTCACCTGCGGATTGAGGCCGCGCCGGGCCGAGGAGAAGATCACCATCGGCAAGGTGGTGGAGCTGGGGCCGGAGACGAAACTGGCCACCACCACATCGTCCAGCGACAAGGTGAAAGCCAGCAGCCAGCCGGAGACGATGGCAGGCGCGATGATCGGCAAGGTGATCAGGAAGAACACCTTCACCCGGTTCGCGCCCAGGTCCATCGCCGCTTCTTCCAGCGACTTGTCCAGCTCGGCCATGCGCGAGGACAGCACGACGGTGACGAAAGCCAGGGTGAAGGTGACGTGCGCGATCCAGATCGAGACCACCCCGCGCGGCGCAAGGCCAATCAGATCGCCCAGCGACATGAACAGCATCAGTATCGACAGTCCCAGGATCACTTCCGGCATCACCAGCGGCGCGGTGATCAACGCACCGAACAGGGTCTTGCCCGGGAAGCGCCGCATCCGCGTCATCACCAGCGCCGCCAGCGTGCCCAGGATCACGGCGGCGGTGGCGGTGAAGAACGCGATCTTGATGCTGATCCACGCCGCACCCAGCATCTGGTCGTTCTGGAACAGCTTGCCGTACCACTTCAGCGAAAAACCGGACCACACCGTGGCCAGCTTGTTCTCGTTGAACGAATAGAACATCAGCACCAGGATCGGCAGGTACAGGAAGGCGAATCCCAACCCCAGCACCAGCCAGGTCGGCCAGCGTTTGGCGAAGCCGCTCATGTCAGCCTCCCCTCGATCTCGCTTTGCTGCACGCGGTTGAAGATCAGGATCGGGATCATCAGCAGCAACAACATCACGATGGCTACCGCCGAAGCGGTCGGCCAGTCGCGATTGTTGAAGAACTCGTTCCACAGCACCCGTCCGATCATCAGCGTATCGGGGCCACCAAGCAGCTCGGGGATGACGAACTCGCCGACCGCGGGAATCATCACCAGCATGCAGCCGGCGATGATGCCGGCCCTGGACAGGGGCAAGGTGATCTTCAGGAACGCCTGCCATGGCTTCGCGCCCAGGTCGTAGGCGGCTTCCAGCAGGCGGTGGTCGTGCTTGACCAGGTTGGTGTACAGCGGCAACACCATGAACGGCAGGTAGCAATAGACGATGCCGATATAGGCGGCGGTCGGTGTGTTGGAGATCTGCAGCGGCTCGCTGATCAGGTGCAGTTTCATCAGCACGTCGTTGAGCAGGCCGTTGGGCTTGAGGATGCCGATCCAGGCATAGACCCGGATCAGGAACGAGGTCCACGAGGGCAGGATCACCAGCATCATCGCGATATTGCGCGCCGAAGTCGGCAGCTTGGCGATGACGTAGGCCATCGGATAACCGATCAGCAGCGCCAGCAAGGTGGAAATGGCGGCGATCTTGATCGAACTCAGGTAAGCCTGCACGTAGAGCGAATCGGTGAACAGGCCGATGTAGTTGGTCAGGTTCAATTTCAGCGAGACCGCGTTGTCCACGTACTCCATGATCGGGGTGTACGGCGGCATGGCGATCGCAAGCTTGGAGAACGAGATCTTCAGCACGATCAGGAACGGGATCGCGAAGAACACCAGCAGCCACAGATAAGGGATCGAGATCACCGCCCAGCGCGGGTGCGGGAACACCTTCTTGAGCATGGCGTTCATGAGGTCAGCACCACGCCCGCGTTGTCGCCCCACGACACCCAGACCTCATCGCCCCAGGTCATGCCTTCACTGGCCCAGCGCTCCTGGTTGGCGAAGTTGGCCATGAACTTGAAGCCGCTGGGCAGGCGCACATGGAACACCGAATGGCTGCCGAAATAGGCGATGTCCTCGATCTTGCCGCGCGCCTTGTTGTACTGCTGTGCGGGTTCTTCCTTGCTGATGTGGACCTTTTCCGGACGCACGCCGAACGACACTTCCTGGCCCTCGAACCCGGAAATGCCGTGGCCGACGTGGATCTTCGCTTCCAGCGCGGGCGTGACGATGGTGACGTAATCGGCCATGTCCTCGTCGACCTTGCCCTGGAACAGGTTGACCGAACCGATGAACTCGGCGGCGAAGCGGCTGGTCGGCGACTCGTAGATCTCGTCCGGCGTGCCGACCTGGCGGATGCGTCCGGTATCCATCAAGGCGATGCGCGTGGCCATGGTCATGGCCTCTTCCTGGTCGTGGGTGACCATCACGCAGGTGACGCCGGAAGTCTCGATGATGTTGACCAGTTCCAGCTGCATCTGCGAACGCAGCTTCTTGTCCAGCGCGCCCATCGGCTCGTCCAGCAACAACAATTTCGGACCCTTGGCCAGCGACCGCGCCAACGCCACGCGCTGTTGCTGGCCCCCGGACAACTGGTGCGGCTTGCGCTTGGCCAGCTTGCCCAGTTGCACCAGCGCGAGCATTTCCTCGACCCGCTTCCTGATTGCGTCCTTCGACAATCCGTCCTGCTTCAGGCCGAATGCGATGTTCTGCTCCACGGTCATGTGCGGGAACAACGCATACGACTGGAACATCATGTTGATCGGGCGTTCGTACGGCGGCAGGTCGTTCATCACCTGGCCGTCGAGATAGATCTTGCCGGAGGTGGGCTTCTCGAAACCGCCCAGGCAGCGCAACAGGGTCGATTTCCCGCAGCCCGAACCGCCCAGCAAGGCGAAGATCTCGCCCTTGCGGATCGACAGGTCGGTGTCCTCGACCGCGACGAAACCGTCGAATTCCTTGCGCACGTCGACGATGCGCAAATAGTCGTCTGCGCCCACCTTGCCGTTCTGGGTCGTCCCGTTCAACTGCTCCGTTGCCATGCGCATCCCCTGGGAGTGGTGAATTCGCCCGCGATGCGGGCTGTGAAGGGTGAAGTCGGCGGCGAAGCCGCCTGCGAAAAGAAAGGAAACGCTTTGCTCCCTTCCCTCTTCACAGCGCCGAAGGCGCAACTTCACCCTTTACCGCATACCACCTACTTGCCGGTCTTCAACTCGGTCCAGATGCGGGTGTACAGCTTGTCCACTTCCGGCGGGATGATGGCGAAGGTGAACAGCTTCGCGGCCACCTCCGGCGGCGGATAGATGGTCGGATCTTCGGTGATGCTCTTGTCCATCAGCGCCTTCGACTTCGGCACCGCATTGGGATAGCTGATGAAGTTGGAATTGTTGGCCATCACCTGCGGGTCCAGCAGGTAGTTGATGAACGCGTAGGCGCTGTCCAGGTTCTTCGCATCCTTGGGGATGGCCAGCATGTCGAACCAGAGCGGCGCGCCTTCCTTGGGAATCGAATAGGCGATGTGCACGCCATTGCCCGCCTCATCGGCGCGATCGCGCGCCTGGATGATGTCGCCGGACCAGCCCACCACCAGGCAGATATCGCCGTTGGCCAGCGCATCGATATATTGCGAGGAATGGAAGTTGCTGATGTAGGGGCGGATCTTCTTGAGCAACACCGCGGCCTTCTCGATCACCGCCGGGTCGGTGCTGTTCGGATCCTCGCCCAGGTAATTGAGCGTGATCGGGATCAGTTCCGAAGGCGTATCCAGCAACGTCACTCCGCAGCTTTCCAGCTTCGAGATGTTCTCTGGCTTGAATACCAGGTCCAGGCTCTTGGTGACATCGGTATTGCCGAATGCGGCCTTGACCTTGTCGACGTTGTAGCCGATGCCGGTGGTTCCCCACATGTACGGGACGGCGTATTTGTTGCCCGGATCCTGCGATTCCAGGCGCTTCATGGCATCCGGGTCGAGGTTGGCGTAATTGGGGATCTTCGACTTGTCCAGCGGCAGGAATACGCCGGCCTGGATCTGGCGGCCGAGGAAGTTCAGGGTCGGCACCACCACGTCGTAGCCGCTGGCGCCGGCCAGCAGCTTGGTCTCCAGCACTTCATTGCTGTCGAACACGTCGTAGGTGACCTTGATCCCGGTCGCTTTCTCGAAATTGGGAACCGTGTCCTCGGCGATGTAATCGGACCAGTTGTAGACGTTGACGCTCTTCTCGCCCTCGCCGCCGGCGGCGGCCGCTGCGGTCTTGTCGTCGCCCTTGCCACCGCACGCAACCAGCGTACAGGCGGCGATGATTGCACCCAGCATTCTCAGTTTCATCGCATTCTCCCAATGGCAAATAAAAGACTTGCTTGTTTAACTGCTTGCTCGCTCAAGGACTTGCTTGTTCAAGGACCTGCTTGTTGGCGTTCGCATTCCGCGGGATGCGGAATGCACGTTGTTCCCCTCCCCTACTACAGGCCCAACTCCGTGGCGGTCTCGTTCAACGCCTTCCATGTCTTCTCGAACAATTCGTCGATCTGCGCCCGGCTGATGATCAATGGCGGCGAGAGCAGCATGGCATCGTAGGTGGCACGCAGGATCAACCCGCTGGCCAACGCCTTGTCGCGACACAGCTGGCCCACTTTACCGCGATCATCGAAGAATGCACGCCGGCCTTTGTCCGGCACCAGCTCCAGCGCGCCGACCATGCCGGCGATGCGCGCCTCGCCGACCAGACGGTGTTCGCCCAGCTCGGCCCAGCGTTTGGCCAGGTACGGGGCGATCTCGGTCCTGCAAGTCTCGATGATGCTCTCGTCCTGCAGGATGCGGATGTTTTCCAGCGCCACCGCGGTGCATACCGGATGCCCCGAATAAGTGCAGCCATGGGCGAGTTCACCGCCCCGGTTGGCAAGCACCCCCGCCACGCGATCGTTGAACATGGCCGCGCCCAGCGGGATATAGCCGGAGGTGATGCCCTTGGCCAGGGTCATGACATCGGGGGTGAAGCCGAAGTAGTCCGCGGCGAACCATTCGCCCGTGCGGCCGAAGCCGCAGATCACTTCGTCCGCGACCAGCAGCACGTCGTACTTGCGGCAGATGCGCTCGATCTCCGGCCAGTAGGTCATCGGCGGGATATACACGCCGATCGCGCCCATGATCGGCTCGCCGATGAAGGCGGCGACGCGATCCGGGCCGAGTTCCAGGATCTTCGCTTCCAGCCTGCGGGCCGCGACCAGGCCGTATTCGTCCGGATCCATGTCGCCGCCATCGGCGAACCAGAACGGCGGATCGATGTGGTGGATGTCGGGAATCGGCAAGCCACCCTGCTTGTGCATGCCCTTCATCCCGCCGAGGCTGGCGCCGGCCATGGTGGTGCCGTGGTAGCCGTCGTGGCGGCCGATGAAGATGTTCTTCTGCGGCTGGTCCTGCACCGCCCAGAAATGCCGGACCAGGCGCAGGATGGTGTCGTTGGCCTCGGAACCGGAATTGGTGAAGAACGCATGGTTGAGGTCGGCCGGGGTCAGCTCCGCAAGCTTGGCGGCCAGCTGGATGGTCGGCTCGGTGGTGCACTGGAAGAAGCTGTTGTAGTAGGCCAGTTGCGTCATCTGTTTCGACGCGGCCTCGCCCAGCTCCTTGCGGCCGTAACCGACATTGACGCACCACAGCCCGGCGAAGGCATCGAGCAGCTTGTGGCCTTCCGCATCCCAGACATAGCAGCCTTCGCCGCGGGTCAGGATGCGGGTGCCCTTCTTCGCCAGCGCGGCGTTGTCGTTGAACGGATGCAGGTGGTGCGCGGCATCGAGCTGTTGCAGGGTGCGGGTGTCGAGGTGGTCCATGGAATCTCCGGAAGTCATATTTTCTTCTCCCACCGGGAGAAGGTGGCGCGAAGCGCCGGATGAGGGAAAGGATTTTCCGTTGCAACGAACCTTTGCCGCGATCGGATAGCGCCTTCCCTCATCCGCCCTTCGGGCACCTTCTCCCGGAGGGAGAAGGGAAAATCACACGTTCAACAACAAGAATTCCCGCTCCCACGAACTGATCACGCGGAAGAAGGTTTCGTATTCCTTGCGCTTCACCGAGACATAGGCGCGGACGAAGCGCGGCCCCATCAGCTCGTGCAGCGGCTCGCAGGTTTCCAGTTCGTCCAGCGCCGCGCCCAGCGAGCGCGGCAATTCGAAGCCCACGTCCTGCGCGCTGCTGGAAAGCGGCGCGGTGGGTTTCAGTTTCCCCTGGATGCCGAGCAGGCCACAGGCCAGGGTCCCGGCCATGGCCAGGTAGGGATTCGCGTCGGAACCGGCGAAGCGGCTTTCCACGCGCATGTTTTCCGGCGTGTCCATCGGCACGCGCAGGCCGCAGGTGCGGTTGTCGTGGCCCCATTGCACATTGATCGGCGCCACCTGGCCCAGCGCCAGGCGCCGGTAGGAATTGACGTTGGGGGCGAAGAACGCCATCGCCATCGGCACGTACTTCTGCAGGCCGGCCAGGTAATGGCCGAAGGTGGCGCTATGCCGGTCCTTGCCCTTGCCGGTGAACACATTGTTGCCGGTCTTCCTGTCCAGCAGGCTCTGGTGGATGTGCATGGCGCTGCCGGGCTCGTTCTCCATCGGCTTGGCCAGGAAAGTGGCGTAGATGCCGTGGCGCATCGCCGCTTCGCGCATGCAGCGCTTGAACAGGAACACCTGATCGGCGCGCGACAGCGCATCGGAGTGGAGGAAATTGACTTCCAGCTGCGCGGCGCCGGATTCGTGGATCAACGTGTCCACGTCCAGTTCCATCGCGTCGCAGTAGTCGTACATCAGGTCGAGGATCGGGTCGAACTCGTTGACCGCGTCGATCGAATACGACTGGCGCGCGGTTTCCGGGCGCCCGGAACGGCCGGCCGGCGGCAGCAGCGGGAAATCCGGATCGGTGTTTTTCTGCACCAGGAAGAATTCCAGCTCCGGCGCCACCACCGGGCGCAGGCCGGCGTCCTCGTAGGCCCGCAGCACGCGGCGCAGCACGTTGCGCGGGGCCAGGTCGTGCGGCTTGCCGTCCTTGGTGTAGCAGTCATGGATCACCTGCGCGGTGGGGTCGGTGGCCCACGGCACCATGCGCACCGTGTCCGGATCCGGGCGCAGGAACATGTCCGAATCCGAAGGTGAAGTCAGTTCGTAATAGTCGTCCGGATAATCGCCGGTCACGGTGGTGGCGAAGATGCCTTCCGGCAGGCGCGTGCCGTAGTCGTGGGAGAACTTGTCGGCGGGAATGATCTTGCCGCGGGCGATGCCGGTGATGTCGGGCACCAGGCATTCGACCTCGGTGATGTGGCGTTCCTTCAGCCAGCGCCGCAGCGAGCTTTCGGCTTTTTCCGGGGTGGCCTGCTTGCGGGTCGGGCGTGGGCTCATAAGTTCACTTTGGAGGGATTGCGTTGCGCGGCGCGCAGGCGGCAGGCGTCGCCGAAGGCCTTGAATATGCCGAGGTAGAAGGGATTCTCCGTGACACGCCATTCGGGGTGCCATTGCACGCCAAGCAGGAAACCCGCGCCTTCGTGGCGAAACGCCTCGATCAGCCCATCAGGCGCCACCGCTTCCACCTTCAGGCCCTTGCCGAGGCGCGCGATGCCTTGCCCATGCACCGAGTTGACCCGCTCCGAAGGCGTGCCGGCGATGCCGGCCAGCAACCCGCCCGGATTGAAGGTCACCGCATGCGCCGGCGCGTATTGCTGGTCGAGCGGATCGTCGGGATTCTCGCGATGGTCCAGATGACCGGGTTGTTCGTGCACTTTCTGGTACAGGCTGCCGCCGAAGGCGACGTTCACTTCCTGGAAACCACGGCACACCGCCAACAGCGGCACGCCCATTTCCACCGCCAGCTTCACCAGCGGCAGGCTGGTGGCGTCGCGTGCCGGGTCGTGGACGTTGCCTGCGTAACTGGGCTCGTCGCTGTAATGGTGCGGCTCGATATTGCTGACCGAACCGGTCAGCAGGATGCCATCGACCTGCCCCAGCATTTGCTCCAGTGGCAGGACGGGTTGCAGGGCCGGCAACAAGATCGGCAAGGCCTGCGCTCCTTCCACCACGGCGCGCACGTACTTCTCGCCAACCGCGAGGAACGGGTGTGGACCGATTTGTTTACGGTCGGTGGGCAGGCCGACCAGCGGCAGGCCGGTCATCGGGGGAGGCTCGAATAAGCTTGTCCGCAACTTAACCTGCCCGTTTTATTTTTACAACACGGACTTCCGGATTACCGTTTTCATCGGCCTTATGCTGCGTCGCGGCACGATTTCAGGCCTTTTCAGGCCTCGTCCGCCTTTCGACCCGTTGAGTATTCTTGACGGAACAGGCTCTCTGCTAAGCTGCCGCGAACCGCCCGTGACGCCATCATGACCCGCAATCCAGACGCCTCTCCTTCCGACCCATCCGCACTTCCCTTGGCGGATGCGACCGCCTTGCGGCAGCTGCCCGACTGCGAACTGGTCGACCTGCTGCTGCCGGACATGAACGGCCTGCTGCGCGGCAAGCGCATCACCCGCGACGCGCTGGAGAAGGTCTACGTGGATGGCGTGTGCCTGCCGATGTCGCTGATCGCCACCGACATCACCGGCAACACGGTCGAAGAAACCGGACTGGGTTACGACATCGGCGACGAGGACCGTATCTGCCGCCCCGTGCCCGGCTCGCTGCGCCCGGTGCCGTGGTCGCCCAGGCCGATGGCGCAATTGCTGCTGTCGATGGAAGGCGCGCAAGGCGGAAGCTTCGAAGCCAACCCGCGCGAAGTGCTGAAGCGCGTGCTGCAACGCTATGCCTCGCGCGGCCTGAAACCGGTGGTCGCGGTGGAACTGGAGTTCTACCTGTTCGACGCGCACCTGGACGCCGACGGCAAGCCGCGCACGCCGGTCAATCCGGTCACCGGCCGGCGCAGCAGCTGCACCCAGGTCTATTACATGGAAGACCTCAACGACTATCGCGGCTTCACCGACGCGGTATCCGTCGCGTGCGCGGCGCAAGGCATTCCCGCCGATACCGCCGTGGCCGAATATGCGCCCGGCCAGTTCGAGATCAACCTCAAGCATCGCGACGACGCCCTGCTGGCCTGCGACGACGCGATCATGCTCAAGCGCGCGATCAAGGCCGTGGCCCAGCAGCAGGACATGCAGGCCAGCTTCATGGCCAAACCCTTCGTGGAACAGGCCGGCAACGGCCTGCATATCCACGTCAGCGTGCTGGACGAGAACGGCAACAACATCTTCGCTTCCACGCCCGAAGCGCCCGCCGACACACTCAGGCATGCCATCGGCGGATTGCAGCGCAGCGCCAGCGACAGCCTGCTGCTGTTCGCGCCGCACGCCAACAGCTACCGGCGCTTCGTGCTCAACGCCTTTGTTCCGCTCAACGACGCCTGGGGCTACAACAACCGCACCGTTGCCATGCGCATTCCGCACAGCAACGAGGCCAACACCCGCATCGAACACCGCATCGCCGGCGCCGACGCCAATCCCTACCTGGTCACCGCCGCGGTCTTGGCCGGCATGCTGCATGGGCTGGAAAACGACTTCGATCCGGGTCCGCCGGTAGTCGGCAACGCCTACGAACAGACCGAGATCCGCACCCCGTACTGGCGCCAGGCCATCGACGACTTCATGGCCAGCGATTTCATCCACGAGCAGTTCGGGGAATCGTTCCGGCATATCTACGGGCAGCAGAAGCTCAAGGAAATGCTGACCTTCGAGACGCAAGTGGGTACGCTGGAATACGACTGGTATTTGCGCGCGGTATGAGTCGCACCTCCCCCTGTAGGAGCGCCCCATGGGCGCGAGCTCTCCGGCCGGATCGCGAAAAACCCAAGAGCTCGCGCCCATGGGGCGCTCCTACAGGTATCCGGGCGATCGCATGAACACGAAAGCCTCTTACCCCCCCAGCTGGTACGCCGCCAGCGCCACCCCGCTGCCGCGGCAACCCACGCTGCAAGGCCGCGTCGACGCCGACATCTGCATCCTCGGCGCCGGCTACACCGGCCTGTCGGCGGCGCTGGAGCTGGCCGAAGCCGGCTACAAGGTCGTGGTGCTGGAAGCCGAACGCATCGGCTGGGGCGCTTCCGGACGCAATGGCGGCCAGGCGATCGCCGGTTTCGGCTGCGGCGAGACGAAACTGGAATCGCTGGTCGGCTTCGACGATGCGCGGAAGATGTTCGACCTGTCGCGCGAAGGCCTGCAGTGGCTGCGCGAGCGCATCCGCACGCACGACATCCAATGCGACTGGCGCGATGGCCATGCGACCGTGCCGATCAAGCCGCGGCAGGAGCGCGAGGTGCTGGCGGCGGTGGAAGACTTCCGCGCCCGCTACGACTATCCGGTGGAATGGTGGAACCACGAGCAACTGCGCGAACAACTGGCCAGCGACCGCTACCTCGGCGCCCTGTACGACCCGCAAAGCGGCCACCTGCACCCGCTGGAATACGCGCTGGGCCTGGCGCGGGCGGCGATGTCGGCGGGCGTGCGCATCTTCGAGCAATCGCGGGTGACGCAACTGGTGCGTGGCGTGAAACCCGTGTTCAAGACCGCCGACGGCGAAATTCATTGCGACTTCGCGATCCTCGCCGGCAACGCACTGGTGCATGGCATCGCACCGGAGCTGGATTCGAAGATCATGCCGGTCGGCACCTACATCGGCGCGACCGTGCCATTGGGCGAGGAACGCGCCCGCGCGCTGATCCGCAACGACATGGCCGTGGCCGACACCAACTGGGCGCTGGATTACTTCCGCCGCAGCCGCGACCACCGCCTGCTGTTCGGCGGCCGCGCCAGCTATTCCACCCTGCCCCCGCCTAACCTGCGCGGCACCATGACCCGGCGCATGCGTCGCGTGTTCCCGCAACTGGCCGGCGTGGAAATCGAATACGTCTGGGGCGGCTACATCGACATCTCGCTCAACCGCGCGCCGCACTTCGGACGACTGACGCCCAATGTCTATTTCGCGCAAGGATTTTCCGGCCACGGCGTGATCGCGACCGGCCTGGCCGGCAAGCTGATCTCGGAAGCGATCCGCGGGCAATCGGAACGCCTGGACCTGTTCGCGAAAATCCCGCACCTGCCCTTCCCCGGCGGCCGTGCCCTGCGCACGCCGATGCTGGTCGCGGCCATGGCCTGGTACAAGCTGCGCGACGCGCTGTGGTAGCTATAGCGGAAAAAGTAGAGCCGAGCTTGCTCGGCTGCTCTTTCCGAACACTCAAATACTCAAACCCCAAAGGCCAGAGCATTCGACACGGATCAATGCGGATGAAAGTCCCAGGCAGCCGAGCAAGCTCGGCTCTACGGCACGATGGGCCGCGTGGGTTGCTTCGGCGAAAGCAACAGGGCCAGCAGGGTCAGCACCGCCGCCGCCGACAGGTAATAGCCTACATAAGCCACCCCGTATTTTCCGGCGAGCAGTGTTGCGAGGTATGGCGCCAGCGAAGCGCCAAGGATGCCGGCCAGGTTGAAGGCGAGCGAGGAGCCGGTGTAGCGCACCGCGGTCGGGAACATTTCCGCAAGGAAGGCGCCGCAGGGCCCGTAGGTCAAGCCGGTGATGATCATGCCGATCACCAGGAACAACTGCACCCCGGCATGGCTGCCGGAACTGAAAAGCGGCCCGTAGGCCAGGCCGAAGACGATGATCGCCAGCGTCGCCACGATCATCGCCGCGCGCCGTCCGGTCCGGTCCGCGAACAACGCCGACACCGGGATGCCCGCGGCGAAGAACAGTACCGCGATCATCTGCATCAGCAGGAATTCCTCGCGCGTGTAACCCAGCTTCGTCGTCGCCCAGCCCAGGGTGAACACGGTCATCAGGTAGAACAGGACGAAGGTCGCGACCAGCGCGAACGTACCCGTGAGCAATGCGCGCGGGTGATCGCGCAGCACCGACCACATCGGCAGGCGCACGCGTTCGCCCTTGTCGATGGTCTTCTGGAAGTCCGGCGTCTCGGCAATGCGCAAGCGCACCCACAGCCCGACGAACACCAGCGCCGCGCTGGCCAGGAACGGGATGCGCCAGCCCCAGGCCAGGAACTGCGCGTCATCCATGATCTCGGTCAGCAGCAGGAAGATGCCGGTGGCGCACAGGAAACCCAGCGGCGCCCCGAGTTGCGGAAACATGCCGTACCAGGCGCGCTTGCCCGGCGGCGCGTTCTCGGTGGCCAGCAATACCGCGCCACCCCATTCCCCACCCAGGCCCAGGCCCTGGCCGAAGCGGCACAGCGCCAGCAATAAAGGCGCGAGCAGGCCGATGCTGTCGTACGTGGGCAACAGGCCGATGGCGATCGTGGACAGGCCCATGGTCAACAGCGCCGCGACCAGCGTCGCCTTGCGTCCGATGCGATCGCCGAAGTGCCCGAACAGCGCCGAGCCTACGGGGCGAGCGAAGAAGGCCAGCGCGAACGTGGCGAACGATTGCAGCGTCGCGGTAGTGGGATCGCTATCCGGGAAGAACAGCATCGGAAACACGATCACCGCCGCTGTGGCGTAGATGTAGAAATCGAAGAACTCGATGGTGGTGCCGATCAGGCTGGCGAACAGGACACGGCGCGGGGAGTTGGCTGGAGGGGCGGCAGAGGTCATGGGCGACGATCAGGCGGAGACCGCCGGATTCTGGCAGATCAGGCACCCTGTAGGAGCGCCCATGGACGCGAGCTCTTGTTCTTCTCGCGATCGGATCGGAGAGCTCGCGCCCATGGGCGCTCCTACAGGGGAATCGTCAGCTTTCCAGGTTGATCCAGGTCGCCTTCATCTCGGTGTATTTGTCGAAGGCGTGCAGCGACTTGTCGCGGCCGTTGCCGGACTGCTTGTAGCCGCCGAACGGCGCGGTCATGTCGCCGCCGTCCCAGTAGTTCACCCACACGCTGCCCGCGCGCAGCTTGCGCGCCACGCGGTGGGCGCGGCTGATGTCGCGGGTCCACACGCCGGCGGCCAAGCCGTACTCGGTGTCGTTGGCCATGCGCAGCGCCTGCTCCTCGTTGTCGAAGGCGATCACCGACAACACCGGGCCGAAGATTTCCTCGCGCGAGATGGTGTGCCCGTGCGACACCTCGTCGAACACGGTCGGCTCGATATAACTGCCACCCGGCACGGTATTGGCGCGCTTGCCGCCCAGCACCAGTTTCGCTCCCTCGGCGACGCCCTTCTCGATATAGCCGAGCACGCGCCCGGTCTGGGTCTCGTCAACCATCGCGCCCATCGGCGCGCCGGGTTCGAACGGATGGCGTGGCTGCATCTTCCTTCCGGCCTCGATCACGCGAGCGACGAATTCGTCCTTGATCGAACGTTCCACCAGCAGCCGCGACGCGGCGGTGCAGACCTCGCCCTGGTTGTAGAAGATGCCGCTGGCCGCCGCTTCGGCCGCCTTGTCCAGGTCGTGCGCGTCGGCGAACACCAGGTTGGGACTCTTGCCGCCGCATTCCATGTAGGCGCGCTTGAGGTTGGATCGACCCGCGCATTGCAGCAACTGCTTGCCGACCGCGGTGGAACCGGTGAACACCAGTCCATCCACGTCCATGTGCAGCGCCAGCGGCTCGCCCGCCTCCTTGCCGAATCCTGGGACGACATTGAACACGCCCGTCGGCAATCCGGCCTCCATCGCGATTTCCGCCAGGCGGATCGCGGTGAGCGGCGATTTCTCCGAAGGCTTCAACACCACCGAATTGCCCATGGCCAATGCCGGCGCCAGTTTCCACGTCGCCATCAAAAGCGGGAAATTCCACGGCACGATCGCGCCGACCACGCCCAGCGGTTCGCGCGTGACCAGGCCGAGTTCGCCCGGACCAGTCGTCGCGACTTCCCCATAGACCTTGTCCAGCGCCTCGCCGGTCCAGGCCATGCAGCGGATCGTCGCCGCGACATCGACCTGGCGCGCGTCGGTCACCGGCTTGCCCATGTCCAGCGACTCGAGCAGCGCCAACTCATCGCCGTACTGCTCGATCAACTGCGCGAACTTGACCAGCACTTTCTTGCGATGGGTCGGCTTCGCTTCCGACCACGCCCCCGAGTCGAAACTGCGCCGCGCCGCGATCACCGCACGCTCGATGTCCTCGGCCGCGCATTCGGCCACGCGCCCCAGCGAGCGTCCGTCGATCGGACTGATGCAATCAAAGGTCTTGCCGCTGGCGGCATCGACGTACTTGCCATCGATGAAGGCCTGGGTGCGGATCTTCAAGCCATCGGCGAGAGACTGCCAGCTGTCACGGGTGCGGGGTGCGTTCATGGGGGATGCCTCTGGTTCAGAACTTTCGGAAATACGTTACAGGAATGACGCGGGTGATTGGTGGCACTGACACTGGCACTGGCTCCAGCTGTTGCTGTTGCTGTTGCTGCTTTCAGAAAATCCCGTGAGGCGCGGCAAGCGGGACGGGCAAACCCCGAAGGGGCGGCGCACAGAGCCTGCCCCCGCGAAGGCGGGGGGATGTGCGCCGTTTCCGTAGACACAGGATGTGTCTTACGGAAATTCCCGGCCTGCTTGCGAACCCAATGGTTTCATCGTTGGGCGCGCCGTCAGGGCGGTTTTCTTTTGGTTACTTTTCTTTGCCGCTCAAAGAAAAGTGACTCGCGCGTAGCGCGAAACGCTTGTGCTGTTGTCTCCCAGATGAAGATCACTGGATCCCGGCTTGACCAGCCATTCGGCTGTTGAATGCCGCCGGGATGACGGCGAGAGCAACGTCAAAAGCACCCCTCCTCAATCCTCCCCTGCGCTGCGCGCAAGGGAGGAGGCAAGAGCGCTGGATCCGGGCTTGACCAGCCATTCGGCTGTTGAATGCCGCCGCGACGACGACCTAAAACGTAGCCGGCGTATTGGCACTGAAGATCACCGCGTCCACCTCGCCGATATTGCGGAACCGGTGCGGCACCCTGCTCTCGAAATAATAAGCCTCGCCCGCGCGCAACACCCGCACCTGGTCGCCTACCGTCACCTCCACCTCGCCCTCGACCACCACCCCACCCTCCTCGCCCTCGTGCAGCAGCATGCTGTCGCCGGTGTCCGAGCCCGGCGGCATCACCTCGCGCAGGATGCACATCTGCCGTTGCGGTCGGTGCTGGCCGACCAGGAAATAATGGATGCCGTTGCTGCCCACGTCCGGCAATTCATCGGCGCCGTAGAACGGGCTGTCGGGCAGGCCGATGTCCAGGTCCAGGGTGAAGAAATCGGCAAGCGAGATCGGGATGCCATCCAGCACTTTCTTCAACGAACTGACCGACGGACTGACCTTGTTCTGTTCGATCAGGGAAATGGTGCTGTTGGTCACGCCGACCCGCTTGGCCAGCTCGCGCTGGCTGAGATCCTTGGATTTGCGAACCAGCTGCAGGCGCGCGCCGATGTCCATCCCCACCCTTTCATGCTTGAACCGATGTTGCTGGATACTTTACATGGCGTAAGGATACGGTCAATTTTTGGCCGAATTACACCCCAGTTGTAAAGTTTTTTCAACGCGATAAGCTGCGTCAATCTTTCCCCCGGCATCCCATGGAGCCCGTTCGATGAACGCAGATTCCTCTCCCGATCACGCCGCCCTGGCCGAGCATTACGCCACCCAGGCGGCCCGCGCACCCGCCTCCATGGACGCCTTCTGGATGCCGTTCACTGCCAACAAGCAGTTCAAGGCCGCGCCACGCTTGCTGGCCAGTGCCTCGGGCATGCATTACAAGACCGTGGACGGGCGCGAGATCCTCGATGCCACCGCCGGCCTGTGGTGCTGCAACGCCGGCCATTCGCGGCCGCGCATCGTCGAAGCGGTGAAGACCCAGATCGAGACCCTGGATTTCGCGCCCAATTTCTCCATGAGTTCGCCGTTGCCGTTCGTGCTGGCCGAACGCCTGGCCGAACTGGCGCCGGGGAATTTGAACCACGTTTTCTATACCAACTCCGGCTCCGAGTCGGTGGACAGCGCGCTGAAGATGGCCATCGCCTACCACCGCGCGCGCGGCGAAGGCCAGCGCACGCGCTTGATCGGCCGCGAGAAGGCGTACCACGGCGTCGGTTTCGGCGGCATTTCCGTCGGCGGCCTGCCCAACAACCGCAAATGGTTCGGCCCGGGCCTGCCCGGCGTGGATCACCTGCGCCACACCCTGGACCTGGGCCGCAATGCGTTTTCCAAAGGCCTGCCGGAATACGGCATCGAACTGGCCGAGGACCTGGAACGCATGGTCGCGCTGCACGACGCTTCCACTATCGCCGCCGTCATCATCGAGCCGATCTCCGGTTCGGCCGGTGTGGTGATCCCGCCCGACGGCTACCTGAAACGCATCCGTGAACTCTGCAGCAAGCACGGCATCCTGCTGATCTTCGACGAAGTGATCACCGGGTTCGGCCGCGTCGGCAACGCCTTCGCGGCGCAGCGTTTCGACGTGCAGCCGGACATGATCACCGCGGCCAAGGGCCTGACCAACGGCTGCGTGCCGATGGGCGCGGTGCTGGTCTCCGACGACATCCACGACGCCTTCATGCAGGGCCCGGACAACGCCATCGACCTGTTCCATGGCTATACCTATTCCGGCCACCCGCTGGCCTGCGCCGCCGCGATCGCCACGCTGGATACGTATGCGGAAGAAAACCTGTTCGACAAGGCGATCGAACTGGGCGACTACTGGCAGGAAGGCATCCACTCGCTCAAGGGCCTGCCCAACGTCGTCGATATCCGCAACTACGGCCTGATCGGCGCCATCGAACTGGCCCCACGCCCGGGCGCGCCCGGCGCCCGCGGCTACGACGTGTTCACCCGCGCCTTCAACCAGGGCAACCTGCTGACCCGCCTCACCGGCGACGTGCTGGCCCTGTCGCCGCCGCTGATCGTGGAGAAACCGCACATCGACCGGATCTTCGAAGTACTGGCGGACACCCTGCGCGCGACCGCGTAGCTCACTGGACGAATCGCTGCGCGAATTATTGTGTAAATATCACCCCCCTGCCGGCTCGGCGCTCCCCACGCGCACGCCCTCACCGCAACTGGAGAGAAAAATGCTGATCGGCGTGCCCAAGGAAATAAAGAACAACGAATACCGCATCGGCCTGACCCCGGCCGGTGTCCGCGAACTGGTCGGCAACGGCCACAGCGTTCTTTTCCAGCATGACGGCGGCAAGGGCATCGGCCTGACCGACGAGATGTATCTGCGCGCCGGTGCGCAGATCGTGGAAAGCGCGGCGGAGATCTTCCAGCGCACCGAGATGATCATCAAGGTCAAGGAACCGCAGCCGGTGGAATGCGCGATGTTGCGCCCCGGCCAGGTCCTCTACACCTACCTGCATCTCGCGCCCGATCCCGAACAGACCAGGGCACTGGTGAAGTCCGGCGCGACCTGCATCGCCTACGAAACCGTCACCGACCGCAAGGGCGGCCTGCCGTTGCTGGCGCCGATGAGCGAAGTGGCCGGACGCATGTCGATCCAGGCCGGCGCGCATGCGCTGGAAAAGGCGCAGGGCGGTTCCGGGATGCTGCTCGGCGGCGTGCCGGGGGTGAAGCCGGCCGAAGTGCTGGTGATCGGCGGCGGCGTGGTCGGCATCAATGCCGCGCGTGTCGCCATGGGCATGAACGCGCACGTGACCGTCGTGGATCGCTCATTGGACCGGTTGAAATACCTGGACGAGTTGTACGGCGACCGCCTGACCACGATCTATTCCACCCACGATGCGATCGAGGAGCGCCTGCCCGAGACCGACCTGGTGATCGGCGCGGTGCTGATCCCCGGCGCCGCCGCGCCCAAGCTGGTCGCGCGTTCGCAATTGAAACTGATGCGCCCCGGCTCGGTGTTGGTGGACGTGGCCATCGACCAGGGCGGCTGTTTCGAAACCAGCAAGGCCACCACCCACCAGGACCCGACCTACGAGGTGGACGGCATCATCCACTACTGCGTGGCCAACATGCCCGGCGGCGTGGCCCGCACTTCAACGTTTGCGTTGACCAACGCCACCCTGCCCTTCGCCGTGCAATTAGCCAACAAGGGCGCGCGCCAGGCGCTGCTGGACGACGAACACCTGCTCAACGGCTTGAACGTGCATGACGGCAAGGTCACCTACAAGGCGGTGGCCGAGGTGCTGGGTTACGAGTATGTGCCGTCGACGACGGCGTTGGGTTGATGCAATCCCCTCTCCCCTTGTGGGAGAGGGTGCCCGTTAGGGCGGGAGAGGGGCCGCCGGAGGCGATTCACCCCCAGCATCCCTGCAATAGCGAATGCCGGAAAAGCCAATCACCGCACTCGCAATTCTCCTCGCACTGAATTCAAGCCACCTCCGGCATCCCCTCTCCCGCCTTCGGCACCCTCTCCCACAAGGGGAGAGGGAAAAAGAACAGCACGATCCTTCGCGCCGTTGGCCTCTCACAGCTCCAGCGGCTGAAAGCGCTCGAATTTTGGCCCGCTGCATATGCCCACGGACCGGCCGGGATGCGCTCTTATGCGCGACTAAAGACGATTGCCGCGCGCTGGCTGGAAGGTGCAAGGCATGCGGAATTTGTGATGCCTACGATGAAGCGAGGCTCAGTGCCTGCTTCCGGCCAGGAAGAGACGTTCGCAGACTGCATACCATCAGGGGTCATTGAATGGCGAACGTTGGTTTCGGGGGCGCGCCATGGCGTCGATGCGACTGCCAGAGTCAAACCGAATAGTCCCCACGAATCCCGGGGCGGTTCACTCCCCGGACGCAGGTAGAATTTCGCCCGCCAACCCAACCCACGCCATCCAGGGGAACGCTTGAGAAACCTTGTATTCGCATTCGCCCTGCTGACCACCTCGGCCGCACCGCCTCCCGAAACCAGCGCGTCTGTTCACCCGGCTGCCGAGGCACCCGGGAGCCGGGAGCGCCACGCGGAAGCGCTGCTGATCCGGCTCCGCGAGCAGCATGAACTGCCAGCCCTCGCGGCCGTCGTCGTGCGTTCGGATACGACGCTCGACCTGGCTGTAACCGGCCTCAGGCGGCAAGGAAAACCGGAAACAGTCGAACCGGGCGACCGCTTCCATCTGGGTTCCATGGGAAAGGCAATCACCGCCACCGTGATCGCCCGACTGGTCGAGGAAGGAAGGCTTTCGTGGACGACGCGGCCCGTCGACGTATTCCCGGAACTCGCAAAGGCCATGCATCCGGGCTATCGGAACGTCACCATCGAACAACTGCTGCGGCACCAGGGAGGCACGCCGCCGTACGATTCGACCGCTGAGATAAGAGGGGCGACGGCCCGGGCGGGTTCCGGCTCTCCGCGCGACCAGCGTCGCGCGTTCAGCGCTTGGCTCCTGCAGCAACGGCCGCACGTCACACCTGGAACGCCGGAGTACTCGAACTCAGGGTATCCCGTTGCCGCTGCCATGGCCGAAGCCGTCGCCGGAGAGACGTGGGAGTCGCTGGTCGAGAGCAGGTTGGCCCGGCCCTTGGGAATCAACCTGATGCACGGCTTGCCTGCGCGTGGCGACAGCCCCCAACCGTGGGGGCACAAACCGAAATCCGCATTCTTCGGCATGGCGACATCCCAGAATGCCGTCGAGCCACAGGCCCCCGGGGACGGCTGGGCACTCGGTGTCATTTTCGAGCCGGCCGGCGATTATTCGCTGTCACTCGCGGATTACGCGAAGTTCCTGCAACTCCATCTTGCAGGGCTCGCCGGTCGTGACGGGCTGCTCAAGGCATCTTCCATACAACGCCTGCATGCCGGCCCCGGCGAGTATGCAATGGGCTGGTTCCTGCGCGAATTCGATGGGACGGCGGCGCACTGGCACACGGGCTCCACGGATACGTTCTTTTCTCGCGTGATCATGCTGCCGGAGCGGAACATTGCAGTCGCGGTCCTGACCAACGCGGGAAGCGAGACCGCAAGCACTGCCTCCCGCGAGGCGGCGATGGAACTGCTGCGGATCTATGGGCAACCCGCCACGCGGTGACGAGGCCATGCGGCACGCGGGCACCAGTCTGGACCTGCACGACGAATTCGACAGCTTCAGGCCTGGCAGGTTTGTTGGTGTGGCGGCTAAGGGTCGCTCTTGCCATTCAAGCCGCAGTGATTACTCTGCTCGTCACTGGCCGTCGTTCCGCTCGCAAACCGGGGCATGCGGCCCAACAATTCATTCAAGCCGGCGCCGCTTCGCGGCGCGGCTTAATTCAGGGGTTCAATGTCCGCACTGGGTCGGGAGCAGGCATCGGTCCGCCCTGCCGGTCAATTCCTGCTCAACCGCCAGCAACGATGAATCCGCGGGTTCCGCTCGAAATCCGGCGGGATGGTCTGCGTGGTGATGTCCTCGCAGCTGGCGAACTCCGCCACCGCCTCCTCATCCAGCTTGAAACGCCTGAAGTTGTTGGAGAAATACAGCACGCCTTCGGTGGTCAGGCGGTCCACGCAGGCGCGCAGCAGGCGCACGTGTTCGCGTTGCACGTCGAAATCGTCGGCGCGCGCGGAGTTGGAGAACGTCGGCGGATCGCAGAAGATCACGTCGTAGCGGTTCTTCTCCGCTTCCAGCCAACGCAGCGCGTCGGCCTGGACCAGGCGGTGCTGGGCGCCGGCGAAACCGTTCAACGAAAGATTCGCCGCGCACCATTCCAGGTAGGTCCCCGACAGGTCCACGCTGGTGGTCGAATCGGCGCCGGCCACCGCCGCCTGCACGCTGGCCACGCCGGTGTAGCAGAACAGATTGAGGAAGCGCTTGCCGCGCGATTCCTGCGCCATGTGCCGACGCAAGGGGCGGTGGTCGAGGAACAGTCCGGTGTCCAGGTAATCGAACAAATTGACCTGCAGCAACGCACCGCTTTCGCGCACCTGGAGTAACTCGCCACGCTGCTCGAAGCGCCCGTACTTGCTACCGCCCTTGCCGCGCTCGCGCGACTTCATCGCCACCTGCTCGGCCGGGACCGCGAACACCTCGCGCGCGGCGGCCAGCAGCTCATTGCGGCGACGGCGCACGTCGGCTTCCGGTATTTCTTCCGGCGCGGCGTATTCCTGCACATGCAGGAACGTGCGCATGGCCCCAGCTTCTTCCTTGTACACGTCGATGGCGGCCGCGTACTCCGGCAGGTCGGCGTCGTAGGCGCGGAAACAGGTCACTCCCTCGCGTGTCGTCCACGACTTCAGCTTGCGCAGGTTCTTGCGCAGGCGATTCGCGACCATCAACGCGCCTTCGGACAACTCACGCGGCGCCGCGCTTTCCTGTCTGGGCGGACCAACCGGATCGCAGACGATCAACGCGCATTCGATCGCGCCATTGAAGACCTGGTATTTCTTGCTGGCGCGCAGACCGGTGGCGTAGGCCAATTCCGGATTGCCGCACAACAGGCTGGCGCGCCATTGCGGCACCGTGCGTCGCAGCGCGTCGCCTAGCTTGCGGTACAGCGCATTGTCCGCGGCCAGGCGCTCGTCGTACGGCGGGTTGCAAACCACCGTGCCGCGTTCGAACGGCAGCGCCTGCAAACCGGCGACATCGCTGACGCTGAAGGCGATCTGGTCGGCGACTCCCGCGACCTCTGCGTTCTCGCGCGCGGCGCGCACGGCGTGCGGGTCGATATCGCTGCCGAACATCGCTTCTTTCAGGCTGGAACGCCCTGTTTCTTCGCGCTGCCGGGCGTCCACGACCAACTCCTTCCAGCCGTCCACGTCGAACCCCAGCCAGCGGCTGGGCAGCTCGCGGCCGTGCCGCTGCAACCCCGGCGCCACATCAGCGGCCATCAGCGCGCCTTCGATCAACAGCGTGCCGCTGCCGCACATCGGATCCAGCAGCGCACCGCCTTCGCGGTAGGCATTGGGCCAGCCGCCGCGCATCAACACCGCCGCCGCCAGGTTCTCCTTCAACGGCGCATCGTTCTGCACGTTGCGCCAGCCGCGACGGTGCATCGGCCCGCCGCCGAGGTCGATGGAAATGGTCGCCCTGCCCTTGCGCAACGACAGATTGATGCGCACGTCGGGATGATCGACATCGACCGAGGGACGTTCCTGTCCCTGCGCGCGCAGCGTATCGACCACCGCATCCTTGACCCGCTGCGCGGCGTACCGCGCGTGGGTGATGGCATCGCCGGAGACATGCGCATCGACAGACAAGGTGTGTTCGGAGCGCAGATGGCGCTGCCACGCAATCGCGGCCACGCCGTCGTACAGGGCCAGCTCGTCGGGGCAATCGAATTCGGCGATCGGCCACAGCACCCGGCTGGCCAGGCGCGACCACAACACCGCGCGCTGCGCATCGACCAGTTCGCCTTCGGCATTGGCGCCGGAGACGGTGGCCGTCGCCTTGGCCACGCCCAGCGCGAGCAGCTCATCGACGAGCAGGTATTCCAGGCCTTTGCCGCAGGAGACGAAGAATTTCAAAAGGTAGACCTCGATAACAATGAATCGTCGTCCCCGCGAAGGCGGGGATCCAGTGACTTTCGCTTTCTCTCGCAAAAACAAAGTCACTGGGTTCCCGCTTTCGCGGGAATGACGAGATTAAAGGTGCAGGCTCTTCAAAAGAGAGGAGAACGCTTCCGCCGAAGCCTCCACATGCGCCGACAACCGATGCGAATCGTCCACCAGCAACAAGCGTGCGCGGCGCGAATGCGCCCAATCGACCACTTGTTGCGCGGGGATCAGTTCGTCATCCCAACCATGGATGATGGAAGTCGGCGCGCGTGCGGCGTCGAGATCGGCCAGGCGACCCATCGTGGTCGGCGGCGCCATCAGGAACAAACCGGCGATGGGCACCTGCAGCGACACGCGGGCCGAAATATAGGAACCCAGGCTGGAACCGGCCAGCACCAGCGGACCGCGCTCCGCCGCCGCAGTCGCCAACGCCAGCAGCTGCGCCTGGCGCGCTTCCACATCGCCGAGTTCGCTGACTTCGCGGCGCGCATCGAAACCGGTGTAGTCCGGGCGCTCATGGCTCCAGCCCAGGCGCTCGGCAATCTCGGCCAGGGCGGTGACCTTGGTCGCGTCCGGCCCGCTTTCGAAGCCATGCGACAGGATGCAGTGGCCTTTGCTCATGGCGTGGCCAGTTCGGAATCGGAATTGAACAGCATCGGCATGTCCCGGCGGAAGGATGTCCGCAATGGCCGCCAGTTTACTTGACCACACCGGCCAAGACCGCCGGAAGTGACTGGCGGCGCACGGGTGCTAGCATTCCAGCCATGCCTTCCGACCCGCCTTCATTGCCAAACGTGATCCTGTCCCCCCTGCCCTACGAGCGCCTGCTGCAGATGCGCCCGCGCAACGCGATCGACCTGGTGGTGATCCATTGCACCGAATTGCCCGACCTGCCCACCGCGCGCAGCTTTGGCGAAGAAGTGCGCTACGACTCCGGCACCGGCAACAGCGGCCATTACTACATCGACCGCGACGGCAGCGTGCACCAGTACGTGGACGTGGAACGCATCGCCCACCATGTGCGCGGCTACAACCCGCGTTCGATCGGCATCGAACTGGTCAACGTTGGCCGTTATCCGGACTGGCTGGCGGCGGGCAATCAATCCATGCCGGAACCTTATGCGGAAGCGCAGATCATCGCGCTGCAGGACCTGCTGGAATTCCTGCGACGCGAAGTGCCTTCGTTGAAGTTCATCGCCGGGCACGAGGAACTGGACACCACCGAAGTCCCCGCCAGCGACGACGAAACCGTGCCGGTGCGGCGCAAGCTCGACCCGGGGCCGTTGTTTCCATGGGAGCGGGTGATGCGGGCGACCTCCTTGCAGCGCCTCGACCCGTCGTCGTAGGAGCGCCCCTTGGGCGCGATGCCTTCCGGTCAGATCGCGCAAGAGCATCGCGGGCAAGGCCCGCTCCTACGCCCCGGTATAATTTCCTTACATCGCATCGCACAGGCCTCCTGCCCTTGTCCCCTTCCCCCGAACCCGTCGTTTCCGAACTGATCGAGCTGCTCTCGCTGGAGCGGCTGGAAGACAACCTGTTCCGCGGCCAGAGCCGTGATATCGGCACCAAGTACGTGTTCGGCGGCCAGGTGCTGGGCCAGGCGCTGTCGGCGGCGCAGGCCACCGTGGAGGGCGGGCGCATGGCCCACTCGCTGCACGCCTATTTCCTGCGCGCCGGCGACATCGAGCACCCGATCGTCTATGACGTGGACCGGACCCGCGACGGTGGCAGCTTCTCGGTGCGGCGGGTGACCGCGATCCAGCACGGCAAGGTGATCTTCTTCTGCGCCGCTTCTTTCCAGGAACACGAAGCCGGTGTCGAACACCAGTTGTCGATGCCGGAAGTGCCGCGCCCCGAGGACATCGAACCGGCGCCGGCGGTGCCTGCCGAAGTCCTGGCCACGCTGCCCCCCAAGGTGCAGCGCTGGCTGTCGCGGCGCGGGCCGTTCGAATTCCGCCATGTCTATCCGCGCGACGAACTCAACCCGCCCAAGCGGCCGCCGTTCCAGCAGGTCTGGTTCCGCTTGAGCGAGCCGGTGGGCGACGCGCCGGAACTGCACCATGCGCTGCTCGCCTACGCTTCGGATTTCCAGTTGCTGGGCACCGCCAACTATCCGCACGGCATCAGTTATTACCAGCCGAATGTGCAGATGGCGTCGCTGGACCACGCCTTGTGGTTCCACCGCCCGTTCCGCGCCGACGACTGGTTGCTGTATTCCATCGACAGCCCCAGCGCGCAGAACTCGCGTGGGCTGGCGCGCGGACAGATCTTCACCCGCGACGGCAAACTGGTGGCCAGCACCGCGCAGGAAGGATTGATCCGCGTGGTTCCGGATAGCGAAACCACCGTTCACGTTCCGGCGAAGAAATAGCCCATGCGCCAGGTATTCACCAGCTTGCGGATCGAGACCGTGGAAGGCGTGGCCAAACTGCTGCGGGACGCCGGCATCGAGGTCCAACTGATCAATGGCCGCTCCTACCACAGCAAGCGCAGTGGCCAGTTCAGTTATGCCGAGCCGATGAAGCTCAAGCAACAGGCCAGCGTCTGGGTGACCCACGCCGAAGACCAGCCACGCGCGCGCGAAATCCTGCGCGAGGCCGGATTGTTGGCCAGCACCCGGCCCGGCCAGGGCGATCCGCTGGCGTTCGCCGGTGCCGGGCTGCCGGAAGAGCCGAAGAAGCGCTCGCTGGCCTGGCGCATCCGCATCGGCCTGCTGGTCGCGATCGCCATTGCCGCGCTGATCACCGTGACCCGTCACCGCGCGCCGCCGCAAGCCCCGCCTTCCGCACCGGCACAGGCACAGCCCGCGGCCGAACCAGCGCCGGCGCAGGAAGAGGAAGCCGTGCGCGTGCGGATCACGCCTCCAAAACCGTGAAGTCGCATGTGTGGGAGCGGCGTAAGCCGCGAAGCCTTTTGCTTCTGCCCTGATACTGATGAAAGCAAGAGCTCGCGGCTTACGCCCCGAAGGAAGTCCCCTTGGGGGACGCCGCTCCCACAAGTCAGGTTGGTCACATTCCCGGCGCTGAGGCGTCCTTGCAGCATTGATCGTCCAACCAGGCCTGTCCGATGAATGCCGAAGCCCTTGAATCGATGCTGCAGACCGAGTTGC
Organism: Pseudoxanthomonas sp.; assembly: GCA_041919795.1. Classification (GTDB taxonomy): domain Bacteria; phylum Pseudomonadota; class Gammaproteobacteria; order Xanthomonadales; family Xanthomonadaceae; genus Pseudoxanthomonas_A. The sequence continues at coordinate 207,704 of JAYRTC010000002.1, read as the reverse complement.
CGGCCGCCGCCCGTGGCGACCACGGCGCCTACGGCCGGATCGTCGTCGCCTGCCAGAACACGGTCACCGCCATCGCCCTGGCCATCACCCGCGACGTGGCCAGCAGCGAGGACATCGCCCAGGAAGCCTTCCTCAAGGCCTGGCAGCAACTGAACCAGTTGAAGAATGCGGCCAGCTTCCTGCCCTGGCTGCGCCAGATCACCCGCAACCTGGCCCGCGACCACCTGCGCGCGAACCGCAACAAGCCGCTGTCGGGCGAAGGCGCCGACGTGGCGATCCAGATGGCGGCCGATCCCGCGCCCACGCCCGGCGAACGCCTGCTGCAGACGGAAGAGGAAATCGTCGCGACCGAAATCATTTCGGCCTTGCCCGCGGAAAGCCGCGAAACCCTGCTGCTCTACTATCGCGAAGGGCAGAGTTCGCAGCAGGTGGCGACGTTGCTGGGATTGAGCGACGCGGCGGTGCGCAAGCGCCTGTCGCGCGCGCGCGCCTCGGTGCGCGAGGAAATGCTGAAACGCTTCGGCGAGTTCGCGCGCAGTTCGGCGCCTTCCGCCGCGTTCGCGGCGCTCGTCGCCAGCGCCCTGAGCGTGGCCAGCCCGCCCGCCGCCGCGGCCAGCATCCTCGGCATGGGCGCGACGGTCGGCGCGAAGACCCTGGGCAAGATCGTGCTCGGCTCGATGGGCGGTATCGCCCTGGGACTGGGTGCGGCGTTCGCCGGCGTGTACCTGGGATTGCGCCGCAACCTGCGCGGCGCCATCGACGCCGAAGAGCGGCGCGGATTGATCCGCAGCGCCGGGATCAGCGGCCTCGCTACGCTGGGCTTCCTGGTGGGAATCTTGTTGATCGCCCGCTATTCCAGCGGCTGGATCGCCCCCGTGGTGCTGGCGGCGTCTTTCTTCGCCATCGTGCTGTGGCAATCGGCGGTGGTCGAGCCGCGCATCAAGCAACGCCGCCACGCCAGGGAAGCGGCCCTGGATCCACTGGGCGCCGCCCGCAGGCGCAAGCGCGAGCGCCTCCTGTGCTGGCTGGGTTGCCTGTTGGGCTTCGGCCTGGGCACGGCCGGACTGGTCATCGGGCTGGTGAGTTCCGGCAGGCTTTGAGCCTCGTCGCAGGAGCGCCCCATGGGCGCGAGCTCTTGGGCTGTTCCGCGATCTGACCGAAGAGCTCGCGCCCGTGGGGCGCTCCTACCGGCGACCAGATTTCAGTTGACCGGTTTATCCGCCGGATTCGGCCCATGCATGCCGCGCCGCTCCATTCCGCGATGCTCCATTCCGCGATCTTCCATCCGCTGCGAGCGGGAGGCATCGATCTCGGCGCGGCTCAACTTGCCGTCCTTGTCGGTATCGGCCTTGGCAAACCATGCGTCGGTGCGCTGTTTGGCACGCAGCTCGCGATCGGCACGGTCGAGGTAGCCATCCTTGTTGACGTCCATCTGCTCGAAACGCTCGCTGGCCCAGGCTTGGCCGGCTTCGGATTCCGCCCGGCTGATGCGACCGTCCTTGTCGGTGTCCAGTTTCATCATGGTTTCGCGCGGGCCATGGCCGTCCTTGCCGGAGCCGCGGCCATGGCGGCGCGGCATTTCCTCTTTCGCCAGCCTGCCGTCCTTGTTCTTGTCCAGCTCGTCGAACTTGCCGGCCAGGCGCGGATGCCGGGCCGCTTCGCCGCGGTCGATGACGCCATCGCCGTTGGTGTCGAGCTTGGCGCGCGGTGCGTGCGGGGAATCGTTCGCGGGTGCGGTCGCGGCAATGGCGGTGCCGGCGGACAACGCGGCGAGTACAGCAAGCATGAGCAGGGTCTTGCGGGTCATGTGGGTCTCCGGTGAAGGGTGGCGCGGTTCCGCCACTGCCACGGTTAACGCCCCTGCCGCGGATGCGTTGACGACGATCCGCGCGTATTCATTCGACAGACAGTCGCAACCCACGCGATCCGCGCGCCGCAGTATGCTGGCCGCATGAACCAGGCCTTCGCCCGCGTCGTTTCCATTCTCGGTCACCCGATGCTGGTGCTGCCGCTGGCGGCGCTGGCCGTGGCCATTTCGCGCGGGCAAGGCAGGATGGCGGCATGGATGGCTTTGGGCTTCGCCCTGTTCGCGGCCCTGGTGATGTCGTATTCGTGGTGGCAGGTGCGGCGCGGACGCTGGGCGCATGTGGATGCCAGCGGCAAGGGCGAACGCAGGTCGCTCAACCGTTTCCTGGTCGTGGCGCTGGTCGTGTCGGCGATGCTTGCGATGCGCTACGGCCATGACCGGCAACTGGGTCTCGGACTCGGCCTGTCGGCAGCCATGATTGCCGTGGCGATGCTGACCGCACGCTGGTGCAAGCTGTCGTTGCACATGGCCTTTGTGCTCTTCGCCGCCACACTGCTGTGGAGCGTGGCGTGGTGGGCGGGACTGGCGGGCTTTGCCTGCGCCGCCGCGGTCGCCTGGTCGCGACTGCAATTGCAGCGCCACGTGCCGCGCGACCTGTTGGCCGGCGCTGTCACCGGACTGCTGGCCGGCGTCGCTTTTCTGCTGATGTCGGGAATGGCCTGAGCCATGGGCACCGATTCGCTGCAACCCGCCGACGACCTGCGCCTGTTCCACACCGGCGAGCATCCCTGCGGCTACTGGCCCGAACGCATCGCCCGCGACCTGGTCCTCGATCCGCGCGATCCGCGTCTGGCCGCTTTTTATCCGACCGCACTGGGCTGGGGCTTCCGCCGTTCCGGCGACCTGGTCTATCGCCCGCATTGCCAGGGCTGCCGCGCCTGCGTGGCCGTACGCATCCCGGTGGCCGATTTCAAACCGGACCGCAGCCAGCGCCGCTGCGCCGCGCGCAACGCCGCAGTGGAGGCGCGCGTGGTCGTCGCAGAGCGCACCGAGGAACACCTGGAGCTTTACCAGCACTACCTGACCGCGCGCCATCGCGACGGCGGCATGGACGACCATGGCGCGATCGAGTTCGAGCAATTCCTGGTCGGCAGCTGGTCCGAGGGCCGTTTCCTCGAACTACGCGAACACGGCCGCTTGATCGCGGTGGCGGTCACCGACATCACCGTCGAAGCGATGTCGGCGGTCTATACCTTCTTCGATCCGCACCTGGCACACCGCAGCCTGGGCACCCTGGCGATCCTGCGTCAGATCGAATGGGCGCGCCGGGAATCGCGCCGCCATCTGTACCTGGGCTACTGGATCCAGGGCCACCGCAAGATGGAATACAAGCAGCGCTTCCAGCCGCTGGAAGCGTTCGATGGCCGCGACTGGAATCGCATGGAACGGTGATGCATGCAGTTCGTGCAGTTCGTGGGAGCGGCGTCCCCGCCGCGAGCTCTTGATCCTGGACTTGCGTCAGCAGTAACAACAAGAGCTCGTGCCGGCGACGGCGCTCCCACCCATGCCGCTCCCACGTCCGCGCTCGTCATCTCTTGTCCACGCAGCCATGCCAGAATCACGACATGCACCGACTCTTCCTGACCTTGCTGTTGCTGCCTGTCCTCGCCGCCTGCGTGCGCGTCAATGTGCATGGCGACCCTTCCACCCACCTCGCGGGAAAATCCATGCGCGTCGCCACCTACAACACCTCGTTGTTTGCCGACGAAGCCGGTGGCCTGGTCCGCGAACTGGAAGGCGACAGCGCGCACGCACGCAAGATCGCCGCCGTGCTGCAACGCACGCGCCCGGACCTGGTGTTGTTGAACGAGTTCGACTACGACCAGGCGCATCGCGCCGCCGATCTTTTCCAAAAGCGTTACCTGGAAGTGGCGCAGTCAGGTGGCGGCGCGGCCCTGCACTATCCGTACCGCTACCTGGCCCCGGTCAACACCGGCGTACCCAGCGGACTGGACCTGGATGGCAATGGCAAGACGGGTGGCGAAGGCCGCACCCGCGGCAACGATGCCTGGGGCTATGGGCTGCATCCCGGCCAGTACGGGATGCTGGTGTTGTCGAAGTATCCGATCGACACGGCGCAAGTGCGCACATTCCAGCACCTGCGCTGGAGCGCGATGCCTGGCGCCTTGCGTCCGGTCGATCCGGTCAGCCGCCAGTCCTTTTATTCCGATGCGATATGGGAACAACTGCGGCTGTCATCGAAATCGCATTGGGACGTGCCCGTGCGAACTCCCGGCGGCATCGTGCATTTCCTGGTCTCGCATCCCACGCCGCCGGTGTTCGACGGGCCCGAGGATCGCAATGGCAAGCTCAACCACGACGAAATACGCCTGTGGTCGGAATACATTTCTCCCGATGAAAAGCCCTGGCTATGCGATGACCAGGGACGCTGCGGCGGCTTGCGGGCCGGCGTGAAATTCGTGATTGCCGGCGACTTGAACAACGACCCGGTCGATGGCGATGGCCTGCACGAAGCGATCCTGGAATTGCTGGAGCACCCGCGGGTGATGCGCCAGCCCACCCCGCGCAGCGAAGGCGGTGGCGAAGTCGCTCGCGCCTATGCGGCGCAAGGCGTTGCGCGCCGGGGCGCGCCGGAGCACGTGACCGGCGATTTCGGCCCCAAGGCCGGGGCGATGCGGCTGGATTACGTACTGCCTTCCACCGGATTCGGCTTGATCGGCAACGGCGTGTTCTGGCCGGCCCGCGACAGCGCCGATGCGGCGATCGCCGACGGCAGCGACCACCACCTGGTCTGGGTAGACCTGTCCTTGTAGGAGCGCCCCTTGGGCGCGATGCCTTTCGGCCAGGTCGCGGAAGAGCGGAAGAGCATCGCGGGCAAGGCCCGCTCCTACACGGGGATTGTCGGCATCTTGCGCGGACCGAATCCAAAACCATCGTCGCTGCGCGCCGACACGATCATGCGCACCATGCTGGCGGGCACCATCAACTCGATCTGGGCCGGTTTTCCGTCGGCGGTGTGCGCTTCCAGGGTCATCTCGATCAGCGCGCCCGCAGTGTCTATTTCCTTGCACAGCACATGCGCACCCGCCGGGCCTTCGCTCAGATAAGGCTTGATCGCCTCGCCCAGCGCTTCCAGCGCCGGCGGAAAAAAGAACACCGCATAACCTTCACTTCCATTCATTGCCGTCTCCCCCGTCATTTCAATTCGATGGTGATCGCCGCCGCCGCCGCACACGCGTCCCCGCGCGCCGCCTCCAGACTATCGCCACGCGCCAGGGTCACGCCAACCCGGCGCTGGCCGTCCACGCGCGGCTTGCCGAACAGGCGCAATGCGGAATCCGGTTCCCGCAGTGCGACCTCGACGTTCGAGAACACCGGCACGCCATCGCCGTAGGCCAGCATCGCACAGGACGCCGAAGCACCGAGTTGGCGGATCACCGGGATAGGCAGCCCGAGAATCGCCCGCGCATGCAGCGCGAATTCGCTCAGGTCCTGCGAAGCCAGCGTGACCAGGCCGGTATCGTGCGGACGCGGCGAGACTTCGCTGAACCAGACTTCATCGCCTTTCACGAACAATTCCACCCCGAACACGCCCCAGCCGCCGAGGTCGTCGGTGATGGCTTGCGCGACCTGCTGCGAACGTTGCAGCGCCAGCGCCGACATCGGCTGCGGCTGCCAGCTTTCGCGGTAGTCGCCGTGCTCCTGGGTATGCCCGATGGGAGCGCAGAAAGAAGTCCCGCCGGCGTGGCGCACGGTCAGCAGGGTGATCTCGTAGTCGAAATCGACGAAGCCTTCCACGATCACCCGGCCGGCGCCGGCACGGCCGCCGGTTTGCGCGTAATCCCAGGCCGGATCGATGTCCGCCTCGGTGCGCAGGGTGCTCTGGCCCTTGCCGGAAGATGACATCACCGGCTTGACCACGCAGGGCAGGCCGATGGCGGCGACGGCCTCGCGATACTCGGCGTGGGTGTCGATGAAACGGTAGGGCGAAGTCGGCAGGCCCAGGGTTTCCGCCGCCAGCCGGCGGATGCCTTCGCGATCCATGGTCAGGCGCGCGGCGCGGGCGGTGGGGATGACCCGCGCGACGCCTTCGGCTTCCAGTTCGACCAGGGTCTGGGTGTGGATGGCCTCGATCTCGGGGACCACCAGGTGCGGCTTTTCCAGTGCGATCAGGGCGCGCAAAGCGGCGGGATCGAGCATGTCCAGCACATGCGAGCGATGCGCCACCTGCATGGCCGGGGCATCGGGGTAGCGGTCGGCGGCGATGACTTCCACCCCGAAACGCTGCAGCTCCAGGGCGACTTCCTTGCCCAGCTCGCCCGATCCAAGCAGCAGGACGCGAGTGGCATGGGGCGACAGCGGGGTTCCGAAAGTGGTCATGCAGGGCTCCAGGTGGGGGGCCATTTTATTGGCCCGGCCAGGAAATAGTCGGCCTTCGTGGGAGCGGCCTCCTGCCGCGAGCTCTTCGTCCTTGGGAAAAAGATCAAGAACTCGCGGCGGGGACGCCGCTCCCACAAGAACCACCCCCACAGGCGCTACCCCCAGCTTGTTGACTATTGATATCGTTTTGATATCTTTATATCCAAACCCGAGGACACCACCATGAAAGAAAACCCACTCCGCTCCCTTCCCGGCATTCCCTTCCTGCTGGGTATGCTGGTCATCGGCGCATTCGCCGCCTGGATGCTCATCACCGGCACCAATCCCGACCCCAATTCAGGCGGGCCTGTTTCGCCGATCCGGGTCGTGGCCGGCTTGCTGGTCGGCATCCCCGCCTTCCTCAGCCTGATCGGCCTGTACACCGTGCAGCCCAACCAGGCCGCGGTGCTGAGCCTGTTCGGCAAGTACGTGGGCACGGTCAAGGACAACGGCCTGCGCTGGAACAACCCCTTCTACACCAAGAAGAAAGTCTCGCAGCGCGTGCGCAACTTCGAGAGCGGCAAGCTCAAGGTCAACGAACTGGATGGCAGCCCGATCGAGATCGCCGCGGTGATCGTGTGGCAGGTGGTGGATTCGGCCGAAGCCGTCTACAACGTCGACGACTACGAAAGCTTCGTCCATATCCAGTCCGAATCGGCCCTGCGCACCATGGCCACCAGCTATCCCTACGACCAGCACGAGGACGGCCAACTCGCCCTGCGCAGCCACGCCACCGAAGTCTCCAAGCACCTGCTGGACGAATTGCAGGAACGCCTGGCCGATGCCGGCGTGCAGGTCCTGGACGCGCGCATCAGCCACCTGGCCTACGCGCCGGAAATCGCCCAGGCCATGCTGCAACGCCAGCAGGCCAACGCGGTGATCGCCGCACGCACGCGGATCGTGGCGGGCGCGGTCGGCATGGTGGAAATGGCCTTGGACGAACTGCAGAAGAACGGCGTGGTCCAGCTGGACGAGGAGCGCAAGGCGACCATGGTCAGCAACCTGCTGGTGGTGCTGTGCTCCGAGCGCGGCACCCAGCCGATCGTCAACGCCGGCACGCTGTACTGAATCGGCACCGCAGGATAGATCGTGGCCGAAAAGAAAGCCTATCCGCTGCGGATCAACGCTGACGTGCTCAACGCCATGCAGCGCTGGTCCGACGACGAGCTGCGTTCGTTGAATGCGCAGATCGAGTACGTGCTGCGCGACGCGCTGCGCAAGGCCGGGCGGTTGCCCAAGGCGGGTGAGGAAAACAACCAGGAGACAAAACCGTGAGCACACGTTGGAGTCACAAAGTCGTCGAAGTCTCGTTCAGCCTGTTCGGCAGCAAGCTGAGCGAAAAAATCCAGTCGGAGCTGGACAAATTCGGAACCCAGGGCTGGGAGCTGGTGGCCGTCAACCAGACTTCCGCTGCCGACGTGGTGCGTCTTTATTTCAAGAAGGAGCAATGAGATGAAGTATTTGCTGTCAGTGCTGTTCGCAACCCTGCTGGCTTTCGCCGCCTCGCCCGCTTACGCCGCCGATGCACCGGAAACCATCGCCCTGCGCCTGCTCGACCAGATGGACGCGAAGGATTACGCCGCGGCCGAAGCCGCGTTCACCCCGGACATGGCCGCGGCCGTGCCCGCCGACAAGCTCAAGGCCGTGTGGGAATCGTTGCCGGCGCAAGTCGGTGCCGCAACGGGTCGCGGCGAGGCGAAGGTGACTCCGCACCAGGGCATGCAGGTGGTGGTGATTCCCCTGCACTACGCCAAAGGCGAGTTGATCGCGCAAGTGGTGGTCGATGCCGAAGGCAGGATCGCCGGCTTCCTGATCCAGCCCGCGCCGCCAGCTCCCGCCGCGGCGCCAGCGGCGGATGCCAGTTTCCTTGAGCGCGATTTGCCGGTGGGCGACCTGCCCGGCACGCTGGCGATGCCCAAGGCCCCTGCGTCGGCGAAGATCGCCGGCGTGGTGCTGGTGCACGGCTCCGGGCCGCAGGATCGCGACGAGACCATCGGCCCGAACCGGCCATTCCTGGATATCGCCCGGGGCCTCGCCGCGCAAGGCATCGCCGTGCTGCGCTACGAAAAGCGCACCAAGGCGCGTCCGCAGGATTTCGCTGGCGGCAAGTACACGATGGACGACGAAACCACCAACGATGCGGTCGCCGCCGTGGCCGCACTGCGGGCCGCACCGGGTATCGATCCGGACAAGGTCTTCGTGCTCGGCCACAGCCAGGGCGGCATGCTCGCGCCGCGCATCGCCCAGCACTCCGGCCATGTCGCCGGCCTGATCCTGTTCGCCGCGCCCGCGCGTTCCCTGCTGACGATCCTGCCCGAGCAGAATTGCTACCTGCTCAACGCCGATGGCGCCATCGATGCGCAGGAACAACAGTTCCTGGACGAACTGGACCGGAAGATCGCCAATGCCCGTGGCGATGCCGACGTCGCCGCCCAGGACACCCCACTCGGGTTGCCGGTGGGCTACTGGCGCGCCTTCGAGAAGATCGACCCCCTCGTCGATGCCCACCAGCTGGAAATTCCGATGCTGCTGCTCCAGGGCGGCCGTGATTTCCAGGTGGTCGACACCGACTGGCAGCTGTGGAAGAAAAACTTTTCGACCGATCCGCGCGCCACCTTCAAGCATTACCCGACGCTCAACCACCTGGGCATCGCGGGCGAGGGCCCGGGCACGCTGGCCGAGTACAGCAAGCCGGGCGGGCATGTCGATGCGCGGATGATCGGCGATATCGCCACCTGGATCCGGGAACACTGAGCAGGCACGCCGAGGCAGCACATGGACAACGAACTCGATCCACGCCTGCAACTGGAACCGGTCAGCGGTCGCAGCCGGATGTGGTTGCTGCTGCTCACCGTCGTGTTGCCGGTGTCGCTGAGCCTGGTGCTGCCGCTACTGGCCGGCGGCGACAATGCGGCGACGCGCCTCATCGACGACAGCCTGGCCACATCGCGATGGCTGGACCAGCTGTTCGGGCCGTTGTTGGTAGCGGCGATCACCAGCGTGATCTGGTTCGCGCTCGATCGGCTGACGCGCCGGCATCGCCTGCGATTGAATGCCGGCGGCCTTGAGATCGTGACCACTTTCTACCGCCAGACGCTGGCGTTTCCCGAACTCCAGCTCGAGGCGGCGCGGGTGGTTTCCATCGACGAGCATCCCGAACTCAAGCCGATGCTCAAGTCCAACGGCATGGCCTTGCCTGGATTCCGCAGCGGCTGGTTCCGTTCGCGCACGTTCAAGAAGCTGTTCGTCGCCACTGCCGGCGGCGAACAGCTGCTGTGGCTGCCGACCAGCCGCGGGCATGCCCTGCTGCTGCAGCCGCGACAACCACGCGCCCTGCTCCAGCGCCTGCGCGAACTGGCGGCGGATACGCCGCGCCGCTAAGCTGGGCCGATGCGCGAACGACCCCGTTTCCTGCTCAATACCCCGGATATCGAACTCTGGCCCGGCGGCCTGCTGCGCGCGCGCAGCAATGCCGATGCGCGGATCCTGTCGCGCGCTAGCGTGGTCCTGCGACGCAAGCAGGACGGCCGCTACCTGGCCGCGTTGCTGCCGGAAGGCCTGCAATCGCTGTGGCCGCGCTGGATCCGCGAACCCGGCGTGGAAGCCGCGCTGGACGTGCTCGACGGACTGCGCACTGATCGCGGTTTCGACATCGATGCGGCCGGTGAATTGCCGCTGGATCGATTGATCGAACGCCTGGAACGACTCGGCCTGGACGAAAGTTATGGCGAACAGGTCGGCCTGGAACTGGTGCCGGAACCCGCCGCCCTCGCCTTCGCCGGTTTCGACCGCTATCGGCGTCCGCTGTGGCTGACCGCAGGCGCGGCGCGCGCATGGGATGCGATGCGTCGCGCGGCCGATGCGGATGGCGTGGTGCTGGAAGCGATCTCCGGCTATCGCAGCCACGATTACCAACTGGGCATCTTCGAACGCAAACTCGCTCGCGGCCAGGACGTGCGACAGATCCTCACCGTCAACGCCGCACCGGGTTACAGCGAACACCACAGCGGCAACGCGCTGGACATCGGCACGCCGGGCGAAGCGCCGGCCGAGGAGTCGTTCGAGCGCACGCCAGCGTTCGCATGGCTGACCACGCATGCCGGCGATTTCGACTTCGTCATGAGCTACCCGCGCGACAATCCGCACGGCATCGTCTACGAGCCGTGGCATTGGTATTTCACCGGCTACGCGCCTTGATCCTTGCAGCATCCACGCTCCGCCACACTGGAACGCACATGACCGACCTCGCTTCCCTGCAGAACCACCAGGTCCGCCTGGCCGCGCGTCCGGTCGGCATGGCCACGCGCGCGAACTGGTCGTTCACCACTGAACCGGTCGCCGCTCCCGCCGATGGCGGGATATTGGTGAAGACGCTGTACCTGTCGCTGGATCCGGCGATGCGTGGCTGGATGAACGAAGGCAAGTCCTATATCCCGCCGGTGGAGATTGGCGAGGTGATGCGTGCCGGCGGGATCGGCGAGGTCGTGGCTTCCACGCACCCCGGCTTCGTCGAGGGCGACCTGGTCAGCGGCGGACTCGGCGCGCAGGAATACAAGACCTTTGGCGCCGTGGAAATCAAGCGCGGCGGCGTGTCCAGGATCGATCCGCGCCTGGGCACGCCGACCCAGTGGCTCAACGTGCTGGGCATGCCGGGCATGACCGGCTACTTCGGCCTGATGGACGTGGGCCAGCCGAAGGAAGGCGACGTGCTGGTGGTCTCCGGCGCTGCCGGCGCGGTCGGCCAGACCGTGGGCCAGCTGGCGAAGATCAAGGGCTGCCGCGTGGTCGGCATCGCCGGCGGCAAGGCCAAATGCGATTTCGTGGTCGATGAGCTGGGTTTCGACGCCTGCATCGACTACAAGAACGAAGACGTGCACGCGGGGCTGAAGACGCATTGCCCGGAAGGCATCGACATCTACTTCGACAACGTCGGCGGCGAGATCCTGGACCACGCGCTGGCGCGCCTGCGGCGCAAGGCCCGGATCGTCATCTGCGGCGCGATCTCGCAGTACAACAGCGCCACCGGCATGCAGGGACCGAAGAACTACCTGTCGCTGCTGGTCAACCGCGCGCGCATGGAAGGCATCGTGGTGTTCGACTATGCCGACCGCTATCCGGTCGCCATCGCCGAGCTGGCCGGATACCTGAAGGACGGACGCATGAAATCGCGCGAAGACGTGGTGACGGGACTGGACACCTTCCCCGAATCGCTGGTGAAGCTGTTCACCGGCGAGAACTTCGGCAAGCTGGTGCTGCAGGTGGCAGCGGAATAACGCTGCTTGTAGGAGCGCCCATGGGCGCGAGCCTTTGGATGAATCTCCGCGATCCGACCGAAGAGCTCGCGCCCATGGGCGCTCCTACAGTCTTAATCCTGCGAACGCTTGGTCGGCGTCTTCGCCTCGGCGCCGAAATCGGCGATCCGCCACAGGTACTGGCTGGCGTAGCTGCGATAAGGCCCCCAGCGCTCGCCACGGGCCAGCAATTCCTTCGGCGTGGGCATGGCATCGAGCTTGTCGACGCGTTGCGCGCCCTTGCGGATGCCCAGGTCGTCGATGGGCAGCACGTCCGGGCGGCCCAGGCGGAACATCAGCATCATTTCCACCGTCCAGCGGCCGATGCCGCGCACCGGCACCAGCGCGGCGACGATGTCGTCCTGGTGCATGACCGACATCTGCCGCAGGCTGGGGATCTCGCCATTGGCCTCGCGCATCGCCAGGTCGCGCAAGGCGAGACTCTTGTTGCCGGACACGCCACAGGCGCGCAAGCCTGGATCATCGATGCGGCCCAGAGTGTCGAAATGCAGGCGCGTGCTGCCGATCGCTGCTTCCACCCGGCCGACGATGGTCGACGCGGCCTTGCCGCTGAGCTGCTGGTACAGGATCGCGCGGGCCAGTGCATCGACAGGATCGAATGATTGGCGCCAGCCGGGCTGCGGCTCCAGGTAGCCGATGCGCTTCATCCATGCGCCCAGCTTGCGGTCGCGCCGGCCCAGGTGGTCGAAGGCGGCTTCGGTATCGAAGCCGCGGGCGTGGCGTGGCATGGGGGATCGGCTCAACGGTTCAGCGGCGCATCGCGTCCAGCGCCCACAGCAACCAGCCCAGGATCAGGCAGAAGCCGCCAACGGGAGCGAAGCGGGTGGTGGTCTGCACCAGCACCGCCAAAACCAGACTTCCCGAGAACAGCAAGGTGCCGAACAGCAGCAGGTACAGGCTGGAGCGACCCAGCATCCGGGTAGTACCCGCCGCCAGCGCGGCCAGGGCGATGCCGTGCCCGAAGGCGTACATGGCGGCGGTCTGCAGACTGGATTGTGCATGCGCATCGGCGACGCCATGCGCGGAGTAGGCGCCCAGCGCGACTGCGGCTGCCGCAAGCAGGGCGCCGGAAAACGCGAGCAGCGAGGGCTTGCGTTGGCGACGGTCGTAACTGATCAAAGCGATTGCCCCATCAGGAAGCGGCCTCCAGGCCAGTGGCGGGACCTGTCCCCATGTCCCGGGCATGTCCCCGACATGCCCCATATACGCAACGCGCCGCATCAGCGGCGCGTTGCTTGCTACCCGCGTGCGGACCGGAGTCCGCGACGCGTTACTGCTTGATCGCCCAGTACACGTCGTACGTGCCGTCGGCGGTGAAGGCCTGGTCCACGCCGCCCTTCCACGACTCGTACGGACGGTCGGTGACTTCGTAACCGTTGGTCATCGCCCAGGCCCGCAACGAACTGCGCACCGCATCCAGCTCGGCCATGTAGCCGGTGTAGCTGGCGCTGGCCGCCTTGATCGCTTCATGGTGTTCGTACTTGACCGGAGTACCGGAAACCGAGACTTTCAGCGCGCCGGTCGAGGCCGTTGCGGCCGCAGCCGGGGCAGCCGCTTCCGGCTTGGCCTTGTCGTCGCCATTCGCGGGCTTGGCCGCCGAGGCGCCATTGCGCTTGCGGACCGGCTGGGCCACGTCGAAGGCGTACTTCTCGGTGCCGAAATCGGTGGTCACGATGCGCACCGGACCCGCGGCTTCCAGGCCATTGGATTCCATCACCCGCTTGATCCATTCCTGGTTGGCCTTGATCGATGCCTTGATCAGGTCGTTGTTGCGTTCGATGTTGCCGGCGGTGACCACCAGCAGGTCTTCGGCCGGCACGTCGACGATCTTGAGACCGGTCAACTTGCTGCCTTCGACGCGGTAATCGAAATTCGGCACCGTCGCCAGCAGGTTGGTCAGCTTGGCCAGGCTGGCCTTGGCGATGTCGCCGACATGGCGGCTCACGTACATGCCGTTGAAGCGGCCGATGAGGTTCCAGCCATAGCTCACGTCATAGGTCTGGGTGATCTTGACGTTGCGGCCGTTCTTGCCCGCCGGGGTCAGGATGAAGCTGCTCGTCTTGTCGTTGCCCGGCTTCGGGTCCACGATCGCATACGTCACCTTGCCGCCAGCGCCGGCGCTGGTCGGGGCCTCGCTCTCGGTGATGGTCCAGGAGCCCTTGCCCATGTGCTTGTCGGCGGAGGCGAAATCGACGCGCGCGCCGACTCCGGTGTGGCTTTCGTCGCCGCCGGAATAAGTCAACTCGGAAGCCTTGTTCGGAATCAGCTGATTCCAGTCCTTCATCCGGCGCACGCTGTTGAGCGTGTCGAAGACGATGGTCATGCGGCGATTGGTTTCAACGCTGTCCACGAGGTGGCGCTTGGACGGCAGGATCAGGCCAATCACGAGGAACAGCGCCAGCACCAGCGCCAAGGCAATCAGGAACTCGATCAAACGGGTCATTCAGCAGTCTCCGGGGGCCGATCCCATGGCCATTGATGATGTATACGCAGCGCGCATCCTAGCAGGCTTGGGCAGATCGGTCAGCACGCTTTGCGACCCGCCGGGCCGCGCTGCAATGCAGCGGAAAGGCGGTTCCGGCCCAACTGGCGGCGCCAGCCCCGGTCGCGCCGGACAGGGCGCTGTTTCCTGACCGTGCGGCGTCAGATCAGACCAATTGCAATTCGAAGGCCTTCAGCACCGCCCGGGTGCGGTCGCGCACGCCGAGCTTGGACAGGATGTTGGACACGTGGTTCTTGATGGTCCCCTCGGCCACGCCCAGCGAATTGGCGATTTCCTTGTTGGAGAAGCCGCTGGCCATCAACCGCAGGATCTCGGTTTCCCGGTCGGTCAGCGGATCCGGGCGGTCGAGGCTGACGAAGTCGTTGCGCATGTGCTCCAACCCCGACAGCAGGCGCTGGGTGACCGCCGGCTGGACCAGCGAGCCGCCGGAAGCCACGGTCCGGATAGCGCCCACCAGTTGTTCCAGCGACACGTCCTTCAGCAGGTAGCCCTTGGCCCCGGCCTTCAGTCCGGCCAGCACCAGTTGGTCGTCGTCGAAGGTGGTCAGGATGATCGCCGGCGGCAGCTGGTCGAGCGCGGCCAGCGCCTGCAGGGCCTCCAGCCCGGACATGACCGGCATGCGCATGTCCATCAGGACCACGTCCGGCTTGAGCTGGGGGACCAGTTCCACCGCCTGCTTGCCGTCCGCGGCCTCGCCCACCACTTCGATGCCATCGTCCAGCGCCAGCAGCGAGCGGATGCCCTGCCTCACCAGGGTTTGGTCGTCTACCAGGCAAACTCGGATCATGCGGCACCTTCTGGAGTGGGTTCTGGACGGGATTGCAGCACCAGCGGTTCGGCGACCCCGACCGGCAATTGCAGGCGCAGGCGGAAACCATGCCCGGCCCGTGATTCGATGCCCATGTTGCCACCATGCTGGCGCAACCTCTCGCGCATGCCGCGCAAGCCATTGCCGGCAATCACGGTTTCGGCGCCATTGCCGTCGTCACGGGCATCGATGGCGATCGCGCCGGCTTCGCGCCGGCACTGGATCCACAGGTTGCGCGCACCGGCATGGCGGACCGTGTTGGTGATGATTTCCTGGGTGCAACGCAGCAGTATGTGGGCACGTTCGGCATCATCCAGGGTCAACGGCTCCTGGATGTCCATGTGGATTTCCAGGCTGGGAACGCGGTCGGTCAGCAGCAGCAGGGCGGCACCGAGATCGATGCTGTCGCCCTCGCGCAGCTGGCTGACCACCTCGCGCACGTCGGTCAACAGCAGCCGGGCCAGGGTATGGGCCTGCTTGACGTGTTCCTGGGCGCGGCCATCGGTCATGTGCCCGGCGACTTCCAGATTCAGGCTCAGCGCGGTCAGGTGGTGGCCCAGCAGGTCGTGCAGTTCACGGGAAATGCGCGTGCGTTCGTTGACCCGCGCGCTTTCGGCCAGCAGCACCCGGGTGGCGCGCAGTTCGGCATTCAGGCGGCGCTGTTCGTCGCGGGCGGCGGCCTGTTCGCGGGCCACGTAGGCGGTGACCAGCACGAAGACCGCGAAGCCCACGTAGAACGACGCCTGGAAAATGGCTTCCCACAGGTTGAATTCCCCCATCGCCATGAACGAGGGCACCAGGAAGACATGGGCCACCACCAGCCACGCCGCGGCGATGCGCATATGCAGCAGCCATGGCAGCACCCCGGCGACGATCAGCATCAGCAGGGCGCCCAGGCCGGTCTTGGTGTACAGGGTCACGGCCACCGCCGTCGCGGTCATGATCACCAGCAAGGCAATGTTCCAGGGCACCGG
Source organism: Pseudoxanthomonas sp. (assembly GCA_041919795.1). GTDB lineage: Bacteria > Pseudomonadota > Gammaproteobacteria > Xanthomonadales > Xanthomonadaceae > Pseudoxanthomonas_A. Next base: position 191,860 of record JAYRTC010000002.1, on the reverse strand, counting down.
GGCGGTGGCCCGGTAGGTAGCCAGGGAACGGGTCGCCAGCCAGTAGGAAATACCGAAGGCCAGGTAGGCTGCGACCGCCATGGGCACGTTGATGCCCAGTTCGTCGACGCCGCTGGAGGGCGGCAGGAACCATGCGTTGCCAATGATGGGGATGCCCACCAGCGCCCACGTGTAGAGGCCGGCCGAGCGCAGGAGACGGGTATGACTGAGGCGTGACCACATGCGCGCATCTTAGGCCCAATGCCCCGTTCGCACCCCGACCGAAAGTCATGCAGGCGCCGCCCCGGCCGCCCCCGCATCCTGCCGCCCATGCGATAATCCGCACCGGTGGCTCGCAGCCATCCGAACCATCTCCCCCGGAGCGAGTTGAATGTCGATTGTCATCCGCGACGTGCGCGAGCACGAGCTGGATTCCGTCCTAGCCCTGAACAACAACGCCGGACTGGCGATCCTGCCGCTCGATTCGGCCCGGGTGCATCGTTTTTACGAACGTGCCGAATACTTCCGCGTCGCCGAGCGCGACGGCAACCTGGCCGGGTTCCTGGTCGGCTTCGGCGCCGGCGCCGACCACGACAGCAGCAATTTCGCCTGGTTCCGCGAACGCTACCCGCAGTTCTTCTACATCGACCGCATCGTGGTCGCCAGCCGCCGTCGCGGCGGTGGCGTCGGCCGCGCCTTCTACGCCGACGTGCAGAGCTACGCCGAGCTCAGGTACCCGCAACTGGCCTGCGAAGTGTTCCTGGACCATGGCGCCGATCCCGCCCTGCTGTTCCATGGCAGTTTCGGCTTCAAGGAAGTGGGCCAGAACCAGATGGCCGATGCCGACGTGCGCGCCAGCATGCTGATGAAGGAGCTGTGCAGCTATCCCTGGGTGCGCGAAACCTACGGCGGCACCCTGCCCGATCTGCCCTGGACCCGTAGCCGCGCGATCGCCGCGGAGCTGCCGGAACGCTCGACCGGCACAGGATCGGCTGGAGCATGAGCGTGACCTCGGCAAACCCGGATTACGAACAGGCCGGCGAACTCAAGATCGGCCAGGTCGGCATCGCCAACCTGCGTGTGCGCACCCTGGACGTCGAACAACTCTCGCGGGAGATGCGCGAACGCGTCGAACGCGCGCCCAAGCTGTTCGGCCGCGCGCCGGTGATCATCGATTTCGGCGGCCTGGCGCGGATGCCCGACGTCGCCACCGCGCAGGCGCTGCTGGACGGACTGCGCGACGCGGGCGTCCTGCCGGTCGGCCTGTCCTACGGCACCCGCGAAACCGAGCAGTTGGCGGAGCAATTGAAGCTGCCGCTGCTGGCCAAGTTCCGCGCCCAGTACGAACCCGTCGCCGCCGCACCTGTGGGAGGGGCTTCAGCCCCGAATCCCCGCCGCGAAAGCATCGGGGCTGACGCCCCTCCCACAAAAGCAGCTGCGAAGGCGGCTGTTCCTGCGGCCACGGTCAGCAGCCCCGGCCTGATCCAGAAGACCCCCGTGCGCTCCGGCCAGCAGCTGTATGCGGAAAACCGCGATCTCACCGTGCTGAACACGGTCGGCGCCGGCGCCGAGGTCATTTCCGACGGTTCCATCCATATCTACGGTACCTTGCGTGGCCGCGCGCTGGCCGGCGCGCAAGGCAACACCGACGCACGCATCTTCTGCCAGGAGTTCCATGCCGAACTCGTGGCCATCGCCGGCCACTACAAGGTGCTGGAAGACGTCCCCAAGGAACTGCGCGGGAAATCCGTGCAGGTCTGGCTGGACAAAGACGAACTCAAGATCGCGCTGCAGGCATGAACGGAGCGAGGAGTGAGGAGTGAGCGAAGGCCAGGTGCGACTGTTACCTCACTTCTCACTCCTCTCCACTCACTCCTCGCTCCTCGCCCCTCCCCCCTCATTTCTCACAAAATAAGTACAAACAAGGAGAACAACATTGGCTGAAATCATCGTAGTCACTTCCGGAAAAGGCGGCGTCGGCAAGACCACCACCAGCGCCAGCATCGCCTGCGGCCTGGCGCGTCGGGGCAAGAAGGTCGCGGTCATCGACTTCGACGTCGGCCTGCGCAACCTCGACCTGATCATGGGCTGCGAGCGCCGCGTGGTGTACGACTTCGTCAACGTCACCCAGGGCGAGGCCACGCTGAAGCAGGCGCTGATCAAGGACAAGCGTTTCGACACGCTGTTCATCCTGGCCGCGTCGCAGACCCGCGACAAGGACGCGCTGACCCGCGAAGGCGTGGAGAAAGTGCTGAAGGACCTGGACGCCGACGGCTTCGACTTCATCGTCTGCGACTCGCCGGCCGGCATCGAGAAAGGCGCCTACCTGGCCATGTACTTCGCCGACACCGCGATCGTCGTGGTCAACCCGGAAGTCTCCAGCGTGCGCGACTCCGACCGCATCCTGGGCCTGCTGGATTCCAAGACCCGCAAGGCCGAAAACGGCGAGGACCTCAAGCCGCACCTGCTGCTGACCCGCTACAGCCCGGCGCGCGTGGAAAGCGGCGAGATGCTCAGCATCAAGGACGTGGAGGAAGTGCTGGGGCTGAAGACCCTGGGCGTGATCCCCGAATCGGGCGACGTGCTCAACGCCTCCAACAAGGGCGAGCCGGTGATCCTGGAACTGGAATCCATCGCCGGCCAGGCCTACGACGACGCGGTCGGCAGGCTGCTGGGCGAAGACCGCCCGATGCGCTTCACCACGGTGGAGAAGAAAGGCTTCTTCACCAAGTTCTTCGGAGGTTGAGCATGGGACTGTTCGATTTCCTCAAGCCGAAGAAAGAAACCGCCTCCATCGCCCGCGACCGCCTGCGCATCATCGTCGCCCAGGAACGCACCACCCGCGGCGCCCCGGACTACCTGCCGATGCTGCAGCGCGAGTTGCTGGAAGTGATCAAGAAGTACGTCAACGTCGATGCCGACGCGGTCAACGTGAAGCTGATCAAGGAAGGCGAGCACGACGTGCTGGATATCTCGGTGTCGCTGCAGGAAGGCGCCGCCTGATCGTATGTGTAGGAGCGGCCCTTGGCCGCGATGCTTTCTCCGCACGACCATCACAAGAGCATCGCGCCCAAGGGGCGCTCCTACGAATGATCACGATGTCCGCCGCCGTTGATGCCGAACACGACGTCCTGTGCGTCCGCGACTTGCCATTCGCCGACCTCGCCACCCTGCTCGCCCGCCACGGCCTGCAACTGCAACGGGTGGACGACGACACACCCATCCCCGGCAGCTTCTGGGGCGACCCGGAAGCAGGCGTGATCGGCAGCGCGGTCTACGCGCGCGGCGACACGCCGGTGCATTCGCTGCTGCACGAAGCCTGCCACCTGATCGTGTTGCCGCCCGAGCGTCGCTCCCTGGTGCACACCGACGCCACCGATTCCGTCCCCGAGGAGGACGCGACCTGCTACCTGCAGATCGTGCTTGCTGATGATTTACCCGGTGTCGGCAGTGAGCGCTTGATGGCGGACATGGATGCCTGGGGTTATTCCTTCCGCCTGGGCAGCACGCGCGCGTGGTTCGAACGCGATGCGGAAGATGCGCGTGCGTGGTTGAGGGAACGGGAGTTGCTGGGAGATTGAGTGCGTTACGAGGATTGATCCGGATTCGATATTGAATCGCCACCTTTGAGTCGTCATCCCCGCGTAGGCGGGGACCCAGTGCCTCAGCTCTAGCGTGGGTCAACGAATAAGATCAAAGTCGCAGCGTGGGTCAACGAATAAGATCAAAGTCGCTGGGTCCCCGCCTTCGCGGGGACGACGATTCATTGATTGCGGATTTCCCATCCCGCACCTCGTCGCCAGCTTCCTCAGGCAAACTTGCCCGCATGGCTTCACACCCTCACGACAACGACAACCACTGGCACGACCTGGAAATAATTTCCCGCGGCGCCAACCGCCTGTGCGCGCGCGACCCGCAAGATCCCAGGTATTGCCTGAAGTTCGAACTGCCGCCGGGCGAACGCACCAGGGTCGGCCTGCGCCAGCGCATGCGTCGCTGGCTGGGGCGGACTTTTCCGCATTTTGGTGAAAACCAGACCGAGCTGCGCGCCTATCACAAGTTGCGCGCACGCCTGGGCGAACGCACCGAAGGCGCTCTGGCCTCCTGCCATGGCCTGGTGGAAACCACGCACGGTCCAGCCCTGCGCTGCGATTGCGTGTTGCTGGCCGACGGCGGTCCGGCCCGCAGCCTGTACCGGCATCTGTTCGAAGGCCCGCGCCATCCCGCCGACGAATTGTGCGCCGCAGTGGATGCATTCGAAGCCTGGCTGCTGGAAAACGAGATTCCCCTGTTCGACCTCAACGCCGGCAATTTCGTCGTTGTTCCGCGCGGCGATGCGCTGATGCTGGTCTGCATCGACGCCAAATCGGTGTTGAGCGGCAAGGAGATCCTGCCCTTTTCGCGCTGGTCGCGACGTCTGATGCGGCGCAAGATCCGGCGCCGCGCGCAACGCCTGCGCCAGCGCATCGTCGATGCCTCGACCGATCTCGCCGAGGTTGCAGGACGCCTGCCATCCCACTAGCCTTCGGCTTCCAGCGCGCGGCGCATAGACCCAAGGATCAACCGTGAAGCAACGCCACCTCTTGCTTGCGCTCGCCATCGGCGCCTGCGTGATCACCCTGGCCGCCTGCAAGAAGGAGCCCGGCGAGGCCGCCGGAAGCGCCGCGCAGGCCGCGCCGGAGGGCGAGAACGCCGACCAGTTCGTCGCCCGCGTCAATGAAGAAATCCGCAAGTCGTACCCGGAGATCTCCTCGGCGCAATGGCTGTCCTCGACCTACATCAACGACGACAGCCAGAGGCTGACGGCCAAGGCCAACGAACGCTACCTGACCCAGCTCAACGCCTGGATCGAACAGGCGAAGAAATTCGAAGGCCAGAAGATGACCCCGGCCACCGCGCGCGCGATCCAGCTGCTCAAGCTGCAGACCTCGATGCCCGCACCCAAGGACCCGGCCAAGCTGGCCGAGTTGACGCAGATCTCCACGCGCATGGAAGGCATGTATGGCGCCGGCGAATACTGCACCGGCGAAGGCGACGCCAGACAATGCCGCCAGTTGGGCGCGCTGGAAGACGTGCTGCGCAGCAGCCGCGACTACGACAAGCAACTCGACGCCTGGCAGGGCTGGCACTCCATTTCCAAACCCATGCGCGCCGACTACACGCGCTTCGCCGAACTGGTCAACGAAGGCGCCCGGGAGATGGGTTACGCCGACACCGGTGAAATGTGGCGCAGCGGCTACGACATGACCCCGGTGGAAATCGCCGCGGAGACCGACCGCCTGTGGGGCCAGGTCAAGCCGCTGTACGAACAACTGCACTGCTACACGCGGACCAAGCTGGAAGCGCAATACGGCCAGGACAAGGGCCAGGTCGATGGCCTGCTGCCCGCGCACCTGATGGGCAACATGTGGCAGCAGGACTGGGGCAACCTGTGGGACATGCTGGAGCCGTACAAGGACGCCGGCAGTCTGGACGTCACCGGCGCGCTGGAAAAGCAGAGCAACCAGGAATACGAAACCCTGGTCAAGACCGCCGGGCTGGATACGCAGGATCCGTTCGAGGACGCGCGCACCAAGCGTTATGGACAGCTGCTCAAGGAGCTTGGCCATGAGCCCAGCGCGACCGAACGCAACACGCTGAACCGGCGCGCCTACGACGAGTCCATCGCCCGCATCGCCACGATCCGTCGCGATGCCGACACGGCGATGGCCAAGTCGATGACCGGACGCGCGCAGGATTTCTATACCTCGCTGGGCATGCCCAAGCTGCCCGCCAGCTACTGGGACAAGACCCAGTTCACCAAGCCGCTGGACCGCAACGTGGTCTGCCACGCCAGCGCCTGGGACATGAACCTGGCCGGCGACGTGCGCACCAAGATGTGCATCAAGCCGAACGAGGAAGACTTCACCACGATCTACCACGAGCTTGGCCACGTCTATTACTACCTGGCCTACAACAAGCTGCCGCCGCTGTTCCAGAGTGGCGCCAACGATGGTTTCCACGAAGCCATCGGCGACACCATGGTCCTGGCGATGACGCCGAAGTACCTCAACTCGATCGGCCTGGTCGGCACGCCGCAACAAGGCGATGAAGCGCTGATCAACTCGCAGATGCGCATGGCCCTGGCCAAGGTCTCGTTCCTGCCGTTCGGTTTGATGATCGACCGCTGGCGCTGGGGCGTGTTCGATGGTTCGATCAAGCCCGATCATTACAACCAGGCCTGGTGGGAACTGAAGGCGAAATACCAGGGCGTGGCCCCGGTGACGCCGCGCGGCGAGGATTTCTTCGATCCGGGCGCCAAGTACCACGTGCCGGGCAACACGCCGTACACGCGCTACTTCCTTTCGCACATCCTGCAGTTCCAGTTCTACAAGGGACTGTGCGACGCCTCCGGCTACAAGGGCCCGCTGTACGACTGCACCTTCTACGGCAACAAGGTCGCGGGACAGAAGTTCTGGGCGATGCTGGAAAAAGGCTCCAGCCAGCCATGGCAGGCCACGCTGAAGGAACTCACCGGCAGCGACAAGGCCGACGCCGGCCCGGTGCTGGAATACTTCGCCCCGCTGCAGACCTGGCTGAAGCAGCAGAACGAAGGCAAGACCTGCGGCTGGCAGGCGCCGGTCGCCGCTGCGCCGCAGCCGACCGCCGCCAAGGGTTGAGCCGGCGGCTCATGGAACAAAGTGCGAAAGGCCGGCGAAAGCCGGCCTTTTTGCCGACCCGACCAGCTGTTACATTGCCATTGCCGGAAGCATTCGCCTTCCGCTTGATCCACTGACCGATCGCGTCCCACCCGCCACTACGCTGGAAGGAACCCGCACATGAAGTCGTTCCACCCTTTTTCCCTGGGCACCTGCCTGCTTGCCTGCACGCTGTTTTCCATGGCTCCTGCCGCTTCGGCGTCGCAGCGGGTACCCAGCGAGCGCAACAAGGCCACCTCCGTGCAGGCGGCGCCGGCCTGGCGGCTTGCCCGTTTCCCCGCAGCCCGTGTGTCGCACCTGCAATACCGGGAGATGTCGGCGACACGGATCCTGAAAGTGCAGCAGAACAATGCCGGCCGCCGGATGAAGCCCGTGCAGATCGGCATCAACCGGGTTGCCTCGAACGAGGGCGCGACCGCTTCCCTGCCGCCGCTGAACTGGATCTCGCGCAAGGATGGCAGCTCGGTCGCTCGCATCGAGGTGCGCTCCCCGTTGGCCCTGGCCCTGCGTGTCGGCCTGCGGGTCGATGCGCTTGATCCTCGTGCGGAATTGCGTTTCGCAGGCTCCGCCGAACCTTCGCGCGTGGTCGCGGCCATGGGCGGAATGGAAGTCCGCCGGCTCGCCGATCGCGACCACATTTTCTGGACCCCCAGCACCGACGGCGAGACCCAGCTCATCGAGGTTTACCTGCCCAAGGGCGTGTCCCGCGCCGGCACCACGCTGCAGGCGCCGCAGCTGTCGCATCTGCTGGCCGACAGCCGCAACGATTTCAAGATGATCGAGAAGATCGGCGAATCCGGAAGTTGCAACGTCGACACCGCCTGTCGCGTGGGCGAGCTCGGCGCGAATTTCGTCAGCGCCAAGAACGCCGTCGCCCACATGCAATTCGTGATCGCGGGCGAAGGAACGTACATCTGCACGGGCACGCTGCTGGCCGACAACGTGACTACCTCGCAGATCCCCTATTTCTATTCCGCCAACCATTGCATCGACAACCAGACGGTTGCCTCCACCCTGAATACTTTCTGGAAGTACGAAGCCACTGCTTGCGGCAGCGGAGTCGTGGCGGCCAATGTCCAGCTGACTGGCGGAGCCACCTTCCTGTATTCCGATCCCGACACCAGCACTTCCAACCAACCCACCAACGGCACCGACGGCTTGCTGCTGCGCCTCAACAACACGCCGCCGGCGGGAGCGGAATTCGCCGGCTGGGACTCGGCGCCGCTGGCGGTTTCCAGCGACATCATCGCCATCCATCACCCGGCCGGAGACGTGAAGAAGGTGTCCTCGGGCAAGCGGATGTCGGTCGATGCCTACCAGAACGCGGTGGCCTGGCTGAGCGGCACCACCGAAGGCGGCAGCAGCGGATCGGGCCTGTTCACCGCCGATGCGACGGGTTACCACCTGCGCGGCGGTCTGTATGGCGGTTCGGCTTCATGCGCCAACAGCGGCTCGACCTCGAATACGGAGAACCGCGATTACTACTCGCGCTTCGACGTCGTATTCCCGCATATCAGCCAATGGCTGGCACCCGCGCCGCCGCCGCGCATCCGGGTCAACGGTTCGCAACCACGCATCCCGGGCCAGCCGGCGGCGATGACGCATGCTGCGCTTGCATCGCCTCCCGCCAGCAAGGATTCACCGCTGATCCGCGTCAGGACGAGGATCTACGAACCCTGATCGCACGACCAACCCTGGCTGTTGGCCGTAGGAGCGCCCCATGGGCGCGAGCTCTTGGATGGGATGCTGGATACGTAACGAAGAGCTCGCGCCCATGGGGCGCTCTACGGCGTGTCGTCTGCTTGAGTCTTTGCCGCAGCCATGGACTGCTCCAGCCGCGATTCGAATTCCTCGAAGCTCATCCCCTGCCCCGCGGCTTCCGCATGCGCCGCGTCCTTCAATGCATCCGACCAGGTCAGGCGCACCGGCGTGCCCTGCGCCTCGTGCAGTTTCGCGGCGCGGCGGATCATCGCCAGCACATGCGCGGCGCTGTCGGTGCTGCCGGCGATCTGGCCGCCCATGCCCAGCACCCATTCGCCTTCGCGGCGGACGATACCGGCCAGCAACTTGCCTTGCTGGTCGCGCAATTCCGCATGCGGTTCAATCGGAGTGCCCGCCGACTTGCCAGTGCCGGTCTTGGCGGTGCCGCGCTTCTTTGCCTCGCGGCTGATTCTGGAATTATTGGACATTCGTTCGCTTGTGGTGGTCGTGGGAAGGGGAAAACTGCGGGAGCCGGTAGCTGGTAGCTGGTAGCTGGTAGCCGGTAGCCGGTAGCCGGTAGCCGGTAGCCGGTAGCCGGTAGCCGGTAGCCGGTAGCCGAAGAGCAGTTTCAGCTTTTCAGCTTTTCAGCTTTTCAGCTTTTCAGGTTTCCAGCTCCTGTCTCTCGTCTCCCGGCTACCGGCTACCGGCTACCGGCTACCGCACCATTCAAACCCCTCCCTAGATCTGATTCGGCGACTCCACCTGAGTCACCTCGGACGGACTCGTCGGCAGCTGCTTGCAGACATTGCGCTCCCAGCGCCAGAACATCCAGCCCAGCAAGGTCAAGAACGCGCTGCCCAGCGCCAGGTGCAGCGGATCGTGGCTGAGCCAGGGCGACATCGCGCCCGACACCAGCGCCGCCACCACCAGGCTGGTGAAGGATTGCAGCGACGACGATGAACCGCGCTGGCGCGGATACATGTCCAGGATCGCAAGGGTCAGGATCGGGAACACCAGGGCCACGCCCACGCCGGTCAGGAACAGCGGCAACACCGCCCACGGAATGGTGAACGGATCGGCGAATGCGGCATAAGCGACATGCAATACCGCACCGATCCCGCCGACCATGAACCCGATCGCGGTCGAGCGATCTCCGCTCATGCGCCCCGCAGCGCGTCCCGACAGATAAGAGCCCGTCACCATGCCGCCGATGGTGGGGATGAACAGCCAGGCGAAATCGCCTTCGCCCAGGCGCAGATGCTGCATCACGAACACCGGCGCCGAGGAGATGTACAGGAACATGCCGGCGAAATTGAACGCGCCCGCCGCCGCCAGCCGCTGGAAGCGCGGGTTGGTGAAGATCGCCACGTAGTCGCGGGCCAGGCTGCGCGCGACCAGAGGAATGCGCGCGGCGCGCGGATGGGTTTCCGGGAACCACAGCCAGGTGGACAGCAGCAGCGCCGCCGAGAACGTGGTCAGGAACCAGAAGATCACCGGCCACTGGCCCCAGCCCAGGATCCAGCCGCCGACAATCGGCGCGATCGCCGGGGCGATGCCGAACAGCATCGACACCTGGCTCATCAAGCGCTGCGCGTCGTCGCCATGGAACAGGTCGCGGATCGCCGCGCGCCCCACGATCTGCCCGGCACCGGCCGACAGGCCCTGGACCGCGCGGAACGCGAGCAGCGTCGGCAAATCCTTCGACAAGGCGCAGCCAATCGAAGCCAGAGTGAAGATGACCATGCCGCCGACAATCACCGAACGTCGGCCGACCGCATCGGACAACGGTCCATGGACCACGCTCATCGCCGCGTACGCGATCAGGTAGACGCTGATGGTCTGCTGGATCGCCAGCGGCCCCGCATCGAGTTGCTCGCCCATCTGCAGGAATGCCGGGAAGATCGTGTCGATGCAGAACGGGCCGATCATCGACAGGCCGGCCAGCAACCAGGTCAGGCGCCGGGTCGATGCCGGGGCGCTCATGACTCCTTGACCGGTGGCGGCGCAACCGGCCCTGGCGCCATGGCTGCGCGGGCGTTGTCGTCAGGCGGGCCTTTCAATTCGACCACGTTGCCCTCCGGATCGGACAGATATTGCGAAGGTCCCTCGCCTTCCGCGCCATAACGCGAGCCGAATTCGCCAATGCGCACGCCATGGCTTTGCAGGTGGGCGAGAATTTCCTCGCGCTCGAACGGCGCCACGCTCAGGCACAGGTGATCGAGGTTGCGCCCTTCCTCGCCAGGCGCGGCCCCACCCATGCGGCCAAGCTTGCCGTCCACCGGAACCAGGTCGATCAGCGAATCGCCGGCACGCAGTTGCAGCAGCCCGATTCCGACCTGATGCTGTTCCACCGTGCAGCCCAGCACCTCGCAGTAGAACGCCTGCATGGCGGCAAGATCGCGGACCCGCAAGACCACGTGGTCGAGGCGCCGCAGTTGGAAGGGAGGTTTGTTCATCGGATCGGGGGAGGGAAGGAACACGACCATGTTACGGGGTCAATGATCGCCTTCGACGAAATCCGCCAGATTGAATACCTCTCCCCTCGTGGGAGAGGTCCACGCGCCTGCGCAGCGGGAGAGGGGGTGGGCGGAGCCGTATGCCACAAATAGCGGTTTTCGGCCCATATCCATGAGCCCGCTTGCTGCGATGCCAACGTGATTTCACAGCGTGCGGCTTCGCCGCCTCCCCTTATCCGCCCTCCGGGCACCTTCTCCCACAAAGGGAGAAGGACGCTTCTGTTGCACCCTCTCCCCTTGTGGGAGAGGGACAGCTTCGCGCAGCGAAGCAGAGCCTGCCCCCGCGAAGGCGGGGGGAGAGGGGTCGGCTGTTCAGGCGAAGCAGGCCGGGCCATGCCCGGCACCCCTCATCCGCCCTACGGGCACCTTCTCCCACAAGGGGAGAAGGGACTTCTGGCAGGCTATAATTCCCCCCGCAGCACGCAGTGGAAGAAGCGGCCAGCCTCCCATGGGCATGGCCGCTGCCGAAGGCGCAACGCCCGTAATCGCTCAGGCCAGTGACCGCCGCGTGCACATAACTCTGGAGAGACCGGTTGAATCCGGCGCCGAAGGGGCAAGAAGTACCGGGGAGCGCGCCTCCCTCGCCCGTACTTCCAAACTCTCAGGCAAAAGGACAGAGGGGCGCCCCCGCGTGCGGCTTCGCACGCGCAGCTCCCGTGAGGCCGGTCCTCATGGGCATCTACCGGACGCCCCAGCCATGAACCAGAACGCCTCGCCCTCCCTGCGCGCCCCCAGCTTGCACGAGTTGGAGCACCATTCCGCCTTCGTCGAACGCCACATCGGCCCCAACGATGCGGAGATCGCGCACATGCTGCACGTCATCGGCCATGACTCGCTGGATGCGATGACCGATGCCATCGTCCCGGGCAACATCAAGTCGCCGGCGCCGCTCGCGCTGCCCGAAGCGATCACCGAAGTCGATGCGCTGGCCAAGATCCGCAAGATCGCCGACCGCAACGAAGTCTTCCGCAGCTTCATCGGCCAGGGCTACTACGGCACCCACACGCCCAACGTGATCCTGCGCAACATCCTCGAGAACCCGGCCTGGTACACCGCCTACACGCCGTACCAGGCGGAAATTTCGCAGGGCCGCATGGAAGCGCTGATCAACTTCCAGACCCTGGTCGCCGACCTGACCGGAATGGAAATCGCCAACGCCTCGCTGCTGGACGAAGCCACCGCCTGCGCCGAAGCGATGACCCTGGCCAAGCGTTCGGCCAAGTCGAAATCCAATGTCTTCTTCGTGTCGAAGAACGTGCATCCGCAAACCCTGGAAGTGCTGCGCACCCGCGCCGAACCGATGGGCATCCAGTTGCACGTCGGCGACGACAGCGAAGCGCTGACCCTCGACAGCTACGGCGTGCTGCTGCAATACCCGGACAGCTTCGGCCGCATCGGCGACCACCAGGCGCTGGCCGACGCGGTGCACGCGCGCAACGGCATCGTCGCCGTCGCCACCGACCTGCTGGCCCTGACCCTGATCCAGTCGCCCGGCGAATGGGGCGCGGACATCGTGGTCGGCAACAGCCAGCGCTTCGGCGTGCCGTTCGGCTTCGGCGGTCCGCATGCCGCGTTCATGGCCTGCCGCGATGCCTACAAGCGCTCCATGCCCGGCCGTTTGATCGGCGTGTCGGTGGATGCCGAAGGCAAGCCCGCCTATCGCCTGACCCTGCAGACCCGCGAGCAGCACATCCGCCGCGAGAAGGCCACATCCAACATCTGCACCGCGCAGGTGCTGCTGGCGGTGATGGCCAGCATGTACGCGGTGTACCACGGCCCGGAAGGCCTGACCCGCATCGCCCGCCGCACCCATCGCCTCGCCACGATCCTTGCCGGCGCCTTGCGCACGGCCGGCGTGGAAGTGGGCGGCGATTTCTTCGACACCCTGCACGTCACCGGCGTCGATGCGGCCCAGGTCCACCTGTACGCCAGCCACCAGCGCATCAACCTGCGCAAGATCGATGCGAGCAGTGTCGGCATCAGCCTGGACGAAACCACCACCCGTGCCGACGTCGTCGCCCTGGCCACGATCTTCGGCGCGCAGATCGAAAATATCGATGCGCTGGATGCTGGAACCATCGACGCCCTGCCCCCCGCGTTGCTGCGAAAATCCGCATTCCTGCAGCACCCGGTGTTCAACACCCACCACAGCGAGCACGAACTGCTGCGCTACATGCGCGCGCTGGCCGACAAGGACCTGGCCATGGACCGGACCATGATCCCGCTGGGTTCGTGCACGATGAAACTCAACGCCACCGCCGAGATGATCCCGATCACCTGGCCCGAGTTCGGCAACCTCCATCCACTCGCGCCCGCCAACCAGGCCACCGGCTACAAGCAGCTGATCGACGAACTGGAAGCGATGCTGGTCGAATGCACCGGCTACGACGCGGTCAGCCTGCAGCCCAACTCCGGCGCGCAGGGCGAATACGCCGGCCTGCTCGCGATCCGCGCCTACCATCGCTCGCGCGGCGAAGGTCATCGCGACATCTGCCTGATCCCCGAATCCGCGCACGGCACCAACCCGGCCAGCGCGCAGATGTGCGGCATGACCGTCGTCGTCACCAAGTGCGACGCCAACGGCAACGTCGACGTGGAAGACATCCGTCGCAACGCGGAGAAGTATTCCGACCGCCTGGCCGCGTTGATGATCACCTACCCGTCCACCCACGGCGTGTTCGAGGAAGATATCGTCGCCATCTGCGAAATCGTGCATGCGCACGGCGGCCAGGTGTACACCGACGGCGCCAACATGAACGCGCTGGTCGGCGTTGCGAAACCCGGCAAGTGGGGTTCGGACGTGTCCCACCTCAACCTGCACAAGACATTCTGCATCCCGCACGGCGGCGGCGGCCCCGGCGTCGGCCCCTGCGCGGTCAAATCGCACCTTGCTCCGTTCCTGCCGCGTACCCTCGGCGGCGAAGGCGACGTGGGCATGGTCAGCGCGGCAAGCTTCGGCTCCGCCTCCATCCTGCCGATCTCCTGGATGTACATCACCCTGATGGGCACCGGAGGCCTGCGCAAGGCGACGCAAGTGGCATTGCTCAACGCCAACTACATCGCGAAGAAGCTCGCCCCGCACTACGAGACCCTGTACACCGGCCGCAACGGCCTGGTCGCGCACGAATGCATCCTGGACCTGCGCCCGCTGGAGAAAGCCGCCGGCATCGGCGCCGAGGACGTGGCCAAGCGCCTGATCGACTTCGGCTTCCATGCGCCCACGCTGAGCTTCCCGGTCGCCGGCACGCTGATGGTCGAACCGACCGAAAGCGAATCGCAGCATGAACTCGACCGTTTCATCGACGCGATGATCGAGATCCGCGAAGAAATCCGCGCGGTGGAAACCGGCAAGCTGGACCGCGAGGACAACCCGCTGAAGAACGCGCCGCACACCGCGACCATGGTCACGGCCAGCGAATGGACCCACGCCTACCCGCGCGAACTGGCCGCGTTCCCACTGGCCACACTGAAACTGCAGAAGTACTGGCCACCGGTCTCCCGCGTGGACAACGTGCACGGCGACAAGAACATCATGTGTTCCTGCATCCCGGTGGATGCGTACAAGGAGGAAGTGGAGGCGTAAGCGCTTCTCTTCCTGCTGATGGAGAAACAAGGAGGCCCCGCACTGCGGGGCCTCTGCTTTTCTAGGCATCTGATTTTCAGCGATTACTAAATGAAAAGCCGATCTTCTTTCTCTTGCTCTTGCTCTTGCTCTCGCTCTCGCTCTCGCTCTTGATCCTCAATCCCGTTGAGGCCCGGCAAGCAGGCGGGCGAATACCCGAAGGGCGGCGCGCACGATGCGCGCCAGCTTTTTGTTGAGGTGCCCCGGACGGTACATGGATGTACCTTCCGGAAATGCCCGCCTGCTTGCGAATCGGTCACGCGTAGCGGGACCCACGGGCCGACCGGGTGGCCTTCTTTGGTTACTTGACCAGCCATTCGACTGTTGTGGAGCGCTTCTTGGCCACACAAGAAAGTGACCCGCGCAAAGCGCGGAACGCTTTTGATCTTGACCAGACGCCGCAACTGCAAAAACCAATCCGACACTCGATTCCAGATTCGCAAAAAAGAGACCCCGCATTGCGGGGCCTCTGCTTTTTCTTCCTGCCGCAGCGAACCAGACGCTCAGCCCCCGCGCTTCCGCAACCACGCATCGATCGCCGGCAATCTTTCATCGCGGACCATGATCCGGTAACGGGTGTTGGCGACCGCGGTCTCGGTGGCGCGGCGCGAACTGGCGGCGATATGCGCGCTGGCGAAGGACTCCAGCTTGCCGATCATCGCCGGGTCGAACGAGCCCTCGCCCAGGCCCGGGTAATAGCGGCTGCGCGAGGTCGAATCAACGCGCTGGTCCACCTGCTCGCGATGGGCCACGGCGAAATCGAAGGCCAGGTCCGGGTGCGAACCGGAAACCTCGCTGATCATGCTCGCGCTGTTGGTGGCGCCCGGCTCATCGGTCAGGGCCAGGTCCAGCGCGCGCCGGGCCAGTGTTTCGTCATCGGCGATCGACAGCATCGAATACAACCGGTCCTTCACCAGCGGGGTCTTCTCGGCTCGCGCCGCTGCGTGCAGCTGTTCCCATGTCGCCGTATCGGCATGCTGCGCCACCACGGCCAGGATGGTCTTGCGCAACGCCACCGGCACCGCCTGCGGATCGCTGGCTTGCGCCGCATGGCGGCGGCGCGCTTCGGCGATCACCGTCGCATCGCCCAGCCCGCTCAATACGCCGATCAACTGGCTGCGCAGGATCGCCACCGACGTGGCTTCGCCCTCCCGCGCCTGCCAGCCCGTGCGCGCGAACACCGGCGCCAGTTGGACGATGGCGAACCTGCGGAACGCCGCCTGCCGTTTCGCATCGCCGCGATAGTAGTTGTCGACGCTTTCCAGATTGCCGGCGATGCTGCCCCAGATCTGCGGGTCGGCATCCACCGGAGTGGCCTGCGCCAGGTCCAGGTAATCCGACACCGGCTGCAGGCCGGCCATGCCCAGCGCCCAGGTGTCGCTCATCAGGCCCAGCTGGTCGATCGGCGCCAACGCGGCGAAGCCATCGCGGATCGCGGCGAATTGCGCCGGCGCATACAAGCTGCGGTAGTAGCCGGTCTGCCCGGCATTGAGGATGACCGGCCCGCAACCGGCAACCTCGACCGTACCCGCGCCACCCGATACCAGCGTGCGCACCGGCGCGCCCGTCATGCCCTGCGCGATCACCGGCACGCGCCACGACAGCGGCGCCTTGTCCGGATGGTCCTTGCTGAACTCGCCCTGCTTCAAGGCCAGCGTCGTCTTGCCGCCCGCGCAAGTGGCCGACTCGACCCGGATCAACGGCACCCCGGGCTGCAGAGTGAAATCATGGGCGATATCCAGGATGGGTTTTCCCGCCGCGGCCTGGACCTGGCGCCACAGGTCGTCGGAAACCGTGTTGCCGTAGGCATGCGCCTTCATGTACCGACGCACGCCTTCGCGCCAGGCCTCCGCGCCTACATAGCCCTCCAGCATGTTGATCACCGCGCCGCCCTTCTTGTAGGTGATCGCATCGAAGGCCTGGCTGGCCTGCTCCACCGTTTCCACGTGCTGCACGACCGGATGGGTGGTGGCCACCGCATCGCGCGACATCGCCTCCTCGCGGCCGAACACCGCACTCAGCGCGGTATTCCATTCCGGATGCAGTTTGCGGGTGGTGCGCGCCGCCTGCCAGGTGGCGAAACCCTCGTTGAGCCACAAGTCGTCCCACCAGCTCATCGTCACCAGGTCGCCGAACCACTGGTGCGCGATCTCGTGCGCGGCGACGGAAAAAATCCGCTGCTTGTCGGACTGCGTGGACAGGGTGGGATCGAGCAGCAGCGTGTGTTCGAAGGTATAGATCGCGCCCCAGTTTTCCATCGCCGAGAAGAACTGGCTGCGTCCCGGCGAGGCGACGTTGTCCAGCTTGGGCAGCGGATACGGCGTGCCGAAGTAGTCGTTGTATTCCTTCAGCACATCGCGCGAGGACTCCAGCGCGAATTGCGCCTGCGATACCGATCCGGCCTGGGTGACGACGCCGATTTCGGTATCGCCCGCCTGCAGCGTGGCCCGCTCGAAATCGCCCAGCCCGAAGAACAACAGGTAGGTGGACATCTTCGGCGAAGTCGCGAAGCGCACGCGCTTCAAGCCCTTGCCCAGATCGGTGGTTTCGGCAGCCGGCAGGTTGCTCACCACCATCTGCGCCGACGGCACGGTGGCGGTCAGGTCGAAAGTGGCCTTGTAGCTCGGTTCGTCCCAGGACGGGATGAACCTGCGCGCATCGGAGTTCTCGAACTGGGTGTACAGGGCGCGCTTCTTGCCCTCCTTGCTGTCGTAATCGATCGCGAACAGGCCGTTGGCCTGGGTGCCGATCTTGCCGGTGTACTCCATGGCCAGCGTGTACTGGCCCACGGGCAACGCCTGCGGGAAGGTGAAGGTCGCGGTCTGCGCCCCGGCATCGACCGTGATCTTCGGCGGATCAAGAACCGCCGACCCGGCAACCGCGGCAAGCCGTGCCGAAGCGAACTCCATATCGACCGCGTTGAGGGTGATGCTGGCGGTCGGTTCCAGCACGTCCAGGCTGATGGTCACCTTGCCGTCGAAACCCAGCGACTCGGCATGCGGCGCCACGGCCACGTCATAATGGGTCGGGCGCACGTTGCGCGGCAGCTGGGTGGTGGTCGGCGTTGCCGCCGGTACGGAAAGCGTGGACGAAGAATCCATCGTCTGCGCCACAGCCGTGGCGGACCCGCCGGCAAGCGCCAGCGCGATAGCGGAAACCAGATAGCGAAGCATCGGAACCCCTTGGTAAAGCCGCGGCCAGGCGGGACGCAGACGATCCGCGATAGTGACCGCCAACCCGTACAGGGACACCCCCCGGAAGTCATGGCCGGTCGTTCAGCCTGGCCCTTGCCGCGGGCCTGCCACCGGAGGGAAGTCCGTTGGAATTCGCCGCCGCAGGTGTTGGAGCAGATCGTCCGACGCCCTGGATTGCGGCCAGCAGCCGCCTCCACTCTGTCGCCTACGCCAGCGGATGCGCGTGTACCCGCTTCCAGAGTTCGCGACTGGTCGACATCAGCCGCGAATGCCCTTGCGGATAGTCGCGGCCGCCCTTGGCGTACAGCGCCAGGGCTTCGCGCAATCGCTCCGCGACCCCTTCGCCCTCGGCGATGCGGTAGCGCGGGTCGCCCTCGATGCGCGCGCACAGCCGGTCCAGTTCGTACTTGCCCTCGCCCATGTAATCCAGCGATGCGCATTCAATGACGTAGGCCAGGTCATCCAGGATCCGCAGCAAGGCGGCCAGGCCATCGGTATTGGCATCGGTATTGGCGCCGGCGGCAGTGGCTGGAGTCATGTCCGCAACACCGTAAATCGACGCGGCCTCCGGCCAGTTCATTCGCTGCGGTTCCGCAAGGTGGATCGAGCCGGTGGCTTTCCCCATGACCTTGCAACGACCCCTCGGCGATCGGCATAGAATGCCGCCATGCCGTTCTCCCCGATCCCGCGCCTGATCTTGCATGTATGGCTGATCGCCGCCCTGGTGATGCCGACCGCCATCGCCTGGCCACAGGGAGCGGCGCATGCTCCTGCAACGGAGCAAGCAACGGCTACTGCAATGGACGACATGGCTGGCATGCCCTGCAACGAAGGCGCCACCCAGCCCTCAGCCAAGCCTTCCGGACAACCTTGCGACCAGGGTTGCTGTCCTTATTCCGGCTGCGATCTTTCCGCCTGTCTGGCGACCGCCTGCCTGCCTCATCCGCCGGCGTTGCTGGCGCAAGCGCCGCCCCTGCCGTTGGTGATTCCCTGGAGCCTGGGAAGCGCACCGCGGGCGCTGCCCGAGCGCCTGCTGCGGCCTCCAATCGCCTGATCGCGGCGTGACCCGATGGCGTGCCCGCACGCCCGATGCCGATGCCGATGCCGCCTTGCGCGGCCGATCAGGAGACTCGAATGAATATCCCAAGATACCGGGCCGCGTTATGCGTGCTCGGCCTGCTGCCATTGGTTGCAATGGCCAAACCCATCGCCTACGCCAAGGGCACCACGGTGATGGGCGAATACGGCGCCGGCACCATGAACGAGGCGCAGGTGTTCTACGCGCCGCGCTACTGGTGGTCGGCCGGCGGCGGCTGGCTGGAACTGACCAGCGAAGACGGCGACAAGCAACGCCACATCACCTATGTGCGCGGCAATCTGCTGGCCAAGCGCTGGAACCTGCCCGGCGCCCAGGCCAACGTGTTCGTCTGGGGCGGGCTGGGCAACGCCACCGGCAGCGACTTCGCCGGCAGCACCCTATCCAGGAACATCGGCTTCCAGGCCGACTACGAAACCCGCCGCGTGTACTCGTCGTTCCGCTCGGACCTGCAGGAGAGCGATCGCTTCTCGCATCGCATCGACACCATGCAACTGGGCTGGGCGCCCTACGCCCACGACTACGACACCCTGGCCACCTGGATCGTCGTGCAGGGCCGCCAATACACCGGCGGCCTCTACGACGGCACCGAAGCCGCGCTGCTGGTCCGCCTGTTCAAGGGCGGCACCTGGGTCGAAATCGGCGCCACCCGCGACGGCAAGGTCCAGGCCATGGCCATGTTCAATTTCTGATTACGGAGCAACGAAATGAAAACCACACGAATGCAAGCCACACGAGCGAAAACCATGCGGATGAAGCCCATGCGGACGATGTTGCTGGGTTTGCTGCTGGGCGTTTCCGCGCTGGCCAACGCCAGGACCGTGGAGATGGACGTGAACGGCCTGGTCTGCGCGTTCTGCGCGCAGGGAATCGAGAAGACGCTGCGCGGATTCCCCGCGACCGCCGACGTCTACGTCAGCCTGGAGAACCGGATCGTGGCGATCCAGTTGAAGGAAGGTGCCGATATCGACGACGCCACCCTGCGCAAGGCGATCACCAACGCGGGCTATACCGTGGTGGCCATTCGTCGCGGCGACGACACCTTGCAGGACATCCGCGAGCGGGTGAAGGCGGGCCACGATGGCCAACATCGAGGATGAGGCCGGCGATGCCCATGTGCCGTTGCGGCGCAACCTGGGCGTAGCCTTCGTCACCCTGCTGGCCAGCAGCGGCGCGCTGGTGTGCTGTGTCTTGCCGGCGGTGATGGTGGCGCTGGGCGCGGGAGCCACGCTGGCCGGCCTGGTCACGGCGGTACCGCAACTGGTGTGGCTGTCCGCACACAAGGCGCTGGTGTTCGGGTTCGCCTTCGCCATGCTCGGGCTGTCGGGCCTGATGTTGTGGCGGGGTCGTTCGCTGCCCTGCCCCGCGGATCCGCGCCTGGCCATGGCCTGCACGCGCCTGCGCAAGGCCAGCGGCTGGGTGTGGGCGGTGGCGCTGGCCAGCACCCTGCTGGGCGCGTTCTTCGCCTTCGTCCTGCCGCGGTTGTGAAACGCGCGAGGGCGGCCTGCGCCGCCCTCGCGATTCGCGCAGGCCGCGAATCGTCCGCCGGATCAGTGGATCGGCGACACGGACCCGATCGGCGGGGCTGGCTCCGGCTTGCCGGGCACGGCGATGCCGACGATCACCGTACTGTCGCGTCCATTGTTCTTGGCGCGGTAAAGGGCTTCGTCGGCCAGCGAGAACCATTCCTGCCAGCGCTCTTCTTCCCCCGCCATGGCTCCGCCCAGCGACACCGTGATCCGGCCGCCGGGGCCACGCAGGCCATTGCGCACGGCCAGGCGCAAGCGCTCGCTGGCTGCCCACAAGTCGGCGCCGGTATCGGCATCCATCAACACCACGAATTCTTCGCCACCGAAGCGGAACACCTGGTCGTGCTTGCGCATCTCGAACTTGAGGATCGCGGCCAGGTCGGCGATGGCGGCATCGCCCGCGGCATGGCCATGGGTGTCGTTGACTTCCTTGAAGTGGTCGATGTCCACGATCAGCAGCCCATGGCTGCGATGGCCGTCGCGATGCCGGGCCACGGCTTCTTCCAGCGCCTGCTCCATCATCCGCCGGTTGGGCAGGCCGGTCAGCGGGTCGAGCGATGCCAGCACTTCCAGTTCCTGCTGGTCGGTGCTGACGCGCAAGACCGAAAGCCAGGCGAACAAGGTGACCAGCAAGCCTACGATGGCGGCGGAAATGCGCTCGACCTGCAGGTCGTAGATATCCGGCGCCAGCATCACCGCCAGGATCAAGAACAGATTGCAAGCCAAGGCCTGGCGCGGCCCCGCGATCACGAAATTGGACATCAGCACCAGGTACATCCACGGTTTCGCCACGGGCCCGATGGCATAGCTGGCGACAGCGCAACACAGGCTGTTGGAAGCGCACAGGAACGCGCCCGGACCCGCCGCGTTGCCGCTGCGCAAGGCATGGATCACCGGTGCCGCGATCAGCACGATGATGGTGAAATCGATGAGGGCGACCAGCCATTGGCCCTGCAGGGCGCGATAGCCCGCGAACATCGCCAGGGTGCTGATGGAAGTCACGCCCAACAAGGCCAGGATGCCCAATTGGGAGTTGTGCCGGAACCGGTTGAGCAAGACGATCAATCCTCTGCCTGCGACGCGGGCGGGAGTGCCAGGACGGGTCGTTCAGGTGGTTTTTCATTTTAGTCAAGCCCTGTCTTTCCGGATGCGAACGCGGGCACAGACCGGGGAAATTCCCAGTGGACGCACTGGCTGGATGCCCCTGGCGACAGGGCCACCATTCCGGCCCGGTAACGCCTTCCCGCGCCCCCGTACCGGGACGGGATCCGGGCGCCCTCGCCCTTGCAAACCGCCTGCGGCACTGACCTTCCATGCCGCTTGACTCCCCATGCGCTTGGGCGCCCAATCTGCCGATCCTCGCCGAGGAAGTCGCCATGCCCAAGTCGCATACGCACACCGGCACCAAGGTGCTGGCCCTCAGTGTCATGGCCGTCCTGCTGGCCTGGCCGCATCCCGTTCCCGCCCTGTCGCTCGCCCACGCCCTGGCCTTGTCCGCGGCCCAGGACGAGGGCGATGAAGAGGACGACCTGTCTTCCGATGCCGACGAGGACAGCGAACCTGTCGACGATGGGGAAGACGCATCCACCGATGCGGAAGAGCAGGACGAACCCGCCGACTTCGAGGACGACAGCGCCGTCGACGCGGAAGACGAACCCGCCGACACCGAAGCAGAGGATGCATCGCTCGACGCGGAACAAGGCGACGACCCGGCAGACGCCCGGGAAGAAGACTCTTCCGATGCCGATGCCGGCACGGACACGGACACCGACGTCAACGAAGAAGAAGACGTATCGGTCGATGCACAGCAACAAGCGTCATCCGATGACGCGGAAGACGACACCCTTGTCGAAGACGACTACAACGACGACAGCTGGGCCAGCGGCTGGGATATCGACGCTGAGGAAATGGACGAAGCCGACGACGTCGTTCCCATCGACCACACGCTGTTCGACAGCGACGAAGAGGTATGGCAGGTCGTCGATGAAGACGACGACAGCGACGAGGGAGACCTGGTTGGCGGCAATCTTCCTTCCATCCGCACCAGCAAGCGCACGCCCGGCAAGCCGGGCAGCAAGCCGCCGCGCAAACCCGGCGATGACGAAGACACGGTCTATTCCTTTGGCGGGCTGCCCGTCGCGGCCCTGTCGGTGCCGTGGCAGGCGCAGATCCTGTATCCCGCCGCCCCGCCCAAGCCCAACGACAAGCGCCCCGCCTGGCAACGCCAGCACTACTGCGGCGGCGCGCTGATCGCCCCCGACTGGGTGCTGACCGCCGCCCATTGCATCGACCAGCAGGAAGTCGACCTGGGCTTCAAGGTGCGGCTTGGCGCGCAGGATATTTCCAAGGGCGACGGCGTGCTCTACAAGATCGACCACATCGTCCGCCATTCGCAATACAACGCCGCCAGCAACGACGTGAACCACCCGCCCAACATGTACGCCAACGACATCGCGCTGGTCCACATCGTGGCGGATGGAAAACCGGTGCCGATCGATTCGCGCCGCATTCGCCAGATCCCGGTCAACCAGAAACCCCTGCCGCCTGCAGTACCCGTGTCGGCCACCGGCTGGGGCGTGACCGGCAGCAGCGACAGCGCCAACACCATGAACGCGGTGCTGCTGCGGGTCGATCTGCAGGCGATGCCCAACCAGGTCTGCCAGCAGCGCCCCGGCTATGGCCCGCTGAAGATCAAGGACAACGTGTTCTGCGCTTCCAACCCGAAGAAATCCACCTGCCGCGGCGACAGTGGCGGGCCGGTGATATTGACCAACGGCACGCCCTTGCTGGTCGGCCTGGTCAGCTGGGGGAAGAAAGCCTGCGCGGGCGACGGCCGCCCCGGCGTGTACACGCGGATCGACCGCTATGCGCAATGGATCAGCCAGGCGATGAAACTGCCACCGGGCAAAAACAGCTTGCCCTGAGCAATCGCTGATCGCTGGCGTTTCACTGGCGGCACGCGGCGGCGACGCTTGCTTCGCCCATCAAGGCATGAGGCATGAAACGACAGCGGCGCGGTGGCGTCCGTATCGTCGCGAACCCGGAGAACGGGCCTGCCCCGCCGCTATCAATCGGCTTGAACGGATTGTCGACCCTCCAGCCTGCGCACCGAGAACACCTGCTCGGTGCAGAGCTCTCCCTTGTACTCGGCCTGCCGGGTATCCACGTGACGCATGCCCGCGTTCGCCAGGACAGCAAGGCAGGCCGGATTGCGAATATCCGTACTTGCCATGACCTCTGTTACCGGGGTGGCCGAGAACAGCAGGCCGATCAAGCCGCGCACGGATTCGGCTCCATACCCTTTCCGCTGGGCGGCAGGCGTGATGCTGAGGCCGAACTCCGCCTGGGAACTGTCGGCGGAGAGGTATATCCCCATGTCGCCAACGAGCACGTCGGTTTGCAGGTCCGCAATGGCGCATTGCGACCACATGGCAGGCGGGAAATCAGCCCGCCCGGCTTGAGCCTCCAGGAAAGCGGCCGCCTCCGGCCCGGTCATCGGCGCCCATCCCTGATACCGGGCAACCTGTGGATCGCTGCGGTAAGCGAGGAAGGCATCGAGATCGTCCCTCCGCAATGCCCGCAGCCGGAGTCGTTGCAACTCGCATGGAAGTATTCCGGTCATCGCAGGATTCTATTCCCGCGAATCGGCGCCTGGGTCAAGCCGTCCTGCGCAGCGGTTTCGGCCTGGACGAATCGCCGGGCCGCAACCGGATCATTTGTCGAGGAACGTGACCCGCACGATCTTGCCGTCCCTGATCTCGTAGATGGCGATCGCTTCGATCATGCCGGGTGCTGGCGCCCTGGTCAGCTGCTCATGGTCCACGACGAAGTTGCCGAAAACGATGCGCTTCGCTATCGCTGCGCGGATGTCCGGGTTTGCGAAGCTCTTGCTGTAGCGCGCGCGCAGCGCTCCCTTGCCCGCCTGGGTGATACGGTCCGGGTAGTCGACCAGCACCGCGTCGTCCGAGTAGTAGCCAAGAAAGCCTTCCAGGTCCCGCCGGTTGTACGCGGCAAGCTGCGCTTCCACCAGCGACTCCACTTCGGAGATGCCCGGGGACGGATCCGCTTCCGTTTGTTCGCGCGGCGCCTGCGCGGCGCAGAGGGGCAGGCTGAAGCAGCCCAGGAAGACGGCGATGCCGAACCAGCATTTCGAGGCCATGCGGAATTCCCTTTATCAACCCGGGAATGCATTCAATACCGTGGGGCGACGGCTTGACCGGCCATTGTCCGGAATCCGGCGCCGCAAGCCGCTGGCGCGACCGGCGATCATCGGATCGCCGGCGCTTCCCGCGCAAACCGGTATTCCGCCGGTCAGGGTGCCGTGCCGACCTTGTCCCCGCCCGATTGCGGCAGGTCATCGTCTTCTTCGGTTGCCGCCGGTGCATCCGGCGTGCCGGTCGCATCGGCCGGGGCCTCGGTGGCCGGCGCGGGCGTTGTTGCCGGTTCGGCCATGGGGTCCGGTGCCGGCGCGGCCGTGGCCGGCTCGGCGGCCGGTGGTGGGGTGGCTTCGGCAGCCGGCGCGGCCGGCTCCGCCGGCTTGCATGCCGACAGGCTGGCGCACAAAAGAACGCTGGCCAAGGCCAGTTTCACGCTTGAGATGTTCGTGCTCTTCATGACTGCTTACCCTTTATGAGTGATGAGTCCGGACCACAACGTTTCCCCTGTTCCCGCGGCCCCCGTTTTGTGAGGCGCATCGCATTCTTGCACCCTGCCGCATTGGCCACAACGGGAGCGGGTAGCCGGTAGCCGGTAGCCGGTAGCCGGAAATCTACAGCCGCTCTCCGGCTACCGGCTTCCCGCTTCCGGCTACCGCCCCATCAGGCATCAAACCCCAATCCCGCCAGCAAGGCCTTCATCCGCGCATCGCCGCGCAGCGGATCCAGGTACGGGTCGTTGCGCGCATAGATCAGCCCCGAGTCCCCTACTTCACGCGCCTTGAGCAGGCGTGCGATGGCCGTTTCCACGTCGCCGAACTGGGCCAGCACCTGCGCCTGCTGGTAAAGCACGCGGTCGCCCAGTTCTTCCACCAGTCGCCGCAATGCGGCCTGCGCGGCGGTACGGTTGCCGCTGCGGTGCTCGACGATGGCCAGCCCGGTCAGCTGGAAATCCGCGATGGGCTCGGCGGCGTACTCGGCGCGGGCCTGCGCCAATTGACCCAGGTTGAGCAGCGCATCGCCGATCGAGGCATGCGCGCGCGGCAGCTGCGGATTCATCTGCAGCGATTTCCGCAGCGGTGGAATGGCTTCGTTGAAACGTCGCGCGGCGTACTCGATGGTCCCGGCGGCGCGGTGGATCAGCGCATTCAAACCGTCGCGCGACAACGCCCGTTCCATCGCTTCCGCCGCTTCGCGCACGCGTCCGGTGCGCGCGCAGTATTGCGCCCAGCGCGCCAGCACCCTGGCTTCGCCCGCGCCCAGCACGCTGGATTTTTCGAAGGGCTCGCGCGCCGCGCGCGCATCCAGCCGGCCCTGGAACAGGACGAAACCCAGCGTGGAATAGGCATTCGCGTATTCCGGCGCCAACGCGATCGCGCGTTGCGCCGCTGCCACGGCCTGGTCGTACAGCTCGGCATGCTGGCTGACGCGTGCGTACTGGTTGGCCAGCGTGGTCAACGCCGCCGAACGCGCCGCATGCGCGGCCGCATATTCGGGATCCAGTTCGATGGCCGCGTCGAACAAGGCCAGCGCCTTGCGTTCGGCGGCCTCGTCGCTGCCGGTTTCATACAGCGCGCGCCCGCGCAGGTAAGCGTCGAACGCGGCCACGTCGGTGGTTCCGCCCGAGGCGACGCGCTGGTCCTTCGGCGTGCCCGGATCGGCGACCTGCGCGGCCAGCGCCGAGGCCACGGTGTTGGCGATCTCGCTCTGCACGGCGAACACGTCGTCGATGCGCCGCTCGAAGATCTGCGTCCAGCGACTGAAACCGGTGCCGCCGTCGATCAGGTCGGCGGCCACGCGCACGGTGTCGCCGGCCCAGCGCACGCTGCCGTCCAGCAGGAAGGCCACGCCCAGTTGCGCGGCGATCTTCACCGCGCCTTCGTCGCTCTCGCGGAACGTACCCGACGAGGCCTGCGCCATCACTTTCAGTTTCTGGTTGCGGGCCAGAGTGGCGCGCACTTCCTCGGACAATCCGTCGGAGAAATACACCTGGTCCGGATTGCCGCTGAGGTTCTCGAACGGCAACACCGCCACGCTGCTGCCCACCGCCGGCGCGGCGCTGAACCAGCCGCGACGCCAGCCGGCCAGGCCGGTCGCCGCGGCCACCGCGAACACGCCACCACCGATCAGCAGGCCACGACGCGAGAGACTGACCCGTGCCGGCGTCAGCAGCCTGGTGGTTGCGCGTGGCAGCGCTTCGCGGCCGGCCAGCGGCAACACCGCGCGCAACACCGCCTGCATCGCCAGCGCATCGACATGGTCCGGCGAAGGCGGCAGCGCGATCGACTGGTATTGGCGGAACCCCAGCGGCGGTTCGGTGCCGTCGATCGACAGCGGCACCAGTTTCTTCAGGTCGCGGCCGCGCGCGGCTTCGTCCAGCACCCAGTCCGAAGCGATCGAGTTCGTCGACCACAGCACGATCACCGCATCGCTGGCGGCCAGGGCCGCGTCGATGGTCTTGGCGAAGGCGGCGCCGCCTTCGATCAGCGTATCCCACCAGACCTGCAGGCCGGCTTCTTCCAACTCCTGCGCAAGCACCCGCGCCTGGGCCTGGTCGGCGCGGGAATAGCTCAGGAACACCGTTGGGCGCGTGGCTGCCTGCGGTTCCGCTTCCCCGTTGGACATGGTCTTCACCGTCGCCCTGGAAGCGGGAAGCTTACTCCCGTATGCCCTCTCCCCCTTGTGGGAGAGGGACAGCTTCGCGTAGCGAAGCAGAGCCTGCCCCCGCGAAGGCGGGGGGAGAGGGGTCGGCTTCTGGTTCCGCAAACCCATGGAGCCTGCCCTATGCCTGTCGCCTCACCCGCCGGCGGGCATGGCCGCCATGTCCATCCAGAAGGGACCCCAGACGTGCCCATCGGGGTCGGCCACGTCGCGGCCGTACATGAAACCGAGGTCCTGGATCGGATTGATGTCGCCGGTGCCGCCATTGGCCGCGGCGGCGGCGTTGAAGGCGTCGACGGCCTCGCGGTCGTCCATCGACAGGGCCACCGACACTTCGCTGGAGGTGCTGGGGCATATGGGGCGGGTGGTGAAGGTTTTCCACTTGGCATGGGTCAGCAGCATGACGTGGATGGTGTCGCTCCAGACCATGCAGGCGGCGGTGGCGTCGGTGAATTGCGGGTTGTTGTGGAAACCGAGGGCCTCGTAGAACTTCATCGAGGCGGCAAGGTCGGCGACAGGCAGGTTGACGAAGATCATGCGCGGCATGGGTACAGTCCTTTTGCGGGTGGATATGTACAGGCGACGAGCGACAGGGACGGAAATCGACAAGAACCGTAAGGCGCAATCCCCGTGGGAGCGCCGTCCCCGGCGCGAGTTTTTGATCTTCGTGAAGACCCTGAAGGCAACAGCGAAGAGCTCGCGCCGGGGACGGCGCTCCCACGGAAGTTCTGGGTTGCGGTGATTCGCTCTCCGCGCACGCCGCGTCGATCAAGGAACGTAGGCGCAATAACCGAAGGAAGTCCCCTTGGGGGATTGCGCCCTACCTACTCCGCCGCTTCCGGCGCGCCCATGTTGCCCTTGCTGTACATGCCCGAGCGGTCGAAGCAGCAGGCCCGGCGATTGCCGCAGGCCAGCTTGTCGCAGGCCACGGCGATGCGCTTCACCCGCGTCTCCGCCTTCTTGCCCGAGGTGATCCAGAAGATCCAGTCGCGCCGGGCGACGGCGGTGATCTCTTTCCACATCGCCTTGGCGGCGGCGTTGTCGGCCAGCGCCTGTCTGAGGTCGGCGGGCACCCTGGGTTCGGGCTCCTTTTCCACCGGCGCGATCTGCAGCGCAACGCTGTCGCCGGCGGCGACGCCGGCGGCTTCGCGCAATTTCTTCTCCACCTTGAGCCAGTGGCTGCCCTGCCCGTCGGGTTCCAGCGTGGCCTGGAAGGGCTGCCCCGCGAGCGTGCCGTCGACAGTGACCATGCTCCGCGTCGGCAGCTGCTTGCTGGCGGCGGCGGGCAGTACCAGGAAGGTCCATGTTGCGCCCTTCGGTTCTGCGGGACGCGAGAGCTTGGCTTTGAATTTGATTGGAGCGGTGGATTTGGCCATGGGGGAACGGTAGCACCGGTAGGCGTCGGGCTTCCAGGAATCGGGGCTCTATCGCGGCATGTCGAATGCCCTCTCCCCTTTGCGGGAGAGGGACCGCTTCGCGCAGCGAAGCAGGGAGAGGGGTCGGCTTTTAAAGTTCGAAAAACAACCGCAATCGCAAGAGCACGCTCGCTTCGCTCACGTCCCCTCTCCTGCCCTGCGGGCATCCTCTCCCACAAGGGGAGAGGAGAGCTCGGCAACACGGTAGACACAGGGTGGGGCCTTGCTCCTCCCTCTCCCTTTACGGGAACGGACCGCTTCGCGCAGCGAAGCAGAGACTGCCCCGCGAAGGTGGGGAAGAGAGTCTGCCTGTGCCTGGATAACCGTATCCACGCTTGCTTCGCAGAAGGGATCGAGCCGCAGCCGTACGGCTTCAAGCGAGGCCCTCACCGGCGTAAAGTGCGGCGCGGGGGACACACTGGGAGACTGCCATGCGCCGCATCCTGCCGTTGCTGTTGTCGTTGCTGTTCGCCGCCACGGCGGTCGCCGCGGAACCACCCACGCTGAAGTCCTACCACGACAACAGCGGCCGCGAGGACGCCTGGTCGGGAGGGGTGCGGATGATCCCGATCCATACGCCCGCCGGCGATTTCCGCGTGTGGACCAAGCGGGTCGGCAACCACCCGCGGATCAAGGTGCTGATCCTGCACGGCGGGCCGGGCGCCACCCACGAAGCGTACGAGGCCTTCGACAGTTTCCTGCCGGCGGAGGGCATCGAGTACTACTACTACGACCAGCTGGGATCCGCCTACAGCGACCAGCCGCAGGACATGGCGCCGCTGCTCTCGATCGACCGCTTCGTCGATGAGGTCGAACAGGTGCGCGTGGCGCTGGGCCTGGATCGCCAGGATTTCTACCTGTACGGGCAGTCCTGGGGCGGGATCCTGGCGATCGAATACGCGCTGAAGTACCAGCGGCATCTCAAGGGGCTGGTGGTCTCCAACATGATGTCCAGCATCCCGGCCTACAACCGCTACGCGCACGAAGTACTGATGCCGGCGATGGACCCGGCGGCATTGAAGGAGATCCTGGCGCTGGAAGCGGCGAAGAAATACGACGACCCGCGCTACATGGAGTTGCTGGTGCCGTTTTACGAGGCGCACCTGCTGCGCAGGCCGATGGCGGAATGGCCGGAGCCGGTGCTGCGCTCATTCGGCAGGATCAACAAGAAGGTCTACGTGCCGATGCAGGGCCCCAGCGAGATGGGCGCCAGCGGCCTCCTGGCGGACTGGGACCGCACCGAAGATCTGGCGAAGATCAAGGTGCCCACGCTGGTGATCGGCGCGCGCTACGACACCATGGATCCGAAGTGGATGGAGATGATGGGCAAGCGCTTCCCGCGCGGCGATTACCTCTACCTTGCCAATGGCAGCCATCTGGCCCTCTACGACGACCAGCAGGCCTATTTCGTCGGCCTGCTGGCATGGCTGCACAAGGTGGATGCGGAAGCGCAGGAACGTAGGGCGCAATAACCGAAGGACATTGCGCCCTACTTGCTACGCTGGCTTGTAGAGATACTTCTGAAAACCCACAAACACCTCGCGTATCTGCTGCGGTGAACCCAACTCGGCCGCCGCATCGGCGATGGCGTTGTACTTGAGCCTCAGCAATGGCGGCAGCTTGTCGAGATCCAGCTCATCGACACCCTCCTCCACGTAGTGGCTCAGCACGAAATCGAGGAAGGTCAGCTGCTTGTTGCTCTTGTAGCTGGTGTTGATGCCCGCCTTGGCCTGCACCGCGCGTTCCTCGCGGCTAATCGGGGCGCGGGTGGCCTGGACGAACTGCGCAAGGAAATCGGCGGACGCTTCGCCCGATCGCGCAAGCCGGCCGCCGTCGCCGCCTGAGTCCCTCAAGCGCATCGCAACAGAAAAAGCCGCCTCCGGGCGGCTTTTTCACACCCGGCCCCCGACTAAAGCATTCGAGGGCAGGCCCTGCCACTCCGACCGAATTCACCCGCACGCCAACGAAAAGACCCCGTGCATGGGGTTTTTCACCCGGCGCGTGAGGTTTTTCAGGCCGCGCACGAGGTGTTTGAGTCGGCGCACGGGGTGTTTGGGTCGGCGCACGGGGTTTTGGAGTCGGCGCGCGGGGTGAAATCGTCGGCACGCCGGGTATTTTTGCCCGCGTGCCAAGCTTTTTTGGCGGCGCCTGGGGTAATTCCAGCGGCACACGGGGTGGGTGGGCCGGCGCGAGAGCGAAAAAAAGCAGCAACGACGTGGGCGTGGGAGCGCCGTCCCCGGCGCGAGCTCTTGGCCTTTGATTGTGATGATGAAAGCGAACAGCAACAGCGAAGAGCTCGCGCCGGGGACGGCGCTCCCACGGAGATCCTGGGTTGCGGTTAATCCGGCCGCCGCGCATGCGCGGCGTCGAACAACCCTTCCAACCCCGGGTGCGCGCCGCGCAGCTGCCCGATCACCAGCGCCGCCCAGTCGAAATACTCGCGGCGCCGGAACGCCGGCCAGTCGGCGGGCGGGAAATCGGCCAGGTCGCGCAGGTTGGCGGTCTTGTCGGCCAGTTTGATCAGCTTGGCGCCGTGCGGGACATGGGCGGCGTGCCGCACCTGCTGGCGCTTGCGTTCTTCCTTGGGCAGGGATTTGTCGTCGGTGACCGCCCGCACATAGGCCAGCACCTGCGCGCCGAAGCGTTCCTGCAGCAACCGCTCGCCTTCCGCCACGGTCAGCTGGGTGTCCTTGCCGCAGCAGTCTTCCAGGTAATCGTGCAGCGCCGCCGCGCAGAGCACGTCGGCATCGTCGATGCCGGCTTCCACTGCAAGTATCTGCACCAGCGCTACCGGATGATTGATGTACGGGGTCTTCTCTTCATCCTTGCGCCGCTGCAGGCGGTGGGCGTGGGCGGCGAAGGCGATGGCGTCGATGACGCGGGTGAGCGGTGGCTGGGTGGTGGTCATGGTGTTTCCCCTTTCTGGCTATACGGCATTGTGCGGTTGCGGGTTCTCAGGAATGGAGAATGAAAAAAGCCCCGCGATGCGGGGCTTTGGGGTTGCGGTATTGCCGGGGTGCAATTCGCGTAGTGGTTCGGTTGTGCACGCCTTCGCGGCTTGCGCCGCTCCTACAGGGCAGCCGTTACGCGAACGGATCCTGCAGCACCATGGTGTGGTCGCGGTCGGGGCCGGTGCTGACGATGGACAGCGGGCAGCCGGCGAGTTCTTCCAGCGCGCGCAGGTAGGCGCGGGCGGCGGGCGGGAGCTTGTCCCATTCGGTGATGCCGTGGGTGTTTTCTTCCCAGCCGGGGAATTCCAGATAGACCGGGGTGCACTCTTCCCAGCCCTGCGCGTCCAGCGGCGCGTATTCGGTGCGTTTGCCGTGGTACTCGTAGGCGATGCAGATCTTCAGCTTCTCCATGCCATCCAGCACGTCGAGCTTGGTGATGCACAGGCCGCTGATGCCGCTGATGGCGACCGCGCGCTTCAGGGCGACGATGTCGATCCAGCCGCAACGGCGCGGGCGGCCGGTGGTGGCGCCGAATTCCTGGCCCTTCCTGCGGATTTCCTCGCCGACTTCGTCGTCCAGTTCGGTCGGGAACGGGCCGCCGCCGACGCGGGTGGCGTAGGCCTTGCAGATGCCCAGCACGTAGTCGATGGCATCGGCGCCGACACCGGTGCCGGCTAGCGCGCCGCCGACGGTGGTGTTGGAGGAAGTGACGTACGGGTAAGTGCCGTGGTCGATGTCCAGCAGCGAACCCTGCGCGCCTTCGAACATGACCCGCTTGCCCTGCTTGCGCAGGTCGTGGAGGATCCCGGCGACGTCGGATTTCATCGGCTGCACGTATTCGCCGAAGGCCAGCGCCTCATCGTAGGTCTTCTGGAAATCGATCGCCTCGGCGCCCAGGTATCGGGTCAGCACGAAGTTGTGGTAGTCCAGCGCCGTGCGCAGCAGTTCTTCCAGCTGCGGCGGGTAATGCAGGTCGGCGATGCGGATGCCGCGACGCGCGACCTTGTCTTCGTAGGCCGGGCCGATGCCGCGACCGGTGGTGCCGATGGCCTTGCCGCCGGCCTTGATCTCGCGGGCCTGATCCAGGGCGATGTGGTACGGCATGATCAGCGGCGCGGCCGGGGAGATCTTCAGGCGCGAACGCACTTCGACGCCGTTGGCTTCCAGTTCGCCGATTTCCTTCATCAGCGCGGCGGGCGAGATGACCACGCCGTTGCCGATCAGGCACAGCGCGTCTTCGCGCAGGATGCCGGACGGAATCAGGTGCAGGACGGTCTTCTTGCCGTTGATGACCAGGGTGTGGCCGGCGTTGTGGCCGCCCTGGAAGCGCACCACGGCGCCGATTTCCTCGGTGAGCAGATCGACGATCTTGCCCTTGCCTTCATCGCCCCACTGGGCACCGAGAACGACGACTGACTGACCCATGGCAAAACTCCGGATATTCGAGACGATGTAGGAGCGCCCCATGGGCGCGAGCTTTTGGCGTGATGCGGATATCCGGCAAGAGCTCGCGGCCATGGGCCGCTCCTACAGGGTCCGTACACAGAAAAAGCCGGAGGGGAGAAGAGTCCCCATCCGGCTTTTGTGCATTATCCGGGTTTTGGGGGGTGGGGGCTACCCTGGCGTCGCCCCGAACACCCTCTCCCCTTGCGGGAGAGGGACAGGCCCCGAAGGGGCCAGGGAGAGGGGTCGGCTTTTGACTTTTCCATGTAGAGGCAAGATCAAGAGCCACCCCTCTCCCGGCCTTCGGCCACCCTCTCCCACAAGGGGAGAGGGGAACATCAGATCACCGGTCGCTCTTCATGTACTGCAAAAACGGATCGTTCTTGTCCAGCACGATCACGCTCTGGCCGTCGCTGAACGAGGCGCGGTAGGCCTCCAGGCTGCGCTGGAAGGCGTAGAAGCCGGGGTCGCGGTTGGCGGCTTCGGCGTAGATGCGGGCGGCGGCGGCATCGCCTTCGCCGCGCAGCTTCTGCGCGTCGCGGGTGGCTTCGGCGACCAGCACGGTCTGGTCGCGGTCGGCGGAGGCGCGGATGGTGCGGGCCTGTTCCTCGCCCTCGGCGCGCAGCTTGCTGGCCACCTGCATGCGCTGGGCGCGCATGCGCTCGTAGACCTGCTTGATCACGTCGCTGTCGGTGGGCAGGTCGATCTGCTTCAGGCGGATGTCGGTGATCTGCATGCCCAGGGTGGCGGCGCCGTCGTTGATCGCGGTCAGCTGCTTGGCCACGATCTGGTTGCGGTCGCCGGACACCAGCTGCTGCAGGGTGCGCGAGTTGATCTCGTTGCGCAGCGAGTCGGTGATGATCGGGGCCAGGCGGTCGCTGGCGGCCTTCTCGTCGCCGCCGGTGGCTCGGTAGAAGGCGCGCACGTCGGAGATGTAACCCACGGCGAAGAAGTCGATGCTGACGTCCTTGCGTTCCAGGGTCAGGTAGCGTTCCGGCTGCGTTTCCAGGGTGCGGAAACGGCGGTCGAAGACGCGCACGCTTTCCACCAGCGGCACCTTGAAGTGCAGGCCCGGCTTGATGTCGGCGCGGGCCACCCGGCCCAAGTTGAGGACCAGCGCGGTCTGGTCTTCGCGGACCACATAGACCGAACCCAGCAGGCCGAACAGCACGACCGCGGCAAGGGCAGCATAGAAGGAAGTTTTCATCGTTCGACCTCCTCGCGGCCGCTGGGTCGGTCGGGGCGGTTGTCCGGGGCGGAGGCGGCGCTCTGCACCGGCGGCATCAGCACGTCGGCGGGCAGCACCGGCGGGGCGGAGGCGCTGGCGGCGCCCTGGGCGGGCATCGGCACGTAGATCAGCTGGCGACCGTCGCCGCCGACCACCTTGCGGTTGTGGGC
Organism: Pseudoxanthomonas sp.; assembly: GCA_041919795.1. Taxonomy (GTDB): domain Bacteria; phylum Pseudomonadota; class Gammaproteobacteria; order Xanthomonadales; family Xanthomonadaceae; genus Pseudoxanthomonas_A. The sequence goes on along the minus strand of JAYRTC010000002.1, from coordinate 157,503 downwards.
CAGCACGCCTTGCACGGTTTCCAGCCACAGGCGCTTGCGGGTGACTTCGGGGGCGTTCTTGTACTGCTCCTGCAGCAGCGAGAAGCGGTCCGCGTCGCCGGTGGCGCGGGCCACGCTGGCGGTCTTGTAGCCGTCGGCGGTGGTGCGCAGGCGCGCGGCTTCGCCGCGGGCCTCGGGCACGACCTTGGCGGCGTAGGCCTGGGCCTGGTTGACCAGACTTTCGCGGACCTGCTGGGCGCTGTTGACCTCGTCGAAGGCGGGCTGCACTTCGGTCGGGGGACGGGCGTCGGGCAGGTTCAGTTCGGTCACGATCAGGCCGGTGCGGTAGGCATCCAGCGAGGCCTGCAGGCGCTCCTTGGCGGAACTGCCCAGCGGGCCGCGCACGCCCAGCACGGTGTCCAGGTCGGAACGGCCGACTTGTTCGCGCACGGCGCTTTGTGCGGCCTGCTTGAGCACTTCATCGGCATCGCGCGAGCCGTACAGGTACTTGCGCGGGTCGCTGATGCGGTACTGCACGTTGAAGGAGACGTTGACGATGTTCTCGTCGCTGGTCAGCACCGGCACGGTGTTGCTGAAGGTCTTGATCTGGGTGGCGGTGACCTTGGTGACGTTCTCGATCGGCCACGGCCACTTGAAGTTGGGACCGGGCTGCATGATCCGGGCGAACTGGCCGAAGCGCAGGACCACGCCGCGCTGCTGTTCGCCGATCAGGGTGAAGCTGGTGAACACGATCAGCAGGACGAAGGCCAGGGCGATCCAGCGCAACGGGTTGCCGTTGCCGCCACCGCCGTCGAACAAGCCACGCAAGCGCTCGAGCCAGCTGTTGAGGTCGTTGCCGCCGCCCTTCCTGGGCTTCCACGGGTTGGGCCGCGGCTTGTCGCCGTTCGAGCCGTTGCCGGGGCTGCCACTACCAGGTGTGTTCCAGGCCATGCCTACTCCAATGTTTAGATCGTGCAGGCCAAGGCCTGTTGCGAGGTCTGATTCTACTAGATAGGGTCGGAACCCTCAGGAACAAGCATCCGCTTCGCCGAAGAAACCCCTGTCCTTGTCCCCAAAGGGACTTCCTCCGGACGTAGAACCGAGCTTGCTCGGCTGCTTTTGATCCTGTGCGCAGAGCAGCCGAGCAAGCTCGGTTCTACGAGGCACGGGTTGTTGCGGGAGGGGCTTCAGCCCCGACGCTTTTCCCTGCCAACTGCCGGGGCTGAAGCCCCTCCCACAATCAAGGACCTTTCCACTCAAGTCCCGGGGTTACACCATCCATTCCTCGCGCGGGGCCTCGGGCAGCAAGGCCTCGAGCGGTGCGCCGCCGGCCTGCACCGACAGGCGCCGGGCGTCGGCCAGGGACAGATCGACCTGCAGATGCCAGCCGTGCTCGTCGTGGGTTTCGCCGCGCACCGCGCCCAGCGCGTGCAGGCGCGAACGCAGGCGTTCGGCATGCGCGGCGGGCAGGTGCAGCGCGCCCTGCACGCGCGCCAGCGACAGGCGCCGGGTCAGCGCGTCCTGCAACAGATCCAGGCCAAGGTTGTCGCGCGCGGACAGCCAGACCCGTTCGCGGCCCATGCCCACGCTGTCTGTGGGCATGGCCTGCCCCGGACTTGATGCGGGGTTGGGCTGGTCGTGGCGGGGTTTCGCATCTTCGATACGGTCGATCTTGTTGTAGACCAGCACCTGCGGGATATCGCCTGCGCCGATTTCCTGCAGCACGCTGTCCACTTGCGCGATGCGGTCTTCGCGCAATGGGTCGGCGGCGTCGATGACATGCAGCAGCAGGTCGGCCTCGCGCGCTTCGGACAAGGTGGAACGGAACGCGGCGACCAGCTCGTGCGGCAGGTCGCGGACGAAGCCGACCGTGTCCGAAAGCATGATGCTGCCGCCGGCGAGATTCAGCCGGCGCACGGTGGGGTCCAGGGTGGCGAACAGCTTGTCGGCGGCGTAGGCGTCGGAACCGGTCAGGGCATTGAACAGGGTGGACTTGCCGGCGTTGGTGTAGCCGACCAGGGCCACCCGCGGCATTTCGCTGCGAACCCGGGCGCGACGCATCTGGGTCTGCTGGACTTCGACTTTTTCCAGGCGTTTCTCAAGCTGGTCGACGCGCTTCTGCAGCAGGCGACGGTCGGTTTCCAGCTGGGTTTCACCCGGGCCGCGCAGACCGATGGAACCACCGCGCTGGCGTTCCAGGTGGGTCCAGCCGCGGACCAGGCGCGTGGCCATGTGCTGCAACTGGGCCAGTTCCACCTGCAGCTTGCCTTCGAAGCTGCGCGCGCGCTGGGCGAAGATGTCCAGGATCAGCCCGGTCCGGTCCAACACCCGGCGCTCGAGGAATTTCTCCAGGTTGCGCTCCTGGCCCGGGGTCAGCGCGTGGTTGACCAGGACCAGGTCGGCGCCGGTGGCATCGGCCGCGGCCTTGACCTCATCCAGCTTGCCGCTGCCGATATAGGTGGACGGACTGGGCTTGTCCACGCGCGCGGTGATCACCGCCGCGATGGATGCGCCAGCGGAACGGGCCAGGTCGGCGAATTCCTCCTGCGCGCCGTCATCCGGCGAACTTCCACCGGAACCCGAGCGCAGAGGCTGTATCAACAAGGCGTGCTCGCCCTTTTTCGATCGTTCGAACATGGGTCAAGTGTGGGGGCGGAGGGGCGGAATACAAAGGGTGGAGGGGATTTTGCTTTGGATTTGGCTGTTGTTTCCCGAAATCCCGTGAGCGGCGGCAAGCGTGCCGGGTACAACCCCGCAGGGGCGGCGCACAAGGATGTGCGCCGTTTCCGTAGGCGCAGGATGCGCCTTACGGAAATTCCCGGCAGGCTTGCGAACCCCACGGCTTTATCGTGGGGCGACGCGTTAGGGCGGCTTTCTTTTGGTTACTTTTCTTTGCCGTTCAAAGAAAAGTGACTCGCGCGTAGCGCGAAACGCTTTGCTTCAAAGCCAGAGCGAGGAGCGATCCCCGCCTTCGCGAGGATGACGAGCAAGAACAAGAACAAGAAAAGCAAGAGCAAAAGCAAAAAGCACCCCTCCTCGATCCTCCCCTGCGCTGCGCGCAAGGGAGGAGGCGCAGCCTCACTCGTTCTCTTCGCCGCCTTCCTCGTCGCCGCCTTCCCCACCCTGCACATACCCGCCCCCCGGCCCCACCCGCACATTCCGCGCCGGCACCACCGTGGAAATCGCGTGCTTGTAGACCATCTGGCTGACCGTATTGCGCAGCAAAACCACGAACTGGTCGAACGACTCGATCGTGCCCTGCAACTTGATGCCATTGACCAGGTAAACAGAAACCGGCACCCGCTCGCGCCGCAACGCATTCAGGAAAGGATCCTGCAAGGATTGCCCCTTGGACATTTCGTACTCCCGCCTATTTCAATAGGTGTTGTTTTTATAGATCCGGGCGGCGCGAAGCTCCCCTGCCGCGACCGGAATGCCCGATGTTACACAACAACGGGCGATTGGCCAGCTACGCAGTGCCCAAAAGCGCAGGCAGGAACAGCATCAGGGCGGATTCCAGCGCGTTCCGGTCTGCTTGCGGGTCGAACCAGCGCGCGTCCAGCTCCCCGCGCAGCCAGGTCAGCTGGCGCTTGGCCAGCTGGCGGGTGGCGAAGATCGCGCGGTCGCGGAACTCGTTTTCGGCAAGCGTGCCGTCCAGGTATTCCCAAGCCTGGCGATAGCCGACGGCGCGTATCGCTGGCAGATCCAGCGGCCGCTCGACTGCCTGCAATTGCGGCGATGCGCGCAAACGTTCGACTTCCTGCAGGAAGCAGGCGTCGAGCATCGCGTCGAAGCGCTGTTCGATGCGCTGGTGCAGCACCGCGCGATCGCGTGGCGCCAGCACCAGCTTGAGCACGCGGAACGGCAGGCGCGCGCGCGCGGGCATGGCTTGCCATTCGCTGATCGGCTTGCCGCTGAGGCGGAACACTTCCAGCGCGCGCTGGATGCGTTGCGGATCGGTGGGTTTTATTTTTGCGGCGGCGCGCGGATCGATCGAAGCGAGTTCCGCATGCAAGACGGGCCAGCCGCGATCCATGGCTTCGGCGGCGATCGCCTCGCGCACGGCGGGATCCGCCTCGGGCATCGGCGCCAGACCTTCCAGCAAGGCCTGGAAATACAGGCCGGTGCCGCCGGCCAGGATCGGCAGTTTTCCCCGTGCGGCGATGTCGTCCATGGCCATGCGCGCATCGAAGGCGAATTCCGCGGCCGAATACGGCTGCCAGGGTTCGCGCACATCGATCAGATGATGCGGAACGGCCGCCAGCATGGACGCATCAGGCTTGGCCGCGCCGATATCCAGCCCGCGATAGACCAGCGCCGAATCGACGCTGACGATCTCGCCACCCAGGCGCTGCGCCCATTCCATCGCCAATGCGGTCTTGCCCGAAGCGGTGGGGCCCATCAGGGCGATGGCGAGCGGCCTGCAATCGGCCGGCATCAATCGTCGTCCGGCCAGCGGATCGTCGGCGCTGCCGGTTTCGCGCGTGGTGTCGGCACCGCGGCCACCGCATTCCATACCTTCAACGCATCCACGGTGGCGGCGACGTCGTGCACGCGCAGGATCATGGCGCCGCGCTGGGCGGCGATCAGGTGGGCGGCGACCGAACCGGCAACGCGGTCCCGCGTCGCCTCGCGGCCGGTGATTTCACCGATGCTGCGCTTGCGCGAGAGGCCCGCCAGCACCGGCACGCCGAGTTCGGTGAAGCGTTCCAGTTGCGCAAGCAGGGCGAGATTGTGCTGCGTGTTCTTGCCGAAGCCGAAACCGGGATCGACGAGGAGGTTCTTCTTGGCGATGCCGGACATTTCGGCGGCAAACAGGCGCTCGGCCAGGAAACGGTGCACGTCGCCGACCACGTCGTCGTAGTCGGGTGCCTGTTGCATGGAGCGCGGTTCGCCCAGCATGTGCATCAGCACCACCGGCACACCGAGCGCAGCCGCCGCATCCAGTGCGCCTTCGCGGCGCAATGCCTGCACGTCGTTGATCATGCCCGCGCCGGCGGCGACCGCGGCGCGCATCACTTCGGGCTTGGAGGTGTCGATGCTGATCGGCAGCGAGGCCTGCTTCGACAGTTGTTCGATCACCGGGATGACGCGACGCAGTTCTTCTTCAACGGAAACTTCCTCGGCGCCGGGACGGGTGGATTCGCCGCCGACATCGAGCAGGTCGGCACCCTCTTCCACCAGTTTCAAGGCATGCGCCACCGCCGCTTCCAGGGTGTCGTGGGCGCCGCCGTCGGAAAACGAATCCGGAGTGACGTTGACGATGCCCATCACCTGCGGGCGATCCAGTTTGAGGAGGCGCCCGGCGCAATCGAGTTGGGGGGTGGTGTCGAACATCAGGAAGTCTAGTCCTTTCCGCTTGCGGCCAGGGCCACGCCGATGGCGACGCCCACGCCAATCCACAGGGCCAGGTTGCCGGTGGCGACACCGACCGCCGCGCCGATGGCGATGCCCAGGGGGATGGCCAGGACCATGCGATTGTCTTTCATCGATGCTCCTCCACCGCGCGATGAAGGCGCGATTATGTCCCCAAAACACGAAGGACGGCCAAGGCCGTCCTTCGTGACGAAACAATTCATGGAGCGGCTCAAGTCTGCGCGGCAGGCCCGCCGATCGGCGGCAACGGCAACACTTCGCCCTTGTCGGTCTTGGTCCAGCCGGCCGGCGGCGGCGGTTCGCGGCCTTCCATGATCGCGTCGATCTGCGGCACGTCGATAGTCTCGTACTGCATCAGCGCCTCGGCCATCGCATGCAGCTTGTCGATGTTCTCGGTCAGCAACTTGGTCGTGCGCGCATAAGCCTTGTCGAGGATGGTGCGCACCACTTCATCGATCTTGCGCGCGGTGTCGTCGGAGACGTTCTTGTGTTGCGAGACCGAACGGCCGAGGAACACTTCCTCCTCCTCTTCCGCATAGGTGATCGGGCCGAGTTCCTCCGACAAGCCCCACTTGGTGACCATGTTGCGGGCCATCTTGGTGGCGCGCTCGATGTCGTTGGAGGCGCCGGTGGTGACCTTGTCGGAACCGAAGATCAGTTCCTCGGCGACGCGGCCGCCGTACAGCGTGGCCAGCCGGCTCTCGATGCCGGTGCGGTTGATGCTGTACTTGTCGCCTTCCGGCAAATACACGGTCACGCCCAAGGCGCGGTCGCGAGGAATGATCGTGACCTTGTAGACCGGGTCGTGCTCCGGCACCAGGCGGCCGACGATGGCGTGGCCGGACTCGTGGTAGGCGGTGTTGCGCTTTTCCTCTTCGCTCATGGCCAGCGAGCGGCGCTCGGTGCCCATGATGATCTTGTCGCGGGCGCGGTCGAAGTGTTCCATGCGCACTTCCTTGCCGCTCTCGCGCGCGGCGAACAGCGCCGCCTCGTTGCACAGGTTGGCCAGGTCGGCGCCGGAGAAACCAGGCGTGCCGCGGGCGATGGTCATCGGCACCACGTCGTCGGCCAGCGGCAGCTTGCGCATGTGCACGCGCAGGATCTGTTCGCGGCCCTTGACGTCGGGCAGGCCGACCACGACCTGGCGGTCGAAACGGCCCGGGCGCAGCAGCGCCGGGTCGAGCACGTCGGGACGGTTGGTCGCGGCGATCACGATCACGCCTTCGCCACCCTCGAAGCCATCCATCTCGACCAGCAACTGGTTCAACGTCTGCTCGCGTTCGTCGTGACCGCCGCCGAGGCCGGCGCCGCGATGGCGGCCGACCGCGTCGATTTCATCGATGAAGATGATGCACGGCGCGTGCTTCTTGGCTTGCTCGAACATGTCGCGTACGCGGCTGGCGCCGACGCCGACGAACATCTCGACGAAATCGGAACCTGAAATGCTGAAGAACGGCACCTTGGCCTCGCCGGCGATGGCCTTGGCCAGCAGCGTCTTGCCGGTGCCCGGCTGGCCGACCATCAGCACCCCGCGCGGAATCTTACCGCCCAGCTTCTGGAACTTGCCGGGGTCGCGCAGGAATTCGACCAGCTCGCTGACTTCCTCCTTGGCCTCGTCGCAGCCGGCGACGTCGGCGAAGGTGACCTTGATCTGGTCCTCGCCCTGCAGCTTGGCCCGCGACTTGCCGAAGGACATGGCGCCCTTGGCCCCGCCGCCGCCGCCCTGCATCTGCCGCATCATGAAGATCCAGAACGCGATGATCAGGATCACCGGCAGGAAGGTCATCAGGATCGAGCCCAGGGAAACGCCGCTGGCCGGCTTCTCGCGGGTGATGGTCACGTTCTTCTTGACCAGGATATTGACCAGGCTCTGGTCCTGCGGGCCATAAACCGTGCCCGGGGTGCCGTCGGCGCGCTTGTACTGGATCGCGTTGGTGACCAGGTTGCTGTCGTTGGTGAAATTCACCGAACTGACCGCTCCGTTGTCCACTTCCTGCAGGAATTCGGAATAAGTGGTCTCGCGACCGGCCGCCGCCCCGCCGAGGCTCGGCGAGAAACTCTGGAACACCACCATCAGCACGACGGCGACGACCACCCACAGCAGCAGATTCTTGGTCAAACCATTCATCCTCATCGACTCCGGAATTCCTTAGATAACGCGATTGCCAGATTACATCGACCCGTTCCGGACTACCGGTTCCGGGCACTCATTTCCTGTGCAGCAACTTGCCCTGGCCCAGAGCATAGACTTCCGGCGAGCGCTTGCGTGACGCATCCGGCTTGCGGATGACCACTTTTTCGTAACGTCGCCGCAGTTCGCGCACGTAGTCATCGAAACCCGTGCCCTGGAACAGCTTGATCAGGAACGCGCCGCCGGGTTTCAGGTGGCTGTCGGCGAAATCCATCGCCAACTCGGCCAGATGCATCATGCGCGGCTGGTCGACCGCATCCATACCACTCTTATTGGGGGCCATATCCGACAGCACAAGGTCCACCGGCTGCCCGCCCAGCATCGCTTCCAGCTGCGATAGGACGTCATCCTCCCTGAAATCCCCATGAAGGAAGTCGACCCCGGCAAGGCTGGGCATTTCCAGGATATCCATGGCCACGACCCGGCCGCTGTCGCCCAACGCCTTGCGCACGAACTGCGACCAGCCGCCCGGGGCCGCGCCCAGGTCCACCACCACCATGCCCGGCTTGAGCAGGCGATCGCGCTCGATCAGTTCCTCCAGCTTGTACGCCGCACGCGAGCGCAAGCCTTCCGCCTGCGCTTTTTTCACGTAGGGGTCGGCGAAATGCTCTTTGAGCCAGCGCTGGCTGCTTTTGCTTCGGGTGGCCATGGGGTTCTTGGGGGACTCCCAAGTGCCCGCGGGCATTGGGAAAAAAGGAGCGCGGGAAGGCCGCATGATACCCTGAACCCCCTTCCCGCCCCGTACCGCAGCGCATGTCCACTGCTTTGACTTCCAGCCAGTCGCGCTTCCTGCGTGGCCAGGCCCACGACCTGAGGGCCTTGCTGCAGATCGGCGCCAAGGGCCTTACGCCCGCCTTCCTGACCGAACTGGACGCGGTCCTGGAGCAACACGAACTGGTCAAGGTCAAGATCGGCGCCGAGGACCGCGAGGCGCGGGACGCCATGATCGGGGAAATCGTCGAAAAGTCCGGCGCCGCGCTGGTCCAGCGCATCGGCCATGTCGCGGTGCTGTACCGGCAAAGCAAGGACCACCGCCAGATCGTGTTGCCGCGCAAGTAAGGGCGACGCGTCAATGGTGAAGAGTAAATAGCCAAGGGTTGAAGCACGCGCCTTGGCTTTCACCCTTGACCATTTACCCTTCCCCCCTTCACAGCTTCCCGCCCATGCAACTGAGCCACGAACTTCCCGACTACGCCTACGCCCTGCGCTCCGCCGACGGTCGCAGCGCCCGGGTCAATGACCAGGTGCTGGAAACCAGCTTCATCCTGGCCCCGAATGAGTTGATCGAAGGCTGGAAAGCCGGTGCGAGCGCCGATCTACTGCCCGACGACCTGGCCCCGCTGCTGGCGCTGGGCCCCGAACTGATCCTGCTCGGCACCGGTGATCGCCAGGTATTCCCTTCGGCGGCGGTGATGGCCGCCTGCCTGACCCGTGGCATCGGCATCGAGGTGATGACCAACGCGGCGGCGGCGCGCACGTTCAACGTGCTGGCTGGCGAAGGACGACGCGTGGTGGCGGGGTTCCTGCTGATCCCGTAGAGCCGAGCTTGCTCGGCTGATGTTCGCGGGATACGGATCGCGGAGCGAAAGATCAGGAGCGGAAGCAGCCGAGCAAGCTCGGCTCTACGCTTTGAAGGAAGTCCCTTTGTGGGACAAGGCTAGCGCTTCGGCAAATACAGCTGCGGATCCACCGGCTTGCCGTTGTAGCGGATCTCGAAGTGCAGCATGTCGCGCGAGGCGCCACTGCGGCCCATTTCCGCGATTTGCTGGCCAGCCTTCACGCTCTGGCCCTCGTTGACCAGGCGCGTGCGGTTGTGGCCGTACGCGGACAACCAGGCTTCGTTGTGCTTGACGATGATCAACTCGCCATAACCAACCAGGCCGCCGCCGGAATACACCACCACGCCATCGCCGGCCGCGCGCACCGGCTGCCCGCTGCTGCCGGCGATATCGACGCCCTGCCGGGTCGCATTGCCAGCGGCGAATCCTCCGATCACCGCGCCGTCGGCCGGCCAACGCCAGGACACGCCGCTGCTCATCGGCGCGGCGGGCGTCGCTGGCCGTGGCGGGACGGGAACGGCGGCGGGCTTGGGCCGGGTCGTGGCAGGTGGCGGGCGGCTTGCGCTGGTTGCGGCCACGTTCTTGCCGTTCTGGGGATACAGCCTGAGGCTCTGTCCCGGATAGATCGTGTACGGCGCGCCGATACCGTTCCAGGTCGCCAGATCGCGCACGTCCACGCCATTGCGGAAGGCGATGCCATACAGCGTATCGCCGCGCTGGACCTTCACGGTGGCGCCGGGTTTCGGCTTGGAGACGACGGGACGCGATGCGCTTGAAGACGAGGTTTCACGCACCACGCTGCTGCTGCATGCGGCCAGCAGCAGGGCTGCGGCCGTCAGCGCCAAGGTGCGTTGGAAGTAGCTCATGCGTCTATGCATCATCGTTGCATTTCACCCATTGCCTCGCTTATCCACCATTCGCCTTCCACGCCACCCAGCCGATCAGCGCCAGCAGCAACGCGGTTGAAACCCAGCCGACCGGTTCGATCCAGCGGTGCAACGCCGCTTCCGCACGCGCGCCACCCAACTTGATCGCACCGGCGACAAGATACAGTCGCTTGCCGCGACCGACAAACATGCTGGCAAGGAACGGTACCAGCGGCACACCGACGATGCCTGAGGCCCAGGTGAATATCTTCAGTGGTATCGGCGTGAATCCGGCAAGCACCAGCAACCAGAATGCCTTCCACGGCGACTCCGCCACGACCTCGCGCAAGTGCGCCACCTGTACATCGATCTTGTCGCTCCAACCCAGCCATTCGATGGCCGGCTGCAATGCGGCGAACGCGAAATGGCCCAGCGCATAACCGACCAACGCACCCGCAAGCGAGCCGACCAGGCTCAGCGTCGCGAACCACAGCGCACGCTTCGGCTGCGCCAGCGACATCGGCGCCAGCATCACTTCCGGAGGCACCGGGAAAATGATGGCTTCTATGAAACTGAGCCCCGCAAGCAGCCGCGGAGCATGGCGATGCTGCGCCCATTGAATCGCCCGCGCGTACAACGGTCCGAAGAGCTTCATGCGCGCGCCCTGGGAAATACTGCCCGGAGATCGTCATGCCCGCGCAGGAATAATGGCGGGAGGTGGCCGTGCAATGGCGATCGCGCGACCTTCCATCCACTGTGGATTTTCATCAGTCCAGCGTCCCCGACAGCAATGGCACGAACACCACTGGCGCCAGCACCTGTTCGTCCACGCCACCATCTTCGCGCTTGGTCAGCTTGACCAGGGATTGCGATGCGGCGCCACCGACCGGCGCGATCAGATGCGCGCCGACCGCGAGTTGCTCGATCAATGCGTTGACCAACGCGGGCGCGGCGGCGGTGACGATGATCGCGTCGTAGGGCGCATGTTCCGGCCAGCCGATGCGGCCGTCGTCATGCTTGCTGCGCACGTTCATGCCCAGCTGGCGCAGGCGCTTTCGCGCCTGGCGCAACAGGTCGCCGATGCGTTCGACGGTATAGACCTCCAACCCCAGCGCCGCGAGGATCGCCGCCTGGTAGCCGGAACCGGTGCCGATCTCCAGCACCTTCTTCGGTGTTGCATCGAACAACAACGCTTCGGTCATGCGCGCCACCACCCAGGGCTGGGAAATGGTCTGGCTATGGCCGATGGGCAGCGCGGTGTCCTCGTACGCACGCGTGGCCAGGGCTTCATCGACAAACAGATGGCGCGGTACGGTGCGGATCGCATTGAGGACGTTTTCATCGCGGATGCCGGTCTCGCGCAAGCGTTCGACCAGCCGGTCGCGGACGCGTTGCGAAGTCATGCCCTGGCCCACGGCTTCCGGTTGCAGGCGCAGCCGTGGGGTCATGCCGATGCCCCCAGCGAATCGCTGAGACCGCTGACCCAACTGGCGACTTTCTCCAGCGCCTGGTAGCGGGTCAGGTCGACGTGGATCGGGGTGATGGAAATGAAACCGGTGCGCACCGCGTGGAAATCGGTGCCGGGGCCGGCGTCCTGTTCCTGTCCGGCCGGCCCTATCCAGTACACCGTGCCGCCGCGTGGATCGGGCTGCGGCAGGCAGGCTTCGGAACGGTGGCGGTTGCCGAGGCGGGTGACCTCGAAACCGGCGATCTCGTCCCAGGCCAGGTCGGGCACGTTGACGTTGAGGATGGTGTCGGCGGGCAGCGGATCGGATCGCAGCCGGGCCACGATTTCCACCGCGGCGCGCGCGGCGGTGGCGAAATGCCTGGCCTTGTGATCGGTGGTCACCAGCGACATCGCCACTGCAGGCAAGCCGAGGAAGCGCCCTTCCATCGCCGCCGACACGGTGCCGGAATAGATCACGTCATCGCCCAGGTTGGCGGCGTTGTTGATCCCGGACACGACGATATCCGGTTCCGCTTCCAGCATCCCGGTCAGGGCCAGATGCACGCAATCGGTGGGCGTGCCGGCGACGCGCCAGGTCCGCGCGTCGAGCTTCTTGATCCGGATCGGCAGGTCCAGGGTCAGCGAATTGCTGGCCCCGGAACGATCGCGGTCGGGAGCGACCACCAGGACTTCATGGCCCGCGGCGCGCAGGCCTTCGGCGAGGGTTTGGATGCCCGGCGCATCAACGCCGTCGTCATTGCTTACCAGTACGCGCATGGGGTTCCTCAGTTGCGTCCTCATGATACCGCAGGCGGCCGACGCCTTCCCCCTTCGACCCAGCATGTGGGAGCGGCATCCTGCCGCGAGCCCTTGCTTTCTTCCCCGGGATTATCGGGAATATTGCGGGAGAAACGTCAGGGCTCGCGGCAGGATGCCGCTCCCACGCACCCGCGAAGTTGCAGCTGCTTGTCGGATGCGCATGGCGCGCACTAACCTGCCCGCATGCCAAAGCAAACCGACGACGACGCGACGCTGTTCCGGGAAGCCGTAGGCCCGGTCAAGCCCTTGCCGGAATCCGCGCCACCGCCGCGCAAGCCCAAGCCCAGGCCGGCGGCGCGCATGGCCGAACGCGACGAAATCGAGGCGCGCAGCGAGTTCCAGCGCGGGCTGGACGACCTGTCCGCGCTGGCGGCGGGCGACACCTTGAGTTACCGGCGCGACACGCTGCCCATGACCGTGTTCCAGCGATTGAAGCGCGGGCGCTTTTCCGCGCAGGACGAACTCGACCTGCACGGCGCCACGGTGGCGCAGGCCGAACCGATGCTCAGGACTTTCATCGCCGAGGCGCATGCCCACGAATTCGGCTGCTTGCGCATCATCCATGGCAAGGGCCGGCGAGATGAGGGCGGGATGCCGGTATTGAAGAACCTGGTCGACCGCGTGCTGCGGCAACGCGCCGATATCCTCGCATTCCATTCCGCACCGGCCGCGCAAGGCGGTACCGGTGCCGTGCTGGTATTGCTGGCGCGGCGTTGAGGAGGCGCCCCCCCTGGAAGCGGCCGCGCTCCGAGTTTTCGATAACCGACTATCGCGTAGTGGCTACGGGCTCGACGACCCGCTTCTTCGGCGGATTGACCCACACGACCCGGGTCCCGCGCTGCTTGGCGATGTGCTCGACCACGGCGACATAGACGTTGTCGGTGACCACGGTTTCATGCTGCGCCGGCGCTTTTTCATAGGCGGTCCCGGTGCTGGCGCAAGCCGTCAGCAACAGGAGCGGCACCGAAACGAACGTGACTTTCAAGAAAGCCTTCATGACGATTCCCTCCGAAGATATATGCCAAAGGAACAGCAGCTTCCTGGGGATACTGGAGCAGGCATCATCCGGATGCCTGATTCGGCTTATACGCCGGCTGGCGACCCATGACCGTGCCCTTCCGGGCTTTCCGACGAGCGGCATTGCAGCCGGGAGGCGTCGGTGGCATGGCCAAGTTCCTGCAGCAAGGCGGTCGCGTAGCAACCCGGCGGCAATGAGAACTCCAGGCGCAGGACCGTATCTTCCGGCCACTGCCACGCCAGGTCATCGGCCACCAGCCGCAAGGACCTGCGCTCCTGCTTCAATCCGGCTGCCTCCAGCCCCGCGCGCAGGGCGATCGCATCTTCATCTTCCAATGCGGCCAGCTCCGTCTCCGCGCAGGTGCCGGTACTGCGCAATCCGCCCGCGCCCCACAGCGGCCCGCTGGGATGGATGTCGAAACCGGCCAGGCGCGCGGCCAGGGCCTCGCTCCATGGTTCCGGGCCGAACACGCTGCGGCTGCCGGCCAGCATCCACACTTCGCCGTCCAGGCCCTGGTCCCAGCTTGCGTCGCGCACGCGCGCGGCCAGCGCGCGATTGAACAATTCCGAACGCGCCGCCGACAGCAGGATCGAGCGCTGGTCGCGGCGCACGCGCTTGCCCGCGAACATCGCCAACGCCGCCGCGACATTGCCGCCTTCGCGGCCGAATCGCTGTTCGCCGAACCAGTTGGGCAAGCCGCGTGCCGCTATCCGCCCCAGTCGCGCCTCGATGGCTGCACGCTCGCCTTGCACCTCGCGCAATACCAGCACGAAACGATTGCCGGCCAGCGCGCCACGCGGCAGCTTGCGGTTGTGCCAGGTGGCGTCGAGCACGCGCAGATACGATCCCGGGCCCGATCCGGGATCGTCCGCCTGCAGCAGCGCCAGTTCCGGCGCCACGCGCCTGGGCAGATGGACGCTGAAGCGTTGTCGCGTCACCGCATGCCTGTCTTTCATTCCAGCGTAGCCGATCGCCATTTCCTGCAAGCCGGCCCATGCGGCCAGGCGCTGGGCCACGGCGGCGGTGTTCAAGCCGCGCTTCTCGATAGTCAACAGCAGGTGCTCGCCTTCGCCCGCGGGCTCGAACGCGTCGATCTCCTCGACCCGGAAATCCTCCGGCGCGCTGCGGATCTTTCCGCTCAATACCGCCGCTCCGAAGGCGCTGGGCAGGCCTTCGCTCATGCCGACGGATGCGTCGTGGAGACCAGCAGCACCACCGCCTGCGCCGCGACGCCTTCGCCACGACCGGTGAAGCCGAGTTTCTCGCTGGTGGTCGCCTTGACACTGATGTCGCCGCTATCGATACCCAGGTCCTCGGCCAGCAGCGCACGCATCGCATCCGCATGCGGCCCGACCTTGGGCCGTTCGCAGATCACGGTGATGTCGGCATTGCCCACACGCCAGCCGCGCGCATCCAGCAGGCCATTGCAATGGCGCAGGAAAGCGCGGCTGTCCGCATCTTTCCATTGCGGATCGGATGGCGGGAAATGCCTGCCGATATCGCCCAGCGCCAATGCGCCAAGCATGGCATCGCACAAGGCATGGATGACCACGTCGCCATCGCTGTGCGCTTCCACGCCGCGATCGTGCGGCACGCGGATGCCGCCCAGCATGAGGTGGTCGCCCGGGCCAAAGGCATGCACGTCGATGCCCTGGCCGATGCGGATATTCAAGGATCTCTGCATGGAATAAATACCGCTTGTTGTAGTCGGAAACCGCCGTAGGAGCGCCCCATGGGCGCGAGCTCTTGGGTTCTTCGCGACCGGATCGAAGAGCTCGCGCCCACGGGGCGCTCCTACGGGGTGCGTTGGGAGAGTATGAACTCGAAGCGTGCCAGGTCGGCCGGCGTGGTGATCTTGAAATTGTCCTCGCTGCCTTCGATCAACAACGGGCGCAGTCCCTGCAATTCCATGGCCATCGATTCGTCGGTCGCTTCGACGCCGGCCCTGGCCGCTTCGTCGAGCGCCTTGGCCAGTTGCAGGCGGCGGAACAATTGCGGGGTCAGCGCGCGCCACAGGCGCGCACGCGGTTCGGTTCCGTCGATGCCGCCGTCATCGCCCGCGCGCTTGAGCGTGTCGCGCACCGGCGCCGCCAGGATCGCACCGACCGGATCGTTGCGACCGCGCTCCAGCAGTTGCTGCAGATCGTTCTGGCCCAGGTTGGGCCGGGCCGCATCGTGCACCAGCACGAAATCGTCGGCCTTCACTTCCGCCGGCAACGCATTCAACGCAGCGGATACCGAAAGCGCGCGGGTCGCGCCACCGATGCAGGTCAGCACCGGCTTGTCCAGGAAGGAAGTCCAGCCCGGCCAGTCGGCATCGTTGTCCGAGATCGCGACCATCGCCCCTTCCACCGCCGGATGCGCCAGCAACGCCGCCAGCGCATGCGCGATCAACGGCTGGCCGGCGGCGGCGAGGTATTGCTTGGGCAGTTCGCCGCCAAAGCGCGTGCCGCGTCCGGCGGCGGGCACCACCGCCCAGATCCCGGGCATCAGTGCCGCGGCTCCGCATCCGCCTGCGATTCTTCACTCACCGGCGCCGGGGGCGAAGGCGATTCGACCACACGGTAGAACTTTTCCCCCGGCTTGATCATGCCCAGCTCGCTGCGCGCGCGTTCTTCCACCGCGGCCTCGCCGGATTTCAGGTCTTCGACTTCGGCGGCGAGTTCGTTGTTGCGTTCCTGCAACCCGTGGTTCTCTCGCGCCTGCTGGGCGACATGGTTCTGCAGCCCGCTCACTTCTCCCCAGCTGCCTTCGCCCAGCCACAAGCGGTACTGCAGCCAGCCCAGCAGCAGGGCCAGCGCCAGCACGGGCAGGAGCAGGCGTCGCATCGCTTACCGCTTCAGCGAGACGAAGGCGCCGCGACCGGCGTAGCGTGCGCTCTTGCCCAGCGCTTCCTCGATCCGCAGCAGCTGGTTGTACTTGGCCACGCGGTCGCTGCGGCACAGCGAACCGGTCTTGATCTGGGTCGCGGTGGTGGCGACCGCGATATCGGCGATGGTGGTGTCTTCGGTTTCGCCGGAACGATGCGAGACGATGGCCGCGTAGTTGGCATGGTGGGCCATGGCGATGGCTTCCAGCGTTTCGGTCAGCGTGCCGATCTGGTTGACCTTGATCAGGATGGCATTCGCAGTGCCCGATTCGATGCCTTGCTTGAAGATCTTGGGATTGGTGACGAACAGGTCGTCGCCGACCAGTTGCACCTTGTCGCCGACGCGCTCGGTGAGCAGCTTCCAGCCAGCCCAGTCGTCCTCGGCCATGCCGTCCTCGATGGTGATGATCGGGTATTCGGCGCACCAGCCGGCAAGGAAATCGGTGAACTGCTCCGAGGTCAGGCGCTTGCCCTCGCCCATCAGGTGGTACTTGCCGTTTTCGTGGAACTCGGTGCTGGCCACGTCCAGGCCCAGCAGGACGTCTTCGCCGGCCTTGTAACCGGCCTTGCCGATGGCTTCGAGGATGGTGTCCAGCGCTTCCACGTTGCTGCGCAGGTCGGGGGCGAAACCGCCTTCGTCGCCCACCGCCGTGCTCAGTCCGTGGCCTTTCAGCACCGACTTCAGCGCATGGAAGATCTCGGCGCCGGCGCGCAGCGATTCGGCGAAGGAATCGAAGCCGACCGGCAGCACCATGAATTCCTGCAGGTCGACGTTGTTGTCGGCATGCGCGCCGCCGTTGATGATGTTCATCATCGGTACCGGCAGGACCACGTCGTTGCCGTTGGCCAGGTGCTGCCACAGCGGCATCTTCTTCGACGCCGCCACCGCGTGGGCGTTGGCCAGGGAAACACCGAGCAGCGCGTTGGCGCCCAGGCGGCCCTTGTTCTCGGTGCCATCGATGTCGATCAGGCGGCGATCAAGCCCTTCCTGGTCGGCCGCGTCGAAGCCTTTCAACGCGGTGGCGATGGCGCCGTTGACGTTGGCCACCGCATTCAGCACCCCTTTGCCCAGGTAGCGGGTCTTGTCGCCATCGCGCAGTTCGACCGCTTCCTTGGAACCGGTCGAAGCGCCCGAAGGCACCATGGCCCGGCCGAAGGAACCGTCATCCAAAGTGACTTCGGCTTCGAGGGTGGGATTGCCGCGGCTGTCGAGGATTTCGCGGGCGTGGATCTTGGCGATTGAGGTCATGGGGAATTCGGATCTGCCTAGAGTGAGGATTCGAGAAAACCATTCTTCTTGGTGATGCTGTCCAGCGCCATCAGCGTTTCCAGCAGCGCTTCCATCCTGCCCAGCGGCCACGCATTCGGGCCATCGGACAGCGCTTCTTCCGGTTTGGGATGGGTTTCCATGAAGATGCCGGCGATGCCGACCGCCATCGCCGCGCGCGACAGCACCGGCACGAATTCGCGCTGGCCGCCGCTCTTGCCGTCCATGCCGCCGGGCAGTTGCACCGAATGGGTGGCGTCGAACACCACCGGGCAGCCGGTGTCGCGCATCACGCTGAGCGAGCGCATGTCGGAAACCAGGTTGTTGTAGCCGAAGCTGGCGCCGCGCTCGCAGGCCATGATCTGCTCGTTGCCGGTGGCCTTGGCCTTGGCGGTGACGTGCTTCATTTCCCAGGGCGACAGGAACTGTCCCTTCTTGATGTTGACCGGCTTGCCGGCGCTGGCGACCTTGTGGATGAAGTCGGTCTGCCGGCACAGGAAGGCCGGGGTCTGCAACACGTCGACCACCGACGTCACCTCGTCCAGCGGCGTGTATTCGTGCACATCGGTCAATACCGGAACGCCGATCTGCTTCTTCACTTCGGCCAGCACCTTGAGCCCCTCTTCCACGCCCGGACCACGGAAGCTGGTGCCGGAGGTGCGGTTGGCCTTGTCGAAACTGGACTTGAAGATGAAGTTGATGCCCAGCCTGCCGGTGATTTCCTTCAGCTTGCCGGCGACATCGAGTTGCAGCTGCATCGATTCGATGACGCAGGGGCCAGCTATCAGGAAGAACGGCTTATCAAGTCCGACTTCGAAGTCACAGAGTTTCAATGCATTGCTCCAACTTAGGAGCGACGTGAGTCGCGAAACCGGTTTTAACCGAGGGAATGAAGTCGCGACTCGCGTCGCTCCTACAAGTGTCGCCGAAGCTCACGCCCGCGCTTCCTTGAGCAATTTCCCGCCCGCCTTCATTTCGCGCGCGGCGCGAATGAAGCCGACGAACAGCGGATGGCCGTCGCGCGGCGTGGACAGGAACTCGGGATGCGCCTGGCAGGCCAGGAACCACGGATGCACCGTGCGCGGCAACTCGATCATTTCCACCAGCAGGTCGTCCATCGACTTGGCGGAGATCACCAGGCCCGCGTCTTCCATCTGGGTGCGGTAGCGGTTGTTGAATTCGTAGCGGTGGCGATGGCGCTCGGCCGCGATGTCCTTGCCATACAGCTCGCGAGCCAGGGTGCCCGGTTTCAGCCGCGCTTCCTGCAGTCCCAGGCGCATGCTGCCACCCAGGTCGGACTTCTCGTCGCGTTTCTCGACATCGCCGCTGGCCGTGCGCCATTCGGTGATCAGGCCGATCACCGGGTGCGCGGACTGCTTGTCGTTCTCGGTGCTGTTGGCGTCGGCCATGCCCAGGATGTTGCGCGCGTAATCGACCACCGCCGCCTGCATGCCGTAGCAGATGCCGAAGTACGGCACGCCGTGTTCGCGCGCATAACGCGCACTGATGACCTTGCCTTCGAAACCGCGATCGCCGAAACCGCCCGGCACCAGGATGCCATCGACGCCCTGCAGCGCGGACATGTCGCCGCCTTCCAGTTCCTGCGCCTCCAGCCATTTCAGGTTCACGCGGGTGCGCTGACGCAGGCCGCCGTGTTTCAGCGCCTCGCCGACGGACTTGTACGCGTCCTTGTGATCGACGTATTTGCCGACCACGGCGATGGTGACTTCGTCCAGCGGATTGAGCGTGGCATCGACCGCGGCTTCCCATTCGGAAAGATCCGCAGGCTTGGTCACCGGCAGCTTGAGCTGGTTGACCACGATCTCGTCCAGGCCCTGCTCGTGCAGGTACAGCGGGATCTTGTAGAGCACGTCCACGTCGCGCGCGGTGATCACCGCGCGCTCGGACACGTTGGTGAACGAGGCGATCTTGCGGCGCTCGGAATCCGGCAGCTCCTGCTCGCTGCGGCACAGCAGCACGTCGGGCTGGATGCCGATCGAGCGCAGCTCCTTGACCGAATGCTGGGTGGGCTTGGTCTTCAGCTCGCCGGCGGCGGCGATGTACGGCACCAGGGTCAGGTGCATGAACAGCGCCTTGTCCTGGCCACGGTCGGTGCGGATCTGGCGGATCGCTTCCAGGAACGGCAGCGACTCGATGTCGCCGACGGTGCCGCCGATTTCCACCAGCGCCACGTCGAAGCCGGAGGTGGCCTCGTCGATGCAGCGCTTGATCTCGTCGGTGATATGCGGGATCACCTGCACGGTGGCGCCCAGGTAATCGCCGCGGCGCTCCTTGCGGATCACGTTTTCGTAGATGCGGCCGGTGGTGATGGAGTTCTTGCGCGACAGGCGCGTGCGCACGAAGCGCTCGTAATGGCCCAGGTCCAGGTCGGTCTCGGCACCGTCGTCGGTGACGTAAACCTCGCCGTGCTGGAACGGGCTCATGGTGCCGGGATCGACGTTGATGTACGGATCCAGCTTCATCATCGTGACCCGCAGGCCGCGGGCTTCGAGGATGGAGGCGAGCGAAGCGGCGGCGATGCCCTTGCCTAGCGAGGACACTACACCGCCGGTGACGAAAACAAGTGGGGTTACAGCAGGGGGAGTCATGGGAGGGGCTCCGGAAAGCCATAGTTTACAGGCCGGTCTGGTTTCCACCAAGTGATCCGGCGGTTTCCGATGCTGGAAAAACACGACGCCCCGACTCGGCGGGGCGCGTGTGGGCGAAAAGCCGCCCTAAACCGTGGTGAAGTTGCAGAAATACAGAGCGAATACCGAAGAAATCGCTGAACCCCAGGCCGAAGCTCAGGGTTTCTTGCGTTCTTCTTCCTCTTCTTCCTTGCCGGAACCGCCTGCGTCCTCGCCTTTTGCCTTGCGGGCTGCGGCGGCGGCCTCGTTCCTGGCGCGACGCTGGGCCTTCTTGTCGGCATCGGACTGGGGCTCGGCGCTCTGGCTGCTGGCCGTGGCCTTTTTCGCGTCCGCGTTGCCCGACTGCGCCCAGGCCGCAGTTGCCGCAACGGCGGCGCTGGCGATGACGCCAAGGATCAGGATGTTGCGCTTGTTCATTGGATTTCTCCCGTGTTCGACCAGCGTGGTGGCCAGCCGTCAGGGAAAATAGCCCACCGCGGCCCACCTGCCACTGAACGTGCAAAAAAAATCCCCAAG
Organism: Pseudoxanthomonas sp.; assembly: GCA_041919795.1. Classification (GTDB taxonomy): domain Bacteria; phylum Pseudomonadota; class Gammaproteobacteria; order Xanthomonadales; family Xanthomonadaceae; genus Pseudoxanthomonas_A. Next base: position 136,948 of record JAYRTC010000002.1, on the reverse strand, counting down.
CCGCACACTTCGGGGCTGCAGTCGCTACTGAAAACCGCAACCCAATCCATGAATGCCGCCCCATGAATAGCCGCCCATGAATACGCGCTACAACGCCGCCGACATCGAAGTCCTCTCCGGCCTGGACCCGGTCAAACGCCGCCCGGGCATGTACACCGACACCAGCCGCCCCAATCACCTGGCCCAGGAAGTCATCGACAACGCGGTGGACGAAGCCCTGGCCGGCCATGCCAGCGGCATCGAGGTGACCCTGTACAAGGACGGCAGCTGCGAAGTCGGCGACGACGGCCGCGGCATGCCGGTGGACATCCACCCGGAAGAGAAGGTTTCCGGCGTGGAGCTGATCCTGACCCGCCTGCATGCCGGCGGCAAGTTCAACAACCGCAACTACACTTTCAGTGGCGGCCTGCATGGCGTCGGCGTCAGCGTGGTCAATGCGCTGTCGAAGAAGGTGGAACTGTTCATCAAGCGCGACGGCAACGAATACCGCATGGAATTCCGCGACGGCGATGCGGCATCGAAACTGGAAGTGGTCAACACGGTGGGCAAGAAGAACACCGGCACGCGGCTGCGCTTCTGGGTCGACCCCAAATACTTCGATACGCCCAAATACAACCTGCGCGCATTGAAGCACCTGCTGCGGGCCAAGGCGGTGCTGTGCCCGGGCTTGACCGTGAAGCTGTTCGACGAGGCCAGCGGCGAGCGCGACGAGTGGCATTACCGCGATGGCTTGCGCGATTACCTGCTGGGCGAACTGCAGGGCCGTGAACTGCTGCCGCCGGAATTGTTCGTCGGCCAGCTGTCCAAGCAGAACGAAATCGTGGACTGGGCCGTGGCCTGGATTCCCGATGGCGAGCTGGTGCAGGAAAGCTACGTCAACCTGATTCCCACCGCGCAGCACGGCACCCATGTCAACGGCTTGCGCAGCGGCCTGACCGATGCGCTGCGCGAGTTCTGCGATTTCCGCAACCTGCTGCCGCGCGGGGTGAAGCTGGCGCCGGAAGACGTGTGGGATCGCGTTGCGTTCGTGTTGTCGCTGAAGATGACCGACCCGCAGTTCAGCGGCCAGACCAAGGAACGCCTGAGCTCGCGCCAGGCCGCCGGTTTCATCGAAGGCGCCGCGCACGATGCGTTCTCGCTGTGGTTGAACCAGCACATCGATTTCGGCGAACGCATCGCCCAGCTGGCGATCGAACGCGCAAGCGCGCGGCTGAAGACCGAAAAGCAGATCGTGCGCAAGAAGGTCACCCAGGGCCCCGCCCTGCCCGGCAAGCTGGCCGACTGCATTTCCCAGGACCTGTCGCGCACCGAACTGTTCCTGGTCGAAGGCGATTCGGCCGGCGGCAGCGCCAAGCAGGCGCGCGACAAGGATTTCCAGGCGATCCTGCCGTTGCGCGGCAAGATCCTCAACACCTGGGAAGTAGCCAGCACCTCGGTGCTGGCTTCCGAGGAAGTGCACAACCTGGCCATCGCCATCGGCTGCGATCCGGGCAAGGACGACATCGGCGGCCTGCGCTACGGCAAGGTGGTGATCCTGGCCGATGCGGACTCCGACGGCCTGCATATCGCCACGCTGCTGACCGCGCTGTTCCTCAAGCATTTCCCCGCGCTGGTCCAGGCCGGCAACATTTTCGTGGCGATGCCGCCGCTGTTCCGCGTGGATGTGGGCAAGCAGGTGTTCTACGCGCTGGACGAGGAAGAAAAGCGCCTGCTGCTGGAGAAGATCGAGCGCGAAAAACTCAAGGGCGCGGTCAACGTCACCCGCTTCAAGGGCCTGGGCGAAATGAATCCCTCGCAGCTGCGCGAATCCACCATCCATCCCGACACGCGCCGGCTGGTGCAGCTGACCAACGAAGAGGATGGCGACACGCGCTCGCTGATGGACATGCTGCTGGCGAAGAAGCGCGCTTCGGATCGGAAGGCCTGGTTGGAGACCAAGGGTGATCTTGCTTCACTGGAAGTTTGATATCGGCTGTTCGCCAACTCCGGCCGTGGCGACGGTGCGCGAGCCCGCTCACTGAATGACTCTCGCGGCATTGCGAGATTTTCCCGGTTGCCGGGCAACCGGCAGGCGGAGCGACCGCATGGCAATGCCGCGATTACCGGTGCATCATCACCCTCAATGGAGCTGCGGCTCTCCCGGGGAAGGGTGATGAACAAGTCCTTTGCATTGTGCCTGGCCTTGATGGCCGGGGCGGCTGTGATCCCCTGCCATGCGCAGGCGCCGAGTGCCGAAGATTTCGCTAGGCATGCCGAAATCAGCGGCGTGTCGCTTTCTCCATCCGGAAAATATGTCGCCCTGGCCGTTCCCAACGCCAACGGCAGCGAAACCCAGTTGCAGATCATCCCGCTGGATGGAACAGGCAAGACCCAGACCCTGCGCTTCGGCAACCAGCAGCATGTGAGCGACATCATCTGGAGCGACGACGAACAGGTAGTCGTGTCGCGCGCGAAGATGGAGCCGCTCCGCGCCAGGCCCTACAGCTATGGCGAATTGATGTCGTCGGATATCAGGGGCAAGGGGCAGGACACGCTGTTCGGCTACATGCCCGATGAGGGCGCCCGCTCGGGCAAGCGCAAGGACCAGGGCTTCGCCAGCGTTTCGCGGGTGCTGGAGGATGAGCCGGGCAAGGTACTGGTGGAATTCACTTGCTGGCGGAACACCTGCGGCGAGGAATCGCCGACGGTCGTCTTCAAGGTGGATACGCTGACCGGCAACCGCAAGCAGATTGAACGCTCCAGCCAGCCGGCCTCCTTCTACTTCGACCGCAACGGGCGGCCGCGTTTGAGGATCACCGAGCAGGATGGCAAGCCCGTGCTGCATTACCGCCCGGGGGAAACCGATGCGTGGCTTCCCGTTCCAGCGAGCCTGGCCGGGTATTCGATGGATTCGCTGCGCTTCGACCACGACAACGACACGGCCTATGCACTGATCTCGGACCAGCAAGAGCCCGCGCAGTTGTACAAGCTGTCTTTTTCCACAGGCACGCGGGCCTTGCTGATCGGACGCGAGGATGCTGCGGTAGGCCGATTGCTCGCCCCCGGCCCCAACGACGTTCCGTTTGGCGTCGTTTTCGATTCCGACAAGCCCGCCATCCGCTACGTAGACCAGGGCTCGGAATGGGTCAAGCTGCACGCCGGCTTGCTGAAGGCGTTTCCCGGCCAGATGATCGACTTCCTGGACCATAGCCGCGATGGCAATACGTTGCTTTTCCATGCCTGGTCCGACCGCAACCCGGGCGCGTATTACCTGCTGCACCGAAAAACCAGCCAGGTGCAATTGATCAACGAGGCGATGCCGTGGATCAAGGCCGAGGCGATGGCCTCGACCCGCCCCATCGAGTTCCAGTCTTCTGATGGACTGAAGCTGTACGGATTCTTCACTGCCCCCAGTGGAAAAACCGGGCCGCTTCCGACCATCGTCATGGCCCATGGCGGCCCGCACGGCATCTACGACACATGGGGCTACGATGCGGACGCGCAGTTCCTGGCCAGCCGCGGATACGGCGTGTTGCAAGTCAATTTCCGCGGATCGGGCGGACGCGGCGCCAAGTTCGAGCGCCTTGGGTATCGCCAGTGGGGAGGCAAGATGATGGAGGACATCGCCGACGGCGTGCGCTGGGCGATAGCGAACAAGCTCACCGATCCGGCGCGTATCTGCACCTATGGCGCCAGTTTCGGCGGCTATGCCGCAATGATGAACCCGATCCGCAATCCGGGCATGTACAAATGCGCTATCGGCTATGTCGGCGTCTATGACCTGCAGGTCATGCACAAGGAAGGAGACATCAACGATACCAGGCTGGGACGCAGCTACCTTGATCGCGTGATCGGCACGGATCCGGCGGAACTGGCCGCCAACTCGCCCGCAAGCAACGTGCAGAAGATCCAGGTCCCGGTGCTGCTGGTACAGGGAACGCTGGATAGACGCGTGCCGATGGACCAATTCAACGCCTTGAGAAAATCACTGGAGAAAAGCGGCGTGACCGTGCAGACACTGGTCGTGAAAGGCGAAGGCCATGGCTTCTACGACCCGGTCAACCGCGCCGGGCTTTACCGGACGATGGAAGCTTTCCTGGACAAGCATATCGGGCATTGAACCGCAGCCGGCCGGTCACCGTGCCGGCCGCGTCACCACGAACACGCCCAGCATCACCATCACCGTGCCGACGACCTGCCAGGGACCCATCGGTTCGCCGAGGATCAGCAGGCTCATGAGAATGGTCGAGACCGGGCCGACCATGCCGATCTGCGAGACCAGCGCCGAACCCAGCCGCTGCACCGCCATCATCGTGGCCAGCACCGGCAATACCGTGCACAAGGTGCCATTGAGCAATGACAGCCAGTAGATGCCCGCAGGTTGTTCGAACAGCGAATGCCATGGCCGCACGACCATGAAATGCAAGAGGCAGAAGCATGCCGCCACCGCGCTGGCATAGGCGGTCAAGCGCACCGCGCCAACCCTGGCCACCACTTCCCCACTGCCAACCAGATAACAGGCGTAGCTGAGCGCACTCAGGAAGACCAGCAAGCCGCCTAGTGCGATTCCGTCGCTGCCGACCTGCAGGTCGTGCGCGAATGCCAGCACCACGCCGGCATAGCTGATGGCCAGCGCCAGCAATTGCCGGCGCATGGGCTTGCGTCGGAAAAACACCACGCCGATCAGCAGGACCAACGTGGGAGTGAGGTACAGGATCAGCCGCTCCAGGGTGGCGGTGATGTATTCCAGCCCGGCGAAATCCAGGAAGCTGGCCAGGTAATAACCGCAGAAACCCAGCCCCACCACTTTCCACCGATCGCTTCCGCGCAAACGGAAACGTTGCGTGTCGCGCCGGACCCACCAGGCCATCAAGGCGAAGAACGGCAGGGCCACCAGCATGCGCAGTGCCAGCAAGGTGATGGCATCGGCGCCAAGCCGATAGCCGAGCTTGACGATGATGGCCTTGCCGGAAAACGCGATGGCGCCGAACAGGGCCAGGGCCACGCCCGACCAGGGATGGCCAGGACGAGTCGGCGGCTCGGCTTGCGCGGCTACGTGCGGGGTTTCGTCCGGAACGGTGGACGCCACGCTCATGCCAGCATCTGGGCGATCAGTTCATGCAAAACGACCTGGGTACGCGCCGCCATTGTTTCATCCCATTCGAAGCTGGCTTCGTCCATGTAGATGCGCTGGCTGATTTCAAGCTGCACCGCGTCGATGGCTTGCGCCGGATCGCCATACTCGCGGGTGATGTAACCGCCCTTGAAGCGTCCATTGACCACGAAATCGTAATCCGCCTGCGCCGCCAGCACCGCTTCCAGGCGCGACTGCAATGACGGGGAACAACTCTTGCCTGCCGCCGTGCCCAGGTTGAGGTCGGGCAGTCGTCCTTCGAACAGGAACGGCACCACGCCACGGATGGAATGCCCTTCCCACAGTCCAACGCGGCCATGTTGCGCGTGGATGCGTTGCAGTTCGCCCGCCAGTGCGCGGTGATACGGACGCCAGTAGCGCTCGACACGTTCCGCCACTTCGGCTTCATCGGGATCCTGCCCGTCGCGATAGACGGGTTCGCCGCTGAATTGCACATGCGGGCACAGGCCGGTGGTGTTCTGGCCGGGATACAGGGAAACATCGTCCTCGGGCCGGTTCAGGTCGATCACGTAACGCGAATATTTCGGAACGATCATCGAGGCGCCCAGCTCGCGGGCGAAGTCGTAAAGCTTCGACACATGCCAATCGGTATCGGGTACGCGCCGTGCCGAGTCGGTCAGGCGGGCGGCGATGTCGGCGGGGACGGCGGTGCCGTCGTGCGGCAGGCTGATCAGCAGCGGCGCGGTGCCGCGGTGCAGGGTATAGGTATCCATGCGCGCATTGTACGTAGGTCCGGTTGTGGGAGCGGCGTAAGCCGCGAAGGCCTTTCAAGGGGCCAAGAGCATCGCGGCTTACGCCGCCCCCACAACTCCCACAACTCCCACAACCACACAACCCCGCGGCTTCACGACCTCAGCGCATCAGCACCACTTCCTCGGCCGAGGTCGGGTGGATCGCCAGGGTGTCGTCCAGGTCGCGCTTGCTGATGCCTTTCTTCAGCGCCACCGCGAATCCCTGCAGCATCTCGTCGGCACCTTCGCCCAGCAGGTGGATACCGACCACGCGCTCCTCCTCACCCACGCAGACCAGCTTGAACAGGCTGCGCTGCGGCGAATCGGCCAACGCGTGCAGCATGGGGCGAAAACGTGCGCTGTAGGTTTTCACCGCATCGCCATGGCGCTCGCGGGCCTGGGCTTCGGTAAGGCCGACCATGCCGATCGGAGGATGCGCGAATACCACCGTGGCGACGTCGTTGTAATCGAGTTTCGCTTCGGGCTCGTCGCCGAACAGGCGATCCATCAAGCGACGCGCGGCGGCGATGGCCACGGGGGTGAGCGCCAGCCGGCTGGAGACGTCGCCGACCGCATGCACACTGGCGACACGAGTGTCCTGGAATTCGTCGACCACGATGAAACCGCCGCCATCGATCGCCACGCCGAGATCGTCCAGGCCGAGTTGCCCGCTGTTGGGTGTGCGGCCGGTCGCGAAGATCACGCTGTCGAAGGCGTCGCTGGCCTGCCCGTCGTGCTCATGCAACACCCGTTTTCCACCTGCCGGCGCTAGCGAGGCGAGCTGGTGCCCGAAATGGCAATGGATGCCGTGCTGCCTGAGGTTTTCGACCAATTCCTCGGAAAGTTCACGATCGAAGGACTCAAGCAGACGCTGGCCACGCACGAACAACTCAACCTGGCTGCCCAGCGCCTGCAGCACGCCCGCGAGTTCGACCGCGATGTAGCCCGCGCCGATGATCGCGACACGTCCGGGCGCGGCGCACAGGTTGAAGAAGTCGTCGGAGACCAGGCCGAGTTCCGCACCGGGAATGTCCGGACGTCGCGGTTGCCCTCCCGTGGCGACCAGCACGTGCGCGCCGCTGACACGCGACCCCTGGTGGGTTTCCACCGTGTGCGCATCGATGAAACGGCCACGGCAAGGCAGGTGCACGATGCCCGCCGCATCCAGGCGCTTGCGATAGCTGTCGTGGATGCCGGCGATATAGCGCTGGCGATGGACGATGAATTCGCGCCAGTCGAGCTTCGGCGACGGCAGCTCGAAGCCGAGCCGCGCGGCCAGGTCGATGCGCTGCGACAACTCGGCCGCCAGCCACATCGCCTTCTTCGGCACGCAACCGACATTGACGCAGGTGCCGCCGAATTCGCCCGGTTCCAGCAGGGCCACGCGCGCGCCATGCGAGGCCGCGCGGAAGGCGCCGGCCAGGCCACCGGAGCCACCGCCGATCACCACCAGGTCGTAGTCGTAGCCATGATTTTTTGCTTTCATGCGAAACGCTCCAGACGATACGGTGATGGATCGATCGCGGTGGCTTTCCCGGTGATCAGGTCGGCCATCAACTGCCCGCTGGCCGCGCTCATGCTGACCCCGAGCATGCCGTGGCCGGTGGCCAGCCAGACATGCCGTTGGCGCGGCGCGCGCCCGAGGATCGGCAGGTCGTCCCAGGTCATCGGCCGCCAGCCGTACCAGCGCTCGTGCACGGTGGCGCCGACAGGCTCGTGCAGGTATTCGCGGGCGCCGCGTTCCAGCGCCGCCAGGCGCGTGGCGTTCAGGCTCTGGTCGTAACCGGAAAACTCCATGGTGCTGCCCAGGCGGAAACCGCTGTCCCAGGTCGTCACGCACACCTGGCGATCCTTCAGCACCATCGGCCGTTTCGGCACGACGGAAGGTCGCGAATAGGTGATCGAATACCCCTTGCCCGGCTGGATCGGCAGGCCGATGCCCAGGGTCCGCGCCAGCCGTGGCGACCATGAGCCCAGGGCGATGACGGCTTCGCTGCCGTTGCGCGGACCGAGACTGGTGCCCACGGTCGCGCTGTCCGCCGAATCCCGCAGCGATTCGACCCGGCAATGCTCTTCGATCGCCCCGCCGCGTTCGCGCACCACTCTTGCAAGTTCGGCGACATAGCGATCCGGGCGCAGGCGTCCATCGCCGGGGAAGCGGACCGCACCGACCACGCCGGGTTTCAATGCGGGTTCGTCGCGCAGATAGGCGGCGCCGTCGATGATCTCGCTGGCGACTCCGAACTCACGCAACAATTCGGATTCGCGGGCGTAGTGATCGAAATTGGCCTGCTCGCGGAATACGTAATCCAGCCCTTCCCTGGCGAATTCGCATTGCAGCGCGTACCGACCGACCCAGTCGGCCAGCCGGCCGAGCGAATCATCGAGGATGGCCGCGCGTGAAGCCGTGCTCTGTCGCCAGGCCTGCATGTTGCAGCGCGCGGCGAAGTGCGCCAGCCAACGCCACAACACCGGGTCCAGTCGCGGTTTGAGATACAGCGGCGCGTCCGGGGTGAGCATCCAGCGCAGGCCGCGCGCGACCATTCCCGGCGCGGCCAGCGGCGGCGCATGACTGGGCGTGAGGGTGCCGCAATTGCCGTGCGAGGCGCCGCTGCCGATCAGATCGGCTTCCAGCACGCGCACGCTACGCCCCGCTTCGATCAGCGCCAGCGCCGTGGCCAGGCCGATCACGCCGCCGCCAATCACCAGGATGTCATCGCGTGGGGGGTTCACGACGCTAGTGTATTCGGATCGGCTGTATTCGGATTGCTATACCAGAATCGGCGCGACGCAAACGCAGACGGCCCGCCGAAGCGGGCCGTCCCAGGTCATCGGTACCCGCTCATCGCAGGCGATGCGCTCAGTGGTGATGGCCGCCTTCGCCATGCACGTGGCCGTGCTCCAGTTCCTCGGCGCTGGCTTCGCGCACGTCGACGATCTCCACGTCGAAATGCAGGTCCTTGCCGGCCATCGGATGGTTGAGGTCGACGTCGACCACGCTCATGCCGACTTTCTGGATGGTCACCGCGCGCGGGCCGAAATTGGTCTGCAGCACGACCTGCATGCCTGGCTCCAGCTTCTGCGCACCGAAATGCTTCTTGGGCACGCGCTGGCTCAGGCCGTCGCGCTTTTCGCCGTAGGCATCGGCCGCGACCACGTCCACGCCGAAGCTTTCGCCGGCCTCGCGGTCCAGCATGGCCGTTTCCAGGCCCGGGATGATGTTGCCGTGGCCGTACAGGATGGCCAGGGGTTCACGGTCTTTGGAACTTTCCAGCGATTCCTGGCCGACTTCCGACACGGTGTAATGGAAACGGACCACGCTGTCTTTTGCGATTTTCATGCTCGACTCTGGCTGGGCTGCGGCACACGGCGAGGGGGCGACAGCGAACGGGGCGGCTTGTGGGCCACGGGGGATTGCGGTCAAGATTGGCCGCAATGAAGGCTGCGCATTATCCCGGCTTGCCCGGTTCCACGCCAGTTGCCGCCCGCTCCACGGGACGGCGCGGGCTGCTGTTAGCCGCCGTGGCTGGCTTCTGCCTGCTGCTGGGCGCTTGCGGCGGCGGCGACAACGTCCGCCCCACGAAACCGGCTTCGGCCAGCCAACGCCATTGGCCCCAGGTCCGACCCGAGGACCCGGTCGCGGCCAATGCGGTGCTGATGCGGGCCATCGGCCTGGTGGGCACGCCTTATGTTTACGGCGGCAATACCCCGCAGTCGGGTTTCGACTGCAGCGGCCTGGTGACCTACGTCTATCGGGACATGCTGGACCTGCGCCTGCCGCGCACCTCGCGGGAACTGGCCCAGGTCCAGGGACCACGGATCAAGCCGGAGAAGCTGGCGGCGGCCGACCTGGTGTTCTTCGGCAGCAAGGGCAGCGTCAGCCATGTCGGCATCTATGTGGGCGAAGGGCGTTTCGTGCACGCACCCAGCACCGGCGGCACGGTCCGCCTGGACCGGCTGGACGGGGCTTACTGGCGGGACCACTATTCCGGCGCCAAGCGGGTCCTGCACTAGTTTGTGACCGTTATCACCATCGTTTCACGTGAGCCTAACGAAATTTGAACCTTATTAACGGCTTATGACGGCATGATCCGTCCCTTGCCCGCTACACAGACTTCCGCGTGACGACTGACGACCTGCAAAAAGGCCTGCCCGCCGCCCGCCGCTCTCCGCTTCGGAGCGTGCCACGCTCCCTCCTCTGCGCCGCCGCCCTCTGTCTGACCAGCGTCTGCGCCCAGGCCCAGACCGCTCCCGCAAGCGTCACCCCCGAACCGATCGCCAAGCCCACGATGGCTTTGACCAGCGACGCCGTGGTTGCTGAAGCCGAGACCGTGGCCGCCGTCGCGAAGACCGCCCAGAACAGTGTCCGCCAGAAGGCCACCGAAGCCGCCGCCGCCACCCTCACCGCCCTGCTGCCACGCCTGGCCGCCAGCGACAGCATGCCGATGCTGGATCGTTCGGCGATGTTCGCCGGCGATCTCAGCCGCCTGCTGGCCAATTACGACCTCAACCAGGCCAGCGTGATCGCCCAAGCCGGCACGCAAGCGGGATCGGGCGGCAAGATCCAGGCCGTGCTCAAGCGCGCACTGACCTTGCTGGGCACGCCGTATCGCTGGGGCGGCACCTCGCCGGACAGCGGTTTCGACTGCAGCGGCCTGGTCGGCTATGTCTTCCAGACCACGCTGGGCATCAACCTGCCACGCGTTTCCCGCGACATGGCCCGGGATACCGACGCCGAGCTGATCAAGAACCGCAGTGAGCTGAAACAGGGCGACCTGGTGTTCTTCGGCCATCGCGGCCGGGTCAACCATGTCGGCATCTACGTCGGCGAAGGCCGCTTCCTGCATTCGCCCAGCACCGGCAAGGACGTGCGCGTGGACAGCCTGCTCACCGGCTACTGGAGCGCCAAGTTCATGCAGGCGCGACGGGTGGCGATGTAAGCCGCGCAAGCACTCCGCGAATTCCGAAGGCCGCCTAACCCGCGGCCTTTTTCGTGTCCGCTTCTTTCGTGCTCGCCTGCTCGTAGTGCACGAAGGTCTGTTCGATGCCCTTGCTCAGCTCCATCACCTTGGTGGCGTATTCGGCCAGCAGGCGATCGTCTTCGGTTTCCGGCTTCCACGCCGGCACCGGCATCGGCTTGCCTTCCACGCCATCCAGGGCCACGAACACGATGATGCAATGCGTGCACAGGCGGTTTTCCGCCAGGCTTGCGTCCAGTCCCGGGTCGCGCGCGCGCACGTCGATGGCGAAATGCATGCTGCTGGTGCCGGTATAGACCAGGGTCGCGGTGACCGTGACCAGGTCGCTGATCCGGATCGGGGCGACGAAGCGGATCCCGCCCACGGCCACGGTCACGCTGTAATGGCCGCTCCAGCCCACCGCGGCCGCATAGCCGACCTGGTCGATCCACTTCATCACCACGCCACCATGGACCTTGCCGCCATAATTGACGTCGGTCGGCTCGGCCAGGAAACGAAAGGTCAGTTCGCGTTGTTCGCCGCTCATGGGGTCGGGTTCCTCGACGGGAGGCGACAGGTTACGCCAGCTTGCGACGGCGCGGGCTTGAGGCCATGCTCGCGTGCGGCGGATCCGGATAACCGCTCGGGAGTGGACTCAGCATGCTGCGCACCTTGCTTGCGATCGTGGCCGGCCTGATCACGGCGATGCTGGTGATCTTCGGAGTGGAAGCCGCCGGAATGCTGTTGTTCCCGCCACCGCCCGGAATGCCACTGGAAACCGAAGCGGACCTGGCCAGGCTGGTGGCGATGTCCTCGCCCGCGGCCAAGGCCTGGCTGGTGTTCGGATGGGCGTCGGGAAGTTTCGCCGGCGCCTGGGTCGCGGCGCGAATCAGCATCAACCATCGCCGGATCGCGGCACTGACCGTGGGCTTGTTCATCGTTGCCGGCACGGTGATGAATGCCATGGTGATCGCGCATCCGCTGTGGATGAACCTGCTGGGCATCCTGTTGCCGGTTCCGCTGGCCTTGCTGGCCGCGCGCCTGGCCGGAACGAGGGGCGAGGGGCGAGGGGCGAGGGGCGAGGGGCGAGGGGCGAGAAGCGAGAAGTGAGGAGTGAGAAGTGAGGCGGGGAGCCGGAAATCAAGAGCCACCATCCATGTCTCGTTCCTCGTTCCTCGTTCCTCACCCGACAGCTTGCCAGTCCATGCCTGTCGCGCCATGCTTCGCCCATTGCAATATCCCTTTGCAAACAAGGAGCACAAGGCGATGGTACGCACGATACTGGGAGTTGTTGCTGGCGCGCTGGTCGCCGGTCTGGCCTTGATGGGTTGCTGGTACGCCAGCGCGAAATTTCATCCCTTGCCGACCCGCGCCGATTTCGCCACGCCCGAATCGCTGTCCGCCTACGCCGCCGCCACGCCTTCCACGACGATCGCCTGCATCCTGGGCGGATGGGCGCTGGCTGGGCTGCTGGGTGGCTGGACCTCGGCGAAGATCGCGCGACCGAATCGTGGCGCGGCGGCATTGCTCGTCGGCGCCGCGCTCACGATAACGGTGATCGTCTATGCCGCGCTGATGCCGAATCCCGCATGGGTGACCGTGGCCGGCGTATTGCTGCCGATGCCGTTCACGGTAATGGCGGGCTTGCTGGCGATGCCACGCAAGGAATCCTGATCCGGCACCGCCGCGCCCAGGGTTCGATGGCGCGGACTTTCACCACGTGAGCTTTACCGTGCGAGCTTCACCGCGCGGACTTGACCGTGTAATCCATTCCCACCGAAACCGGCCCCGCTTCAACGAAGCCGTACTTCGCATACAGGTGTTTCGCCTCGCCATCGGCGAACAGCGAAACATTGGAAGACACCGGCGCATTCGCGCGCAGCCAGGCATCCAGCGCGTCCATGATCCGTTTGCCCAGGCCGCGCTTCTGGAATTCGGGCTGGACCGCGATATCCACCACGACAAAGAAACACCCACCATCGCCGATGATCCGGCCCATGCCGACGACGCGTTCGCCCTCGACCACGCTGACGCCGTACAGGGTGTTGGCGAGTCCGCGCACCGCCGCTTCCGCCGATTTGGGCGACAGCCCGGTCGCGCTGCGCAAACGCCGGTAATCGTCGATACCGGGAAAGCGCTCGATCAAATCGAAGCCTTCATTCGCACTCACGATGATTTTTCCGCGCCCAGGGCATCGTCTTCGATGCCGAGATTGGTGGGCGCGGCTTCGTAGATCTCCCGGTCCAGCAATCCGGTTTCCTTGGCCACCAGCACCGGCACCAGCATCTGCCCGGTGACATTGGTCATGGTCCGCATCATGTCCAGCACGCGGTCGATGGCGTAGAGATAGCCGATGGTTTCCAGCGGCAAGCCGGCCGCGCTCAACACCACCGTGGCCATGATCACCGCCGTGCCCGGCACGCCGGCGGTGCCGAAGCTGCCCAGCACCGAGGCCAGCGCGATGATCAGGTATTGCGCAAGCGACAACTCGATGCCCGCGTATTGCGAAATGAACACCGCCGCCAGCGCCGGATAGATCGCGCCGCAACCGTCCATCTTGATGGTCGCGCCCAGCGGCACCGCGAAGGCGGCGTAGTCCTTGTCCACGCCCAGGTTGTGGGTGGCGCTGCGCAGCGACACCGGCAGCGCGGCAAAGCTGCTCGAAGCGACGAACGCCACCTGCATGCCCGGCGCGGCGCCACGGAAGAACTTCCACGGATTCAATCCATGCGCCAGCAGCAGGCCGCTGTACACCACCGCGATATGGAAGGCGCAGGCCGCGTACAGCGCGACCACGAACATCAGCAACGGCCGCAACTGCTCGAAGCCATAGCCGCCGACCAGCGCCGCGATCAGGCCGAAGGTGCCCAGCGGGGTGAACTCCAGCACGAAACGGGTGACCTGGATCATGATCTCGCTGGCCTCGCCGGCCAGCTTGCGCATGCCCGCGACTTTCTCGCCCAGCTTGACGATGGCGAAACCGACCAGGCCGGCGAAGAAGATCACCTGCAGCACCGTGCCGTTGCGCGGCACCAGCACGGTCATGCCGTCGGAGGTCCTGGCGCTGGCCGCGCCGGACAACGCCTGGAACGGGTTGGATGGCACCAGGTTCAGCAGCATGTCCAGCACGCCAGGAATCTCCTTTTCCTTGTAATCGGACGCGATCTGCAGCACGCCGACGCCGACGCCCGGCTTCACGATCCAGCCGAACGCCAGGCCCACGCCGACCGCCAGCACGGCGGTGAGCGCGAACCAGAGGAAGGTGCGCCCGGCCAGCGCGGCGATCGACTTCTGCCCGCTCAGCGAAGCCACCGCGTTGATCACCGCGAAGAACACCAGGGGCACCGCGATCATCTTGATCAGGGTGACGTAGAGGTCGCCGAGCGGACCGAACCAGGTCTCGGCATCCGCACCGAAAGCCCAGCCCGCCAGCGCGCCCAGCACGAAGCCGGCGAGCACGCGTTGCCAGAACGGAATCCTGAACCAGGCAGCCACTAGTTTCATTCGATCGACTCGCATTGGGCAGTTGCGAACGATAGCCCAGTCCACCCACTCGCGCGATGGCGGCTCTCGAATTGCACCGTGTCATCGGCAGGACACTGCGTCCACGGCATAATCGAACCTTGTTCAACGTGGAATACGTGATGCGTCGTTCGTCCCCCGTCCTGTTCTGCCTTTCCCTCACCCTGCTTGCCTCCTGCGCCGCGACACCCGCGCACCGCGCGCAACCCGCGCCTCTCGCCGTCGCGACCCCAGCAGTCGCGCACCCCGCTGGCGAAACCCCGGCCTGGTGGTATCGCAGCGGCGCCGCGCGCGCCGCCGGCAACGGCGCGATGCGGGGGCGGGCGAAGAACGTGATCCTGTTCCTCGGCGACGGCATGAGCCTGACCACGGTCGCCGCGGCGCGGATCCTCGAAGGCCAGCGCAAGGGCGATCCGGGCGAAGAAAACCAGCTGTCGTGGGAAGCCTTCCCCCATACCGCATTCAGCAAGACCTACAACACCGATTCGCAGACCCCCGATTCGGCCGGCACCATGACCGCGATCATGAGCGGCGTGAAAACCCACAAGGGCGCGATCGGCGTGAGCGCCGGCATGAAGGACGACTGCGCCGGCAGCCTGGACAAGGCCGTATTGACCTGGCTGGAACTGGCCGACAGCGCCGGCATGGCGACCGGCATCGTCACCACCTCGCGCCTGACCCACGCCACGCCCGCCTCCACCTACGCGCACGTGCCCAACCGCGGCTGGGAAAACGACACCAACCTGCCCGCTGATGCGGTGGCGCAGGGCTGCAAGGACATCGCCCAGCAGTTGATTTCCTCCTCGCGTTTCGGTCACGGGCCGCGCGTGGCGATGGGCGGCGGACGAGACAAGTTCACGCCAGTGGATCGGATTGATCCGCGCGATGCCAGCCACGGCGGCGAACGCCGCGATGGCCGCGACCTGGTCAAGGAATGGCAGGCCGCGCATCCGCGGGGCGCCTATGCATGGAACACGCGGCAACTGCGCGCTGCCATCGATGCGCCGGCGATCCTGGGCCTGTTCGACCGCAACCACATCGACTACGAGCATGACCGCGACACCGGCGACAATGGCGAACCCAGCCTGGCGGAAATGACCCGCGCGGCCATCGCCAACCTGTCGCGCGAACGCAATGGCTACGTGCTGATGGTGGAAGGCGCGCGCATCGACATGGCCCACCACGACGGCAATGCCTTCCGTGCCCTCGACGAGACCATCGCCTTCTCGCAGGCGGTGCAGGCGGCTATCGAGATGACCTCCGCCGACGACACCCTGGTCATCGTCACCGCCGACCATGCGCACACGCTCCATTTCGCCGCTTATCCGGTACGCGGCAATCCGATCCTGGGCAAGGTGCGCGGCAGCAGCAGTTTCGACGGCAAAAACGGTAATTTTGCCCGCGATCTCAACGGACTCCCTTTCACCACGCTGGGTTACGCCAACGGTCCCGGCAATACCGGCGCCAGCGACCTGCAGCCCGCTGGCCCGAAGACCTTCCCGCACCATCCGAAGAAAATGGCGCCGCCATCATCCCGGCCCGACCTCGCCACGGTCGATACCGAAGCGCCCGATTACCTGCAAGAGGCGTTGGTGCCGCTGAAGTCGGAATCGCACGGTGGCGAAGACGTGGGTATCTGGGCCCGCGGCCCCGGCAGCGAGGCGGTGCGCGGCACGCTGGAACAGAACGTGATCTACCACATGATCGTGCAAGCCACGCCGAAGCTGCGCGAGCGCTTGTGCGCGGCCAAGACCTGCAATGCCGATGGCGTGCCGGTGGAACTGCCGAAGCCGGTGGATTTCGAAAAGAAGTAGGTCCCCTGGCCGTAGGAGCGACGTGAGTCGCGACTGAAACAACGCGAGAACCCTTCGCGACTTACGTCGCTCCTACCGTCGCTCCTACGACGAACCATCGCTCAGAACGGCTTGGCCAGCACCAGGTACACGACGGCCACCAGCAACAACACAGGCAATTCATTGAAAAGGCGCAGCTTGAACGAGGAAGGCAGCGCACGGCCCTTTTCCACGCCCTTCAGCCAGCGGCCGGCAACGATGAAATGCGCCAGCAGCAGCGCGACCAATGCGAGCTTGGCATGCAGCCAGCCGCTGCCCGGTGCGACCATGGTCTGGAAATCGGGGATGAACCGGTACCCCAGCCACAACACCAGGCCAAGGATCAGCGCCAGCCCGAACATGTTGTGGCCGAAGCGATAAAGCTTCCGACCCATCAGCAGCAAACGCGCCTGCACGTCGGGCTGGCCGGTGGTTTCGGCCAGGTTGACCAGGATCCGCGGCAGGTAGAACACGGTCGCCATCCATGCGATCACGAAGACGAGGTGCGCGGTCTTGATCCAGAAATACATGGGTTTCTCTCTATGAATAGCCGCAGCAAGGATAACCCGACCCATGCAACCTTGTTGCGTTCGTCATTTCCGGTTCGTCATTCCCGCGCAGAGCCTGCCCTCGAATGCTGTAGTCGGGGGCGGGAATCGCTCCGGCTCTTCGTTTTTTTGGCACGACAAGAATTTTCCTTCCGCCAAAGCAAATGCCAAGAGCCAGAGCGATTCCCGCCTGCGCGGGAATGACGAGCAAAGGCAAGAACCGGCAAAAGCGCTACGCTCCTCATTCCTCACTCCTCACCCCTCACTCCTCACTCCTCACCCCTCACTCCTCACTCCTCACTCCTCACTCCTCCCATCCCGGCTTCCCCGATGCAAAAGCAATACGACGAAAACTATTTCCAGCATTGGTACCGCCGTGGCGACATCGGCGGCCCGCAGCGCCTGGCGCGCAAGGTGGCGTTGGCGGTGGCCTGCGCCGAGTACTACCTGGAGCGGCCGATCCGCAGCGTGCTGGACATCGGCTGCGGTGAAGGCGCGTGGCGCGCGCCGTTGTTGAAACTGCGTCCGAAGCTGCGTTACCTGGGTTTCGACAGCAGCGAATTCGCGGTCTCCAGATACGGCCCGCGACGCAACCTGCACTACGCGCATTTCGGCGATTTCGCCCAGCTGCGCCCGTGTCCACCCGTCGATCTGCTGATCTGCGCGGACGTGCTGCATTACCTGCCCGCGCGCGAACTGCAGCGCGGCTTGCCGGGCCTGGCGGAACTGTGCGGCGGCGTGGCCTTCCTGGAAGCCTTCACCCGTGAGGACGAGTTCGAAGGCGACCACGTCGGCTTCCAGTCCCGCCCCGCGGCCTGGTACCGCAAACAGTTCGCCGCCCACGGCCTGCGCTCCGTCGGCTCGCATTGCTGGCTTTCCCCAACGCTGGCCGACCAGGTCTCTGCGCTGGAAGGCACATAGCCCCCTCCCTTGCGAAGCAGGGGAGGGCTGGGGAGGGGTGCTCTTGATTTTCGCAAGTGCCCACGCCTGTACAAGCAAAAAGCACCCCTCCCAGCCTCCTCTACCCGCTGCGCGGGCAAGGGAGGAGTCGAAACACAGTTCCTCTACCCACTACGCGGACAAGACAGGGGTGAAAGCAGTATGCTGCGACGCAGCAGCCCGCCTTACGCAGGACCCCGTAACTGATGATGCTTTACCAATGGCACGAATTTAACCGTACCTGGATGACCCCCTGGATTCACCAGGCCGGAGCCAACGCCAAGCTCTTTTCGGACCCCAACAGCTGGCTTTCCACCCTGCCCGGCGCCGACCGCATCGCCGCCGGCAACGAGCTGATGCACCGCCTCGGCAAGGACTACGAAAAGCCGCCGTGGGACATCCACAGGATCGAAGTGGATGGCGCGGCCATTCCCGTGATCGAGCAGGAAATCCTGGCCACCCCGTTCTGCCGCCTGCTGCGCTTCAAACGTTACACCGATGAAGTGAAAAGCATCGCCGCGATGAAGAAGGAACCGGCGGTGCTGGTGGTCGCGCCGTTGTCCGGCCACCACGCCACGCTGCTGCGCGACACCGTGCGCACCCTGCTGCGGGACCACAAGGTCTATGTGACCGAATGGATCGACGCGCGCCTGGTCCCGGCGGAAGAAGGCAAGTTCGGCCTCGACGATTATGTCGCCACCATCGAGGACTTCATCCGCCACATCGGCGCCGACAACCTGCATGTGATCAGCGTGTGCCAGCCGACCGTGCCGGTGCTGGCCGCGGTGTCGCTGATGGCCGCGCGCGGCGAAGCCACGCCGCGTTCGCTGGTGATGATGGGCGGACCGATCGACGCGCGCCACAGCCCCACCCAGGTCAACGACCTGGCCACGAAGAATCCGCTGTCGTGGTTCGAGAACAACGTGATCCACACCGTGCCCGCCTCATACCCCGGCCACGGCCGCGCGGTGTATCCGGGCTTCCTGCAGCACGCCGGCTTCATCGCCATGAATCCCAGCCGGCATTTCATGTCGCACTGGGATTTCTATTCCGACCTGGTCAAGGGCGACCTGGAAGACGCCGATTCGCATCGCAAGTTCTACGACGAATACAACGCGGTGCTGGACATGCCGGCCGAGTATTACCTGGACACCATCCGCACCGTGTTCCAGGAATTCTCGCTGCCGCGCGGCACCTGGAAGATCAAGGGCGAACTGGTGAATCCGGCGGCGATCAAGAAGACCGCGCTGCTGAGCATCGAAGGCGAACTCGACGACATCTCGGGCCTGGGCCAGACCGCCGCCGCGCACGACCTGTGCACCGGCATTCCCAAGGCCAGGCACAAGCACCTCACGGTGAAAGGCGCCGGCCACTACGGCATCTTCAGCGGCCGCCGCTGGCGCGAGATCGTGTATCCGGACGTGCGCGACTTCATCGCGAAGTACGCGGGGTAATTGCTCTCCCTCTCCCCTTGCGGGAGAGGGAAAGGCGCGCAGCGCCGAGGGAGAGGGGTTGGCTTTCAGAGAGAAGCAACAGCAACAGCACACTCGCTACGCTCGTGCCCCCTCTCCTGCCCTTCGGGCATCCTCTCCCACAAGGGGAGAGGAAGGACAGGAGTGAGTGGAGAGAAGTGAGGAGTGAACGAAAGCGAAGAGCTTCTCCTCACTCCTCACTCCTCACTTCTCACTCCTCGCCTTCAAACCACCGCACTACGCACCAGCAAATGCTTGGCCAGCAACCCATGCAGCTTGCCGATGCCGCGGGCCAGGTGCAGGGTGGCGAACAGCAGCACCACGCCGGCGATCGACAACAGCGGCAACAGCCAGGGCGCGTCCGTGACCAGATTGATATCGCCAAAGGTCATTCCATAGTCGCCATTGGCGAAGAAATAGCCAAAGGGTGCAGCGATGAAAGCCAGCGACGTGCTCAACAAGGTCACCGCCGTGGCAAAGTAGGCGATACCCAGCGGCAGCATCAGCAGGAAATACAGCATCGCGGTCCAGGTGCGGCCATCGGTGAAGATTTCCTTGATCCGTTCCAGCCAGCCCTTGCCGCGCTGCGTGTATAGGGGCCGGCGCGGCATGCGCTCGCCCAGTAGTGTTTCCACGATGCGCCCTTCGACCAGCGACAGCACCCGGATCAGGGCCAGGAACAACACCAGCAACGGGATGCCGATGATCAGCACCAGCAGGCCGATCGACATGCTCAGGCCGGTGCTGACCACGGTGAAATAGACGATGCCGGTGGCCAGCGACAGCAGCATGTAGAACAGCGCGCCGTAGGTGCGCGGATCGACGACGACGCCGAAGAACTTGCCCAGGGCCGACTCGCGCTTGCGCGGCGGCGGCGCACGCAAGGCGCGGCTGACCGTGACTTCGGTGTCGCGATAGATCTCGGCGACTTCTTCCGGTGCGCCGTAACTGCCGGCGACCGAGGCGATCACTTCCGCTTCGCCCTTGCCCGATTGCTCGGCGAGTTCCGAACGCAGGTATTCCTCCGCGTCGTACAGCGCGTCCTGGATCATCGCCGGGTCGGCGCCGCGCAAGGCGGCACGCAACTGTTCCAGGTATTCGGGAATGGTGGTGGGCAGTGTTCTGATGTTCATTCGAATATCCCCAGCAGGACGGAATCGACGGAATCGCGGGTCGCACGCCAGGCGGCGACCCATTCGCGCAGGGTGCTCCGCCCTGCTTCGGTGATGCGGTAATAACGGCGTGGCGGGCCGGATATCGAAGGCTCGACGAAACTTTCCAGCAGCCCAGCGCCTTCCAGGTTCCTCAGCACCGGATACAGCGCGCTCTGCTTGCCACTGAGCACGCCCTCGCCCACGCGCTCCAGCTGCTTGGCGATCAGGTAGCCGTACATCGGCTCGGGCGCCTTCGACAGCACCGCCAGCAAGACCAACGACACGGTGCCGGTGCTGAGTTCTTTCTGGAACTTCTTCAGGTGGACATCGGAATCGTTCATGGCCTCCCCTTTCCGGTTCTGCCGGTAGGCTGGAGGAAATACTATTACTTAGTTAGCTATAGCGAATGTGCCATTAGTAACCGGCGACTTGGTCATGGGCGTGCACTCGGCGAGAATCGGGACTTCTTCCTCTCGGTTGCCGACATGATCCTGCGCCCCGTCCTGCTTGCCAGCGCCATCGCCCTGCTTTCCTCGCCACTGGCCGCGACCGAAGCGCCCAAGTACAGGAGCGCGCAGGAAATCATCGAAGCCGCACCCGCCGCTGCCTGGCGCACGCTGGACCCGGCCAACACCTTGTACCTGGAATTGGAATCCGGCCGCGTGATCATCGAGCTGGCGCCGCAATTCGCGCCCGAGCACGTCGCCAATATCAAGACCCTGGCCCATGAGCATTTCTGGGATGGCTTGAGCATCTACCGTTCGCAGGACAACTTCGTCGTGCAATTCGGCGATCCCGATGGCGACGACCCGGCCAAGGCTCGTTCGTTGGGAACGGCGAAGAAAAAACTGCCGGCCGAATTCCACCGCGCCGCGGCCGGCCTCACGTTCGACCGCCTGCCCGACAGCGATGGCTGGGCGCCGCAGGTGGGCTTCGTCGATGGCTTCCCGGTGGGCCACGATCCCAAGGCCGGCACCACCTGGCTGGCGCATTGCTACGGCACCCTGGGCGCAGGCCGCAGCAACGACGAGGACAGCAGCATCGGCGCGGAACTCTACGTGGTCGATGGGCAGTCGCCGCGCCAGCTGGACGACAACATCACCGTGGTCGGCCGCGTGGTGCAAGGCATGGAGTTGCTCAGCGTGATCCCGCGTGGCCCGGCGCCGATGGGTTTCTACGAGAAGCCCGAGCTGCGCACCACGATCAAGTCGATCAAGCTCGCCAGCGAACTGCCCGAAGCCGAACGCGTCCCGCTGCAATTGTTGCGCACCGACAGCAAGACCTTTGTCGAAGCCACCGAAGCACGCCGCAACCGCCGCGACGATTTCTACAAGCGCCCGGCCGGACACATCGACCTGTGCAACGTGCCGTTGCCGGTGCGCGTGGCGAAACCGGAGTAAGCATCTGGATTGTGGGGACTCCCTGTGGGAGGGGCTTCAGCCCCGATGCTTGTGAATAGGAAAAGCGTCGGGGCTGAAGCCCCTCCCACAGGGTGAAGTCGCTTTCGAGCAAGTCAAAAGGAAGGGGAGCCGGTAACCGGGAGCCGATAGTCGGAAAGCAAGAGCGCCCCGTCTCCCACCTCCCGCCTCCCGCCTCCCGCCTCCCGGCTCCCGGCTCCCGTCTCCCACCTCCCGCCTCCCGCCTCCCGCCTCCCGGCTCCCGGCTCCCGGCTCCCGGCTCCCGGCTCCCGTCTCCCGGCTCCCGGCTCCCGGCTCCCGGCTCCCGGCAATGCTTGACACCAACCCACCTACAAATAAACAATTAGCCAATTCGTTAATTGCTTAACTCTCTAATGGCCATAGACCGCATCTTCGAAGCCCTGTCCTCGCGCACACGCCGCGAGATCCTGGCCTACCTTTCCGCCCAGGAACTCACCGCCGGCCAGATCGCCGAACGCTTCGACATGAGCGCCCCGGCGATCTCGCGCCATCTGTCCCTGCTGGATGCCGCCGGCCTGGTCAGCAGCGAGCGGCGCGGGCAATTCGTCGTCTATCGGCTCAACGGCGACAACCTGGTCAACACCTTGACCGGATTCGCCTTCGAGGTGTGCCCGACCGCCGGGCCGCTGAAGCGCGAATCGCGCAGGATCGCCAAGAAAACATCCTGATCGCTCGCCCGATCATTCGCGCACCGCCATTGGAGGCAGTCATGGTTACCCAGGCAAGGACCGTCAGCACTTTTCCCTCGACGAAGATCGCCTCCCATTGCGGCGGACTGCCGGTGGAAGTCTCGTTGATCGCGCAACTCGGGCACGGCTCCGGCAACCAGCTTTATGCAGGTGCGCTGCACAGGCAGCGCGCGCACAAGGATTTCATCGATCAACTGGATGAACCTTCAACCCGGCTGGCTGCCGCCGATTTCGCCAAGGGCGAGAATTCCGCGTTGTTTTCCTTCGCCGTGGGCGCACAAGGCCATCCCTTCCACCGCCACGCCGGGCATCGCGTATTCACCGCCATTTCCGGCAGCGGCGGCGCGCAATTGCGCTTTTCGACCGCTTCGCAGGAACAGATCGAAAACGACCCGCGCAGCTTCATCAGCGCCC
The DNA here is from genome assembly GCA_041919795.1 of Pseudoxanthomonas sp. Lineage (GTDB taxonomy): Bacteria > Pseudomonadota > Gammaproteobacteria > Xanthomonadales > Xanthomonadaceae > Pseudoxanthomonas_A. Next base: position 114,116 of record JAYRTC010000002.1, on the reverse strand, counting down.
TGCGCTATATCGATATCCCGCCGGACTGCCTGTTCACCGTGCGCTTCGGCGGCGGCACCTGGCACCAGTTCGCCTCGCGCAACGATCGCGCGCGACACCCGGTGTTCTTCGCCCTGTCCTGCCACACCAATGAACTGGGCGGGGAGTTGAGCGAAGCCGCACGCGCCTCGGTGTTGTCCGGCAATGCAGGCATCGCCACGCTGACCGAACTGCTGCCCGAAGCGGTGACCGACCTGCTGCAACGCGAACCGGTCCGTCATGCGCAAATTCCGACTACGCGCCTGTCGCTGGATGCGGCGCCCGGAACACTGGCCTCTCACCTGCACCGGATGACGCGTTGCTTCGCCGGTTTGTTTCGCGGGGCCCTGGGCGCACTGCAGGATGCCCACGGTTTCGTTTCGGGTGGAAGCCGCCAACTCGTGGTCGAGGAGTTGTCGCAACTGCCGCCAGGCTCGCTGCTGCGGGAGCAGTTGCCGGAACGCCACGACCACCAGGACACGTTCCGCCTGACCGTGCGCGGCCAGGGCTATTCGCGGCTTTCTTCGCGGCAGGTGCTGGCGGAAGTGCTGGAAGGATTCCTGCTGGCCCGGCCCGCCGGCGTTTCCTGGCTGATGCGCCTGCGCAATGTGCTGGTCAGGCCGTTGAAACTGCGCACGTCGCCGCTCGGCTGCCCGGTGTCCTCGTTGCTGTCGCAGCAGCAAGGCAATTTATTCGCCGGACGCTACCCGGTGCTGGATGCGCGCACCGATGCCGACGACCTGCGCTCGCAAATCGTGCTGGGCGCCGACGACCGCCACCTGGTGTTCCGCTCCTGCGTAGGCGTGCAGGTGGTCAGCGACAGCCAGATCGATTTCACCCTGGGCACGCGCGTGCGTTACAGCAACCTGTTCGGCCGCCTCTACATGTCGGTGATCGACGGCGTGCATCGCGGCTACATCGCGCCGGCGATGTTGCGCAATGCGGTGGCCAGCGCTTCGCAAGCCAGCATCGCGATCAGGGCAAGCGTGCGGGAATTGGCTACCTGATTCAGTTCGTGCGCTTGTGCGCTTCGACGATGACGTGTTTGTGCAGGATGCGCACCTGCGCAACCATCAACAGACGCAGGTCGCTGACGATGCAATCGGCCAACGCGGCATCGGAGATATCTTCGCCTTCGATATCCAGGCGGAACTCCTGCCCCTGCAGGCCACCACCGTTGCTGAAGTCGATTTCGAAATCGAACACGACCCGCTTCTGCACCGCGACAGCCACTGTCATTTCCTTGCGGTGCCCTGGCTGACCGCCACGCTGCCCAGGATCAACAGGCCCGCGGCGATCATGGTCGGCGTTACCGGTTCGCCCAGGAACAACCAGGCGAAGGCCGCGCCGAACAGCGGCACCAGGTAAGTCACCGTCGCCGCGCGGGCCGGGCCGATGCGCTGGATCAGGCGGTAATACAGCAGGAAGGCGTAGCCGGTGCAGATCACGCCGAGCGCCAGCACGCTGCCCCAGGCCAGCATCGGGATCGGATGATCGGGCCAATGCGTGGCCGCGAACGGCAACAGCAACAACGCCGAACAACTCAGCGTCGCCGCCGCGGCCGCCGCCGGAGGGATATGGCTCATGTGCCTGCGCACCAGGTTGACGCCAAAGCCATACAGCAGGGCCGCGGTCGCGCCTGCCAGCACCGCGCCGCCGATGCTCATGCCGCCGATCTTGCCGCTGGCCAGCACGACCACGCCGGCGAAGCCGGTCAGCAACGCCAGGCTCCGGCGCAGGCCGATTTTTTCGCCGTAGAACACGAAGGCGACCAGTGCCGCGAACAGCACGGTCATGGCATTGCAGATCGCACCAATGGCCGCGGGCGCGCGCTGCGCGGCCCAGGCGAACAGGAGAAAGGGAATGGCCGAATTGATCAGACCGATGATCGCCAGCTTCGGCCACATCGAGCGCGAGATCGAGGAGCGATCCCGCCACAGGAATGGCAGCAGGACCAGCGCGCCCAGGGCCAGGCGGATATCGACCAGGGCGAAGGCGCCGAATGGTTTTGCCGCGATGCGCATGAACAGGAACGAGCCGCCCCAGATGGCACCCAACAGCAGCAACTCCAGCGGCGTGCGCCAGTCGCGAGCGAACGCCGCGGGCTTGCGGCCAAGCGCTACCGCTGTAATTTCCACCGACATCGCGCCCGCTCCAGATTTGTGCCAGACGCGCATTTTCCTTGAACCGTATGGCCCCACAAGCGCGTACTATCAGGGCCAGCCACAAATCCAGCTTGTGCCTTATCGGCAATCGCCATGAACCTGCGCCCCGCCCTGTTACCCGCCCTGGGAGTGTTCGCCGCCGCCGCCCGGCACCAGAATTTCGCCCATGCCGCGGAGGAACTGCACCTCACCGCCAGCGCGGTCAGCCACCATGTCCGCAAACTGGAAGCCCACCTGGACGTGGTCCTGTTCCAGCGCAACGCACGCGGCGTGACCTTGACCGCCGAAGGTCGCCAGCTTGCCGATGCGGCCAGCGCCGCCATTGCCGACATCGGCGCCGTCGCCGCCAACCTGCATCACGGCGGCAACATCACCCGGCTACGGGTTTCGACCCTGCATTCGCTGGCTTATTGCTGGCTGTTGCCGCGACTTTCGCGTTTCTGCGCCGCGCATCCCGACATCCGCATCCAGATCGAGACGAGCATCTCCCTGGTTCGTTTCGAAGACGACGGTCCCGACCTGGCCATCCGCCACGGACCCGGCCAATGGGCGGGACTGACCTCGCATCCCCTGATGGACGACGAACTGTTCCCGGTAGCCTCGCCCGCGCTGGCCGGAGCCAGCGAACTGACCGAACCACGCCAGATCGCCTCGCTGCCCCTGGTCAGCGACATGGCCTTGCAGGGCTGGCGCGACTGGTTCCGCGCGGCCGGCGTGCGTGGGCTGAACCTGCCGGCGATGCACACCTTCAGCGACAGCACCGACGCCATGCGCGCCGCGGTCTACGGCATCGGCGCGGCGCTGGCGCGCAAGCAGATCGTCATGCCCTACCTGCAGCGCTACGAACTGATCCGCCTGCCGGGCCCGGCATTGAAGGCGCGCTTCGCCTACTACGCCGTGCATCCCACCTATCGCCCGCTCAACCCCGCCGCCGAGGCGTTCATCGAATGGATGAAACGTGAAGCCCTCGACGAACGCACGCCGATGCCGGCGATTCCGGCGGAGTTGTTGGGAAAGTGACTGTGGGAGCGACGCAAGTCGCGATGAAGCCTCGACATTGCCGATTTCGCGACTTACGTCGCTCCCACACTCGACATTGCCGATTTCGCGACTTACGTCGCTCCCACAAATGCCACTTCACAATTCAATTCACAAAGAAACTGAAACCAGGCTCGTTTGCCTGCGAACACAAGCTCAAGGCACCGCCTTCATCGCCATCAGCACCGGCCCCTTCAAGGCCTTGATCCGCGCGTCATCGGACTGGTCGGCTTCTAGGTAGATCGCGTTGAGGAAGGCGAGCAAGTCATGGCGGCGTGCGAGCCATGTGCTGTCCGCATGGGCCTTGGCGGGATCGCCGAGGCGTGCCGGCAGTTGGCCGAACCACGCGATCCACTCGGCCTCGTTCAGCCAACCGTGGTTGGCGAGGTAGAGCACCGGGCGCGCCAGGCGTGCGGACTCGCCGAACACATAGGCATGCGCTGATTCCGGAACCGCCTGGCTGGCGATGGCCTTGAGCATGGGCTCGAGTTGCCCGCGTTCGAGCGCTGGATTCAGCGCCAACTGCATCAACCAGTCGCTGCCGTGGGCCACGCCGTGGCGCCAGCCCTGCGCATCGTCGTAGCCTCGGTAATCGCGCACCGAGGCCAGGTAATCCACTGCGGCCCGCACCATCGCCGCGCGTTCCTGCGGCGACATCCACGGCGTGATGCGGTCGGTGCGTGCGACTTCGGACAATGCCAGTGCCGCGAACGGACGACGGAAACCTTCCGGATCAGGCTCCTTCAACATCGCATCAAGCCGGTCGCGCAACTCCCTGCGAGTGGCAAGATCGAGTTGATCGCTGCGCATCCACTGGGCAAGCGCCTCGTAGGCGATGCCGTCGCGCAGTGCGGGATCAGGACTGGACAGGCAGCCCAGCAATCCCAGCGCCAGTGCATTGCGCTTGACCGCGTCCTCGACCGCGAATTCATGTTGCTTCAATCGCTGCAATGAGCCCGCATCGATGCCTTCAGGCGGACAGGCGTCCTGTGCCAAGACCGGGGCCGATCCCAGCAACACCAGCGAGAGAAGACAACGTGGAAAGGTCATGACCCGATCTTGTGCCGGCGACGACGGCGCCAGAGGAAGACCACCACCGACAACACCACCAGCAGCGGCAACAAGCCGGCGAACGCACGGATCATCCAGGCGATACTGACCGACAGGATGCTGCCGAAATCAAGGAACGACTGGACGATTTCGCTGCGACCGCGTTGTCCACCTGGAGGCTGGAAATCCAGGGTGACCCGTTGCGTGTCGATCCGGCGCCGGTGCTGGGCGCCCTCGCGCTGCGCGGTTTGCAGGCCCGCCTCAATTTCCGAAAGCTGCTTCGAAATAGCCAGCAAGTCGGCCACCGCCAGGTCCTTGCGCTGCTGGAATTCCAGCAACTTTGCATGTTCCTTCTGCAGGCGCAGCTGTTGCAGGTCGTTGTCGGCCACCACCTGCGCCAGGTCTTCGGCATGGGTGCTGCGACTGCCGATCTCCGCGCCTTGCGCGGCCTGGCCAATGATCGGCTCGACTCCTTGCGGAGCGATCCGCACGGTCAGGGAGGCGCTGGGTGCATCGCCCGCGGACTGGCGCACATCCAGCACCGCGCAATCGCCGAATTTCCCCGATTGGCAACTGGCCTGCACCGCTTGCAGACGCGCCGGAATTTCCCCTGCCGCCAGCTCGATGGCGACGTCGTGTTCATAGGCGAGGAAAGCGCCCTGCGGCGACTGCATCGGCGGCGCAAGATTCTTCGCCGGCGCGCCAGCGGCCATTTCCTTGTTGCTGCAGGCGGAGATCGCGAACAGCGCGATGCAGATCCAGGCACCGCGCCGGAAATTTCCTCGAGCTCCACTCACAGACTGGCCCCGTCGAACTCATTGACCTTCAGCGCTTTCAGGTCCAGGCCCGGCAGGCAGCGCACGTTGACCGCGACCATCCGCGCGCCTGACTTGGGGTCGTCGGCCTCGCCGAACGGGGAGACTCCGCATGTCGCGCAGAAATGATGCTGGATGTAGCGCTTGTTGAAGGTGTAAGTGGACAAGTCGGATTCCGGCGTCTTCAACACCAGCGCCTCGCGCGGGCCGAACCACAGCAGGCCGCCACGACGGCGGCAGAGGGAACAGTTGCAATCCGCGACTTGTTTGATCTCCGCTTCAAGTTCGAAAGCGATCCTGCCGCAATGGCAGCTGCCGGCGTGTTTCATGTCTCAGGCTCCAGGGTGTGTCCAGGGCGAGCATAAGCCCAAACATGAGCATGGGCACATGCGCGGGCTGGCGGTTTTACCTATGCTTGCAGGCTTGGTGCGATGCCGCACCGCCACCGGAATCCTTGAAATGCGCCACAGCCTGCTTGCCCTCGCCCTGCTCACCAGCCTCGCCGCCTGCCAGAAGGCCGAGGCGCCCGCCGCCAGCGATGCGGCCACGCCCGTGGCCACCGCCGGCGACACCGCCGAGGCCGACGCGAAATTCGCCGACCTGTCCAAGCGCGCGCTCGATGGCTGGTTCCAGCTGTCGCCGGTCAGCGCCACCCAGATCGGCGAACACAAGTACGACAGCGAGATCGATGACCTCAGCGCCGCGGGCCGGCAGAAGGGCGTCGATTTCGCCAGGACAATCCTGGCCGAACTGGATGCACTGGATGCCGGCAAGCTGTCGCGCGAGAACCAGGTGGACGCGGCGATCCTGCGCAACCAGTTGCAGTACGGCATCTGGGATACCGAAGTCCAGCAAAGCTGGGCCTGGGATCCGCAGGTGTACAACGGCCTGGCCGGTGGCTCGCTGTACAACCTGATGGCGCGCGAATTCGCGCCGTTGCCCGACCGCCTGCGTTCGGCCACCGCGCGCATGGAAAAGATCCCCGCGTTGCTGGCGCAATCGCGCGAGAACCTGGACCCGGCGCGCGTTCCCAAGGTGCATGCGGAAACCGTGCTGAAGCAGAACGACGGCATCCTCAGCATCGTCGCCATGTTCATCACCCCGCACCTCAAGGAATTGCCGGAAGCCGATCGCCTGCGCGCGGAGAAAGCGAGCGCGGCGCTGGCCAAGGCCGTGGCCGAACAGAAACAGTGGCTGCAGAAGACCCTGGTGCCGAATGCGAAGGGCGATTTCCGCGTCGGCGCGAAAATCTACGACGAAAAACTGCAATTCGCCTTGCTGTCGTCGCTGTCGCGCGCCGAGATCAAGCAGCGCGCGGAAGGCGAGCTGAAGCGCGTGCGCGAAGAAATGTACGGCATCGCCCGCACCGTGCTGAAGGACAAGCCGAACGCCCCGGAAATGCCCGACGCGCCCAGCGACGACCAGCAGCAGAAGGCGATCGAAGCGGCGCTGGAGCTGGCCTACGCCGACAAGCCGGCCCGCGACAAGGTGGTCGAATCGGCCGAAGCCGCGTTGAAATCGGCGACCGATTTCGTCCGTGAAAAAGATCTGGTCACCCTGCCCGACTCGCCGGTCAAGATCATCACCATGCCCGAGTTCCAGCGAGGCGTGGCCGTGGCCTATTGCGATTCGCCCGGCCCGCTGGACAAGAACCTGGAGACGTTCTACGCGGTGTCACCCATCCCCGAAGACTGGGATGCGAAGAAGGTCGATTCGTTCCTGCGCGAATACAACAGCCGCATGATCCACCTGCTCAGCATCCACGAGGGCACGCCGGGCCATTACCTGGAAGGCTGGCATTCGGCCAAGTTCCCGTCCACGCTGCGCGCGGTGCTGCGTTCGGGCATGTTCGCCGAGGGCTGGGCGGTGTACACCGAAGACATGATGGCCAAGGCCGGTTACATGGACAACGATCCGTTGTTCCGCCTGGTGCAGCTGAAGTTCTATCTGCGCACGATCGCCAACGCGATCCTCGACCAGGGCGTGCATGTGGACCACTGGACCAAGGAGCAAGGCATGGACCTGATGGTGCGCCAGACCTTCCAGCAGGAACGCGAGGCGGACGGCAAGTGGACCCGCGTGCAGCTGACTTCGGCGCAATTGCCCACCTACTTCGTCGGCGTGCAGGAGCACTACGACACGCGCAAGGCGGTGGAAGCAAAGCTGGGCGACAAGTTCAACCTGAAGGCCTATCACGACCAGGTGCTGTCCTACGGCGCGCCGCCGGTGCGCTTCGTGCGCGAGTTGATGCTGGACCAGCCGATCCGGTAATCCGGCCGGGTGTAATCCAGTCGGGTCAGGAAGCGTCGGCCAGCATGGCCAACGCTTCCTCGGCCGGTTGCGGGCGGCCGGAATAGTAGCCCTGGCCGTGATCGCAGCCCATTTCCTGCAACAGCCTCCAGGTTTCCGCGCTTTCGATGCCTTCGGCCACGGCCAGGGCATCCAGGCCGTGAGCCATGTCGATGATCGATGAAACCAGCCTTGCGGCACGCGGGTTGGCGGTGAGTTCGCGGACGAAACTCATGTCGATCTTCAGTTCATCGACCGGGAATTGCTTGAGGTAGGAAAGCGACGAATAACCAGTGCCGAAATCGTCGATGGAAATACCCAGCCCCATGCCATGCAACGTGGACAGGGTGTGCGCCAGCTGGCCCTGGTTGTCGACGAAGGCGGTTTCGGTGACTTCCAGCATCACATTGCCCGGCCGCAGATTCCACATGCGCACGGCGGCGGTCATCTGCTCCACGAAACCCGGGGTGGTCAAGGCCAGTGGCGAGATGTTGATCGCGCACTTCAGCCCGGGTTTGTTTTCCAGCCACGTCGAGCAATGGCGGAACGTGGCATTGATGTTCCAGCGGGTGATTTCATGGATCAGGCCGGCCTGCTCGGCCATCGGAACGAACACATCCGGGCCGATCGTGCCGTGCAAGGCGTGCGGCCAGCGCGACAGCGATTCGACGCCTTTCAGCACCCCGTCCTGCAACGAATAGACCGGCTGCAGGAATACCTGCAGGCGATTGCTGGCGATTGCCTCATGCAACTGGTCATAGCTCACCAGCGGAGCGGACACGCCTTCATGCAGTACGTGGCGCTCGTGCAAGCGCCAGGCCAGCTTGCAGGCCGCATCGGCCTGACGGCACGCGGCGGCGGGCGTGGTGGCATCGGCGGACAGGCAGGCGCCGACCGCCACGTTGACCCATGCGGGCCTGCTGCGGACCTGCAGCGGATCCTGGAAGGCGCGCGCCACCTTGGCCGCGGCCATGACCACATGGTTGCGATCCCGCAGGTTCGGCAACACCACGGCGTAATCGCATTCGCCGATGCGCACCATGATGTCCGCATCGCGCAGGCAGGCACGCAGTTTCGTCTCGAAGGCCTGCACCAGGAACTCACCGGTGTCGTAGCCGAACATCGTCTCGTAGTCGCGCAGGTTCTGTACGCGCACGATCAGCAACGCTCCTTCCGGCCCGCCGGTCGGGGCCGACTGGTCGATGGCCTTGAACAACTGCTCCCGGTTCAGCACTCGCGGCCTCCCCTTCCCAAGGTCGCCGGCTTGCGTCGCAAGGTCACAGGTAGAGTTCCCTTGGATCCAGTCCGTAGGTCCCGGCCTGCAGGCAGCGCCGTATGCTGATCTGGGCCGAGGCCTTGCCCGCCAGGGTGTCGCGCAAGTCCAGCGATTCGAAGCCCTTGCGCAGCTTCTTGCCCACGTCGGTCAGCAGCATCACCCGCGGGAACAGCCTTCGCACCGGGTTCTGGGCCATGACCACGGCGACCTCGCCCGTACTCAGCTCGACCAGCGTGCCCACGGGATACACCCCGAGGCACTGCACGAACTGTTCCAGCAGGTCGCCCTGGAACAATTGGCCGCGTTGGCGATACATCCGTTGCAGGGCCTCGTATTTCGATACCGATGGCCGATACGGTCGCGTGCTGGTCATGGCGTCGTAGGAATCGACGATGCCGGCGAGGCGGCCGAACAGCGGGATGCTTTCGCCGGTCAGCGCGGACGGATAGCCGGAACCATCCTCGCGCTCATGATGGGTCTGGATGATCTCGCGCACGCGGGCATTGTCCGCGCCCGATTCGTCGTACAGGCGCAGGCCATGCTCGACATGGTTGCGCACCAGGCCGTGCTCGCCTTCGGTCAAGGCTTGCGCGCTCTCCAGCAGTTCTTCCGAAACCACGGTCTTGCCGATGTCCAGCAGCAAGCCACCCTTCGCCAGATCGTGCAGCACTTCATCGGCCAGGCCCAGGTGGCGGCCGAACGCCGCCATCAGCACGCAGCAATTCATCGCATGGCTGTAGGTATAACTGTCGTGCTGGCGCAGGGACTCGAGCCAGAAGTAGGCGTCGGGATTGCGCACCACGCTCTCGACCAGCGGCGTGACCACCTGGTCCACTTCCGTTTCGCTCAACTTGTTGCCGGCACGCAAGCCGGCCATGATTCCAGTGGTCGCCTTGCGTGCTTCCTGCACCGCTTCGCGCGCACGCGGCAGTTCGTCCTCGACCTTGTGCAGCACGGCGCGCGGCCGGCTGTTGGCTATGTCCTTGAGATCGGGCACGTCGTAGCCGCCCTGGCCCGGTCGTTCCAGCCGTTGCAGCGAAAGTCTGACGAAGTTCTCGCTTTTGACGATGTCGACGAACACATGCCGGCAGTATTGCCCGAGCAGGTCGATGTCCTCCTGGGTCTGCACCAGGAATCCCTGCAGCAGGAACGGCGTGCCGATCCAGTCCCGGTCCAGGCGACTGACGTACATCCCCGGCCGCAGGCTGGCGACGCGTATTTCGCGTTCTTCGATCAGCATGATTCCCAGTATCCAGACAAGGCGTGCGTCGCTTGGAGCAACGTCTTCCACCAACCCTTCCGCATCATAATCGACAAATCCCCCGACCTCGAAATTCCATCCCCGCCAGTCGCAGCATCCTGTGGCGTACGGGTTTCCGCCCCCGGGCGTAGCAACCCGGACCGGGTATGCCGATTTCGCCATGCCGCCCATTCGTGCACATCCATTGACCCATGCCCGTCATTTACGCCGCCGCCGCGCCTCTGCGCGACGACTGCTTGGCCGTCGACGCGAACCTGCCCGTGCGGGAGCGGCGCAAGCCGCGATAAAAGCCACGGGAAGGGCTTGAGCAAGTAGTCGCTGGCCGGAGTTCATTGGTTCCGGTCCGTCGGCATCGAAGGAAGCCTGGGCGCCATCGCGGCTTACTCCGCTGCCGCGGATTGGGTCGCCCGGCATCGGCAGCCGCTTTCGGTCCGCGGAATCGCCGATGCGACGCTGCAAGCCGTGGCTTATGCTGCTGGCGACTGGAATCCATGGCCTGTGAAACCCATGAACAAGCGCAACGGAATCACCGCGACCGCCGACCTGTTTTCCACCAATCATTCCGTCGACACGACGAAGGATAGGCCGTTGCGCATCCGTGTCGGCATCGGTGGCTGGACCTATGCGCCGTGGCGCGGCGGCATGTTTTATCCCGTCGGACTGGTGCAGCGCCGCGAACTGGAATACGCCAGCCGCCAGCTCACCGCCATCGAGATCAACGGCACCTACTACGGCACGCAGAAACCGGCGACCTACGCCAAGTGGCGCGACGAGACGCCGGACGATTTCCTGTTCTCGGCCAAGGCGCCGCAACGGATCATGGAATCGCGCGCCCTGTCCAAAACCGGGCACCAGGTCGAGGACTTCATCGGCGGCATCGTCGAACTGGGCGCCAAGCTGGGGCCGCTGGTCTGGCAGTTCGACAAGGGCCGGCGCATCGACGCCGGGGAATTCGCCGCCTTCGTCGAGTTGCTGCCAGCCGAACATGCGGGCCGCCGCTTGCGCCATGTGCTGGACGTTCGCGATCCCGGTTTCATCGATGCGGATTACCTCGCCTTGGCGCGGAAACACGGCATGGCGACCGTATTCACCGATTCCGGCGAATACCCTTCGTTCGCCGACCTCACCGCCGATTTCGTCTATGCGCGCCTGATGCGTTCGCAGGCGCGGATCGCGACCGGCTACGCTGCGGCCGACCTGGATGCATGGAGCAAGCGGGCATCGCTATGGGCGGAGGGCAACGATCCCGCTGAATTGCCGCATGTCGAAGCCCCTGCACCGAAGACATCACCGCGCGATGTCTTCGTCTATTTCATCAGCAGCGCCAAGGAGCGGAATCCGGCCGCCGCGATGGCGCTGCTGCAGCGTCTTGGCGCAGCTTGAATCAGTGGGGACGGCGATCCCACGCTACTTCATTTCTTTCTTGAATGGATGGCGCGCGGTTTCCGGCCGGGTTTCTCGCCCGCACTTTTTCGCAATGCCGCCTCCCAGGCCAAGCGCGCCCATGGTTCCATCGCTTGCGCCGACTCCAGCGCCTCGACTGGCGGCGACAGATAACTCATCACCACCGGCTTGCCTTTGCCCAGGTAAGTGAAAGGCTCGCCACCGGCCTGCTCGAAGGCGCTACGGGTAACCGCATCGGTCTTGAGGAACAGTTCGTCGCCGATGACCAGGCCGATGATCACTCCATCGTGATAAAGGCCTTGTCCACCAAACATCTTGCGCAGTGAAACCGGCCCCAGTTCGGAAAACAGGTCGCACAGGTAACTGGTGAAGGATTCGCCCATGACCACCTCCGTGGTGACGTATCGCCAGTGCGCCGGCATCGGCGACAATAGTGGCATGCCCCTGTCGCCGACCGCCAAAGCCCAGTTGCAGATCCATTTCTGCGTGCTGCTGTGGGGCTTCACCGCGATCCTGGGCAAGTTGATCACCCTGCCCGCGCTGCCCCTGGTGTGGTGGCGGATGCTGCTGGTGGTGGCGACGCTGGCCGCGCTGCCCAGCGTGTGGCGCGGACTGCGCGCGATGCCCGCCAGGACCATGCTGGCCTACTCGGGCATCGGCGCGCTGGTCGCGCTGCACTGGCTGACTTTTTATGGCGCGGTCAAGCTGGCCAATGCCTCGGTGGCGGCGACCTGCATCGCCCTGGCGCCCGCCTTCACTTCAGTGGTCGAACCCTGGCTGACACGCAAGCCGTTCTCGATGCGCGAACTGGCTTTCGGCCTGGCTGTGCTCCCGGGCGTGGCCCTGGTGGTCGGCGGCGTGCCCCATGGCATGCGCGATGGCATCGTGGTGGGCGCGCTTTCCGCCTTGTTCGTGGCCTTGTTCGGCTCGCTCAACAAGCGCATGGTCGATGGCGGCGATCCGCTTACCGTCACCGGTCTGGAGCTTGGCGCCGGCACCTTGTTGCTGACCGCACTGGCGCCGCTGATGCCGCTGATCTTTCCCGCCTTCGCCGGCGAGCTGCTGATCGTTCCCAGCCTGCACGATGGCCTGTTGCTGCTGGCCCTGTCGCTGCTGTGCACGCTGCTGCCGTTCGCCTTGTCGCTGGTCGCGCTGCGCCATCTCAGTGCCTATGGCGTGCAGCTGGCGACCAATCTGGAACCGGTCTACGCCATCGTGCTGGCCATGGTCCTGCTGGGCGAACAGCGCGAACTGACCCCGCTGTTCTACCTGGGCGTGGCGATCATCCTTGCCGCCGTTTTCCTGCATCCGCTGCTCAACCGCAACAAGCCACTGCAACATGCGGAAATCCTGGCGATCTCCGAAGCCAAAAGCATCGAGTAGGAGCGGGCCTTGCCCGCGATGCTTTGATGCTTTTGTAGGAGCGGGCCTTGCCCGCGATGCTTTTGCGGGCAGCGTGACGAAGAGCATCGCGGGCTAGGCACGCTCCTACACGCGTGGAAATCTCACCACTCGGTGCGCTGCGGCAGCAGCCCGCGCAGCTCGATCTCGGTCAGGTTGCGCCACTGGCCCGGCTTCAGCGCACCCAGCTTGAGGCTGTCTATGCGCACCCGTCGCAGCTGCTTCACGCGGTAATCGAACGCGGCCGACATCAACCGGATCTGCCGGTTCAGGCCTTGCGTGAGCACGATGCGGAAGCCGAATTTGGCCAGCTTCGCGGTCTTGCATGGCAGCGTGGTCTGGTTGTGGACGCGCACGCCGCGGGCCATGCCGCGCAGGAATTCGTCGGTGACCGGCTTGTTCACCGCCACGTGGTATTCCTTTTCGTGCTTGTTCTCGGCGCGCAGGATCTCGTTGACGATGTCGCCGTTGCTGGTCAGCAGGATCAGGCCTTCGGAGTCCTTGTCCAGGCGGCCGATCGGGAAGATCCGCTCCTGGTGGTCGATGAAGTCGATGATGTTGCCGTCCACCGCCTGCTCGGTGGTGCAGGTGATGCCGACCGGCTTGTTCAACATGATGTAGACATGCTTGCGCCCGCCGGCCTTCTTCTGGCGCACGCGCAGTTCCTGGCCATCCACCTTGACCTCGTCGCCCTCGCCCACCACCGCGCCCATGCCCGCCGGCATGCCGTTGACGGTGACGCGGCGATCGGCGATCAGCCGGTCGGCTTCGCGACGCGAGCAGAAACCGGTTTCGGCGATGTGCTTGTTGAGGCGGGTGGTGGTCATGGGTGAAGGTTCGAAGTACGGACGTGAAAATATGTTTCGTCATCCCCGCGAAGGCGGGGACCCAGTGACTTTCGTGCAGAGGCGCGGGACAGAACGAAGAACAAAGTCGCTGGGTTCCCGCCTTCGCGGGGACGACGAGAAAAAATCACTCGCGCGGCTTCGGCGGCCCCTTGCGGTGCAGCTTGCCCGGCGGGCCCGGTTTGAAACCCGACGGCTTGCCGGTGCGCGCACCAGCTGGCTTGAACTTGCGCGGCGCGTCGCCGCCGTCATCGCCCTCGCCCACCTTGTGGATGCGCAGTTGCTGGCCGGAGACCCACACCTTCTTCAGGTGCATCAACAGTTCTTTCGGCATGCCTTCGGGCAGGTCGAGCACGGTGTAGTCGTCCTGGATATCGATGCGACCGATGTACTTGCTGTCCAGTCCCGCCTCGTTGGCGATGGCGCCGACGATGTTGGCCGGCTTCACCCCATGCGCATGGCCGACCTCGATGCGGAACGATTCCATGCCGACATCGGGTTTTTCGCGCGGGGCCTTGTCGATGCGAGGACGTTCGCTGGGGGCACGCTCGTTGGGAGCACGTTCGAAGTCTGGACGTTCTATGCGTGAGGTTTCGCGCGCCGGCTTGTCGAAGCTGCGCGCTGCGGCGGGACGTTCGAACGCAGCGGGAGCTTCCTTGCGGCGTGGGGTCGCATGTTCCTCGCGAACAGGACGTTCGCCATGCGACGAATGTTCGCTGCGTCGCGGACGCTCGCCGCGCGACGGACGCTCGCTGCGTTCGTGACGCTCGTTGCGCTCGTAGGCCTGCGGGGCCGCAGGCGCGCGATCCGGGCGCAGCAGCAGCGGCGTATCGCCCTGCAGCAGGCGCGCCAGCGCGGCGGCGATATCGACCATCGGCACGTTGTTTTCCGACTCGTAACGCTCGACCAGCGAGCGGTATTCGCCAGGCTCGCCGGTGGCCAGGGTGTCGGTGATGCGGCCGAGGAAGCGTGCGACGCGCTTGTCGTTGACCGCTTCCACGCTGGGCAGCTTCATCTCCTCGATCGGCTGGCGGGTGGCGCGCTCGATCGAACGCAGCATGCCCTTCTCGCGCGGGGTCACGAACAGGATCGCATCGCCGCTGCGCCCGGCGCGGCCGGTGCGGCCGATGCGGTGCACGTAGCTCTCGGTGTCGTAGGGGATGTCGTAGTTCAGCACATGGCTGATCCGCTCCACGTCGAGACCGCGCGCGGCCACGTCGGTGGCGACCAGGATGTCGAGCTTGCCGTCCTTCAGTTGCTGGATGGTGCGCTCGCGCTGCTGCTGCTGGATGTCGCCGTTGATCGCGGCGGCGGCCAGGCCGCGGGCCTGCAGCTTCTGCGCCAGCTCCTCGGTGCCCAGCTTGGTGCGGGCGAACACGATCATGGCTTCATAGAGTTCGGCTTCCAGGATCCGGGTCAGCGCATCCAGCTTGTGCATGCCGCTGACGAACCAGTAGCGCTGGCGGATGTTGGTCGCGGTGGTGGTCTTGGCGGTGATGGTGACTTCCTGCGGCTCGTGCAGGTAGGTCTGGGCGATGCGGCGGATGACCTGCGGCATGGTTGCCGAGAACAACGCCACCTGGCGGGTCGGCGGGGTCTTCTTCAGCACCGCTTCCACGTCATCGATGAAGCCCATGCGCAGCATTTCGTCGGCTTCGTCCAGCACCAGCGTGGTCAGCTCGGACAGGTCCAGGGTGCCGCGGTCCAGGTGGTCGATGACCCGGCCCGGCGTTCCCACCACCACGTGCACGCCGCGCTTCAGTGCGGTCAGCTGCGGCGCATAGCCCTGGCCACCGTAGATCGGCAGGACCACGAAGCCGGGAATCTTGCTGGCGTAGCGCTGGAAGGCCTCGGCGACCTGGATCGCCAGTTCGCGGGTCGGCGCCAGCACCAGCGCCTGCGGCTTGCGCTGGTCCAGCTTCAGTCGCGACAGGATCGGCAGGGCGAAGGCCGCGGTCTTGCCGGTGCCGGTCTGGGCCTGGCCCAGCACGTCCTTGCCGGCCAGCAGGGCGGGAATGGTCGCGGCCTGGATCGGCGAAGGCGACTCGTAGCCGACTTCGGTGACCGAGGCCATGACGGGCGCGGAAAGGCCAAGATCGGCGAAAAGAAGGGGGGCGGGTTCGGTGGACATGCAAAGACTCCGGGCATCCTGAACAGGCGGACGCAGGCCGGTATTGTGCGCCCTGCCGGAAGAGCTGTCGCCCTAAACCCTTGTCGCCACGGCGTGCGCCTCGTGGAGCCGAGCCTGCTCGGCTGCTTTTGACCCATCGCGGAGAGCAGCCGAGCAAGCTCGGCTCTACGCTTGAAGGAAGAGCAGCCGAGCAAGCTCGGCTCTACGTTTGAAGGAAGAGCAGCCGAGCAAGCTCGGCTCTACGCCCCAATGCTCAGGCGACAGCCCGGCGCTTGTAGCCGAAGCCCACCATGCGCTGCGACTGCTCGTCCCACAGCTTCAGGCGCGCGGATTTCAGGCTGGACCACAGGGTCAACCGTGGCGCCGATCGCAGCAACGGACTGGATTCGAAAGCCTCGCGCAGGCGGTAGTTGGGGATACGGCTGGCCAGGTGATGGATGTGGTGGTAGCCGATGTTGCCGGTGAACCAGTGCAGCACTTGCGGCAGGTCGAAATACGAGCTGCCGGCGACCGCGGCCTTGCCCGCGTCCCAATCGTCCTTCTTGGTCCAGTAGGCGCCTTCGAAGGTGTGCTGCACGTAGAACAGCCACACGCCCGTGGCCCCGGCCAGCAACACGATGGGCAAATGCGCCAGCAGCACGGTATCCCAGCCGATGGCCCACGCCAGCGCACCACCAACGACCAGCAGCATCAGGTTGTTGAGCATCACGCTGGCCCATTCCTTCTTCCAGCTGAAAGGCAGATCGAACGGGAAGCGATGCTTGATCACGAACTGGTACACCGGGCCGATGCCCAGCAGTACCGGCGTGCTGCGATAGAAGCGATAGGCGAAGCGGCCGAGCCACGAGCGCGATTCGTATTCGGCCACGGTCAGGGTCTCGATGTCGCCCATCTCGCGGCGGTCGAGGTTGCCCGAGGTGCCGTGGTGCACGGCGTGGGTCTTCTTCCAATAGCCGTAGGGAAACAGCGTGATCAGGCCCAGGCAGCGGCCGACCAGGTCATTGGCCTTCTGGTTGGCGAAGAACGAACCGTGTCCGCAGTCGTGCTGGATGATGAAAAGACGCACGTAGAAACCGGCGGCGGGAATGGCCATCAACAGCGTCCAGCCATACCCCCACTCGGCGACCACGCTCCAGGCCATCAACGCCCAGATCGCCAGCAACGGCGGCAAGGTGTTGAGCAATTGCCAGATGGCGCGGCTCAGGCGGGGCTTGGCGAAATGTGCGCACAATTTGCGCAACTGGGCAGCCGGGGTCGGTGCCGGGGTGTTGGAACTCAAGAGGCGTCTCCGGTGGGAGTCCGGATTGTCGGGGACGGATTGGGTCAGCGCAATGACGTGCGCGGGCGTATGGCGCGGATTGTTCATGCCGGCACGTTTCCACGCGCCGAAACTGAACGACTGTGAGGATTCCCGCCCTGCCGCGAATCATGGCTTGGACCGCACGGCGCACGGCGCCCTCTCAAGATCGGCAGGCACGGGAATGGAGTACACCGCAACGATGACCAGGGATGCAGACCGGCAGGAGCGATTCGGCGAACTGATCGAGCGCCATCGCGGAATCGTGTTCAAGGTCGCCAATAGCTATGCCTGGCAGGCGGACGACCGCGAGGAGCTGGCCCAGGAAATCGCCGCGCAGTTATGGCGCGCGTTTCCCGGCTACGACCCGGCGCGTCCGTTCCCGACCTGGATGTACCGGATCGCGTTGAACGTGGCGATCAGCTACGTACGTGGCAACAGCCGCCGTCGCGACCATGCCGTTCCGCTGGATGAGGAACTCCACGACCAGGCCGACGGAAACGCCGCCGACCACGAACTCGACCAGCAGGTGCGCGCCCTGCACCGCTTCATCCATGCGCAGGAGCCATTGAATCGCGCATTGCTGCTGCTCTACCTGGAAGACCGCAGCTATCGCGAAATGGCCGAAGTCCTGGGCATCAGCGAAACCAATGTGGCGACCAAGATCAGCCGCCTGAAGCAACGCATCCGCAACGAAATCTGACCACGAAGACAATCATGGAAACCATCATGGAACTCGACGAACTGAAAGCCGCCTGGCAATCCCTGGACCGCAGGCTGGAACAGCAGAACGCCATCAACCTGTTGCTGCTGAAGGACGACCGTACCAGGCGGATGCGTTCGAGCCTGCGTCCGTTGTTCTGGGGCCAGCTCCTGCAGATGATGTTTGGCCTGGCTTTCGTGTTGCTGGCCTCCAGTCTGTGGATCCGGGCCGGGTCCACGCCGCTGGACCTGCCCTGGCATGTGGTGCTGGCCGGCGTCTTCGTCCATGCCTATGGCGTGGCCGCGATCGCGCTGGCCGGATGCACGATGGGCCTGATCCGGACCATCGACTATTCCCTGCCGGTACTGGGCATCCAGAAGCAACTGCTCAAGTTGCGTCGCTTCTACATCATCAACGGCATGATCGTGGGCCTGCCGTGGTGGTTCCTGTGGGTGCCGATATTGATGGTGCTGGCGGGACTGGCGGGTGCGGATCTTTACGCCAATGCGCCTTCGGTGGTCTGGATCGGAATGGGTGTGGGCATCGCCGGCCTGTTGGCGACCTGGCGGTTCCATCGCTGGTCGCGCAGCCCGCAACGCCCGCGCCTGGCCAAGGCGATGGAAGACAGCGTGACCGGCGGCAGCCTGCGCAAGGCGCAGGCGATCCTGGGCGAGATTTCGCAGTTCGAGACCGAGTGAGGCATGGCCGGGAAAGCTCCTGCACTCACTGAAGGAATTGTCACTCTCGCAGGAGCGCCCCATGGGCGCGAGCTCTTCGGCGGGATACTTGATGCGGGACGAAGAGCTCGCGCCCATGGGGCGCTCCTACGGAAGCCTTGCTTCCATTCCGGAGGAATTCCGTTTCATTAGTCTCCACACACTTGTGTCGCCTCCCAGCGCAATCCACGAAGAAGCTGAAAGAAACCTACCTTCAAGGTGACTTCTTTGCTGGCCGGTGAAGAACGAAACTCAACGCAGGCTGTACCCCGACACCCGCCAGGTCTTGTCGTTGTCCAGGTGGAACGACACCAGTTCACGCACCGGCTGCGGCACATTGGCGAACCTGGTCGCAAAGACCACATTGATGTAATTGCCCGCCGGCACCTGTCCGCCGGCCGCATACGCGGCGCGGGTTACTCCAGCCTGCTGGCGCTCGACAGGCGCACCGAGCTTCTGCCGATCCGAAGCGACCTGGCGGATGAAGTTGTCCTTGCTCACCACCGACTTGGCCACGGCTGAAGCGCCGTCCCAGACTTCGCCGATCCTGCCCTGGTCGACCAGCTGGATCACCTGTGCGGCGGCCTTGCTCATCTCGGCATTCTGTCGCGTCACCTGGGCCTGTTGTTCCGGGGTGAGTCGCTGTTGCTTCACCGGCTGCGGCTGCGGTGCTGGCGCAGGCGCGGGCTGGGCGGTTTGCTGGGCACTGGCCGAGGCCGTGAAGACCAGCATTGCGGAAATCAGGACCAGGCGTGAAGTCTTCATCGGTTCTCCTGTAATCCAGGGCGCTGCAGAAGCGGACATCAGTCTAAGACAGGACCGCCGTCGATGACGTGGGCTGGCATCCTGGCATGGCTCGCACCCGATTGCCGGTGACGCGGGTTGCACCCGACCCACCCTCTTGCCGCACAATTCCCCGTCTCCTGCCGATCACCCGCCATGACCCGACTCGAATTCGAACTGGATCGCGACCACGTGGAGCTCAACCAGTTGTTGAAATTGAGTGGGGTCTGCGACAGCGGTGGCGCGGGCAAGGCATTGGTGGCCAGTGGCAGGGTTCGCGTGGATGGCGTGGTCGAATTGCGCAAGACCTGCAAGATCCATGCGGGCAGCACGGTCACTTTCGAGGATGTGGAAATACGCGTGCGGCCGCTGGCGGAATAAGCGCCTTTCGCTATCCTGTCCCCGGCTTGTCCGGGTGGCTCGTGCTTCCCCCTTCATAAAAGGGGGATTGAAGGGGATTTGCTCTTGCTCGAAGAGCAAATCCACGCAGTCACCGCATTTCGACAAATCCTTACGGTTCGACCGGCCCGCAAACGATCCACTCGCAAGGGAGCACGCATGACAATCACGGCACTGGCAATCGCACTCCTGCTGCTGGCCCTGGCGGCATGGGCGGTGATCGCCTTCAACCGCCTGGTGCGCCTGCGCAACCAGGTGCGCACCGCCTGGGCCGATGTGGACGTGCAGTTGATCCGTCGCCACGACCTGGTGCCTTCGCTGGTCAGCGCGGTGCAGGCCTATGCCGGGCACGAAAAAGCCGTGCTGGCCACGGTGACCGAATTGCGCGCGCAGGCGCTGGTTGCGCAGGCGCCCGGCAAGCTGGGCGACATCGAATCGGCGCTGGAACAGGGCATCGGCCGCCTGCTGGCCCTGCGGGAAGCGTATCCGGAGCTCAAGGCCAGCGAAAATTTTTCGCAGCTGCAGCGCGACCTGGTCCAGGTCGAGGAACAACTGCAATACGCGCGCCGTTTCTACAACGGCGCGGTCTGCGACTTGAACGATGCGGTGCAGCGCGTGCCGGACCTGTTCGTGGCCCGCGCGGGCGGTTTCGACAGCGCCGAATTTTTCCAGGCCGACGACGGCAGCCGCGCCGCGGTGAAAGTGGAGCTGACCAGATGAAAGGAATTTTCCTTGCCGCGTTCGTCGCCGTGCTCCTCCTGCTTCCGGCCGCACCCCTGGCCGCACAGGAACGCATCCTCTCTTACGACAGCGAAGTGCAAATCGCAGCCGACGGCAGCCTGGACGTCACCGAGCGCATCGCCGTGCGTGCCGAAGGCAGCAACATCCGTCGCGGCATCTATCGAGACTTCCCCACCCGCTACAAGGACCGTTACGGCAACCGGGTCGTGGTCGATTTCCGGATGCTCGACGTACAGCGCGACGGCAAGACCGAGCCGTGGTTCATCGAGAAAAAATCCAACGGCGTGCGCATCAACACCGGCAACGACGATTTCCTGCCCACGCCCGCCGATTACACCTACACCCTGCACTACCGCACCACGCGCCAGCTGGGCTTCTTCGGCGACCACGATGAGCTGTACTGGAACGCGATCGGCACCGGCTGGGATTTCCCTGTCGAACGCGGCAGCGTGGAAGTGCGCCTGCCTGCGGCGGTGCCCGTGGATCGAATCAAGGTCGAAGGCTACACCGGCGCGCAAGGCCAGCAAGGACGCGCCTACGCTGCCGAAGTCGTCGCCCCCGGCGTCGCCCGCTGGCAACTGACCCAGCCACTGGCGCCGCGCGAAGGCATGACCGTGGTGATGGGTTTCCCGAAGGACGTGGTTGTCGCTCCCACGCGTGCGCAGCGCTGGCTATGGTTGCTCAAGGACAATCGCGGCGTGCTGATCGCGCTGGCCGGATTGATCGCGTTGCTGGGATTCTGCGCGCGTCGCTGGCACCGCCTCGGCCGCGATCCACGACCCGGCGTGGTCATCGCCCGCTACGACCCGCCCACCGGTTACTCTCCAGCGGGGCTGCGCTACATGCGCCGCATGGGGTACGACACGCGCTGTTTCTCCGCCGACCTGTTGTCGCTGGCGATAGCCGGCAACGTGGATATCCAGCGCGAAAAGGGCCTGTTGAAGGACGACTGGGAACTGGCCAGGACCGCCACCACCGAGCGCCCGCCGACCAGGGAACAGCAGACCCTGCTGGCCAAGCTGTTCGTCGGCGGCCAGTCGACGCTGGAATTGAAGAACACCAATGCCTCGACCATTTCCGGGGCGCAGACGGCGCATTCGGCGGTGCTTGAGCAACGCTTCAAGCCAGCGCTGTTCGTGCGCAATGGCAGCAGCATCGGCGTCGCCTTCCTGATCGCACTGGTCAGCGGGGTGCTGGCCGTGGTGCTCGGCGGCGGCGGCGGCATCCTGTTCGTCGTCGGCTTGCTGGCCTTGATGACGGCGCTGCTGATCGTATTCGCCGTCCTGGTGAAAGCGCCGACGCCCGCGGGACGCAAGCTGCTGGACGAAATCGAAGGACTGAAGCTCTATCTCTCCGTGGCCGAGCGCGACGAACTGAAGAACCTGCCCGGTCCCGAAGCGCCACCCGCGCTGGATGCGAAACGCTATGAAATGCTGTTGCCCTACGCGGTGGCGCTGGAAGTGGAAGACGCCTGGACCAGGAAGTTCACCCTGGCCGCGGGCGCCGCAGCGGTGGCGGCGGCGACTGCCGGCATTGCCTGGTATCGCGGCAGCAGCATCGGCGACCTGGGCAGCTTCAGCAAGGCGATGGGCAACAGCCTGAGTTCGCAGATCGCCTCGTCCTCCCACGTCCCCGGCAGCTCCTCGGGTGGCGGTGGCGGCGGATCGTCAGGCGGTGGCGGTGGCGGTGGCGGCGGTGGCGGCCGTTGAAACCACCTTCGTCCTGGCATGTGTATCTGATCGAATGCCGTGACGGCAGCCTGTACACCGGCATCGCGGTCGATGTCGCGCGACGTTACGCCAAGCATGTCGCCGGCACCGGTGCCCGCTACACGCGCTCGCACCCGCCGTTGCGCCTGCTCGGGCAATGCGCGTATCCCGATCGCTCCGCGGCCAGCATCGCCGAGTACCGCATCAAGCAACTGACCCCGGCCGGCAAGCGGGCGCTTTGCGACAGCTGGGTCGCTGCCATGGACACTCCTGCCGCGCAGTAAAATCCCTGCGCCGCTATTTCGCCCCGGTCCGGGTCGCATCGCGGACGATCTTGTCATGCTGGGACAGCGGGCTTTCCAGCGGGCATTTCTCGTCGGGGAAGCCGAATCCTTCCCGCAGCTCCAGCCCGCAGGCGTCGATGGCCTCGGCGCCCTTGTCCGGCTGCACGCATTCGCGATCGAAGGCGCGGGTGAAATCGTCCTTGCGCTGCACGAAGTCCGCGCCGCATTTGCGGGTCAACTGGATCCGTTCCAGGTCGTCCTGCACCGCATTGGTTCCCTCCAGTCCGTAGGCCTGCAGTTCTTCCATGCTCAGCAGGCGCAACTTGCGGTTGGGCACGGTCATCATCAGGTCGGCCACGGCCACCGATGCGCCGTTGCGCTCCAGGTAGTCCTTCATCTGCGCATAGACCTCGCGCAGCTCCTGGCTCAGTTCGGTGCGCGTGGTCGCGGTGGAATCGATCCGCATCATGCGGTGGATGCCGACCTTGCCGGCGACCTGGCGGTCGTCGCCCGCCGCCAGGATCAACACGCAGGCGCTGTGGCAGATCGCGCCGTCGCGCACCCTCAAAGTCCATTGCGAAGCGCCGATGGCGTCGCCCGCCTTCATCGCGTCTTCGACATGGCCACCACTGGAATCGAGGTCGAGGATGCGCTGGTCGATATGCAGGCGATTGGCGATATTGGCGACACGCGACACCAGCGCGGTGAAGTCGGTGCTGATCTTGCCCTCGTAGCGCAGCCGCACGGTGCCTGCCTGCTTGCAAGGCTCCACGGCCGCCATCACGCCCTCGTAGGAAAGATCGACCAGGGGCTCGCCGTCGCCATTGGCGGCATGGTCCAGGTCGCAGCTGATGTAGGCCTTTCCGGAAGTCACCTCGGCCACAGGCCAGCGGGTGCCTTCCAGCAGGTCCGGACGCGGCGTCATCGGCGCGGTCGCGGGGCCGCCACTGAGCGCGCCGCCCTGTTCGGTACTGACCGGCATGTCGATGATGGTGGCCGGTTCTTCAGCCGGCGCCTTCTGCTGGCAAGCGCTCAGGCAGGCCGCCAGTAAGAACAGGAACAAATGCTTGGGCATGCGGCGTCGCTTTCCGGGGAGTGGGTCGTGCATCGCGATCTGCTGCGATGTGGCGCTCCAGTCTAGTGCGTAGCCGGGAAACGAACCAAACGACGCGTGAATCCTCAGGGAGCAGGCGATGCATCCCTCCTCCCACCTGCGGGGAGAGGGACGCCAGCGGTGGAGCGCTCATTCATTCCCGCGCCATGGCTACCAACCTGGCGACTGTGTTCATGTTGCGTGCGGTGCCGTTCTTCGCCGCCGGAATCCTGAGTTTCGAGTCAGCCATGCCAGCGCCGTAATGGACATGGATCTCGCGCTTGCCCAGGGCGATTTCTTCATCGTTGCGATGACTGACCGCGGCCAGCGTATCGGACGGCGGCGCGGCATCGAGGAAAATCACGAGGTTGCGGTTGGGCGCGGCCTCCGGGAACGGGTTGGCCGCGAGCACCGCCGCCATTTCCTCCGGAGTGCGCACCAGCACGCCGACCGGCTTGCCCGCGTAACGCAACAACGCCTTCTCCAGCAGCGCCTTCACCTGCTTTCCGCCATGCGCGCTGCGCAACACCAGATTGCCGCTGGCGATGTAGGTGCGCACGTCCTCGAAGCCGATCGCTTCGCACATGGCACGCAGTTCGGCCATCGGCAATTTGCCGGTGCCTCCGACATTCACCGCGCGCAGCAGGACGATCCAGGTGTTCATGCGATCGCGCCGCAGCACTTCTTGTATTTCCTGCCGCTGCCGCAGGAACACGGATCGTTGCGGTCCGGGGTGTCGGTGCGGCGGCGCGGCTGGCGCGGGGTCAAGGCCTCGATCCGATGCCGGTGCAGGTCGGCGAGCATCCCGGGCAGGCTGGCGACGATCTCCAGGCGCTCGCGATAGGTGATCGGCATCGAGGGTCCGGCAGGATCGTCGCCCAGCACTTCGCCGCTGGCCAGCCGGTCCAGCAGGGCGAAGACCTCGTCCATCCATTCGTTGTCGTCGAGCCATCGCTCCCAGGCGGCCTCGCGCAATTCGACGCCGCGGAAGAAACCGAAGGCCCAGTCACGACCGATCTCCAGCGCCTCTTCGGCGCCGTCCCCGCCCTGCTCCGCCTCCGGATCCACCGGCAGCCACAGCAACGGCACGAGATGGTCGGGCAGTTCGTCGTCGGCGAAGCGCGCGCGTTGCGTCGCCATGTTGTGGTGGCCCTGCAGCAGCGCCTCGACCTGCAGGCGCTCTTCCTCGCCGGCCCAGCGCGGCGGCGTGCCCCATACCGCAGGCTGCCATTCGATCATCGGCACTTCCTCCGGCCCGAGCACCAGCGCCGACAGGTAGCCATCCAGCGCTTCCAGGTTGAAGCCCTTGAACGGCACCGCGCGCTGGTCCAGCAGGTTGCCGAGGCGTTCGATCTGCTCGTCGTCGAGATAACCGGGTGCTTTCATGGAATAACCGTGCGGTTCGGGGGTGCACAGGGTAATCCTCCGCGCGCCATCGCGCCGGGAGCCGCGCCTTCAATCCCGCCGCGCGGCCTTCGCGTAATGACGATCATCGTCGCCATAAGCGTAGACATCGACCAGCTCGCCGGCTTCGGGGGCGCAGACATGGTTGAGCGTCAGCGCTTCAAGGACTGCGCGCATCGCCGTCGGCGGCGCCTTGTTCATGGTCACGAAGCGAACCTGTCCGTCCGCCTCCTCGCGTAGCCAGATATCCAGGTAATAGTGGAGTGGATCGCTGCCCATGCCGTTACACGATCCCGCCCACTCCTGCCATTTCAATCCGGGGAACACGGCATCGATCCGTTCGCGGACCTGCGCCAGCGTGCCCATGGCTTCGGCATGCATGCCTTGCCAGATATTCATCGGCCCGGTGCCCTCCGGTGCGCGATAGAGATGGAAGTTGAAACTCATAGTCGGCCGCTGCCGCTCACCCGTCGACGCGCCGCAGCGACCAGAACGCGATTTCGCGACGAATGTGGTAACCGTTGCGTTCGTACAACCGCATTGCCCGCTGGTTCTGCTGGCCGACATGCAGGAACGGGATGCGTCCATGGTCCAGATTGTCATTCGACAACCAGGCAAGCAGGCGGCGGGCGTAGCCGTGGCCGTTGCAGTCGGGGTGGGTGCAGACCGCGCTGATTTCCGTGTAGCCCTGCATGCCCATGCGCTCGCCGATCATCGCCGCCAGCCGGCCGTCCCGGTAGATGCCGAAGTAGCGGCCGAGGTCGGTCGTGCGCGGGCGGAAGTAGTGCGGATAGACCAGTGCGGTCAAGGCCAGTACATCGGCATGATGCGACCCGGAAAGTTCGATGATTCCGGGGCCATCCACCTCCGGCATGCGCACCGGACAGATCATCTGCGCCAGTTGCGCGAGATGTTCCAGTTCCCAGCCCGGCGATGTGGCCGGCACCGGCCCCAATAACAAAGCGGTATCGCCGGAGGGCATCAGCGATTCCAGCGCCCCCGCCACATCGATGCCGTCGACCGCCACGCCCAGGAAGGGCGCGACTTGCGCGGGGTAACGGGCCACGTCGCCCTCGCCCAATGCCAGCGACCGATGCCGGCTTGCCAGGGACTCCCAGATCGGGTTGTCGAGTACGTGTGGAACCATGACGAGGAAGAATCTGGGATGCCTGCAATTGAAGCAGTATGCCGCAGCAGTGTGCCTGCGGAATATCTCACACGACAGCGTCGCGCATGGCCTGCTACCGATCCGCAGATCACGCCAATGCGGGAAACGCGACACCCTGTTGCCCAGGATGCCGCGCGCCTGATCCACCCGACTCAGGCGCCCGCTTGCGGCACGATCACCATCCACGCCACGCCGAAGCGGTCGGCGACCATGCCGAAGCTGGAGGAAAAGAACGTCGCGATCAACGGCTGCTGCACCTGTCCGCCTTCGGCAAGCGCATCGAATATTCGTCGCGCCTCCGCATCGTCCGCCACCGACAGCGACAGGCTGAAGCCCTTGAACTCCGGTTTCCCCGCGCAGAAACCATCGGACAACATCACCTGGCTGGCGCCTACCTGCAGGCAGGCGTGCATCACCTTGTCGGCCGGCGGCGAACTGCCATCCGGGCATTGCGAGGAGCCTTCCGGGCCATCTCCGTAGCGCATCAACATGACCACTTCGGCGCCCAGCGCCTGGCGGTAGAAAGCGATGGCCTCGTCGCAACGACCGTCGAAAAACAGGTAAGGCTGGATATGCATGATGTGTCCTCTGCCGTGGATCGAATTGGGAGAAAGGCGTGCCTTCCTGCCTGCGACGAACGTGGACAAGGGAAATCGACAACCCTCAGGCCAGCACTTCCACCGCATCGCCGATACGCAGCGTTCCCGGCGAGCGCGGGATCAGGTTCTGGCCAAAGGAAACGCCATCGGCAGTGCGCCGATAACCAATCAGCGTGCGCAGGGGCTCGCCCTCGGGGTCGCGTTCGCCCCGGGCCGGGTCCACGGTGGTGAAGATGCAACGTATGCAGGGTTTGGCCACGTCGAACTCCACCTCGCCGATGCGGATCAGTTTCCAGCCGTCCTCGGCATGCGCGGCGGCGCCGTCCACCACCAGGTTGGGGCGGAACTGGAGCATCGACACCGGTCTGGCCAGTCGCGCATTCAAGCCGTCCAGCGCGGCGCGCGTGGTCAGCAACAAGGGGAAGGCATCGGCGAAACTCACCTCATCGCCCGGCTGCGAATGCACGTCGGTCATCGGCCGGGCGACGCCGGCATCCATGTGCACCAGTCGCACCGGTTGCCGCAGGAATTCGCTCAGCCATGCATCGGCCGTGGCATCGGCCGGTCGTGCGTCGACCTCGCTTTTCCAGACCACGACCTGGACCGTCGCCGTGGCCGCTGGAAATGGCACCTGCAGGGGCGGCATGCCGGGCGCCTCCAGCGAGAGTCCGTGCGCACTTGGCAGCGCGCGCACCAGGGTCAGTCGCGGCAATTGCCGTCCGGTGAGGAAGCGGTTGCCGTCATCCACCACCATCCAGCGCCGGTCATTGCGCAAGCCGCGGGGTTCGACCAATGCCGATTCCACTTCAAGCGCAGCGGAGGACTTGATCGGATACAGGTGCAGGCTGGACAGGCGCATGCCATCGCTCGCGATTCGGTGATGGATCTTAGTCCAGCGAATAGCGGGATCCCAGACCCCGACTTTCGTCGTGGCGGGGTTGGATCTTTCTGCCCCGGCTCAATTCCGCGAAGGGAACATCGTCCCCTGGCCCTTGGGTCGCCAGTTCATGCCTTCGTACTTGACCTCGCCCGCCGGCGCCGGAGCTGGCGCGCCCGTGCGCGACACCGATGAGGAATACGTCGCCCCTTTCAACTTCGCCGCAATCATCCCGAATGCATCGATGTCGCCTGGAGTGAGCGCGTATTCATCGCGGCAAACCCGGTAACGCACGGCCTGGGCTTTGCCTATGGCGACGACCCAGTCCGAAGTCACGTCCTGCTCGACCAACTCGATCATCTCGCCGTCGATCACGTTGCCCCGATGCGAAGCGGACGTGGCCGCCAGGGGTTTCCCATCGACTAACCATTCGATGCCGTGGCACGCGGCGAATCGTGGCGTGGGAGCGACGCCTTCGTCGCTGCGAGAAACAAAGGCCAGTGTGATTGCCGATGAAGATGCTTCGCCGACAAGACTCGCATTGAAGGTGAACACCGGCCTGGCCAGATCGGTGCTTCCATCGGCGGTATAGGCGATCGTGCGCTCACCGCTGATCCGGTCGGTGTCGTCGCTGACGGTCCGGGCATGCGCGGGCAATGCGGCGGCCAGCGCCATCGCCAGGACGATGCGCATCCGCCAGCCGCCCGATTGGCAGCCAGTAATTTCTTCCAGGTTCCCCATCACACTCCCCAGTGTTCAGCGGTACCGAAACCCCTGCCAGGCAGGCAACGGTTACGGCATTGCCCGCGCAGCTTGCCATCCACTCCGGGTTTTCGCATCTCCCGGAATTCCGTTTTGAGCAATGGGACAAATTGTGATGCGCCTTACGGAAGCCGACGGACCTCCATCACGCCGGCGACGGGGTTGTAGAAGAACCAATCCTCGCTGCTGTCGGCCAGCCAGTCTATGTCCTTGCGGACGTGGGCCGGGACATGGCAGACCAGATCGCTGCCGAACGCATCCGGCCCGGTCGCCGCCGGTCTTCCTTCCAGCATGTCGGTCAGCGATAGCGGCGCCTCGCCCCAGGTGACGCAATCCGCTTCGGTGGACGTCGCCGCCGGCCAACCCATTCTTTCCCAGAATGCGCGGCGGGCGGCTGGCGACATTTCATGGGCCACCGAATAAGTGTCGTCCGCCACCGTCCCGGCTTGCCAGCCCTCACCGATGCGTCGCACTTCCCATACGGCCGCATAGGCGGGCTCGCTGAATTCGTGGCCATAGCGGCCGCCAAGCAGGTCAGGTTCCATAGCCGCGACCAGCGTCGGCAGCGCAAGCAAGGCCACGCCGGTGAGCCGTGCGTACATTCGCATCATGCAATCCTTCCATCACGTCTCTCGCGGGGGCATAGGGTATCCCGGGACACGGCGCCGGCCTCGTCCCTGTCGATTTTCCGGCCGCTGGCTCGTCGTATAGTCAGTGGGATTTCCTCGGCCTGCGAGAACGATCATGTCCGGCACCGTCCGTCTTCACCGCGTCATCCGCACCACTCCCGAACGCCTGTATCGCGCCTTCCTGGATGCCGACGCGATGGCCAAGTGGCTGCCGCCGCATGGTTTCACCGGCAAGGTCCATCACCTGGATGCCACCGTGGGCGGCACCTACAGGATGTCGTTCACCAACTTCTCCAGTGGCCATAGCCATTCCTTCGGCGGCACCTATCTCGAACTCGTGCCCAACGAACGCATCCGCCACACCGACCGCTTCGACGATCCCAACCTGCCCGGTGAAATGCGGACCACAATCACTTTCACGCCGGTGTCCTGCGGCACCGAGTTGCAGGTGGTCCAGGAAGGCATTCCCGACGTGATTCCGGTCGAGCAGTGTTACCTGGGCTGGCAGGAATCGCTGGTGTTGCTGACCTTGCTTGTGGAAGCGGACATTCCGGGTTGAATCGCGCCCGCCCTGTCGATTTTCACCACACCTGATCGTCGCTTGAGGGAAGGTGTCGCCCACGCGGCACCTTTCACCTGCCAAACCTTAAGGAGATCCCCATGCCCTATATCGACGGTTTCGTGATCGCGGCCCCCACCGCCAACAAGCAGAAGTTCATCGACCATGCCCGCCACTTCGACTCCATGTTCCTCGAACTGGGCGCTACCCGCGTCGTCGAGTGCTGGGGCGACGACGTGCCCGAGGGCAAGGTCACCGATTTCCGGCGCGCGGTGCAGGCCACCAGCGAGGAAACGGTGGCGTTCTCGTGGGTCGAATGGCCCGACAAGGCCACCCGCGACGCCGGCATGAAGATAATGATGGAAGACCCGCGCATGGATCCTGCCAATCCGGACAATCCGCCGGCGCCGTTCGATGGCAAGCGCATGATCTACGGCGGCTTCGCGTCGGTGGTGGAACTGAATAAATAGCAGCATAGGCCGGACTCCAGCCCGCCGCAGGAAGCCCATCGCGTGAATTAAGCCGGCCCACCCAAGGCGAACCGACTGGCGCCGAGGCCGCGAAGCGGGCTCGGTTTGAACGAATTGTTAGATGACTCACCCGATACGTCGCAACTCACGATCTGCCAAACGTATGGCTGCCCCAACCCTACGAAGAACACGGCGATGCTGGATACTAGATGGCGCGATAAGAATGTCCCCAATGTTTCCATAGCGAAGCATATGGTTTGAGTAAGGCTTACTCACTCCTAGAAGCTCCGTGCTTAAGGAAGGCCGTATGGGGTTAAGCCCATACGCCTCTGTTGCTGCATTGGCTGCTTTCACTAAATTGTGACCAAGCGGCTTTCGCAGTTGGTAAATGTATCTGTCGTAGTCACGGAAAAGCAGAAAAGATTTAAGCATTACCTCCACACCTTGCGCGAGCAGATGCAAAGAAACGTACTGGGTTGGTTCGGATGAAACATGACGAGCAACCAGTAGATGAGCCAATACAAAAGCTTTGCCTTTCCCGTACATGGATGAGGCGGCAAGCATCTTGCCATGCCTTGTAAGTGTCGCCACGCCAGCTGCGGGAAGAATGATCTGAGTCATCTAACTAACGGATATCGCCGTCTCGTTCCACCACCACCGCCGTGCCATAGCAAAGGACTTCGGTCAGTCCGGCCATCAGTTCGGTGGCGTCGTAACGCACGCCGATGATGGCGTTGGCGCCCAGCAGACGCGCGTGGGCCAGCATGTCGCGGTAGGTTTCCATGCGCGCCTGTTCGCACAGTTCGGTATAGATGGTGATGTTGCCGCCGAACAGGGTCTGCAGCCCGCCGAGGAAATTGCCGACGACCGAGCGCGAGCGCACGGTGATGCCGCGCACGATGCCCAGGTTGCGCACCACCCGGCAGGCTGGCAGCTCCATCGCGGTGGTGACCATGCCGTCGCCCAGCGACAGGGTGCGGGCGGGAATCTGCGGCGAGGAGTTGTAGGGGTCGGTCATGCGTGTCTGCCTGCGAGTGCGGGGCGAGTGCCCCGGTCAATCTTAAGGTCTCTTCCCCGCATGACCAATGGCTCCATCGATCACGGGCCGCCCCGCAACTGATTGGGTTATCGTCGTGCGGTCGTCCATGGAACAAGGCGCATGAGCAAACAGGGACACAAGAGCCAGGACCCCGAGCTGTTGCGCCGCCTGCTGCGCGCGAAGGACCGGATGGACGCCGCCTCGCAGGAGGAGTGGCCCGTGCAACGGCTGGCGCGCGTGAGCAGCGTTTCGGAGGCCCATTTCGCGCGATCGTTCAAGGAGGCTTTCGGTCTGCCGCCGCACCGCTACCTGCTCACGCGCCGGATCGAGCGGGCCAAGGCGCTGCTGCGCGACACCGACCTGCCCATCCTGGAGATCGCGCTGCAGACGGGTTGGAACAGCCTGGGGACGTTCGGGCGCACGTTCCGCGACGTCACCGGCGAAAGTCCCGGCGAGCTGCGTGCCCGCGAGCGAGCCGCGCAACACGAACTGGAGCGGGTGCCGGCCTGTTATGTCAGCGCCGCCCACCGTCCAGGACTCACAACCGCAGTTTCGGAGAAGCGGCGGCAGGAGGCGGGTGTTACAAAAGGCGCCCCACAGAAGCCGGAGGTCGCATGAGTCAGGGTATTGGAGTAGTCGGGCTGTACGTTCGTGATCAGGACGAAGCCCTGGAGTTCTATGTCGGCAAGCTCGGATTCCACGTGCATACCGACGCACGCAATGGCGACTACCGCTGGCTCACCGTGCAGCATCCGCAGCAGCCATCCTTGCAGCTGGGCCTGTTCAAGCCGCAGGTGCCGGTGCTGGACGCATCGACAGCGCAGACAGTGAACGAAATCGTCGCCAAGGGCGCCATGCCGCCACTGGTTCTCAACGTCGACGACTGCCGGGCCAGCTACGAAGCGATGCGCGCACGCGGCGTGGAATTCACCCAGGCGCCGGAGGAGCGCTACGGCAACGTGGACGCCAATTTCCGCGATCCTTCGGGAAATGGCTGGAAGATGCTCGAGTCCCGTCGCGTATCTGCCTGAGCACCCGCGTCGTCGCCATGGGCCCGAAGCCGTCGGGTTCGCCTCCGGAGGAGATCGCAATGAACTGGAACCAATGGATTCGACAGAGTCACCGCTGGATAGCCATCGCTTTCACGGCGACCGTCATCGCCAACTTCGTCGTCCGGGCACAGGGTGATGGAGCGATGCCATCTGCCTGGGTGACCTACTCGCCGCTGCCGCCGCTTGCGTTGCTGCTGCTCACCGGCCTGTACATGTTCGTGCTGCCGTATGCGGCTCGATGGCGCAGGACATAGGGCGGGCTCAAGCCCGCCGCCTGGAAGACAATCCCGTCCCGTGGGCGCAGTGCCTCAGAAGAAGGGAATCCCCGGCCGCAGCACCAACTGGAAGACGAACAGCTGGACGACTACCGCAACCAGCGGAGATGTTCTACCCGGGCCACGTCACTCCCGCACGGGAAAATCCAGGTAACTGCTGCCGCGCCAACGGATCTGGAGCGGTGCGCCGGCGTCGGCGATGGTTTCGTCGGAGGGTTCCTTGCCGCTGCCGAGGTTGAGCTGGCGGTCGGGCTGCTTGATGACGCCCAGCGCGACCACGATGCGGCTGCCGGCGGCGAGCTTGCGGCCGAGCAGGCGCGTGTCCCTCACCACGAGGCGCTGTGGCACGCCGGGCTGCAGAAGATGGCGCTGGCGGCGATCCGCGTTGTAGCTGGCGCGTTGCAGCCAGTAGGCAAGATCGAGGTATTCGCCCTTGGCGTTGAGCTCGTACACGCCGATGGCGACATCGACATCGCGCTTGTTGACGGTGAAATCGAGCACGCCATTGAACGCACCGGCGAGTTCGGTGTCCTGCGGCATGGCATCGCCGACGAAGACCAGCCCGGCATGCGGATCCAGCGTGTTGTTGACCACGTTGGCCGACGATTTCCAATCGGCATCGCCGCGATCGCTGAAATCCACATCCTGGGCAATGAAAGATTGCGGCTGTGCCCGCATGGAAAGCGCGTTCGCATCCGGTGTCGCGCCGGGTACCAGGTACAACCGCTGCGTGCGCGTCGCCATCGTGTCCAGCGTATGCGCATGCCGCCACGCATCCGCGCCCATGGCCTGCCAGTTCACCCGGTCGGCCAGCAATTCCGGCTTTGGCGCGCCCTTCAGCACATGGTCGAACCACGCCAGCCGCAGCCCCTGCAGATCGATGCGCGCGGACGGATCGACCGTATAACCCTGCACCACCGGCGGTACGCCGGACTGCATGGTGAAGTGTTCGTACGGGCCGATCAGCAGGGTGTGGTCGGCATCGGGCCGCTGCCGCAGGTGTTCACGGAAATAGTGCAACGCGCCGATCTGCGCGCCATCGAAATAGCCGGTCGTCGCCAGCACCGGGATGTCGATGCCGGCGAATTCCTCGCCCTGGGGAATCATCGCCTGCCAGTACGCGTCGTAGTCGGGATGTTGCAGCCACCCGGCGAACACAGGATTCGCGTTGCCGTCGATGGCCGGCAGTTGGCGATAGGCGCGGCCGCTGGCATACCAGTTCCGGTCAAGTCCGGCCCAGCGCGCGCTATCGCCATAGCGCGCATCGTCCAGCGAACGGTTGCTCGCCGCGTAGAACGGCCACGGGTACATGAAATTGAGGAAGATGCCGCCTTCCATCGGCACGTCGATGCCGGGCGCAGTCGTGGCCGAGGTCGCGATCGCCTTCAGCGCCTGCGGCCGGTGCTTCAGTGCGGCCCATTGGGCGAAGCCGTTGTAGCTGCCGCCATACATGCCGACTCGGCCGTCGTTCCACGGCTGCGCCGCGATCCAGTCGATGACCGCGGCGGCATCCGCGCCGTCGTATTCGAAGGGGACGATGGCGTCGAGGCTCCGTCCCTTGCCCCGCGTGTAGGCGACCACGCCGGCATAGCCGTGCGCGGCCATGGCCTTGGCATCGCCCCAGGCCCAGTCGTCGTTGGCGTAGATGGTGAAGGACAGCAGCGCGGGCAGCGGCGGCGCCTTCGCCGGGCGCACGACAATCGTCGAAATGCCGACGCCGTCCGGCGTGCGCACCAGCACGTCGCGGTCGATGGCGTAGCGACGCGCATCGTCCTCCTTCAACGCAGCATCGAACAGCGGCAGGAACGCGGCATAGGCCGCATGCACCTGGTACGCACGGACCAGGTCGATGGCTTCGGCCAGTGGCAGGCACTTGCGTCCTTCGACTTTCTCCAGTGCGCCGTCGAGATCGCCGCGCCAGCGCGGCAGGCTGCCGCCGAAGGCGAACTCAGCGCGCAGCGCCACCCTGTCTTCCAACGCGCCGAAACGCTCTGCGAACGCTTTCCGCCATGCCTGCGCGTACGCCAGTTTCCGCCCGGCCTGCAGCGCTTTCGCCCGCGCATGGATTTCGTACTGCAGGTACAGCGGCGCCTGCGTGGACGGATCGTCGCGCAACGCGCGGATCGCCTCGATGCTCTCGAGCGCCTGCGCAGGCTGCCCGGCGGCCAGTTGCAGCCGGAACAACGTGCCGAGATAGCGCTGGCGGTCGTCGTCGCGATAAACCGCCATCGCCTCGCGCGCCAGCACCGGCATTGCGCGGTCGATGCCATCGCCGTGCAAACCCGCGGGCACGCAGATATCCTGCGCCTGCACGAAGGCAGGCCATGCGAGCATTACCAGCAGCAACCCCGGCAGGCGTCGCATCGGCTTACAGCATCGGCAGCTTGAGGCCCTGCTCGCGCGCGCACTGCTTCGCGATCTCATACCCCGCATCCGCGTGGCGCATGACGCCGGTGCCCGGATCGTTCCACAACACCCGCGCGATGCGCTTGTCCGCTTCCTCGGTGCCATCGCACACGATCACCACGCCGGAGTGCTGCGAATAACCCATGCCCACGCCGCCGCCGTGGTGCAACGACACCCAGGTCGCGCCGCCGGCCACGTTCAACATCGCGTTCAACAGCGGCCAGTCGCTGACCGCGTCGCTGCCGTCCTTCATCGCCTCGGTTTCGCGGTTGGGCGAGGCGACGCTGCCGGAATCCAGATGATCGCGGCCGATCACCACCGGCGCTTTCAGTTCGCCGTTGCGGACCATCTCGTTGAAGGCCAGGCCCAGCTTGTGCCGCTGGCCCAGGCCGACCCAGCAGATGCGCGCCGGCAGGCCCTGGAAACTGATCCGTTCCTTGGCCATGTCCAGCCAGCGATGCAGGTGCGCGTCGTCGGGGATCAGTTCCTTGACCTTCGCATCGGTCTTGTAGATGTCTTCCGGATCGCCGCTGAGTGCGACCCAGCGGAACGGTCCGACGCCGCGACAGAACAGCGGACGCACGTAGGCCGGGACGAAACCGGGGAAATCGAACGCATTAGCGCAACCTTCGTCGAATGCCATCTGCCGGATGTTGTTGCCGTAGTCGAAAGTGGGAATGCCCTGCTTCTCGAACGCCAGCATCGCTTCCACGTGCACGCGCATGGATTGCTTGGCGGCGTCGCGGACTTTTTCGGGATTGGCCTTCTGCTCGGCCAGCCATTGCTCCACCGTCCAGCCGACCGGCAGATAGCCGTGCACCGGATCGTGCGCGCTGGTCTGGTCGGTGACCGCGTCCGGGCGCACGCCCATGCGCACCAGCTGCGGCAGGATTTCCGCCGCATTGCCTAGCAACGCGATGGACTTGGCTTCGCCGGCCGCGGTGTATTTGCGGATGCGGGCCAGCGCGTCGTCCAGGTCGGCGGCCTGCTCATCCACGTAGCGCGTGCGCAGGCGCATGTCGATGCTCTTCTGCTGGCACTCGATGTTGAGGCTGCAGGCGCCGGCCAGCGTCGCCGCCAGCGGCTGCGCGCCGCCCATGCCGCCGAGGCCGGCGGTGAGGATCCATTTCCCCTTCAGATTGCCGTCGTAGTGCTGGCGACCCATTTCCACGAAGGTTTCGTAGGTGCCCTGGACGATGCCCTGGCTGCCGATGTAGATCCAGCTGCCAGCGGTCATCTGCCCGTACATCATCAAACCCTTTTTATCGAGTTCGTTGAAATGCTCCCAGGTGGCCCAGTGCGGCACCAGGTTGGAATTGGCGATCAGCACGCGCGGCGCGTCGACGTGGGTGGGGAAGATGCCGACCGGCTTGCCGGACTGGACGAGGAGCGTTTCGTTGTCTTCCAGCTTGCGCAGCGAATCGAGGATGGCGTCGTAGCAGGCCCAGTCGCGGGCGGCACGGCCGATGCCGCCATAGACCACCAGCGAGGTCGGGTCTTCGGCCACTTCCGCATCCAGGTTGTTCTGCAGCATCCGGTACGGCGCCTCGCTGAGCCAGGACTTGCAGCTGAGCCCGGTGCCGCGCGGGGCGCGGATGACGCGGGAAGGGTCGTGGCGTGGATTGTGATGCGAATCGGACATGATGGATAACCCGGTGGAAGGCAATGGCCGGGATTATCGCATCGGGGCCGGGTTGGCTGTGGGCTACCCGTGGACCCGCCTGTAGGAGCGACGTCCCCCAAGGGGACTTCCTTCGGGGCGTCAGTCGCGAAGCTTTTGCTCAAAGCCCGCCAAGAGCTCGCGGCTTGCGTCGCTCCCACAGGAGCAGGGGTTCTCCGACTCTCGAATCAGCGATCAATGCACCGCGGGATCCAGTCGGCGCAATGCGTCCTTCACGTCGATGGCGCCGGTCCTGTCCAGGTCGTCCTTGGTATAGGAGCGGCCGGTGGCGTTGATGCATTTACGGCCCTTGCTGTCGGGACGCGGCGCCAGGCGCGAACCGGTTTCCTTGAGGCAATTGCGATCGGCGACGTCATCTTTTGCGGCCAGGTCCCTGGGTGCGGGCTGGACTGTGGCAGCGGCGTCGGACACCGGCGCGACGGCCCGATCTTCGACCGGAGAAGCCTCGACCGGACTCGGGGCCGTGCTCTGGGCCAGGGCGGCCATGGCCATCGTGGACAGGGCGAAAAAGAGAGCGAGGCGTTTCATGGGATTCTCCTGCACGCCACGGGCGTGCCGACAGTGGGTTACCACTAGATACGCCAATCGCGGGCCAACGGTCGCAACCAGCGCGCTCGCGTTCAGAACCGCGTCAGCCGGCCGATCATCGGCTCAATGCAAAACGCCCGGCAGAAACCGGGCGTCTTGCGTGTTCCAACCTGGCCTGGGTCAGCGGCGCAATACGTCGGCCATCGTCGCCGCACCCGATTGATCGATGTCCCCACTCATGTACACCTTGCCGCTGCCGATGGTGCAACGCTGGCTGGGGCGATCGTCACGGAGCAGACGGGAACCGGTGAAACGCAGGCAGCTGTCGCGGCGTACGTTCTGGTCCGGCGCGGTGACAGGCATCTCCTCGGCAGTGGCGTACCTGAGCCTGAGCAACATCGGAGGCCGCTTCGCCGTAGAGATGGGTACCGCGCCTTCTTCGGGAGTGGCATACCTGGATTTACGCACAATCGGTTTTTCCGCCACTGCGGGCTCGAGCACAGGCTCGCCGATCTGCCGGCTTGAATCCTGTGCGCCGATGCCGGCGTGGGCGCTGACCGCGAGCGAAGCGGTCAGCAACGCAACAACGAACGAAGTCCTGTTCCTGTTCATGGTGCCATCTCCTGATTGGAGATCTGGTTCTACAAGGAACGTCCTGGCCCGTCAATTGTCCGCCCGCGATGCTTCGCCGGCACGAATCGCGTTGATCAGCCTGACGGACACCCGCGGTGGCTGCCCTCGCGGAAGGCCAGCACCGCCGCGGCATCGGCAGGCTCCGGGCGGATGCCGTCATCGAAGATCAGCCGCCATTGATCATCGGATCCGCGTTGCCAGACCGAACCGTAGCGCCCATGTCGATAGGCCCCGGTCGTCGGATCCTGGTACAGCGCGGGACCGCTGGAATAGGCAGTCCTGCCATCGCCACCGACGGTGACCACGACCGGATACCACTCCAGTTTCAACGCGGTGCCATCGATGATGCCCTGCCATTCCCGGGTCACCGCGTCGCGGCCGACGGTGGGTTCGCGACTCACGCCGAAAGCGGTATTGGCGGCGAGGAAACCGGCGAAGGCGACCGGGTCGTGATCGGCAACCGCCTTCGCGAAGCCGAGTTCGCGTTGCCATACCTGGCAACGTGGCGAGTCCGGCAAGGCCGGAATTTCAGCGGCGGATGCCATGGCAAAGCACAGCGTCGATACAACGATGCAGGCGATACGGGGAAGCGATGTCATGCGCGATACTCCGGAGTCTGCCAAGCTTGCGGCCAACGATACTTGCAACCAATGCCTATGCCCCGCTCATTGTTCAAGGTCGCGTGGCCGGCCGCTTTGCTTTTTCTGGCGGCCTGCTCGACCACGCAACCCCCGCTTTCCCCCGCCCCAGCCCCCGCCCCCGTCGAACCCGCGCCGCTGGTACTGATTTCCATCGACGCCCTGCGCGCCGACTACCTGGGCAAGGGCGATACGCCGAACCTGGATCGCCTGGCCCGCGAAGGCGTCCGCGCCGAATGGATGAATCCGTCCTATCCCGCGCTGACTTTCCCGAATCACTTCACCCTGGTCACCGGCCTGCGTCCGGACCATCACGGCGTGGTCCACAACACCATGCGCGAAAACGGACTCGGCGATTTCAGGGTCGCCAGCCTGGAAGCCGTGAGCGATGGGCGCTGGTGGGGAGCCGAACCGATCTGGGTCAGCGCGGAGAAGGCGCATCTGCCCACCGCGATCTGGGCCTGGCCGGGTGGTGCGGCGCGGATCGATGGCGTGCGCCCCACTCGCTGGAAGCCGTACGACGAATCCGTTTCCGCAATGCATCGTGTCGATGACGTCGCCGCGTGGTTGCGGGAACCCGCGACCACGCGCCCGCGTTTTGCCGCGTTGTACCTGGAAATGGTCGATGGCGCCGGCCACGGTTTCGGTCCGGATGCGCCGCAGACGCGCGCGGCGGTGCGCGAAGTGGATGCGGCGATCGGTCGCCTGCGCGATGCACTCAGCAGCAAGGGATTGCTGGACCGGGTCAACCTGATCGTGGTTTCAGACCATGGCATGGCTACGGTCGCGCCAGGACATGCAATCGCGGTGGAAGACATGGTGCCGATGACCGATGCGGCGGTGATCAGCATCGGTCAATCGGTCGGCATCGCCCCGCGCGAGGGCCGCACGCAAGTCGTGGAACAGCGCCTGCTCGGCCGCCACGCTCATTACCAATGCTGGCGCAAGGGCGGGTTGCCGCCGCAATGGCATTACGGCCGCAACCCGCGCGTGCCGCCGATCATCTGCCAGATGGACGAAGGCTGGGATGCGCTGCCTGCGGCAACGATCGCCAAGCGCGCACCGGGCGCCACCCGTGGTTCGCATGGCTACGATCCGGCGTTGCGCTCGATGCGCGCGGCCTTCATCGCCCATGGCCCGGCCTTCCGCAAGGGCGTGGTGATCCCGGCATTCGACAATGTCGATGTGTATCCGTTGATGAGCCGGTTGCTCGGCATCCCGCCGCGCGCGAACGATGGTGATATCGCGCCTTTGCTGCCCGCGCTGAAGCCGATGTAGACGACGCGGACGACGTAGGAGCGACGTCAGTCGCGAAATCGACATCAACGATGCTTCATCGCGACTTACGTCGCTCCCACAATCGGGATTGCAGCCAACCTGAAGCATTGATGTCCGAAAACGGCGAGTCTGGCCCCAGCGCCGGTGTTAGCCTGCCGCATGGCCTCCGACACCACGACCTCCCTGCCCGACCCGCGCGTCTGCGAACAGGCGCGACTGAGTCGCGATGCGCGCTTCGACGGGTTGTTCTTCACCGCGGTGAAGAGCACCGGCATCTATTGCCGCCCGGTCTGCCCGGCGCCTTCGCCCAAGCCCGCCAACATCACCTATTACGGCAATGCCGCAGCCGCCGAAGCCGCGGGTTTCCGCCCTTGCCTGCGTTGCCGCCCCGAGCTGTCGCCGGGTGACGGCGCCTGGCGACGCGGCGATGAAGTGGTGGCCCGCGCCTTGAAGCTGATCGACCAGGGCCTGCTGGCGGAACAACCGCTGTCGGCACTGGCTGAACGCGTGGGCATCGGCGAACGACAGTTGCGGCGCCTGTTCGTGGATCGCTTGGGCGCACCGCCCATCGGCGTGCATGGCACACGTCGCTTGTTGTTCGCGAAACAATTGCTGACCGAGACCCTGTTGCCGATCACCGAGATCGCGTTGGCGTCTGGCTTCGGCAGCCTGCGCCGTTTCAACGCCACGTTCCTGGACGCGTACCGGATGGCGCCACGCGACCTGCGTCGGCAACCGCTCGTCACCCAGGAAGGGGTGATGACCCTGCGCCTGGGTTATCGCCCGCCCTACGATTTCACCGCGATGCTGGATTTCCTGCGCGGTCGCGCCCTGCCCGGCGTGGAACACGTCGACGAGCAGGCTTATGCGCGGGTGATCGGCCCGGCGTCGACGCCGGGCTGGCTGCGGGTCAGCGCATGGCCCGGCGGCGAGCATGCCTTGAAACTGGAATTGCGCGGCGTGGCGCCGACGCGCTTGCTGGACGTGGTCAACCGGCTGCGGCGCATGTTCGACCTGGACGCGGATCCGCATGCGATCGCTGCGGCGTTGTCGCGCGACAAGCGCTTGCGTCCGCTGCTGAAGAAACGCCCAGGTTTGCGCCTGCCCAGCGGCTGGGACGGCTTCGAGATCGCGATGCGCGCGATCATCGGCCAGCAGGTCAGCGTCGCGGCCGCGCGCACTTTCACTACCCGGCTTGCGCAGGCATTCGGTGAAGCCTTGCCTGCGGAATTCGCGGCAGGCCACCAGCATCTTTTCCCCACTCCCGAGGCGCTGGCCGATGCCGACCTGACCCGCATCGGCCTGACCCGCACCCGCGCCGACACCGTGCGCACGGTCGCCCGCGCGGTGCTGGACGGCCGCGTGGATTTCCACGGTGAACGCACCCTGGAGGAATTCACCGCGCGCTGGGTCGCCCTGCCCGGGATCGGCCCTTGGACCGCCAACTACATCGCGATGCGCGCGCTCGGCCATCCCGATGCATTCCCTGCCGACGACCTGGTGCTGCAGAAGGCGGTGCCGACCGACAGTACGCGGATGACCGCGAAGGCGCTGACCGCACGCGCGGAAGCGTGGCGGCCGTGGCGCGCGTATGCGGTGATGCAGTTGTGGAAGGATTCGATGCCAGCGCCGAAAATCGGGAATTCAACTGTGGGAGCGGCGTAAGCCGCGAAGCCTTTCGGCGATGTCCTTCGCGGCTTACGCCGCTCCCACACCGACTTGCATCGCTTCGCGGCTTACACCGCCCCCACAACCACCCACATTGCTGCTGAGGAACTACCGATGATCTTCTATCAGTACATCGACAGCCCGATCGACCCATTGCTGCTTGCCGCCAGCGATGAAGGCCTGCACCTGATCGAATTCCACTCGCCACGGCATCCGATGGCGCGTTCGCCCGAGTGGCGGGAAGGCGACCATGCGGCACTGCGTGCTGCGCGTTCGCAGCTGGAGGAGTATTTCGCGGGCAAGCGCAAAGACTTCGACCTGCCACTCGCGCCACAAGGCACTGTTTTCCAGAAAGACGTGTGGCAAACCCTGGCCACGATTCCCTATGGCGAAACCATCAGCTATGCGCAACTGGCGCAGCGCGTGGGCAAGCCGACCGCGATGCGCGCGGTGGGCGCGGCCAACGGACGCAACCCTCTGCCGATCGTGCTGCCGTGTCATCGCGTGATCGGCGCGGATGGATCATTGACCGGCTTCGGCGGCGGCCTGCCGACCAAGCAATTCCTGCTGCGGCTGGAAGGCGCATTGCCGCAAGGCGATCTCCTGGCCATGTAGGAGCGCCCATGGGCGCGAGCTCTCCGATCCGATCGCGAACAAATCAAGAGCTCGCGCCCATGGGGCGCTCCTACAGGGGGAACCCATGAAAACCGCTCGGCTTCAACCAGCGAGCAGCGCCTGCAGGGTCTGCCGGTATCGCGCCGCAATCGAATCGCGATCCGCATGCCGTCCGCCCGCAACCACGCGCTTGCCGGCGACATACACCTCGCGCACCGCATTGCGGTTGCCGCTGAAGATCCAGCGATCGATGGCATCGCCAGCCTTCACCCCGGCGAAGATCGCGGCGTCGGTGTCGAGCACCACGAAGTCCCCTTCCCCCGCCTGGCCGCTGGACTGGCGGGCGCTGGCGAGCACGCCGCGCAGCAGGGTTTCGCCAACACTGGTGGAACTGGCGTTGCTGGAGCCGTCACCGACCGCGATATTGCGATGACGGGTAACCAGCCGCTGGCCGTACTCCAGCCAGCGCAGCTCCTCGATCGGCGATACCGAGATGTGCGAATCCGAACCGATACCCCAGGCCCCGCCCGCATCCAGGTAGTCGCGCAGCGGGAACAGGCCGTCGCCCAGGTTGGCCTCGGTGGTCGGGCAGATCGCCACGGTGGCGCCGCTGGCGGCGAGTTGTTTCGTTTCCACTTCGGTCAGGTGGGTGGCATGGACCAGGGTCCAGCGCGAATCGATTTCGAAATTCTGCTGCAGCCATTCCACCGGTCGCGCGCCACGCAGGGCGAGACAGTCCTGCACTTCGCCGATCTGTTCGGAAATGTGGATATGCACGGGCGCGTCCGCCGGCAACGCCGCCAGCACTTCGCGCATCGCCGTTTCGGGCACGGCGCGCAGGCTGTGAAACGCGCAGCCGATGCGCAGCAAGGAATTTTCCTCGGCGCGCAGGATCTGCAACAGGCGCAGGAAACTTTCGACATCATGGCCGAAACGCTGCTGGCGCTCACCCAGTGCGCGGCCATCGAAGCCACCGGTCATGTACAGCACCGGCAACAAGGTCATGCGCATGCCGGTATCGCGCGCGGCGGCGATCAGCGCGCGTGACATAGCCGCCGGGTCGTCGTAGGGACGGCCATCGGGCGCGTGGTGCAGGTAATGGAATTCGCAGACGCTGGTGTAGCCGGCTTCCAGCATTTCCACGTACAGCTGCGTGGCCACGGCATAGGTGCTGTCCGGATCCATGCGCGCGGCGAAGCGGTACATGGTCTCGCGCCAGGTCCAGAAACTGTCCTGCGGATGGGTCTGGCGCTCGGCCAGCCCGGCCATCGCCCGCTGAAAGGCGTGCGAATGCAGGTTGGCGATGCCGGGAACGACCCAGGCGCCGGCCGGCAAGCCCGCGGGAGCGTCATTCGTCGCCCAGCCCTCGGGCGTCCAGAGTTGCGAAGCATGGTTGGGGGTCATGCGCGCATTCTCGCCCGGACCCGCGCGGAACGCGACTGGCCTGCGACTACAATCGCGCCATGAGCACGAATCACGAACCGCTGTGGGATGGACTGATCACCGGCGTCACCCTGGCGACGCTGGATGCCGGCACCGGCTATGGCGCCATCGAGGACGCCGCGCTGGGCTGGCATGCGGGCGTCCTCGCCTTTGTCGGGCCGCGCTCGCAATTGCCAGGGGCCGCATCGACCCTGGCGCGTGAAGTGATCGAGACGAAAGACGGCTGGATCACCCCGGGCCTGATCGATTGCCACACCCACACCGTGTTCGCGGGCGATCGTGCCGGCGAGTTCGAGCTGCGCCTGCAAGGGGCGAGCTACGAGGAAATCGCGCGCAATGGCGGTGGCATCGTTTCCAGCGTGCTGGCCACGCGCGCGGCCAGCGAGGAAGCACTGTTCGAACAGTCCCTGCCCCGCGCCCGCGCCTTGCGCGACGACGGCGTGACCACCCTGGAAATAAAATCAGGTTACGGCCTGGACTTCGA
Source organism: Pseudoxanthomonas sp. (assembly GCA_041919795.1). Taxonomy (GTDB): domain Bacteria; phylum Pseudomonadota; class Gammaproteobacteria; order Xanthomonadales; family Xanthomonadaceae; genus Pseudoxanthomonas_A. The sequence goes on along the minus strand of JAYRTC010000002.1, from coordinate 70,490 downwards.
CAGCGAACGCAAGATGCTGCGGGTGGCGCGACGGATTGGCGACGAACTCGGCATCAGCGTGCGCACGACCTTCCTGGGTGCGCATGCCCTGCCGCCGGAATTCAGGGGCCGTGCCGACGCATACATCGATGCGGTGTGCGAATGGCTGCCGCGCCTGCACGATGAAGCCCTGGTGGATGCGGTGGACGCTTTCTGCGAGCGCATCGGATTCACTGCGGCGCAGACGCGACGCGTGTTCGAGGCAGCGCGCGCGCTGGGACTGCCGGTCAAGCTGCACGCCGACCAGTTGAGCGATGGCGCGGGCGCGGCGTTGGTGGCGGAGTTCGACGGATTGTCGGCGGACCATGTCGAACACACTTCCGAGGCCGGCGTGGCGGCGATGGCCGCGGCCGGCACCGTCGCGGTGCTGTTGCCGGGCGCTTTCCATTGCCTGCGCGAAACCGTGTTGCCGCCGCTCGACGCCTTCCGCCGGCACGGCGTGCCGATGGCCGTGGCCACCGACTGCAACCCCGGCACCTCGCCACTGCAATCGTTGCGCCTGGCGATGTCGCTGGCCTGCACCCATTTCCGGCTGACGCCCGAGGAAGCCTTGCGCGGCGCCACGGTCAATGCGGCGCGCGCCTTGGGTCTGAAGGATCGCGGCGTGTTGCGCGTGGGCATGCGCGCCGATTTCGCGCGCTGGAATATCCGCCAGCCGGCCGAACTGGCCTATTGGCTGGGCGGCAATCCATCGACCGCGATCTACGCGAACGGAAACAAGCTGCCGTCCCCCAAGGGGACTTCCTTCGGGGCATAGGAGCGCCCCATGGGCGCGAGCTCTCCGATCCGATAGCGAAACAAATCAAGAGCTCGCGCCCATGGGGCGCTCCTACGGGGGAACGCAGCAACGCCTTCCCCACAAACAAAAAACGCGACGCCAAGCGTCGCGTTTTGCGCATGACCGGGATGAACCGATCAGCCGGCTTTCGCCACCGTCTTCTTGGCCACGGCCTTCTTCGCCGGTGCGGCCTTGGTGACGGTCCGCTTGGAAACCGGAGCGGCGACGCCCACGGCTGCCTTCACTACGTGCCTGCGCGAATTGCCATAACTGGCGTTGTTGCGCTTGCCCTTGGCGGTCTTGCGATCACCCTTGCCCATGGTTTGCTCCTGATTCGATTGCTGCGCCTTGCGCGCGAGGCCGCAAAGCCTATCACGCAGGCCTCAGTGCGCACAGCTGGCGTCGTGTACATGCCAATGATTAAGGCGCAGGTTGACCACGTGGGCCAGGCCCACCAGCGCGCCGCCAAGGGTCATGACGATGGCGTGCAGCACCACCGATCCATGATGAACGGGCGCGTACAGCACCCCCATCCACAACGTCGCCAAGCCGATCAATAGCAAGGTAAGCGCACGGAACGCGCGATGGCGGCGATAGCCCCAGAGCAGGCTGAACAGGCCCAGCACGGTCACGAACACGACGAAGCCGCGCTCGAAGCCATCCCCGAGCCACGTCGACAGCCCCAGCGAGGGGATCGCCGCCAGCAGCAGCGGGGTCAGCGCGCAATGCACGGCGCAGATCATCGAGCCGGTGGCGCCGAAACGATCAAGCAGGTGGCGGAAGCGGAAATCCATGGGCATCAGTATGACTTTCGGGACAGGCCATATTTCATATTTGAAATATTATAACATTTGTAGTGAATTCTCCAGCTCTAATGGAATCCCCATGCCCCCACGCTTGATGCACCCCCGCCGCAGGCTCACGCTCACGCTCGCCCTGGCCCTGATCCTGTTCCCTGCCGCGCTCCCGGCGCTTTCATGGGCTACCACCGCAGGCGGCATGGATACCGCCGGGACCGACCTGGATTCACCCCCTTCCGATACCCGCCACGCCGACGCCGACTCCAGGGATCGCCACGTGAAGGACCTGGATGGCGTCGTCGTCACCGCCAGCCCCCTGCGCGACTCCGCCGATGCCCTGAGCAAGCCGACCGAGGTGCTGGCCGGCGAGCGCCTGGATGAAGACCGCGCCGCCAGCCTGGGCGAAACCATTTCCAGCCTGCCCGGCGTGCAGAGCTCCAACTTCGGCCCGGGCGTCGGGCGTCCGATCCTGCGCGGCCTGGATGGCCCGCGCGTCGCCGTGCTCAGCAACGGCCTGTCCACCCAGGACGCATCCACCGTCAGCCAGGACCACTCGCCTGCGGTGGAATCGTTCCTGGCCGACCAGATCGAAGTGCTGAAGGGTCCCTCCACCCTGCTCTACGGCAGCGGCGCGATCGGCGGCGTGGTCAATGTGGTCGATGGACGTATTCCCGAAGCGCCGATCGCCGATGGCTTCAGCGGCCGCGCCGAAGCGCGCTTCGATGCCGGCGACCGCGATGGCAGTACCGCCATGGCCCGCATCGACGGCGGCAACGACCGCTTCGCGCTGCATGCCGACGCGGTGTACCGCAACGCAAGGGACTACGACACACCGGAGGGCCGCCAGGCCAATTCCTTCATCGACACGCATGCCGGATCGGTTGGTGGCTCTCTGTTGGGCGACTGGGGTTTCATCGGTGTTTCAGCGGCGCGTTTCGAGGACGACTACGGCAATCCCGGCGAACCCGGCGACCTGGCCGCGGGCGAACGCGGCGTGTGGCTGCGCATGCGCCAGAACCGCTACGACCTGAAAGGCGGCTTGACCGCTCCCTGGGGCGAAGGCAGCGGCCTGCGCTACAGCTTCGGCCACACCGACTACAAGCACGTCGAACTCGAGGGCGATCAAGCCGGCACCACCTTCAACAAGCAGGCCAACGAAGGCCGCGTCGAAGCCTCCTTTACCTTCGGCAACGGTTGGCAGACCGCGGCGGGCTTGCAGGGCGGCGCTTCCACCTTCGAAGCGATCGGTGAAGAGTCCTTCGTTCCCCGGACCGGCATGCGCTCGCTCGGCCTGTTCGGCGTGGCCCGCAAGCAGTGGGATGTCTTGCAACTCGACCTGGGCGCGCGCGTGGACAAGATCGAATACGACCCGGAAGCGCAGGCCTCGCGCAACTTCACACCGGTCAGCGCTTCGCTGGGTGGCGGCTGGAAGTTGAACGAACGCTGGCGCCTGACCGCCAACCTGGACCACGCCGAACGCGCGCCGGTCGAGGAGGAATTGTTCGCCGACGGCCCGCACATCGCCACCCTCGCCTATGAAATCGGCGGCGCGGACCTGGGCAAGGAAGCGGCCAACCAGTTGGAAGTAGGCGCGCAATACCAGAGCGACTGGGTCGATGCGAAAGTGTCCGCGTACTACAACCGCTACAACGATTTCATCTACATCGCCGATACCGGCGAGCAATGGTACTGGGACGAGGAAGACGAGTACCTGCCGATCCGCCAATGGACCCAGGCCGATGCGCGCTTCCATGGTTTCGAGGGCGAGGCCACCTTCCACCTTGCCGACAACGATACCGGCGCCTGGGACCTGCGCGTGTTCGGCGATACCGTGCGCGGCACCTTGGCCGGTGGCGGCAACCTGCCGCGTATCGCGCCGTCGCGCCTCGGCACGCAACTACGCTGGTCCAATCCGTCGTGGCGCGCGTCACTGGGCGCAACCCGCTACCAGAAGCAGGACAAGGTGGCCACAGGCGAAACGCCCACCGCCGGCTATACGCTGGTCGATGCGCATCTCGCCTGGCACCACGACAACGACGACATCGCGTGGGAAGTGTTCCTGGACGGCAGCAACCTAACCGACCAGTCGGCGCGCGTGCATACCTCGTTCCTCAAGGACAGCGTGATGCTGCCGGGTCGCAGCGCGTCGTTCGGGGTTCGCGTGTTCTTCTGATCCTCAAGCTGCAGGACCATACCAGGACCGCTGCCTGTTCGGCGGCCGTTTTGTTTCTTCAATATCGAGCAAGCTCCGGATGATTCCTTCATTCGAGGCCATTGGATTGCTGGAACTTCCCTGGTAGCCGTGAGCCGGAAATCAATAGCCGCCCTCCGGCTACCGGTTACCTGGTCACGGCTCTCACAACGACAGCGGCAGTTGTCCAGAACACCCTGGATGCTCGACATTAGTGTGCATATGCACTTAAAATGCGCCGGAACCCGTCCGCACCGGAACCCGCCATGTCCTTCACCAGCAACTGCACCTGCTTCCGCCTGCGTCGCGCGGCACGGCAGGTTTCCCAGATCTATGACCGGAAACTGGCGGCGGTGGAGCTGAGCCTCAACGAATTCTCCATCCTGCGCCGGGCCGAACCGCAACCAAGCACGCTGGGCGAGCTGGCGACCTCGGCCGGCATGGACCGCAGCACCTTGACCCGCAACCTGAAACCGCTCCTCGAGGCCGGCTGGTTGAAGGAAACACGCGGCGAAGACGCGCGCCATCGCGTCATCGCCATCACCGCCTCGGGTCGCAAACGCATCGCCAAGGCCATGCCGCATTGGCAATCCGCGCAGCAACGACTGCAGGCGCTGTATGGGGAAACAGCCACCTCGCGCTTGAACGCCGATCTGGATGCGCTGGATCAGGCCTTGAACCTGCTGCCCGGAGCCGATTCATGAGCGTCCCTCACGCCACACCCGCGCCACGCATGCACTGGGGCCTGTTGCTGACCGCGGCCGCGATGCTGATGATCACCATGGGCGTGCGCCAGACCACCGGCCTGTTCGTCACCCCGATCCATGAGTCCACCGGCGTCGGTATCGCCGCGATCAGTTTCGCCCTGGCCATCGGCCAGTTCGTGTGGGGCGCGGTGCAACCGGTATTCGGCGCGATCGCCGACAAGCAGGGCTCGACCCGCATCCTGGTGGCCGGCGGCCTGCTGCTGGCCGGCGGCATGGCGCTGACTCCTTTCATGTCCTCGCAGTGGGGATTGATGTTGACCCTGGGCGTGCTGACCGCGGCCGGCGCCGGGGCCGGAAGTTTCTCCATCCTGATCGGCGCCACCGCTTCGCGACTGGCGCCTGAGCGACGCTCGTTCGCTGCCGGCTTCATCAATGCCGGCGGCTCGCTGGGGCAATTCGTGTTCGCGCCGCTGGTGCAATTGGCGATCACCGCCGCTGGCTGGGGCGTGGCCATGTTCGGGCTCGCCGCCGCGTCGCTGCTGACCTTGCCGCTGGCATGGCCGCTAAGGCGCAAACCCCTTGCCGCCAACAACACCGGCATTCCTGCTCCCATCGCGCCACCCGCGGAGATGACATTGCGGGAACAGCTGCGCATCGCCTCGCGCGATCGCAGCTACTGGCTGTTGCACCTGGGCTTCTTCACCTGCGGCTTCCACATCGCGTTCCTCGTCACCCACCTGCCCGGCGAGATCGCGTTGTGCGGCTTGCAGCCCAGCGTTGCCGGCGCTTCCATTGCCTTGATCGGCCTGTTCAACGTCCTCGGCAGCCTGGTCGCCGGCGCCTTGGGCCAACGCTACCGGATGAAGATGATCCTGGCGGCCATGTACGCCAGTCGCGCGGTGATGATCGTGATTTATTTGATGTCGCCGCCCACGCCGATGACGTTCTACATATTCGCCGCGGCGCTGGGCTTCACCTGGCTGGCGACGGTCCCGCCGACGGCCGGATTGATCGGCAAACTGTTCGGCCCGCGTTATCTCGGAACCCTGTTCGGCCTGACCTTGCTGTCGCACCAGATCGGTGGATTCTTCGGCGCGTGGCTGGGTGGCGTGGCGATCGAACGGCTCGGCGACTACACCTGGATGTGGTACGTGGATATCGCGCTGGCGCTATTGGCGGCGGTGGCCAATCTGCCGATCCGCGAGAAATCGCCGAGGCTATTGGCCGTAGGAGCGACGTAAGTCGCGAAACCCTACATCTACGTTCGCGACTTACGTCGCTCCTACGCCATTCCTACGACAATCGCATCAAGCGGCGCAGCGAGCGCACAGGCCGTGCACTTCCAGAGTCTGCGCCTGCGGCTGGAAGCCGAGCGCCTTGGCGCGCGCTTCGAGTTGAGTGACCACTTCACGATCTTCCAGTTCCACCGCGCTATGGCAACGGTCGCAGATCAGGAACGGAACCGAATGCTGGTCGCTGTTGGGATGGTGGCAGGCGACGAACGCGTTCACCGATTCCAGCTTGTGCACGAAGCCATTGGCCATCAGGAAATCCAGCGCCCGATAGACCGTGGGCGGGGCATCGGCGCCGACGCCCCGGCCTTCCGCCGATTTGCTTTCCCGCACCAGCTCCAGCAATTCGTAGGCCTTCACCGGCTTGCCGGCATCGGCGATCAGTTCCAGCACGCGCGCGCGGATCGGGGTCAGGCGCAGGCCGCGTTCCTGGCAGGCATGCTCCACCGCCGCGACGAAGCCGTGCGCGTCATCGACGTGGTGCTTGGGATCGGTGCAGGAATGCTTGAGGGCCATGGAATTAGTGATTGAGGACCGGGATCATGCGACCGCAGGTATCTTGATAAGCGCCGCGTCGATGCGTTTCAAGGCCTGTTCGCGTCCGGCCAGGTAAACGGTCTGGGAAATATCCGGGCTGACCTGTGTGCCGGTGATGGCCACGCGCAGGGGCTGTGCGACCTTGCCCATGCCCAGGCCCAACGCCGCCGCAGTGTCGTGCAGTGCGGTTGATACGGATTCCACCGTCCACTCCACTGCATTGGCCAGATGCTCGCGCGCGGTCGCCAGCGGCGCCGAAGCCGCGGCGTTGAGGTGCTTGGTGACGGCGGCTTCGTCATAGGTTTCCAGCGGCTGGTACCAGACGACGGCGCGTTCGGCCATTTCCTTCAGCGTATGCACGCGGTCGCGCAACGCGATCACCACATCGACCGGAGCGGGACCCTGCGCGGGTTCCAGGCCGAGCTTGCGCAACTGGTATTCCAGTTGCGGCGCGATGCCGGCCGGATCATCGCTCTTCAGGTAGTGCTGGTTGACCCAGCCCAGTTTGTCCATGTCCAGGCGCGCGGCCTTGGAATTGACGTCTTCCACCGAAAACAACTGGATCAGTTCCTCGCGGGTGAACAGTTCCTGGTCGCCATGCGACCAGCCCAGCCGCGCCAGGTAGTTGATCAGCGCATGCGGCAGGTAGCCGGCGTCCTTGTACTGCATCACGTCGGCGGCGCCGGTGCGCTTGGACAGCTTGGCGCCTTCCGGGTCCAGGATCATCGGCATGTGCGAGAACAACGGCACCGGCACGCCCAATGCTTCGTAGATGTTGATCTGGCGCGGAGTGTTGTTGATATGGTCGTCGCCGCGGATCACGTCGGTGATGCCCATGTCCATGTCGTCCACCACCACCGCGAAGTTGTAGGTGGGATAGCCATCGGAACGGAAGATCACCAGGTCGTCGAGTTCGCTGTTGCCGATCTCGATGCGGCCCTTGATCCGGTCCTCGAACACCACGCTGCCGGTTTGCGGGTTCTTGAAACGGATCACCCGGTTGGGATCGTCGCGATACGGCAGGTTCTGTTCGCGCGCGCGGCCGTCGTAGCGCGGCTTCTCGCCTGCGGCCTGGGCGGCGTTGCGGATCGAGTCGAGTTCTTCCCGGGTTTCGTAGGCGTAGTAGGCCTTGCCGGCGGCGACCAGATGCTCGGCCACTTCGCGGTAACGGTCCAGGCGTTGGGTCTGGTAGATCGGGCCTTCGTCGTAGTCCAGGCCCAGCCATTCCATCGCTTCCAGGATCGCGTCGATCGCGCCCTGGGTGCTGCGTTCCTGGTCGGTGTCCTCGATGCGCAGGATGAAGTCGCCGCCACGATGGCGCGCCTCCAGCCAGCAATACAGCGCGGTGCGCGCGCCGCCGATATGCAGGTAGCCGGTGGGACTGGGGGCGAAACGGGTGCGGCAGGTCATTTGAGGTCCAATGGAACGTAATCCGGCGATTTTAACCGCGTAGGAGCGCCCATGGGCGCGAGCTCTTCGTGACGCAATCGCAAGAGCTCGCGCCCATGGGGCGCTCCTGCGGTATCAAGGCTTAAACTTGGGCCATGACCACCCTCTTCATCTCCGACCTGCACCTGGACTCCACCCGGCCCGCGATCACCGAACTATTCGGCCGGTTCGTGCGCCGGGAAGCGAAATCGGCCGACGCGCTCTACCTCCTGGGCGACCTGTTCGAAGCCTGGGTCGGCGACGACGATCCTTCGGAAACGGGCGCCTTCGTCGCCACGGCGTTGCGGGAAGTGGTCGATGCCGGCGTGCCGGTGTATTTCATTCGCGGCAATCGCGATTTCCTGGTCGGACAGGATTACGCGCTGCGGGCCGGTTTCCGCATCCTGCCAGACCCTGCCGTGGTCATGCTTTACGGCAAACCCACCCTGCTGATGCACGGCGATTTATTGTGCAGCGACGATACCGCCTACCAGGCCTTCCGCACGCAGACCCGCAATCCGGCATGGCAGGCGCAATTCCTGGCGCAACCCCTGCCAGCGAGGCTCGCTTTCGCCGCGCAGGCGCGCGCCGCCAGCCAGGCGCATCAGGCGAAGCTGCGCGAAGGCGGCAATGACGTGCGCTTCGAAACGGTCACCGACGTGACCCCGGCGACCGTGGAAGCGACTTTCGCCCGCTACGGCATCGACCGGATGATCCACGGCCACACCCATCGCCCATACGTGCACAAGTTGCAGGTGAACGATCGCGACTGCGAGCGGATCGTGTTGGGCGACTGGTACGAACAGGGGTCGGTGCTGCGGGTGGATGCCGATGGTTACCGTCTGGAATCGCTGATCGGCTGATCGGCTCCGTAGCGTAGGAGCGGGCCATGCCCGCGATGCTCTTCTCGCATACGCGCAAAAGCATCGCGGGCAAGGCCCGCTCCTACGCGCTTGAGAGTTGTTCCAGCGCCGCGATCTCTTCGGCATCGAAGCCAGCCAGCAACCTTGCCTGATGGTTGAAAGGCCCGCGCAACACCGGCCCGGCGTATTTCGCCAGCAACTCGCGGAAAGTCGAACGCGGCTCGACTCCGGAACGTTCGCAATGCCAGCGATACCAGTGCGAGCCGGCCGCGACGTGCGCCACCTCTTCTTCGAGGATCAGCTCGAGGATTTCGACCGTGGCGATGTCGCCCAGGTTGCGCAACTTCACGATCATTCCAGGAGTTACGTCCAGCCCGCGCGCTTCCAGCACGCGCGGCACCAGGGCCATGCGCGCCAAGCCGTCATGCGCGGTTTTCTCGGCCATTTCCCACAGGCCGTTGTGCGCGTCGAAATCGCCATAGTCGCACCCGAGTTCACGCAGCCGACCGCGCAGGAGCACGAAATGGTGCGATTCGTCGTTGGCCACCGATACCCAGTCGGCGTAGAACTTCAGCGGCATCCCACGGAAACGATAAACCGCGTCCCAGGCCAGGTCGATGGCGTTGAATTCGATGTGGGCGATGGCGTGGACGAAGGCGGCGCGTCCTTCTGCGCTGCCCAGTCCACGCTGCGGCAGTTCGCGCGCGGGCACCAGCTTCGGCCGCGCGGGACGGCCGGGCATGCGGATGGGTTCTGGCGGTGACGCATCGGCAGGAATGCCGAGCTCGCCGCGACTGAAAACTGCGGCATGACGTTGGGTCAGCGTGATCTTTTGCTCTGGAGTATCCGCATCGAGGCAAGCTTTGGCAGCACCGAATAGGCTGTTCATGCAGAGGTTTGCATAGAAACGTTCGACACCTTTCCATTTTTCAGGGCAATCACGAATTCGCTCGGAACTGGAAAAATACCGTAGCGAAACTCGATTGAATCACCATCTATGCCAACCCAAAGCGGCGCACCCATGATGGCTTGCACTTGTCCGTGGGTCATTCCAGGATGTATCCGGGAAAAATTCCCTTCCATGCTAACCAAGCGGATCGGCACGCTCACGACCCATCCGAGCAGACACAAGCCTATTGCAACCAGAAACGATCGGATCCAGACGGCCATCGTCTTGAGTTACGACACCCGACGCTTGCGCTTGGCCTCATCCGAACGCATCGATTCGATCCGCTCGAAGTAACCCGGCTCGATGCCGGTCACGTAGTTGCCGTCGAAGCACGAGGAGTCGAAGCGCTGCAGGTCCTGGTTGCCTTCGCGCACCGAGGCTTCCAGGTCTTCCAGGTCCTGGTAGACCAGCCAGTCGCAGCCGAGGAATTTCTGGATTTCCTCGACGCTGCGGTCGTTGGCGACCAGTTCGTCGACCGCCGGCATGTCGATGCCGTAGATGTTGGGATGGCGCACCGGCGGCGCGGCGCTGGCCAGGTACACCTTGCGCGCGCCGGCATCGCGGGCCATCTGCACGATCTGTTGGCTGGTGGTGCCGCGGACGATGGAGTCGTCCACCAGCAGGACCACGCGGTTGCGGAATTCCAGCGGGATCGGATTGAGCTTGCGGCGCACCGATTTCACCCGTTCGCCCTGCCCCGGCATGATGAAGGTGCGGCCGACGTAGCGGTTCTTGATGAAGCCTTCGCGGTACTTCACTCCCAGCACGTTGGAGATTTCCAGCGCGGCGTCGCGCGAGGTGTCGGGAATGGGAATGATGGTGTCGATGTCGTGGTCGGGACGCAGGCGCAGGATCTTCTCGCCCAGCTTCACGCCCATGCGCATGCGCGCCTTGTGCACGGAGACATTGTCGATCAGCGAGTCGGGCCGGGCGAAGTACACGTATTCGAAGATGCAAGGCGCGTGTTGTTGCGGCTCGGCGCAGATCTCGGCGAACAATTCGCCGCGCGCGGTGATCACGATCGCCTCGCCTGGCTGCACGTCGCGCACGCGCTGGAAGCCGAGGATGTCGAGGGCGGCGGATTCCGAGGCAACGATGTACTCGTCGGGGCCATCGCCGTGTTCGCGCTTGCCCAGCACCAGCGGACGGATGCCGTGCGGGTCGCGGAATGCGACCAGGCCCAGGCCCAGGACCACGCTGACCACGGCATAGCCGCCCTTGACCCGGCGATGCACCCCGGCGACGGCGCGGATCGCGGTTTCCGGCGACAACGTGCGCTGGCAGTCCAGTTCGTGGGCGAACACGTTCAACAGCACTTCGCTGTCCGAATCGGTGTTGATGTTGCGGCGATCCTCGGCGAACACGTCCTGGCGCAGGGTTTCGGTATTGATCAGGTTGCCGTTGTGGGCCAGGGCGATGCCGTAGGGCGAGTTGACGTAGAACGGCTGCGCTTCGTCCAGGCCTTCGGAGCCCGCGGTCGGGTAGCGGCAATGGGCGATGCCCACGCGGCCTTCCAGCTTGCTCATGGCCTTGGGGTTGAACACATCGCGGACCAGGCCGTTGTCCTTGTGCACGCGCAAACGCGTGCCGTCGGCGGTGGCGATGCCGGCCGCATCCTGGCCGCGATGCTGGAGGACGGTCAGCCCGTCATAAAGCTGGCCGGCGACGTTCTGGTTGCCGACGATTCCGACGATGCCGCACATGGTTGGCGTACTCCGCTCTGGCTATTGCGACTGGGGCCGTTTCTGGCCGTTGGGGCGCTGCCTGGGTGATTCGATGCTGGATGATTGAATGTTGGCCGGGTCGCTTCCGTTCGACTCGACATTGGCCGGATCCTGGCCGTGGAACTCGATGTTGGCCGGGTCATGCCGCGATACCGCCTGCTCCGGCACTGCATCCACGATGGGATCGCGCGGTGACAAGCGGCTCTTGGCCGACTCGATTGCCTGCTCCAGCATGGGCACCTGCAAGCCACCGAGGCCGCCATTATCGCCCGGTACGGCCCCATTGCGAAAATCAATTTGCGGAACGGACCAATCCGGCAGCCTGGAACGCATCCAGCCAGCCGCGGGCAGCAGCGTCGGCAGGACCCACGACTGCCGCCAGGCGGATTCGCGCGGCAACGGGGTGAAGCCCATCAGCAGCACCAGCAGGCTGGCCAGGAACGCGCCGCGCAGCAGCCCCAGCCCCGTGCCCAGCAGGCGATCGACGCCGGAAAGGCCGGCCGACTGGACCATCGACCTGGCCATCGCCCCGACCAGGACCACGGCCACCATCACCGCCACGAAACAGAGCGCGTAGCCGCCGAACAGCTCGGTGATCGTGGGCTTGCCGTTGTCCGACAACCAGAACGCGGCCTCGCCTCCGAATTCGAACGTGGCCCAGCCGGCCAGCAGCCAGGCTGCGGTCGAGACCAGGGTGCCAACGAAACCACGGATCAGGCCCAGCAGCGCCGAGCCGCCGATCACGATCAGCAGGACGATGTCGATCATGGCGCGATCGCGCCGGTGAAGCGGGCATACCGGCCTTTCATCCCTGGGCCCTTCCGTGCAGTGACGTCAATCGATCCTGGAGCTCTGGATTACGGATGCGGGCGGACCATGCCGTTGATGCCGACCTTGGCCGCGACCTTCGCCTTCAGCTGGTCGGCTTCGGCGCGACTGGCCACCGGACCCACACGCACGCGGCTCAGGGTTCCCTTGTCCGTCCTGACCTGCTCGACAAAAGCGCTGAAACCATTGGCGCGCAACTTGTCGCGCATCGCGTTGGCGTCGGCGGCATGCGAGAAGGCACCGAGCTGCACGGCAAAGCCGACATTCGCGGCGGCCGGCCTGGGCGCTTCTACCGGCTTGGCGGGTGCCGGCGCCGGCTTGGGTGCCGCGACCGCAGGCTTGGGCACGGTCGCGACCGGCTTGGCAGTTTCCACGGGCGGCGCCTGCACCGGCTTGGCCGGTTCCGGCGGCAACGCCTGGGTCGTGACCGGCGCCGTGGCGACCGTGGCCGCAGGCGTGGAGGCCGGCGCGGTGGCCGGAGCATCCAGCGTAACCACCTGGGCCTTCACATCGCTACGGACCTGGGCGGCCTGCAGGCGCACGGCTTCGGCATCGGCGCGCTCGGCATACGGCCCGATGCGCACGCGCCAAGCCGTCTTGCCATTGATGGTGGCGGGTTCGCGGAAGGCGGGAAGGCTGGATTGCTTGAGCCGGGCGATGACCGCATCGGCATCGGCCGGGGTCGCATAGGCGCCGAAGTTCACCGCGAAATTGCCGCCGGCGGTGCTGGCAGGCAGCATCGGCGCGCTGGTGTCGGTCGATGCAGCACCCAGCGGAATGGCTTCGCTGGCGCTGGCCGAGGCGGCGGGCGCGTCGTTGTCCATGCCGACCACGCCACCGGCAGGCGCATTGCCCGGCGCGACCAAAGGCAGTTCGCGGGTTTCGTACTGGCCGCCGGGCGTTGCCGGCACGGTAAGCGGCACATCGGAGACGCCGCTGTCGGGCGCAGGGCCCTTGATCAGCATCGGCAGAAAGATCACCGCCAGGGCCACCAGGACGACGGCGCCGATCAGGCGTTGTTTGAGGGCGGTATCCATGCAGGCTCACGAAACGACGCGGCGGGAATGCCGGGCGGATTATACGGCGCGGGGAATCGGCTTCCCCGTCAGTGACCTGAATGCAGCGCTGCCATCGCTTCGGCCACGGTGTGGAAAGAACCGAACACGAGGATGCGATCGCCCGCCTTGGCCTGCGCCTGCGCCGCGTCCAATGCCGCCGACACGCTGGCATGCCGGGAACCTGCGGCAGCGGCCGTGTTGGCCAACTTGGCGGCGAATCCGTCCACCGATTGCCCACGCCCGGCGACCGATGCCAGCCCGGCCAAAAACCATTGCGAAACCGCATCTTCAAGTGCAGCGACAATACCTTCCACATCCTTGTCGGCCAGCGCGGCGAATACCGCCAGGGTGCGGCCACTCGCGGGCTCGCCTCGCAACCACGCCGCCAACTCTCGCGCCGCCTGCGGATTGTGGCCTACGTCGACGATAACCGGCGTGCCGGCAGCGTCGAAGCGCTGCAGTCTTCCCGGCAAGGTCGCTGATTCCACGCCACTGGCCAGTGCGGAATCGGGCAACTCGATATCCAGCGCACGCAAGGCGGCGATGACGGTGGCGGCATTGGCCCGCTGCACCGGTGCGGCCAGTGCGGGATTCGGCAATTCGATTTCGAAACCGGCGTCGCGCCAGCGCCAATGGCTTTCGTCCACGGCATCGTGGAAAAAATCGCTGCCAAGGCGGATCGCATTGGCGCCGATGGCGTAAGCATGCCGCAGCACGCTGGAAGGCGAATCGATTTCGCCCAGCACCAGCGGTTTCCAGGCACGGGCGATGCCGGCCTTTTCGAAGCCGATGCTTTCGCGGTCGTTGCCCAGCCAATCGACATGGTCGATATCGACGGTGGTGATGACGGCGACATCGGCATCGACCAGGTTGACCGCATCCAGGCGCCCGCCGAGGCCGACTTCAAGCACGACCAGGTCGAGATCGGATTGCTGGAACAGCCACAGCGCGGCAAGGGTTCCGAATTCGAAATAGGTAAGCGATATACCCGCGCGGTCGGCTTCGACCGCCTCGAACGCAGCCACCAGTTCCGCATCGCCCGCTTCGCGCCCGTCGATGCGCACCCGCTCGTTGTAGCGCAGCAGATGCGGCGAGGTATAGGCGCCCACCTTCAACCCCGCCGCGCGGGCGATGGCCTCGATGAAGGCGACGGTGGAACCCTTGCCGTTGGTGCCGCCGACGATGACGACATGCTTCGCCGGCTTTTCGAGATGCAGGCGCGTGGCGACTTCGCGCACGCGATCCAGACCAAGCTCGATCGATTGCGGATGTTGCCGCTCGATGTAATCGAGCCACTCTGCCAGCGTGCGTGCCATGGATCTTAAAGCGCCCGATGCACCGCTTCGCCGAAGAACGGCGTGTGGTGCGCGCAGTCGTTGAGGCGGACGACTTCAAGGTTGTCCACGTCCGGTCCTTCCAGCAGGTTGAGCGTGGTCGGCGCCTGGCGGAAAGCCCACACCTTGGACAAAGGCAGGCCGAGGATGCGGCACAGGATCACCCGGTTGACCGCGTCGTGGGCCACCACCAGCAAGGTATCGCCATCGCCCAGGCCTTCGCTGGCGCGGGCAAGGCCCTGCCAGGAACGATCGAGCACCTGGCGCAGGGATTCGCCGCCGGGCATCAGCACGGTTTCCGGCTCCTCGCGCCACGCGCGCAGGCGGGCGGGATCCTTGTCGTTGATTTCGCTGGCCAGCAAGCCTTCCCATTCGCCATGGGCGATTTCCTGCAGGTCGATATCGGTGGTCAGCATCGACTCGCGCGCTTCGCCCAAGGCCAACTCCGCGGTGCGCCGCGCACGCGACAACGGCGAGGCGACCGCGCGGGTGACTTGCAAGTCCCGCAGGCGTGCGCCCAGGGCGGTGGCTTGCGACTCGCCAACAGGCGACAACGGGATATCGATCTGGCCTTGGTAACGGCCTTCGGCATTCCACGGCGTTTCGCCGTGACGGGCAAGCAGGATGCGCATGCGATTGGGAATCCAGTGGGGTTGGATCTGGGCCATCCAAGGACATCGGACGGCGGCGACAACGAATGATACCGTCCCGGCACGCCGGAACCGCGTAGACATCGACTTCATGACGGTCGCGACAGGCGGTCGGCGGAGGCGGCGTATAATCCGCGCCCTCTCCCCCAAGGGCTTGCACCGACATGGCGCAGACAATGAAGGCGCTGGTCAAGCGCGAAACCGGCAAGGGCATCTGGATGGAACAGGTGCCGGTGCCGCAACCCGGGCCGAACGAGGTCCTGATCAAGCTGGAAAAGACCGCGATCTGCGGCACCGACCTGCATATCTACCTGTGGGACGAGTGGAGCCAGCGCACGATCCAGCCGGGCCTGACCATCGGCCACGAATTCGTCGGCCGCATCGCCGAACTGGGTTCGGCCGTCACCGGTTACGCCGTGGGCCAGCGCGTGTCGGCCGAAGGCCACATCGTCTGCGGTCATTGCCGCAATTGCCGCGGCGGCCGTCCGCACCTGTGCCCCAACACCGTCGGCATCGGCGTGAACCGCAACGGCGCCTTCGCCGAATACATGGCGATGCCGGCCAGCAACCTGTGGCCGATCCCCGACCAGATTCCCAGCGAGCTGGCCGCGTTCTTCGACCCCTACGGCAACGCCGCGCACTGCGCGCTGGAATTCGACGTGGTCGGCGAGGACGTGCTGATCACCGGCGCCGGTCCGATCGGCATCATCGCCGCCGGCATCTGCAAGCACATCGGCGCGCGCAACGTGGTGGTCACCGACGTCAACGATTTCCGCCTGAAGCTGGCCGCCGACATGGGCGCGACGCGCGTGGTCAACGTGGCCAATACCTCGCTGAAGGACGTGATGGCCGACCTGCACATGGAAGGCTTCGACGTGGGCCTGGAGATGAGCGGCAATCCGCGCGCCTTCAACGACATGCTCGACTGCATGTACCACGGCGGCAAGATCGCCATGCTCGGCATCATGCCCAAGGGCGCGGGCTGCGACTGGGACAAGATCATCTTCAAGGGCCTGACCGTGCAGGGCATCTACGGCCGCAGGATGTACGAGACCTGGTACAAGATGACCCAGCTGGTGCTGGGCGGTTTCCCGCTGGGCAAGGTATTGACCCACCAGCTGCCGATCGACGATTTCCAGAAGGGCTTCGACCTGATGGAAGCCGGCAAGGCGGGCAAGGTCGTGCTGAGCTGGAACTGAGTCCACGCACGCGATGCAAAAAGGGCGCCCATGGCGCCCTTTTTGCTGTCTGTCCGTCTATCCGTCAGCGTTCGTAGGTGACGGTCAACACCACGCGATCGTCGGCCAGCTTGCCGAAATTGTAGTCGCCATCGTTGTCGGTGCCCACGTAGCCCAGGCCGACGCTGAAGTCGCCCAACGCCTTGCTGAGCGTGACCGAATAGTCGGTGTAGTCGCGGGCCACGCCGCCGTCGAAAGTGCTGCGCCCGACCGCGGCCGAAAGGTCCAGGTCCCAAGGCAGGCTGGCGTTGCCGCCTACCGCGTAATACCAGCCGTTCTCGCCGCTGTTCCAGACATCGTTGCTGTAGCCGACGGTGAAATCGACGTGACCGCCAATGGTCAGCTTGGTGATCAGTTCGTTGTAGGCCAGGTCGCTGGAGTCATCGCCGCCGACATAGTTGTAGCGATTGAGCAACACATCCAGATTGACGAATTCATCGCCCAGGTCGGTGTTGTAACCGATGTAGGTGTCGATCTCCGCATCGGTATCGTCGCCGAAGTCGACGTTGGAAGCCCATACACCCGCATAGAAACCTGCTGGCGCGGTATAGGTGAAACTGGCCTGCAAGGCGGGCTTTTCATCGGTCTGCGACGCGCCACGGAAGGTGTAGTCGGAAGTCGCCGCGACCGACCAGCTGATCGGTGATTCCGCTTCCTCTTCAACCGCGGCTTCCGCGTCCTGGGCAAAGGACACGAGCGGCATGGCCGCCAGAACAAGGGCAACTGCGAAACTGAGCTTTGCTGATTTCATCCGGATTCTCCTGGTAGCTGCAAGGGCATTGCGGAGGGGGCGTCACGACATCGTAGTCACAAATTCACGGTTTTTTAACCGGACTGATATTGCGATGCAACATTGACCCTCGTCAAGTACCCTCGGCCAAAAGAACGGATAAAAATTCCCGGCCCGATCCAGGCTGATTTCAGGCGGGAAATACCCCGAACCGGGTCGCCGCCAGCCGGACCTCGGAACCAGGGGCGTGCACCAGGGCCTCGACGCCCGCAGGCAGCTCTATCTCCACCTCGGTGTCGCCGGCCTGCAGACGGGCCCACAAACGCTGCCGCGGACCACTGCGCTGGCTGGACAGGACTGTCGCCAGCCAACCTTCCCGGGCTTGCGTGAGTTGCAGGTGCTCAGGCCGCACATACAACTCGACCGCGCCCTGCCCCGCAACCGCATCGGGCACGGACAGGTCACGACCGGCCACCTGCAGGCGGCCGTCGCGCCACTGACCGGGCAAGCGATTGACCGCGCCGACGAAGGAATAGACGAAGGGACTGGCCGGCTGGTCGTAGGTTTCCGCCGGACTGCCGAGTTGCTCGATGCGGCCCCGGTTGAGGATCGCCACCCGGTCGGCGAGTTCCAGCGCCTCTTCCTGGTCGTGGGTCACGAACACCGTGGTCAGCCCGGTGCGGTCGTGCAGTTCGCGCAGCCAGCGACGCAGGTCGCGGCGCACCTGCGCGTCGAGGGCGCCGAAGGGTTCGTCCAGCAATAGCACCTTCGGTTCGATCGCCAGCGCGCGCGCCAGGGCGACACGCTGGCGCTGACCACCGGAAAGCTGCGATGGGAAACGCGACTCCAGCCCATCCAGTTGCACCAGCGACAACAGTTCGCTGACCCGCGCGCGGATCCGCGCCTCCGGCCAGCGCGCTTCGCCGCGACGCACGCGCAGGCCGAAGGCGATGTTCTCGCGCACGTTCATGTGCCGGAACAAGGCGTAGTGCTGGAACACGAACCCCACCTTGCGCGCCTGCACGCTGAGCCGCGAAGCGTCTTCGCCCGCCAACAGCACGCGTCCGGCATCGGCGTGGTCCAGCCCGGCGATCACCCGCAACAACGTGGTCTTGCCAGAACCGGAAGGGCCCAGCAAGGCAAGCAGCTCGCCCTGGCGCACGTCCAGGCTGATGTCGTCGAGCGCGGCGAAATCGTCGTAGCGCTTGCTGACATGCTCGATCTTGATGGTCATGGTTTGTTTCCTGTATTCAAAGCAACGGCCAGAGCGTTTTGAAACGGATAAAAGCGGAAAAATGGATAGAGCGAAAGATTTGGTTTTTTATCTGCACTTATCAGAACTTGTCCGTGTCAGAAAAACTCTCGAATATCAAAGCCACTGGATTCGGATGACGATAGTTATTCAGACCATCCTTGGTTTTTCATCCGCATTCATCAGCTCTTATCCGTGTCTAAAAAGTTCTTTCCAAAACTCAATGCCGATGATTGGCAGCCAGCGCATCGCCATGGCGCCACTCCAGGAAAGTCTTCAATGCCAGCGTGACCAGCGCGCTGAGCGCGAGTAGCGAGGCCACCGCGAACGCTGCGCCGTAATTTTGCGAAATGTCGTTGTAGAGAACTTCCACATGCAGCGGCAGGGTGTTGGTGCGCCCGCGGATGTGGCCGGACACCACCGACACCGCGCCGAATTCGCCCATCGCGCGCGCACTGCACAACAGCACGCCATACAGCAGCGCCCAGCGGATGTTGGGCAGGGTCACCCGCCAGAAAGTCTGCCAGCCGCTCGCACCCAGGCTGAGCGCCGCCAACTCCTCGTCGGCGCCTTGCTGCTCCATCAACGGCATCAGCTCGCGGGCGATGTACGGAAAGGTGACGAAGGTCGTTGCCAGCACGATGCCGGGCGTGGAGAAGATGATCTTCGGCAGCTGCAAGGTAAATTCGCCCAGCCACGGCAGGCTGGAATGCCAGCCTTGATCGATCAACGGCCAGGCCCAACCCTGCGCGCCGAAAATCAGCACGAACACCAGTCCCGCCACCACCGGCGACACCGCGAACGGCAGGTCGATCAGGCTCACCAGGAGGCGCTTGCCGCGGAATTCGTGCTTGCTCACCACCCATGCCGCGGCGATGCCGAACACCAGGTTCAGCGGCACCACTATCCCGGTCACCAGCAAGGTGAGCCTGATCGCAGCCAGTGCATCGGCCTCGGTGATCGCGGCGATGAACGCCTGCACGCCGCCGCTCAAGGCCTGCACGAACACCAGTGCCAGCGGCAGCAGCAGGAACCCGGACAGGAACAGCAACGCCGCCACGATCAACAGCCAGCGGACCCAGCGTGGTTCGGTAGTGGCGTCGGCAAGGCGCGGACGGGGTGCGCTGGCTGGCTCCACAAGCGGCTCCTTCGAATGAAAAGGCAAGACGGCGGAAATCGCTTCGCTCATCCTCGCGTCCCCTTGCGGGCCAGCTTCGATTGCAGGGTGTTGATCGCCAGCAGCACCGACAACGACAAAAGCAGCATCGCCAAGGCGATGGCCGTGGCGCTGGCGTAGTCGTACTCGTCCAGGCGGAAAGTAATCAGCAGCGGCGCGATCTCGGTCAGGCCCGGAAGATTGCCGGCGATGAAGATCACCGAACCGTATTCACCGACGCCACGCGCGAAGGCCAGGCCGAAACCGGCAAGAATCGCCGGCAACAAGGCAGGCAACACCACCCGCGTAACCGTCTGCCAGCGATTGGCGCCGAGCGAAGCGGCGGCTTCCTCCAGTTCGCGCTCCACTTCCAGCAACACCGGCTGGACCACGCGCACCACGAACGGCAAGCCGATGAACACCAGCGCGACCGTGATGCCCAAGGGCGTGTAGGCGACCTTGATGCCGATTTCCGCCAGCCAGCGTCCGATCCAGCCGTTCGGGCCATACAACGTGGTCAAGGCGATGCCGGCCACGGCGGTCGGCAATGCGAACGGCAGGTCGATCATCGCGTCGAACACGCGCTTGCCCGGGAAGGGATAGCGCACGAACACCCACGCCACCAGCGTGCCCATCAGCGCGTTGAATGCGGCCGCGGCGAACGCGGTGCCGAAGCTGAGTTTCAATGCCGCCAGCACGCGCGGCTCGGTCCAGATATCCCACAAACCCTGCCAGCCCAGGCCACCGGCCTTGATGAAAAGACCAGCGAGCGGAATCAGCACGATCAGGCCCAGCCAGGCCAGCGTGTAACCCAGGCCCAGGCTGAAACCTGGCATGACCCGCTTGCGCCGGCCGCGTCCGATCAAGGGTGCGAGTGCCGCCATCGATTATTTTTCCGCCTGGATCTGGTCGAACACGCCGCCTTCGACGAAGTGCCTGGCCTGCGCCTTGGCCCACGAACCGAAGACCTGGTCCAGGGTCACCAGTTCGACCTTGCGAAAGCGCGCGATGTCGGCGGGATCCGCGTATTGCGGATAACGCGGCCGGTAGAAATTCCGTGCCGCGATCCTCTGCCCTTGCGGCGAATACAGGAATTGCAGGTAGGCCTGCGCCACTTCGCGGGTACCGTGTCGATCCACGTTGCGGTCGATCAGCGCGACCGGCGGTTCGGCCAGGATGGAAAGCCGTGGCACCACGATCTCGAACTTGTCCGGCCCCAGTTTTTGCACGGAAAGAAACGCTTCGTTTTCCCAAGCGATCAGCACATCGCCGATGCCGTGCTGGACGAAGGTGGTGGTGGAGGCGCGCGCACCGGTATCCAGCACCGGCACGTTGCGGTACAGCGCGCGAACCATCTTGCGGGTCCTGGCTTCATCGCCGTTGAAGATCTTCAATCCGTAAGCCCACGCCGCCAGGTAATTCCAGCGCGCGCCGCCGGAAGTCCTGGGATTGGGCGTGATCACGGCCACGCCCGGGCGCAGCAGGTCCGGCCAGTCCTTGATCTTCTTCGGATTGCCCTTGCGCACCAGGAACACAATGGTCGAGGTGTAGGGCGAACTGTTTTCCGGCAGGCGCTTCTGCCAGTCGGCGGGCAACAGTTTCGCGCGCTGGGCGATCGAGTCGATATCGTGGGCCAAGGCCAGCGTCACCACGTCGGCTTCCAGGCCATCGATGACCGATCGCGCCTGTTTTCCCGAGCCGCCGTGCGAGTTTTCCACTTCGACTTTCTGGCCTTTCTTCTGCTGCCAGTCCCTGGCGAAGGCGGCATTGAATTCCCGATAAAGCTCGCGGGTGGGATCGTAGGAAACATTGAGCAACTTCGCGTCCCTGGCGGCGGCGCCTGCGGCCACAGTCAAGCCGAGGACAAGCAGCAAGGTGCGCAGGGAGGCACGCAAGGAGGCGCACAGGAAGAATCGGATCGATTTCGGTTTCATGGGGGATGCTCCGATCGCCTTCGGGAAGCCACTTGTCAGAACGCTACTTGCACGCGGGTGAACACGGCTTTTTCTTCTTCGCGATCCGCGCCCGCGGCCGCGCCACCCTGCAAGCGGGTCTGCAGGTAATTCGCGACCAGCTTGAGGTTGCTGTTGAGATACCAGTTCAGGCCCAGGGTCCAGGACGTGGCCTTGCCGGCCGCAAGGGAAGGATCGGCGAACAACGGGAAGGCGTCGTCATCGATTTCAAGGGCGCCATAACGCCCCACCACTTCGAACGCGCCCCAGCCCTCCGCTCCCGGACTGAAAGGCCGCGACGGCTTGGCCACGCCGCGATAGCCTGCGTCTTCTCCGGTCAGCACATAGCTCGCGGTCGCCTGCCAGGCCTTGTGGGCAAGGTCTTCGCTGGCTCCGCCGATACTCACTTCCTGTTTCGACACGATGTACTCGGCCTGCAAGCCGAAGCCGTTGCGATAGTAGTAGCCCTGCGGCGACCACCTGACGTGCCGGCCGTCGGCCAGCACCGCCGCACGGTAGTTGAAGAACTGCGCTTGCCCCGGTGTGCGATAGCGCGGCAGGAAATTGTTGCCGCTTCCGTCCTTGTCGCCAACGCTGGCGCCGATGCCGAAACCCAGTCCGGACAATATGTTGGCGCTGTGCTTGAACGGTTCGAAGAACAAGCGCCCCGCGTATTCGAAATCATCATCGGGATTGGTGGTGGCCGCATCGCGACCATCCACGGCGCCGTTGAATACACCAATGGCATAGCCCGCGCGACCGCCCGCCACGTCGCCCTGCAACTGGACGCCGATATCGCGGTTCGGCGCAAGCTCGCTGGCGAGGGAACGCTCGATTTCCGCAAGCGCCGCGGACGATTGCAGGCGTTCCAGCCCGACCGGCGAGGTGAACTTGCCCACGCGCAAAGTATAGGCCGGGTCGAAACGCAGGTCCGCATAGACATCGACGATGCTGGCGCTGTCGCCGGCGAATTCGGGGGTGAAACGGAACCCCACCAGCTTGCCCAGCGAGCCTTCGATGCTCGGCCGCGCGGTGCGCAGCAGGAAAGTATCGTTCTGCGGCACGGCATCGTCGTCAAGGAAGAAGCGACCATCGCCCTGGATCAGGCCGCGGACTTTCACTTCGTAATCGCCCTGGGTCGACTTGAATGAAACACCCTTGTCGTCGACCGCGATCGTCGGCGCTTCCTTGGCCGGTGCTTGCTTGGCTGCGGCAACCTGCTCCTCCTGCCGCGAGTCCAACTTTTGTTCCAGCAATCGCAGGCGCTGGTCCAGATCGGCCAGGCCGGGCTCCGGGACCTTGCCTTCCTCCACAATGGGGCTGCCGCCGACACGACGCTCCAGTGCTTCCAGGCGCTGCTGCAGGGCCTCCACGGTCAAGGCCTCCTGCGCCCAGACCGGAGTGGCCAGCACGCAGGCCAGCGCGCCCAACACCCATGCAAAACGACCTTTCTTTTCGACCTTGCCGTACCTGTTCCGCATTGCGTCTTCCCTATTCAGGTTTTGTCTGGCCGGAGGTGAATGCTGCGCATGCACACCGCTTCCGGGAAATGAATTAAGCGGGTTCCGTTATGCCGGATTGGTATGACACGGGCCTTGATCCGGATCATTCCGACCGGGATTGTTAAACTGGGCACTGTCTTTCCCCCTGCCCGCCCCCATGTCCCAGTCATCGACCACCCCCACCCTTACCGCGCATTACGCCGCCGAACTGGATTCGATCCGCAGCCAGGGGCTGTTCAAGTCCGAGCGCGTCATCACCAGTCCGCAGTCCGCCGAAATCGAACTGGCCGATGGCCGCACGGTCCTGAATTTCTGCGCCAACAATTACCTGGGCCTGGCCGACCATCCCGACATCATCCAGGCGGCCAAGGACGCGCTGGATACGCATGGCTTCGGCATGGCCAGCGTGCGCTTCATCTGCGGCACCCAGGACCTGCACAAGCAGCTGGAAGCGAAGATCGCGGAATTCTTCGGCACCGAGGACACCATCCTCTATGCCGCCTGCTTCGATGCCAACGGCGGCCTGTTCGAGCCCTTGCTGGGCGAGAACGACGCGATCATTTCCGATGCGCTCAACCATGCCTCGATCATCGACGGCGTGCGCCTGTGCAAGGCCAAGCGCTTCCGTTACGCCAATTGCGACATGGCCGACCTGGAAGCGCAGCTGCAAGCCGCCGATGCGGCTGGATGCAAGACCAAGCTGATCACCACCGACGGCGTGTTCTCGATGGACGGCTTCATCGCGCCACTGGATGAAATCACCACGCTGGCCCGCAAGTACGGCGCGCTGGTGCATATCGACGAATGCCACGCGACCGGCTTCATCGGCGCGAACGGGCGCGGCTCGGCCGAGGTCAAGGGCGTGCTCGACCGGATCGACATCATCACTGGCACCCTGGGCAAGGCCATGGGCGGCGCGTTGGGCGGATTCACCACGGCGAAGCGCGAAGTAGTCGAACTGCTGCGCCAGCGCTCGCGTCCCTACCTGTTCTCCAACTCGCTGCCGCCGCATGTCGTCGCGGCCGGCATCAAGGCCTTCGACATGCTTTCCTCCGCGGGGGAGCTACGCGAACGGCTGGCGGAGAACACACGCTATTTCCGCGAGCGCATGACCGAGGCCGGCTTCGACGTCCGTCCCGGCGTGCATCCGATCAGCCCGGTGATGCTGTACGACGCGCCGCTGGCGCAACGTTTCGCCGAGCGCCTGCTGGAAGAAGGCATCTACGCGATCGGCTTCTTCTTCCCGGTCGTGGCCAAGGGCCAGGCGCGGATCCGCACTCAGATGAGCGCGGCGCATACGCGCGAACACCTGGACCGGGCGATCAGTGCGTTCGTGAAGATAGGTCGGGAGCTTGGCGTCGTGAAGTCCGACGTCGTGGAATCCTGAGCCACTGCGACCTGGCTTCCCGGCACGCAGTCGCCCTACCCGGACAGTACGGGCAGGCCATCGCGGCCCGCCCGTCCATCCGCGCTTACTTTTCCTTGTTTTGATCAGCGGCCTTCTTCGAGGACACCGGCGCACCGGTGGCTACCCGGTAACCGTTCTTCTTCATCCAGGCGTCGAAATCATCCGCCTTCATCTGCTTGCCGTTCTGGGTCATGTAGAAGCGATCGTTCGGCTGGCTTGATCTGCCTGGTTTGCTCGACTTGTCCTCGACCGCGGCAGGCGCCGCCGCGGCCTTGCGGCGTTTTTTGGCGGCGTACTGCATTTCGGTTGCGGCTGGTGCCGACAGCAGCGATGGCCGCTCCACGGTGCGTGCCGACTCGAATGCAGCCGTCAGCACCTTGCTTGTTTCGTTCTGTCGATCATTGCGGCTTGATATTTCATTGGCCGCGACAATCCCGTGCGCCAGCAGCAGGCACGGCAACACGATAATGAACTTGCGCATGTTCCCCTTCCCTTTCTTGTGGGCACCCTCACCCGGTGCAGGTGCTACAAGAACATGCTTCGCGCCCGCAAAAATGGCGTGCCGGCACAATTCCGAACAAGAACCCTTGTCTGGATCGCGCAATCGATGCGGACGTGAACCCAATCACGCCTACGACAGTCGTGGCTCACATCGAATTGGAGCGATCGATGCTGAACGTGCGGCCCGCATGCGCGCGATGCGGCGATTCGCCGGATTCAGCCATCCAGGGCAGCGATTTCCCCGGCACCCAATCGCCGCCATTGCCCCTTGGGCAGATCACCCAGCACCAGCGTGCCTACCGCCACGCGCACCAGCCGGAGCACCCCGATGTCGCAGGCCGCGAGCAGGCGGCGGATCTGGCGGTTGCGGCCTTCGTCCAATGCGATTTCCAGCCAGGCGTTTTTCCCGCCGGCACGCAACACCGTTGCCGATCTGGCGCGTAACAGTTCCCCATCGCATGGCACGCCCTCGCACAGCCGCATGAGCAGGTCGCCCTGTGGAATCGCGTCGATCTGCACGTGGTAGGTCTTGTGCGGACCGGTCCGCGGATCGGTGATGCGCGCCGCCCATTCCGGGTCGTTGCTGAAAAGCAGCAAGCCCTCGCTGGCCTTGTCGAGGCGGCCGACGGGAGCGACCCAGGGCAAGCCGGCGCCATCGAAACAGCGGTATACGGTTTCGCGATCCCGTTCGTCCCGCGCGCTGGTGACCAGGCCGCGTGGCTTGTTGAGCATCAGGTGGATGCGTTCGCTTGCGGTTACATCGATGCCATCGACCGCGATGCGCTGCCGTCCGCGAACGACCGGGAATTCGGGATCCCTGGTCACCCGCCCTTCGACCGATACGCGCCCGGCGGCGATCCAGCCGACGGCTTCGGTACGCGAACAGATCCCAAGCTTGGACAGCACGCGCGCCAAGCCATGGCGGATCGGACGCGGGGCGACAGCGGAAGTCCTGGTCATCAAGCCCTGCGCATCGTGCGCACGCTGGGACTGGTTACTTCTTTTTTTCCTTGTCCGCCGGCGCCGCGGCCGGTGCCGCGACGGCAGCAGGAGCGGCGCCCTTGGCCACACGAACGCCTTTCGCCTTCATCCAGGCATCGAATTCCTCTGCGGTCATGCGCTTGCCGTTCTGGCTCATGTCGAAGCGCCAAGGCGTGTTGTCGAACTCGGTCTTGGGCTTGTAAGCGGCAGGATCGTTGGGGTTGGCGACACCCGGGGCGGGTACCGCCATGGCCACGTTCTGGCAGGCCTGCACACGCAGCCTCAGCAATACGCGATCGACGGACTGGGCCTCGTCATAGGCATGAGCCAGCACCCCGCTCGGCGCGCCCAGCGGGGTGACGTTGGTGGACAACTCGGCGGCGACCGGCGCGAGCAGCGCCTGTGCGGACGAAAGCGGCGGGGCAAGCGAGTCGCCCGCACAGTTTGGGAGCGCGTGGGCAGCCGGGACCGCAGCAAAGGCAAGCAGGCTGGAAACTAGGATGCGATGCATGGGACAACCCGGACTGTAGAAGTGGCCAGAGTGTAGGAAGCGCGAACCGCAATATCAAGGAATCGGCGCATGTATTGGCGCATTGGATAACCGCTGCATCCTCACGCCGCGCCCGAACGGCACGGTTGCCTGCAGCTTGTTTCGCACCAGGAAAATTTGTTCGCGGATCGTCATTACCGCAGGAAAAGCCGCAAAAAAGAAGCCCGGCACTAGGCCGGGCTTCGGGTCTTGCTTGAAGCTGCGTCCGATCAGTTCTGGACGTTCAGCTCGGTACGGCGGTTCTTCTCGCTCTTGCAAGCCGGCATGGCCTGGCCCAGGTCTTCCAGCGGACGGCTTTCGCCGAAGCCGTTCGGACCCACCAGACGAGCGGCGTCGACGCCATTCGAGGTCAGGTAGTCGTACACCGCGGTCGCACGGCGCTCGGACAGGCTCTGGTTGTACGCATCCTTGCCGCACTGGTCGGTATGGCCAGCCACTTCAACGCGCAGGTCCGGGTAACGCTTCAGGATTTCGGTGGCTTCGCTCAGGATCGCGACCGCGTCAGGACGCAGGGTCGACTTGTCGAAATCGAAGTTCACGCCCTTCAGGTCGATCGAGACCGGCACCGGGCAACCGTCCGGACCGATGGTCTGGCCAGCCTGCGAACCGGGGCACTTGTCGTTGCAGTTGTTGACGCCGTCGCCGTCGTCATCCGAGTCCGCGCAGTTCGGAGCGACCGGCGGGGCGACCGGTTCGGCAGCGGCGCGGGCGCCGAGCGGGATCACGACGCCGACCGAAGCGAGAATGTCGCCGAAGTAGCTGTCTTCCTGCTGGTGCGGGTAACCCTGGCTCTGTGCCGGACCGCCTTCAGCCGCAAAGCTGGAGTCGTCGAAGTCGGCGCGGTAGGCCACTTCGGCACGGACCGCGATGCGCTTGTCGAACGTGGTCTGGATGCCGGCACCGATCTTGGCGGCGAAATTGCCGTCCTTGCGCTCACCGGGCGAATTCGGGCTCGGGAACGCGTTGTATTCTTCTTCCGAGCGCTGGTAGCCCAGGCCGGCAACGATGTACGGATTCCAGCCGCGGCCTTCGGAGATGAAGTGGCGACGCAGGTCGGCCGACACGCCGTACTGGCTCCAGTTCAGGTCGCTGTTGCCACCAGCCACGCCACCGTCGATGTTCGGGTTCTGGTAGTTCAGCTCGCCGTCAAGCGACCAGTTCGGGCTGATGAACTTGCCCAGACCCAGGGTCACGAACGGGGTGTCTTCAGTGCGGCGATCATTGTCCTGCGAGTTGTAACCAGCGGAACCGGTCAGGTACCAACGGTCATCGAAGTCCTGAGCGGAAGCGGCCTGCGCCCAGCTCAGACCGGCCAGCATTGCGACACAGAGAAGTTTCTTGTTCATTTGCAGCTCCTTAAAAAAATCAGTTGTAAGAAAACCGGAGGGCTTCGCGAAAGAATCCAGCTTGTAAGGTTCAGGCGGCCTGTCGGCACGCCATCCTTTTCAGGTTATGCGCACCCAAGTGAAGGCTGCGTTAACGGTACCATAACAAATAAATCAAGCCAACCTCGTCACTATCCTATATTCCTTGCACCCGGTACAAGTTCATGAATGCATCGGCCGGCAGCGCATCCAGCTGGGCCGGATTGGCCGCCAGGTCCATGAGCCGATCGACCTGACCTGCCGGCAAGTGGGCGTGCAAGGCGGCCTCGCACTTGACCATCAGCACCGGGATGCCTTCCACCCGGCGCCTGCGGTGGCCGATGGGGAAATCGACCGAGATCCGGTCGGTCGAACCGCCATCCTTGAAGAAGACCTGCACCGAATTGCCGATATAGCGCTTGTCCGGATCGAAATAGTCCCGGGTGAATCGCGGGTTCTCCCTGACCTCCATCAGGCCGCGCAGGGCGTCGATCCGCGGGTCGGCGGCGACGGCATCGCCATAGTCGTCGGCGGTCAGGCGGCCAAAGATCAGCGGCACCGCGACCATGTACTGCAGGCAGTGATCGCGGTCGGCGTGGTTGGCAAGGGGGCCGGTCTTGTCGATGATGCGGACCCCGGCCTCCTGGGTCTCCAGGACGATCTTTCCGATCTCGCCGATCCGGTCCCTGACCTGCGGGTGCAGGGTCATGGCGCACTCGACCGCGGTCTGGGCGTGGAATTCGGCCGGGAAGCTGATCTTGAACAGGACGTTTTCCATCACGTAGCTGCCGAACGGGCGCTCGAACCGGAACTCCTCGCCCTTGAAGGCGACATCGTGGAAACCCCAGGTCCTGGCACTGAGGGCGCTGGGGTAGCCGGTTTCGCCATTCACCGCGTCCAGGGCATGGATCACGGCACGACGGCAGGCGTCGCCGGCGGCCCAACTCTTGCGCGGGCCGGTATTGGGCGCATGGCGGTAGGTACGCAGCACGCCGTTGTCGATCCAGCTGTTGGAGACGGCGTTGACGATCTGTTGCTTGCCGCCACCCAGCATCCGGGTAGCCACTGCGGTCGAGGCCAGGCGCACCAGGATGACGTGGTCCAGGCCGACCCGGTTGAACGAGTTCAGCAGCGCGTAGCCGCCCTGGATCTCATGGGCCTTGATCGCCGCGGTCAGCACATCGCGAACGGTCAGGGCCTTGCCGGCGTCGCGCCGGGCCTTGCGGCTGATGTAGTCGGCAACGGACAGGATGGCGCCGAGGTTGTCGGAAGGGTGGCCCCACTCGGCCGCCAGCCAGGTGTCGTTGAAGTCCAGCCAGCGGATCTGCGCGCCGATGGCGAAGGCGGCCTGCACCGGATCCAGCTCATGGCAGGTGCCGGGCACGCGCACCCCGCCTTGCAGGGTCGCGCCGGGAACCACCGGCCCCAGGTGCCTGACGCATTCCGGGAACTTCATCGCCAGCATCGCGCAGGCCAGCGAATCCAGCAGCATGTAGCGCGCGGTGTCGTAGGCCTCCTGCGAATCGACCTGGTAGTCGACCACGTAATCGGCGATATCGACCATGGACTGGTCGGGATCGGGACGCAAGGCGGAACGGGTGTCGCGATGGTTCATGCCAGACCCGGCGGGCGGGAACCCGTTTATCTTGCCAGATGGCGGCCCAACCAGAGGCGGAGACGGAGCGCGGGAGGACGGCTCTTGATTTCCGGTTTCCGGTTTCCGGTTTCCGGTTTCCGGTTTCCGGTTTCCGGCTACCGGCTACCGGCTACCGGCTACCAATTGCCAGTCTCCACGGACCGCCATCCGTCATCGAGACCACCCCGATCCGCCTCTCGGCCCATTCCTGCAACGCACCGGACTGCAAGCAGCGCTTGGCGATTCCCTCCGGCACCCCGATCCTGTCGCCCATGAACACACCCCGCCTGCCCTCCCTGTTCGTTTCCCACGGCTCGCCGATGATGGCCCTGGAGGATTCGCCTACTGCGCGCTTCCTCGACCAGTTGGGCGCTTCCCTGCCCCGCCCGCGCGCGGTGCTGGTGGCTTCGGCGCACTTCATGGCGGCTTCGCCCACGGTGACCGCAACCCCGGCGCCCAAGACCGTCCACGATTTCCACGGTTTCCCGCAGCCCCTGTACGAAATCGAGTACCCCGCCCACGGCGCCCCTGCCCTGGCCCGGGAAGTGGTTCGTCATCTGGCCGATGCAGGATTCGAACCCCGGCTCGATGACCACACCGGGATCGACCACGGCACCTGGGTGCCGATGCGACGGATGTATCCGCAGGCCGATATCCCGGTAGTGGCGTTGTCGGTGAACCCGGCCCAGACCGCCGAGTGGCATTACCGGCTGGGCCTCGCGCTTGCGCCCTTGCGCGAACAAGGCGTGCTGGTGATCGGCTCCGGCGGTTTTTCCCACAACCTGCGTGAACTCGACTGGCGGCATGCCGATGCTCCCCCGTATCCGTGGGTGCAAGCGTTCACCGATGCACTGAGCGGGAAATTGCTGGCCGGCGATATCGACGGCGCGCTGGATTGGCAATCGCTGCCCGAGACGCGGCGCAACCATCCCACTACCGAGCATCTCTACCCGCTTTACGTCGCGCTGGGTGCGGGAGGCGTGGACGCTCGCGTCACGCGTGTGCATCAAGCCGTGCAGATGGGGGGCATGGCGATGGATGCTTTCGCCTTCGACCAGACGAACTGAGTGCATGGATCCGCGCATCGCGCGGAAGCACACTGCCAGCGCCATCAGGTCGACTTATCCTTAGCCATTCCCGTGGGTGTCGCCAGTTCCCGCAACGCCACCCGACGCCCGCCAGAATCCGGAGCCTCGCATGAAAGCCATTGCCCTGACCCGTTACCTGCCCATCGACGATCCCGAATCGCTGCAGGACGTGGAACTTCCCAAGCCCGTTGCCAGCGGCTTCGACTTGCTGGTGCGCATCGAGGCGGTTTCGGTCAATCCGGTCGACACGAAGGTCCGTTCGCCCAAGCCGCAAGTCGAGGCGCAGCCGAAGGTGCTGGGCTACGACGCCGCCGGCGTGGTCGAAGCGGTCGGCGAGCATGTCACCCTGTTCCAGCCCGGCGACGAGGTCTATTACGCGGGCGACGTCACCCGTCCCGGCAGCAACGCGCAGTTCCAGTTGGTCGACGAGCGCCTGGTCGGGCGCAAGCCGACGACGCTGGATTTCGCCGAGGCCGCGGCGCTGCCGTTGACCGCGATCACCGCGTGGGAACTGCTGTTCGACCGCATGCCGTTTTCCATCGACGCGGAAGGCAACACGCGCAGCCTGCTGATCATCGGTGGCGCCGGCGGGGTGGGCTCCATCGCCACGCAACTGGCGCGGCATGCGGGCTTCACCGTCATCGCCACCGCTTCGCGCGCCGAGACCATCGCGTGGTGCAAGTCGATGGGCGCGCATCACGTCATCGACCATCGCCAACCGCTGGCGCCGCAGCTGCAGGCGCTGGGCTTCAAGCAGGTCGATGCGGTGCTGAACCTGGCCGACACCGACCGTTACTGGGAAACCATCGGCGAGATCATCGCGCCGCTGGGCCACGTGGGCCTGATCGTGGAACCCAGCGGCCTGCTGAAGATCGGCGATCCGTACAAGGCCAAGAGCGTCGGCATCCACTGGGAAATGATGTTCGCGCGTGCGCGCTTCAGGACCCCGGACATGATCGAGCAGCACCGCATCCTCAACCGCGTCTCCAGCCTGGTCGATGCCGGCGAGCTGCGCACCACGCACGGCGAAACCCTGGGCCCCATCAACGCGACCAACCTGCGCGAAGCGCATCGACGGCTGGAGTCGGGCAGCTCGATCGGCAAGCTGGTGCTGGCGGGCTGGTGAGTCGTAGATCTTCTGGACACTCCAACAAGTACTGTCGTCACGTCAATGAATCGTCATCCCAGCGAAAGCTGGAGGCGCTTTTCAACAGCCTAACGGCTGGTCATCCATTTCGCTTTGTTCGTGATGTCCGGCGTCAAGCAAAAGCAAAACCGAGATCAAGATCAAAATGGATCCCAGCTTTCGCTGGGATGACGACCGAAAAAAAACGGGCATCCAGATTTCAATGTGGGATTGCATGGAAAGCAGGCGCTCTTGCTCTTGCCTTTCAACCCCGTTGAGGCCCGGCAAGCAGGCGGGGCGAATACCCGAAGGGCGGCGCGCACGATGCGCGCCAGCTTTTTGTTGAGGTGCCCCGGACGGCACACGGATGTGCCTTCCGGAAATGCCCCGCCTGCTTGCGCATCGGTCACGCACAGCGTGGCCGACGGGCCGACCGGGTGGCCTTCTTTGGTTACTTTCTTGGCCACACAAGAAAGTGACCCGCGCAAAGCGCGGAACGCTCTTGGCTTTGGCCGGTGCTAGCGACCAAAAAGCCAATCCCACACCAGATTCCGAATACTCCAAACACAGGCTCAAGACTTCCGCATGACCCTCCCCCACGCTTTCGCCCGTCGCCTCGCCCAGCTGCTGCTGGGCCTGTTCCTCTATGGAATCGGCATCAGCCTGATGGTCCGCGCCGGCGTGGGCATCGCGCCGTGGGACGTGTTGACCCAGGGCCTGTCGAAGCAGAGCGGCTGGTCGTTCGGCTTGTTGACCAACCTGATCGGCCTGGCGGTGCTGCTGCTGTGGATTCCCATTCGCCAGAAACCCGGCCTGGGCACCGTGCTCAACGTGCTGCTGATCGGCCCCAGCGCGCAGTTCGGGCTATGGCTGTTCCCGCAATTCGAGGGCCTGTGGCAACAGTGGCCGGCCTTTCTTGCTGGATTGCTGGTGCTGGCATTGGCGACCGGGATGTATATCGGCGCGAATTTCGGTCCCGGTCCGCGCGACGGCTTGATGACCGGACTGCATCGCCGCAGCGGCTGGCCGATCGGCCTGGTGCGCACGCTGATCGAAGCCTCGGTGCTGTTGGCCGGGTGGTTGATGGGCGGCGATGCGGGCTGGGGCACCCTGCTGTTCGCGCTTTTGATCGGGCCGATGTGCGCGGCCACCCTGCGCTGGTTCGCCGCAATTCCGCGCACGCTGGCCGGTGACGCCAGCGCCGGACCCGCGCCGCACGGCTGATCGCACCCGCCGACTTGCCCGGTGCGCGGATAACCGGCATCGTGATGGCTCCATACGCACACGTATTCGCCGCATGACGCCTTCCCCCGGCCCGCTGCCGCCCGCTGCCGAAGCGCCCCACGCGCCTGCTCCGGACCAGCTTGCTCCGAACCAGCCTGCTCCGAACCAACACTACCCGCACCTGTTCGCCCCGCTGGACCTGGGCTTCACCACGCTGCGCAACCGCGTGCTGATGGGTTCCATCCATACCGGCCTGGAAGACCGCGCCCGCGATTTCCCCAGGCTGGCGGCGTATTTCGCCGAGCGCGCCGAAGGTGGCGTCGGACTGATGGTGACCGGCGGCTTCTCGCCGAACCTGGTCGGCTGGCTCAAGCCCTTCGGCGGCAAGCTGTCGTGGCCGTGGGAAGTGCGGCCGCACAAGTTCGTCACCCAGGCCGTGCACGACAACGGCAGCAAGATCTGCCTGCAACTGCTGCATGCCGGGCGCTATGCCTATCACCCGTTCTCGGTCGCGCCGTCGAAACTGAAAGCGCCAATCAATCCCTTCACCCCGCGCCAGCTGTCTTCGCGCGGCGTCGAGCGCCAGATCACCGCCTATGCCGATGCTGCCCGACGCGCGCGCGACGCCGGCTACGACGGTGTCGAGGTGATGGGCTCGGAAGGCTATTTCATCAACGAGTTCACCGCGCCGCGCACCAACAAGCGCAACGACGCCTGGGGCGGCACGCCGGAGAAGCGCATGCGCTTCGCGGTGGAAATCGTGCGCCGGGTGCGCGAGGCCTGCGGCCCGGACTTCATCATCATCTACCGGCTGTCGCTGCTGGACCTGGTGGAAGACGGCAACCAGTGGCAGGAAATCGTCGCCCAGGCCAAGGCCATCGAGGCCGCCGGCGCCACCCTCATCAATACCGGCATCGGCTGGCACGAGGCGCGCATCCCCACCATCGTCACCTCGGTGCCGCGCGCGGCGTTCGTCGATGTGACCGCGAAGCTCAAACCGCATGTGGCCCTGCCGATGATCACCAGCAACCGCATCAACATGCCGGACGTGGCCGAACGCATCCTCGCCGACGGCATCGCCGACATGGTTTCGCTGGCGCGGCCGCTGCTGGCCGATCCGCAATGGGCCAACAAGTCGAAGGCGGGCAAGGCGCAGGCGATCAACACCTGCATCGCCTGCAACCAGGCCTGCCTGGACCATGTGTTCGAGAACAAGCGCGCCAGCTGCCTGGTCAACCCGCGCGCCTGCGCCGAAACCGAACTCAACTACAGCAAG
The DNA here is from genome assembly GCA_041919795.1 of Pseudoxanthomonas sp. GTDB lineage: Bacteria > Pseudomonadota > Gammaproteobacteria > Xanthomonadales > Xanthomonadaceae > Pseudoxanthomonas_A. The sequence goes on along the minus strand of JAYRTC010000002.1, from coordinate 36,328 downwards.
ACCTTCAAACCCAAGCGCATCGCGGTGGTCGGCTCCGGGCCGGCCGGCCTGGCCTGCGCGACGGTCGCGGCCGAACGCGGCCATCGGGTGACCCTGTTCGACGCTGCTGGCGAGATCGGCGGCCAGTTCAACTACGCCAAGAAGATCCCGGGCAAGGAAGAGTTCCACGAGACGCTGCGCTACTTCGCCCACAAGCTGGAGGAAACCGGGGTGGCGCTGAAGCTCTCGACCCCGGTGTCGGCGGACATGCTGAAGGACTTCGACGAAGTGGTGCTGGCCACCGGCATCACCCCGCGACGGGTGGATTTCCCCGGCGCCGATCATGCCAACGTGCTCAGCTACGTGGACGTGCTCAGCGGCCGGGTCACGGTCGGCCGCAGTGCGGCGCTGATCGGCGCCGGCGGCATCGGTTTCGACGTGGCCGAATACCTGACCCACGAAGGGGGCGCTTCTCCAACCCTGGACAAGGCCCGCTGGATGGCCGAATGGGGCGTGGATCCGAGCTTCGAGGCCCGCGGCAGCCTGGTCCCGGCCCGGCCCGAGCCACCGGCACGCGCGGTCTGGCTGTTGCAGCGCTCCGCCGGCAAACCCGGCGCACGGCTGGGCAAGACCAGCGGCTGGGTCCATCGGGCCACGCTGAAAGCCAAGAAAGTACAGATGCTGGGCGGGGTGGAATACCTGGGCGTGGACGATGCAGGCCTGAAGATCAAGGTCGGGGGCGTGGAACAACTCCTGCCCGTGGACCACGTCGTGGTCTGCGCCGGCCAGGAACCCCGCCGCGACCTGCAGGCGGCGCTGCTGGCCATGGGCATCACCGCGCACCTGATCGGCGGCGCCGACGTCGCCGCCGAGCTGGATGCCAAGCGCGCGATCGACCAGGGCAGTCGGCTGGCGGCGACATTCTGAGGAAACGGGATCACCGGAAGGTCGGGCTTGCAGCTCGACCTTCTCCGGCGGCACTCCCAGGCACACGTTCCAACCTGAAAACCCCGCGCGCCGGCTAAAAAACCCCGCGCATGGGGTTTTTGGGTCGACGTGCCGGGTTTTCTGGTCCGTGCGTGAGGTTTTTCAGTCGGCGTGCCGGGTTTTCTGGTCGGTGCATGAGGTTTTTTGGTCGGCGTGTCGGGTTTTCTGGTCGGCGCTTGAAGTTTTCTGGTCGGCGTGTCAGGTGGAATTGCCGGCGCATGGGGGGTTTTTTGGGGTATCCGGATTTCAGTGTGGGATTGCATGGAAACAGGCGCTCTTGATCTTGCCTTTCAATCCCGTTGAGGCTCGGCAAGCAGGTGGGGCGAATACCCGAAGGGCGGCGCGCAGGATGCGTGCCGTTTCTGGAGGGCACAGGGATGTGCCTTCCAGAAATGCCCCGCCTGCTTGCGCATCGGTCACGCGTAGCGGGACCGACGGGCCGACCGGGTGGCCTTCTTTGGTTACTTTCTTGGCCACACAAGAAAGTGACCCGCGCAAAGCGCGGAACGCTCTTGGCTTTGGCCAGTGCTCGCGACCGGAAAGCCAATCCCACACTAGATTCCGGATGCCCTTTTTTTGTCGGCATGCGGAACGGAATCGCCGGCGTGCGGACTCCGCGAAAGCCGGAAACACGCGGCGCAATACAGGCGCCTCCACCCTTGTCGAGTAAAAACTCAATTCAAAATCAAACACTTAGCCTGAATGTCAAGTCAGCGTATTCAGGTTCCGTTGGGTCTTCGACCCTTACCTTGCGCCAACTTTTTCGGCCCGCCCCTGTATCCACTGGCGAGCCATCCCGGCCCTGATTGCACTTTCTGGCCGGCCTCGGGCAGCTCGTCGGAGTAGCTGCCTCCCCATGACGCCCTGACGCCGTGTCCATCCAACGCACCCCCCTGACGGGCGGCGCGTGGACGCTGCCAAGACGGAGCAAGGAGTTCGTTTCAATGAAGTTGGCCTGGATCCTCTGGCTGTCGCACATGTTGCCGCAGCCGGCCGCAGACTCGCTCTGCCTCAGCACCACCGTGTACCTGGAAGCCCGCGACCAGACCCTGCGCGGCCAGCAGGCCGTGGCCGAGGTCGCCCTGCGTCGCCTCGACAGCGGCCTGTGGGGCGACTCGATGTGCGAGGTGGTCACCGCGCGCAAGCAGTTCGCCCCGACCATCGTCGCCCCCGGCACCCGCCTGCAGAACCCGAAAGCCTGGGCCGCGTCGATCAATGTCGCCCTGGGCGCGGAACAGAACTGGGCGCTGCCGCCCGGCGAGCGCAAGGAAATCGTGCCCGGCGCCAGCCACTTCATGGCCCACAACATCGCCAGCCCGAGCTGGCGCAACGCCTACCAGGTGGCGACCATCGGCGACCACACCTTCCTGCGCGTGCAGAAGCTCAAGCCGCGCTCTTCCTGAGCGAGCTTCGCGGGCATGCCCCGCAAGCATGGCGTCGCAAGCGTTCTTCATGACGCCGGGATGACCGGAAAAGATCGACAATGAAGGCGGGTCCGGATCACTTCCGGTTCCGCTTTTTCTTTCTCCGGAGAACCGCATGAAGCTCTACACCAAGCCGGGCGCCTGTTCGCTTGGCGACCACATCGCCCTGCGCTGGATCGGCAAGCCCTTCGACCTGCAGGTCATGGACGCGGCGAGCCTGAAATCGCCCGAATACCTCAAGCTCAATCCCGCCGGCAACGTCCCCGCGCTGGAAGTCGATGGCTGGGTGCTGACCCAGAATGCGGCGATCCTGAATTTCCTGGCCGACAGCTTTCCCGAGTCCGGCCTGGGCGGCGACGGCAGCGCGAAAAGCCGCGCCGAGGCCAACCGCTGGCTGGCGTTCTTCAATGCCGACGTGCATCCGGCGTTCCATCCGGTGTTCGGCTCGACCCAGTACCTGGGCGACGAAGCCATGATCGAGCTCAGCAAGGATCACGCGCGAAAGAAACTGCGCGGCCTGTTCGAACGCGCCGACGCGCAACTGCAAGGCAAGGACTGGATGACCGGCGCACGCTCCATCGCCGATCCTTACCTGTTCGTGACCCTGCGCTGGGCCAAGGCGATCGAAGTGGATCTGTCGGGCCTGGCGAACCTGGAGCGGTTCTTCCAGCGCATGCTGGCCGATGAAGGTGTGCGCGAGGCATTGCAGGCGGAAGGCCTGGCCTGAAAGCGTTGATCATCGGGAGCGTGGCGACAGGGCCGCGCTCCCGGTTCCCGCTCAGCTGTGGACTACGGCCCGCGCCCGCACCAGCCATTCGCTGGCGAAAGTCTCGCTCTTGGCCTTGGTCAACGCGGTGGCGACTTCCGGCAGCAAGGCCAGCAAGGCATCGACATCGGTGCATCGCTCCACCTTCAACTGCATGAAGTAACCCTTCAGGCCGAGATGGAGGCCCACCGCGTCGGTGACGAAGTTGTACAAGCGCCGGTAGTTGCCGAAATCGGCCGGCATGCTGATCGCACCGGGCAGCGCAGGCAGGTCCGCCGGCGCCTGGACCGTCGCCTGGGCCGGCATTTCAACCGGCGCCTTGTCTTGCACTGGCGCCTGGACCGCCGCCTTGGCTGGCGCTTCGGCAGGCGCGGCCGCTACGGGCGCAGCGGCAGGCGCGCCCTCGCCCCGCTGGATCAATCCTTTCACCACCAGTTGCTCTATCGCATCGTCGGGCGCGCGCAGCCCCGTCATCAATTCGCGCAACTGGGCCTGGTCGCGCTGGCCGTCGACCATCAACAGGATCGAACGCAACGCAGCCGGCAACCTGAGCGCGCGATCCTGGATCTCGCGCTTGCCAGCCTCGGTCTTGAAGTAAAGCTCCCCGTCTTTCATGACACCCCTTATGTCGACTGTCGGTACCGGTACCGCTCCCCAGCGGACACCCCAGCGGAAATATTACCGGCAGATGTCGGTGTACGTGCAATCACCACAGCCGGCCCGTTACGGATATCACAGTTAGGGATGGCCTGAACAACCGTCGTCATCCCCGCGAAGGCGGGGACCCAGTGACTTCACGCCAATGAAAGCAAAGGCGCTGGGTTGTCCGGCTTCACTATTGAAAAACGCCTCCGCCTTGGTGGGTTTTCAGCGGCCGGATGGCTGGTCGTGACGAACAAGAGCGAATTGTTCAGAGGTTCCCCAGGCATTGCAGCCAATAAGCGGCCCCTCCCTGCATGGGACAAGCAGCATACGGCCGGGTATCGTGATCAGAATGCGTCGTCCGGCACGCGCACCTTGCCTTCCATCAACACCCGCGCGCTGCGGCTCATGATCGCCTTGGCGACAGTCCACTGCCCGTCGACCTGGATGGCTTCCGCGCCGACGCGCAGGGTGCCCGAAGGATGACCGAAGCGCACCGCGTTGCGTTCGCCGCCCCCGGCGGCCAGGTTGACCAGCGTGCCGGGGATCGCCGCCGCGGTGCCGATCGCCACCGCGGCGGTGCCCATCATCGCGTGATGCAGCTTGCCCATCGACAAGGCGCGGACGTTGAGGTCGATTTCGCCCGCCCGTATTTCCTTGCCGGACGACGACACGTAATCCAGCGGACGGTTCACGAACGCCACCTTGGGCGTGTGTTGCCGGGTTGCGGCCTCTTCCGGCGCCTTGATCAAGCCCATGCGCAGCGCGCCGGCGACGCGGATCGCCTCCAGCCTGGCCAGCGCCGCCTTGTCGTCGTTGATCGCGGGCTGCAATTCGGTGCCGTCGTAACCGATGGCCTCGGCATGCACGAACACGGTCGGGATGCCGGCGGTGATCAGGGTCGCCTGCAGCATGCCGACGCCGGGCACTTCCAGCTCATCGATCAGGTTGCCGGTCGGGAACACACTGTTGAGAGACCGCGCGGCCTCGCCTTCGCCCTCGTCGGCCGGATCGATGAATTCCAGCACGATCTCGGCCGCCGGGAAGGTCACCCCATCCAGTTCGAAGTCGCCGGTTTCCTGCACCTGGCCCCCGGTCATCGGCACGTGGGCGACGATGGTCTTGCCGATGTTGGCCTGCCAGATGCGCACGCTGCAGAGGCCATCGCGCGGCACGCGCGCGGCATCGACCAGGCCGTTGGCGATCGCGAACGGACCCACCGCCGAACTGAGATTGCCGCAGTTGCCGCTCCAGTCGACGAAGGCGCTGTCGATGGACACTTGTCCATACAGATAATCCACATCGTGATCGGGCACATCGGACTTGGAGATGATCACGCACTTGCTGGTGCTCGATGTCGCACCACCCATGCCATCGGTGTGCTTGCCGTAGGGATCGGGTGAGCCGATCACGCGCATCAACAAGGCATCGCGCGCCTTGCCGGGAACCTGAGCCGCAACCGGAAGATCTTCCAGCCGGAAGAACACGCCCTTGCTGGTGCCGCCGCGCATGTAGGTGGCGGGGATCTTTAGCTGGGGAATATGGACCATGGCTACTTTCCTGGTGTTGAGCTTCGGAAGCGTGGAATGGGGGAATTCCAGGCTTTTGATTTTCCCCCTTTGGAAAAGGGGGCTACGGGGGATTTGCGCTTGATCTTGCTTTGGCGGAATAACAACGGCAAAAGCAAATCCCCCTCAATCCCCCTTTTTCAAAGGGGGAGGCAACAGCGACACGTCATGCCTGTCGCTTGTTTCCAGCTTCAAGCCGCCTTCGACGATTCCAGGAAGTCCTGGGCGAAACGTTGCAGCACGCCCCCCGCTTCATAGATCAACACTTCTTCATCGCTGTCCAGGCGACAAGTCACCGGCACCTCGATGCGTTCGCCATGCTTGCGCTGGATCACCAGCGTCAGCTCGGCGTGCGGGGTGCATGCGCCGATCACGTCGAAGGTTTCGGTGCCGTCGATGCCCAGCGTCTTGCGGTTGGTGCCCGGCTTGAATTCCAGCGGCAGCACGCCCATGCCGATCAGGTTGGTGCGGTGGATGCGCTCGAAGCCTTCGGCGGCGATGGCTTCCACGCCCGCCAGGCGCACGCCCTTGGCCGCCCAGTCGCGCGAGGAGCCCTGGCCGTAGTCGGCGCCGGCGATGATGATCAGCGGCTGGCGGCGCTGCATGTAGGTCTCGATGGCTTCCCACATGCGCATTACTTTTCCTTCCGGCTCCACGCGGGCCAGCGAACCCTGCTTCACGCTGCCGTCTTCGTTGCGCACCATCTCGTTGAACAGCTTCGGATTGGCGAAGGTCGCGCGTTGCGCGGTCAGGTGGTCGCCGCGGTGGGTGGCGTAGGAATTGAAGTCCTCTTCCGGCACGCCCATCTTCGCCAGGTACTCGCCTGCGGCGGAGTTGCGCAGGATCGCGTTGGACGGCGACAGATGGTCGGTGGTGATGTTGTCGGGCAGCACCGCCAGCGGACGCATGCCGCGCAGGCTGCGCTCGCCGGCCAGCGCGCCTTCCCAGTACGGCGGCCGGCGGATGTAAGTGCTCATGCCGCGCCAGTCGTACAGCGGTTCGACGTTCGGACCGTGTTCGACCTGGATTTCGAACATCGGCTGGTACACGCTGCGGAACTGTTCCGGCTTGACCGATGCCTTGACCACCGCATCGATTTCCTCGTCGCTGGGCCACAGGTCCTTCAGGCGGATCTGCTTGCCATCGACCACGCCCAATACGTCCTTCTCGATGTCGAAGCGGATCGTGCCGGCGATCGCATACGCGACCACCAGCGCCGGCGAGGCCAGGAAGGCCTGCTTCGCGTAGGGATGGATGCGCCCGTCGAAGTTGCGGTTGCCCGACAACACCGCGGTCGCATACAGGTCGCGGTCGATGATCTCTTTCTGGATCGCCGGATCCAGCGCCCCAGACATGCCGTTGCAGGTGGTGCATGCGAAGCCGACCACGCCGAAACCCAGCGCTTCCAGTTCCGGCATCAGGTCGCTTTCCTCCAGGTACATCTTCACCGCCCGGGAACCAGGCGCAAGCGAAGTCTTCACCCACGGCTTGCGCACAAGCCCCAGGCGATTGGCATTGCGCGCCAGCAACGCAGCCGCGATCACGTTGCGCGGATTGCTGGTGTTGGTGCAACTGGTGATGGCGGCGATGATCACCGCGCCATCCGGCATCAGGCCGGGTTGTTCTTCCCACGCACCGGCGATGCCCTTGGCGGCGAGATCCGACGTGGCCACGCGCGCGTGCGGATTGGAAGGACCGGCCATGTTGCGCACGACACTGGAGAGATCGAACTGCAACGTGCGCTCGTATTCCGCATTGCCAAGACTTTCGGACCACAGGCCGGCGTGCCGCGCATACAGCTCCACCAGCCGCACCTGCTCTTCCTCGCGGCCAGTGAGGCGCAGGTAGTCGATGGTCTGTTGATCGATGGAGAACATCGCGGCGGTGGCGCCGTATTCCGGCGCCATGTTGGAAATGGTGGCGCGGTCGCCCAGGGTCAGCGCGGCCGCGCCTTCGCCATGGAATTCCAGCCAGGCGCCGACCACCTTCGACTTGCGCAGGTATTCGGTCAGCGCCAGCACGATGTCGGTGGCGGTGATGCCGGGCTGCGGCTTGCCGGTCAGGTGCACGCCGACGATTTCCGGCAGGCGCATCCACGACGCGCGGCCCAGCATCACGCTCTCCGCTTCCAGTCCGCCCACGCCAACGGCGATCACGCCCAGCGCATCGACGTGCGGCGTATGGCTGTCGGTGCCCACGCAGGTATCGGGGAAGGCCACGCCATCGCGCGCCTGGATCACCGGCGACATTTTCTCCAGGTTGATCTGGTGCATGATCCCGTTGCCCGGCGGGATCACCTGCATGTTCTTGAACGCCTTGCGCGTCCATTCGATGAAATGGAAACGGTCTTCGTTGCGTCGGTCCTCGATGGCGCGGTTCTTGGCGAACGCATCCGGATCGAAGCCGCCGCATTCCACCGCCAGCGAATGGTCGACGATCAGTTGCACCGGCACCACCGGATTCACCTGCGCCGGATCGCCCCCTTGTTCGGCGATGGCGTCGCGCAAGCCGGCCAGGTCCACCAGCGCGGTTTGGCCGAGGATGTCGTGGCAGACCACGCGCGCGGGGAACCAGGGGAAATCGAGATCGCGCTTGCGTTCGATCAGTTGTTTCAGCGAATCGACCAGCGTGGCCGGATCGCAACGGCGCACCAGGTTTTCGGCCAGCACCCGAGAGGTGTACGGCAGCGTGGCGTAGGCGCCGGACTGGATCGCATCGACCGCTTCGCGCGCGTCGTAGTAGTCCAGCGAGGTGCCGGGAAGGGATTTGCGGTACTGGGTGTTCATGGCTGGCGATCCGTGAGCTGGCTGGCCGACTGGCGCAGTAATGCAGTACGTCAGCAGGCAGGGCGATGCCCCGCCCGCCTGTTCTTTTCAGCGCTGGTCGAGCGGCACGAAGGCCAGGTCTTCCGGGCCGGTGTAGTTGGCGCTGGGGCGGATGATCTTGCCGTCGATGCGCTGTTCGATCACGTGCGCGCTCCAGCCGCTGGTGCGGGCGATCACGAACAGCGGGGTGAACATGGCCGTGGGCACGCCCATCATGTGGTAGCTGACCGCGCTGAACCAGTCCAGGTTGGGGAACATCTTCTTGATCTCCCACATCACCGTCTCCAGGCGCTCGGCGATGTCGTACATCTTGCGGCTGCCCTGCTCGTCGGACAGTTCGCGGGCGACGTCCTTGATCACCTGGTTGCGCGGGTCGCCAGTGGTATAGACCGGATGACCGAAGCCGATCACCACTTCCTTGCGCTCGACCCGTGCCTTGATGTCCGCTTCGGCCTCGTCCGGCGTCTCGTAGCGCTTCTGCACTTCGAACGCGACTTCGTTGGCGCCGCCATGCTTGGGCCCGCGCAGCGCACCGATGCCGCCGGTGATGCACGAATGCAGGTCGCTGCCGGTGCCGGCGATGACCCGGCAGGCGAAGGTCGAGGCATTGAACTCGTGCTCGGCGTACAGGATCAGCGAGGTGTGCATCGCCTTGACCCACGAATCGCGCGGCTTCTCGCCATGCAGCAGGTGCAGGAAGTGCCCGCCGATACTGTCGTCATCGGTTTCGATCTCGATGCGCTTGCCGTTGTGGCTCCAGTGGTACCAGTACAGCAGCATCGGACCCAGCGAGGCCATCAGCTTGTCGGCGATGTCGCGCGCGCCCGGGTGGTTGTGGTCGTCTTTCTCCGGCGAGACGCAACCCAGCACGGAAACACCGGTGCGCATCACGTCCATCGGATGCGCCGATGCGGGAAGTTGTTCCAGCGTCGTCTTTACCGCGGCAGGCACGCCGCGCAACGACTTCAGCTTGGCCTTGTAGCCAGCCAGTTCGGCGCGATTGGGCAACTTGCCGTGCACCAGCAGGTGGGCGATTTCCTCGAACTCCGAGGCGCGGGCGATGTCCAGGATGTCGTAACCGCGGTAATGCAGGTCGTTGCCGCTGCGGCCCACGGTGCACAGCGCGGTGTTGCCGGCGGCGGTGCCGGACAGGGCGACGGATTTCTTGGGCTTGAATGCAGTTGCGGGATTCGATTCGCTCATTCTGGTTTCCTTCGCTTTGCAAATTCGCGTAGAGCGGAGCTTGCTCCGCTGGTTTTTCGTGGATGTCTGGCAACGGAAGCGGAGCAAGCTCCGCTCTACGGGGAGGTTATTTTTTCTGAGAAAACAAGCTGTCCAGCTTGTCCTCGTAGGCGTGGTAGCCCAGGAAGTCGTAGAGCTCGGCGCGGGTCTGCAGGGTGTCGATGATGTGCTTCTGCGTGCCTTCGCGGCGCACGGTCTCGTAGAAGTGCAGCGCCGCCTTGTTCATCGCGCGATACGCGCCGCAGCAGTACAAGGCGATATCGACCCCGGCGTCGCGCAGCTCATCGGTCGTATAGAACGGCGTGCTGCCGAACTCGGTGAGGTTGGCGAGGATCGGCACCCGCACCGCCGCTTTGAACCGGCGGTAGTCGTCCAGCGATTGCATCGCCTCGGGAAAGATCATGTCCGCGCCGGCCTCGACATAGGCCACCGCGCGCTCGATCGCGCTGTCGATGCCCTCCACCGCGGCCGCGTCGGTGCGCGCCATGATCACGAAGCCCGGGTCGGTGCGCGCATCGACCGCGGCCTTGACCCGATCGACCATCTCGTCCCTGGTCACCACTTCCTTGCCGGGACGATGGCCGCAGCGCTTCTGCCCGACCTGGTCTTCCATGTGCACCGCGGCCACGCCGACACGCTCGAAATTGCGGATGGTGCGGCCGATATTGAACGCCCCGCCCCAGCCGGTATCGATGTCGACCAGCAGCGGCATCTGGGTTGCCTCCACTATCCGGCGCGCGTCGGTCAGCACGTCTTCCATCGTGGAGATGCCGAGGTCCGGCATGCCCAGCGAATTGGCGGCGACGCCGCCGCCGGACAGGTACAGCGCCTTGTAGCCGGTGCGCTTGGCCATCAGGCCGGCGTAGGCGGTAATGGCGCCCATCACCTGCAGCGGCGTCTCGGCGGCAAGCGCGGCGCGGAACTTCGCTCCGGAAGAAGCGAGGGCGCCGGCGGTCGGGGTGCTCATGCGGCAGGACTCCTCTTGGATGGTCATGCTGGATCGTGATGTCGGATCGTGGTGCTGGATCGTGGCGTTGAATCGTCATGTCCGCCGCGATGCGAAGCGCCGGGCGGCCGAGGTGCGCGAATGGTACGCCCCTCGCTGGGCCGCAAATCTGGCACTATCTGCCGTATTGATCAATCTTGATCGAATGAATCAACATATCGCCATGCCCGCCGAACTGCTTTCCGCCCGTGAAACCTGCCACCTGCTCGGCATCAGCCAGGCCACGCTGTACGCCTATGTCAGCCGCGGCCTGCTGGAGTCGCGTCCCGGCCCCGACCATCGCAGCCGTCTTTATCCACGCGAAGACGTGGAACGGCTGGCCCAGCGCAAGCAGGCCGGACGCGGTGCCGCGCGCGGTGCGGCACAGAGCCTGGATCGCGGCCTGCCGGTGCTGGAGACCCGGATTTCGCTGATCCGGCCGGATGGTCCCTACTACCGCGGCAAGTCCGCGATCGCCGCGGCACAGGCTGGCGCCACCCTGGAGGACCTTGCGCGATTGCTGTGGGATTGCGGCGAACACGATCCGTTCGCGATGGAACTCGATCCGCATTGGCCGGCCACGGTGGCGGCCGTCGCCAGCGACGCAAGCCTGCCGCCACTGGAACGCGCGATGTCGGCGATTCCGCTGCTGGCGCTGGAAGTGCGCCACTCCTTCAATTCAGCGCCGCGCGTGCGCCATGAGATCGCGGCCACGCTATTGCGCCATAACGCCGCGCTGCTGGTGGCGCAGCCACCGTTCGCGGGTCCGGTGCATCGGTTGCTGGCGAACAGCTGGCAGCCGGGGGACGAAGGCTTCGCCGAACTGGTGCGCGCTGCGCTGGTGGTCTGCGCCGACCACGAACTCAACGTTTCCGCATTCGCCGCGCGCGTGGTCGCCTCAACCGGCGCGCACCTGCATGGCACGGTCTGCAGTGGACTGGCGGCGCTTTCGGGTCCGCGCCACGGCGGTGCCACGGCGCGCACCCATGCGCTGATCGCGGACGCGGGCGAAGCCGCTTCGGTTCGCGAGTTCATCGCCACCCGCTGGCAGCGCGGCGACGACCTGCCCGGCTTCGGTCATGCCCTTTATCCGCACGGCGATCCACGCGCCACGGAGATCCTGTCCCGGCTGCGCGAGCTGCATGCGGGAACGCCGATGATGCGCTCGCTGGAAGCGATCATCGCCGCCGCCGAGGAGATCAGCGGACAACGCCCGAACATCGATCTCATGCTCGCCGCGATCTGCCACGCGTACAAGCTTCCGGCCACGCCCGCATTGGTGATGTTCGCGGCCGGGCGCCTCGCGGGCTGGCTGGCGCATGCGCTCGAACAACAAGCATTGGGACGGCTGATCAGGCCACGGGCCAGCTATACCGGCGTGGCGCCGGGATGACCAGAAACCCGTGGGAGCGGCTTCCAGCCGCGAGCTTTTGACTTTTGCTTCAGCCCCGGCCCGTACAGCCAAACTTGCTCCGCTGCCTTCCATTTCGACGGACCGAGAGCAGCCGGGCGAGCCCGGCGCTGTAACAGCAATGGCAACGGCAAGAGCTCGCGGCGGGACGCCGCTCCCACGAAAACTCGCGGCTGGAAGCCGCTCCCACGATCAGCCGCCGACCTCCGATCCGCGCAACAGGGCCTTCTTCACTAGCGTCTTCGGCTACGCATTGACGATATGGACGCGCGCCGGGCGCGCGACCGCGCCGACAACACGCAAAAAAAAAACGCCGGGACCAGCCCGGCGTTCCTGGTATTGCCTTGCCTGACGCGATCAGCCCAGCAGGTGCGCCACGCCGGCGCGTTCCTCTTCCAGTTCGGCCAGGGTCTTGTCCATCGCCGCGCGGCTGAACGCATCCACTTCCAGGCCTTCGACGCGGGTGTATTCGCCGTTGGCGGTGATCACCGGCACGCCGTACATCACGCCTTCCGGAATGCCATAGCTGCCATCGGACGGCACGCCCATGGTCACCCACTTGCCGTTGCTGCCCAGCACCCAGTCATGGATATGGTCGATGGCGGCGTTGGCGGCCGAGGCGGCCGAGGAAAGACCACGCGCCTCGATGATCGCCGCGCCGCGCTTGGCGACAGTCGGAATGAACGCATTCGCGTTCCAGTCGGCGTCCGCGATCTTGTCCTTCAACGATGCCCCGTTCGCGGTGGCGAAGCGGTAGTCCGGGTACATGGTCGAGCTGTGGTTGCCCCAGACAGTGAATTTCTCGATGTCGCCGACGGCGACGCCGGCCTTGGCCGCGATCTGCGATAGCGCGCGGTTGTGGTCCAGGCGCAGCATCGCGGTGAAGTTCTTCGCCGGCAGATCCGGCGCCGACTTCATCGCGATGTAGGCGTTGGTGTTGGCCGGATTGCCGACCACCAGCACCTTGACGTTGCGGCTGGCGACCTTGTTCAACGCCGCGCCCTGGGCGGTGAAGATCTTGGCGTTTTCCAGCAGCAGGTCCTTGCGCTCCATGCCCGGGCCGCGCGGACGCGCGCCGACCAGCAGGGCCACGTCGGCATCCTTGAACGCGACTTCCGCATCGTCGGTGCCGACCATGCCGGCGAGCAGCGGGAACGCGCAGTCTTCCAGCTCCATCATCACGCCCTTCAGCGCGGCCTGGGCCTTCTCCATTGGCAGTTCCAGCAATTGCAGGATCACCGGCTGGTCCTTGCCCAGCATTTCGCCGGAGGCGATGCGGAACAGCAGGGCGTAACCGATCTGGCCAGCGGCACCGGTGACGGCGACTCGGACGGGGGTTTTCATGGTGCAAATCCTCAAGGTCGTAGGGTGGGCCTTGGCCCACCGCATGGAGTGATGGTGGGCCAAGGCCCGCCCGACGGTTACTTCAACTCAGCGAAGAATTCCTGGATCCGCTGCATACCCGGCGCCAGTTGCGCGGTCGGACAGGTGTAGCTGATGCGCAGCGCGCGCGGCTCGCCGAAGGCCGAGCCCGGCACGCAGGCCACGCCCTTGCTTTCCAGCAGCGCATTGCAGAAATCGATGTCGTTGTAGATCACGACGTCGTCGTGCGATTTGCCGAAGGCCACGCTGATGTCCGGGAACACGTAGAACGCGCCCTGCGGACGCGGGCAGACCACGCCCGGGATCGCGGCCAGCGCGGCCATGACCTGGTCGCGCTTGCCCTGGAATTCCAGGTTCTTGGCAACGGTCACGTCCTGCGGGCCCGACAGCGCGGCGACGGCGGCGGCCGTGGTCACTTCCGGGACATTGGTGATGTGGTTGGAGTTGAGCGTGGTCACCGCCTGGGCAATGGCTTCCGGACCCGCCATGAAGCCCACGCGCCAGCCGGGCATGCCGTAGGTCTTGGACAGCGAATCCACGAACACCGTGCGCTCGCGCAGCTCGGGCCGCGCCTGCACGAAGTTGGTGTATTCCAGACCGTCGAACAACATGCGGTTGTAGATGTCGTCGGTGATGATCCAGGTGTCCGGATACTTCACCAGCACCTCGGCCAGGGCGGTGACTTCCGCCTTGCCATAGACCATGCCGGTCGGATTGGAGGGATTGTTGAACAGGAACACTTTCGGCTTCGTCGCCAGCGCGGCGTCGAGCTGCGCGGGAGTCAGCTTGTAGTCCTGGCTGGCCGGGCACGGCAGCTGCAGGATCTTCGCGTTGACGATCTCGGCGATATCGACGTACGAAGTCCAGTACGGCGTCGGGAACGCAATGGTGTCGCCTTCGTCCAGCAGCACTTCGGCCAGGTTGTACAGCACGTGCTTGGCGCCGATGCCGGTGGACAGGTTGGCGCGGGTGTAACCGGTCAGCCCCAGGTCCTGCATGTGCTTGAGGAAGGCATCCAGCAGCGCATCGGCGCCGCGGTTGGAACCGTATTGCCCCGAATCCCTGGTCAGCGCGTCGCGTGCGGCCTGGTAAACGTGTTCGCCCGGAAGGAAATTGGGCACGCCGATCGAGAAGCTGATGATGTCGCGGCCTGCGGCCTTCAACTTCTTCGCCTTCTCGGCGACCGCCATGATCGCGCTGGGCTTGGCGCGACCCATGCGTCCGGCTAACTGGAGCATTGCTGAACCTCGTGGGTGAGGGATGGGGAGGCGAAACAGCCGCTGTTGCGGTGCAAAAATTTTAGCATGGGCGGCGGTGCCGCTCCGCTGTTGCAGGAGGAACTTCGCTGTTGTGGGAGGGGCTTCAGCCCCGACGCTCTTGTTCGCCAAAGCGTCGGGGCTGAAGCCCCTCCCACAGACAGACCTACAGGCAGCCCTGGCGACTCAGGCGCTCAGGTGGCGGTTCCACTCGGCCACGCGGTCGGCCTTGGCAGCCAGCACGGCGGCGGTATCGCCTTCGATCTTCACCGAGTTCAGGGCATCGCCACCGGCCACGCTGTCGACCACGTCCAAGCCTTCGACGACCTTGCCGAACACGGTGTGCTTGCCGTCCAGCCACGGGGTGGCCACGTGGGTGATGAAGAACTGGCTGCCATTGGTGTTGGGGCCGGCGTTGGCCATGGACAGCACCCCGCGCTCATGGCGCACGCCGTTGTTGGTCTCGTCCTCGAAACGGTAGCCCGGGCCGCCGCGGCCGGAACCCTCGGGGCAGCCGCCCTGGATCATGAAATCGGGGATGACCCGGTGGAAATTGAGGCCGTCATAGAAGCCGCGCTGGGCCAGGTTGACGAAATTGGCCACGGTCAGCGGGGCCTTGTCCGGGTACAGCTCGACCTTGATGGGGCCGCGTGCGGTGTCGAAGGTGGCGATCAGGGACATGAATGGATCCAGATTAGATGAATGGCTCGGCGCCAGGTTCTATATAATACCCGGCTTCTTTCCCAGGCCTCAGCGTGCCCGAACGGCGCGCCTTTCCCATGTCCATCCAAAATCTCCGCAACATCGCCATCGTCGCCCACGTTGACCACGGCAAGACCACCCTCGTCGACTGCCTGCTCAAGCAATCCGGCACGCTCAACGAACGCACCGTGCTCGCCGAGCGGGTGATGGACAGCAACGACCAGGAAAAGGAACGCGGCATCACGATCCTGGCCAAGAACACCGCCATCAACTGGCAGGGCAACCGCATCAACATCGTCGACACCCCGGGCCACGCCGACTTCGGCGGCGAAGTCGAGCGCGTGCTGTCGATGGTCGATTCGGTGCTGATCCTGGTCGATGCGATGGACGGACCGATGCCGCAGACCCGCTTCGTCACCCAGAAGGCATTCGACATGGGTTTCAAGCCCATAGTGGTCGTCAACAAGATCGACCGCCCGGGCGCGCGTCCGGACTGGGTCATCGACCAGGTGTTCGACCTGTTCGACAAGCTCGGCGCCACCAACGAGCAGCTCGACTTCCCGATCGTCTATGCCTCAGCCCTGCACGGCTACGCCAGCCTGGACGATGCCGCGCGCGACGGCGACATGACCCCGCTGTACGAAGCGATCATGAAACACGTGCCGGCGCCGACAGTGGATCCCGACGGTGCCTTCCAGATGCGCATCAGCCAACTCGACTACAGCAGTTTCGTCGGCCTGATCGGCATCGGCCGGATCCAGCGCGGCAAGGTCCGCCGCAACATGCCGGTCAGCGTGATCGATCGCGAAGGCAAGAAGCGCCAGGGCAAGGTGCTGCAGGTGCTCGGCTTCCTGGGCCTGGAACGCATCGAGACCGAGGAAGCCTCGGCCGGCGACATCGTCGCCATTTCCGGCGTCGCCGACCTGTCGATCTCCGACACTGTGTGCGCGCTCGACGCGCCCGAAGCGCTGCCGGCGCTGACCGTCGACGAGCCGACCATCAGCATGACCTTCCAGGTCAACAACTCGCCGTTCGCCGGCAACAAGGACCTCAGCGGCGGCAAGTTCCTGACCAGCCGCCAGATCCGCGAACGCCTGGAGCGCGAAACCCTGCACAACGTGGCGCTGAAGGTCGAGGAAGGTTCGGACCCGGACAAGTTCCTGGTCTCCGGCCGCGGCGAGCTGCATCTGTCGGTGCTGATCGAGAACATGCGTCGCGAAGGTTTCGAACTGGCCGTCTCGCGCCCGGAGGTCATCATCAAGGAAATCGACGGCAAGCAGATGGAGCCGGTCGAGCAACTGGTGGTCGATATCGAAGAGCAGCACCAGGGCGGCGTCATGGAAAAGCTCGGCATCCGCAAGGGCCAGCTGAAGAACATGGAATCCGACGGCAAGGGCCGCGTGCGCCTGGACTACATGATCCCGGCACGCGGCCTGATCGGTTTCCAGAACGAGTTCAAGACCCTGACCCAGGGTTCGGGCCTGCTGTTCCACGTGTTCGATCACTACGGTCCGAAGGAACAGGGCGCGATCGCCAAGCGCCAGAACGGAGTGATGATCGCCAACGCCCCGGGCGCCACGCCGGCTTACTCGCTGGGCCCGCTGGAAGAACGCGGCAAGCTGTTCGCCGCCGAAGGCGACAACGTGTACGAAGGCCAGCTGATCGGCATCCATTCCAAGGACAACGACCTGACCGTCAACGCGATCAAGACCAAGCCGCTGACCAACATGCGCGCTTCGGGCAAGGACGATGCGATCAAGCTGACCCCGGCCATCAAGTACACGCTGGAACAGGCGCTGGACTTCATCGAGGACGATGAGCTGGTCGAAGTCACGCCGAAGGAAATCCGCCTGCGCAAGAAGTTCCTCAGCGAAAGCGACCGCAAGCGCGCCTCGCGCGCCGCCTGATCGATCCCCCAAGACCGATCAGCGCGTCGCAGTGACGGAAACCCATTACAACCCGGCACCGCAGGCGCATCCGGGCCTGCACGTGCTGGCCTTGTTCGAAGGTTTGAAGGGCTTCCTGGCCCTGATTGCGGCCGCCAGCCTGGAAGTGCTGGGGCCGCAACCGCTGCGCAACGTGATCACCGGCTTGATCGCCAGGTTCAACCTCGATCCGGACCACGGCACCCTGCCCTCGCTGCTCAACGCGATCAACCCGGGCGCCGTGCACCTGGCCGTGGCCGTGGTCACCCTGTACGCGATCTGGCGCCTGGTCGAGGCCTGGGGCCTGTGGCGGGCCAAAGCCTGGGCCTCATGGCTGGGCTGCGTGGGCACGGCCGCGTACCTGCCCCTGGACCTGTACGCCCTGTATCACCATCCCGGCTGGCACACCTGGGGGGTGCTGGCCATCAATCTGGCCGTGGTCGCCATCCTTGCGCGCGACCTGTTCAAACGGCGCCATTAAGGCACGCACGCGCGAAGCCTCCCGGTTCGCAACGCCCCTGCCATTGCGCACGCAACCGATGCTGGGTAGCCTGCATCACGCCTCCTTTCCGGATCCGACTTGATGCAGCGCATCCCGCTGTTGCTTGCCCTCTTCCTTGCGCTCGGCGCCTGCGATTCCAGTTCACCCGATGCCGCGGCGCCATCGCAGGCCGAATCCGGTCCCGCCGATTTCATCTTTGCGGAAGCCGACATCGCCGACCTGCAGGCGCGCATGCAGCGTGGCGAACTGGACAGCCGCAGCTTGACCCAGGCTTACCTGGACCGGATCGCCGCCGTCGACAAGGCCGGCCCGACACTCAGTGCGGTGATCGAGATCAACCCCGACGCGTTGAAGGAAGCCGCGCTGCGCGATGTGGAACGCAACACCAATTCCGTGCGCGGACCGCTGCATGGCATACCGATCCTGCTGAAGGACAATATCGGCGCCACGCCGATGGCCAATTCGGCGGGCTCGCTGGCGCTCAAGGAGTTCCGTCCACGCAACGACGCCTTCCTGGTCCGGCGCTTGCGCGAGGCCGGCGCGGTGATCCTGGGCAAGACCAATCTCAGCGAATGGGCGAATTTCCGTTCCAGCCATTCCACTTCCGGCTGGAGCGCGCGCGGCGGGCAGACGCGCAATCCCTATGCGCTGGACCGCAGTCCTTGCGGTTCCAGCTCAGGCAGCGCGGTCGCGGTCTCGGCCAATCTTGCCGTTGCCGCGATCGGCACCGAAACCGATGGCAGCATCATCTGCCCCGCCGCGATGAATGGCCTGGTCGGGCTGAAGCCCACGGTCGGGCTGATCAGCCGTGAAGGCATCATCCCCATCTCCTTCAGCCAGGATACTGCCGGACCGATGACCCGCAGCGTCGCCGATGCGGCGCAACTGCTGTCCGTGCTGGCCGGACGCGACAACGCCGACCCGGCCACCAGCAACGCGGCCTGGAACACCAACCTGGACTACCACGCGCACCTGAATCCGAATGGGCTGAAGGGCGCGCGCATCGGCGTGTTGCGCAGCAAGTTTTCCATCCATCCGGACGCCGCCGCGGCCATGGAAGTGGCGATCAAGACCCTGCGCGAGGCCGGCGCCACCGTAGTCGATGCGGAAATTCCCACCGACGGCCAATGGTCGGACGACGAAAACACGCTGCTGCTGTACGAATTCAAATCCGGACTGGAACGCTACCTGGCCAAATACGACGCTCCACTGAAAAGCCTGTCCCAGCTGATCGGCTACAACCAGCAATACCATGCTGCGGAGATGCCGTTCTTCGGCCAGGAATTGTTCGAGCAGGCCGACGCCAAGGGCGGCTTGGGCGAGGAGGCCTACATCAGCGCCCGCTCGCGCGCCAGGCGATTGGCCGGACCGGAAGGCATCGATGCGGCATTGAAGGCGCAACAGCTGGATGCCCTGATTGCGCCCGCCACCGGACCGGCCTGGGTCATCGACCGGAAAACCGGCGACCAGTTTCCCGGTGCCGGTTATGGCGCCGCCGCAGTCGCTGGTTATCCCAGCCTGACCATTCCGATGGGCAGCAGCAACGGCCTGCCGCTGGGCATCGTGTTCATGGGGACTGCCTGGAGCGAATCGCGACTGATCGAACTGGGTTATGCGTATGAACAGCTGACCCGCGCACGCACGCCACCGGAGTATTGGCCGACTCTGCCTGCAAGTGCTGCTCGGCAAGCGCGGTAGCCGGCCCACGGCTACCGGCTACCGCGCCATCCTTACGGGCGCGCGGCAGGCGCCGCCAGCTGGTTCTGCTTGCGCACGATCAACATCGCGATCTCCAGCGACTGCTCATAGTTCAAGCGCGGATCCACGGTGGAACGGTAGGCGCGTTCCAGGTCGATATCGGTCAGCTCACGCGCGCCGCCGGTGCATTCGGTCACGTCCTCGCCGGTAAGCTCCAGGTGCACGCCGCCCAGTCGCGTACCTGCCGCGGCATGCAGGTCGAAGGACTGTTCCACTTCGCCACGGATATTGTCGAAACGACGCGTCTTGTAACCATTCGACGTGCTTTCGGTATTGCCATGCATGGGATCGCAGACCCACAGCACGCGCCGTCCGTCGCGACGCACTGCGTCCAGCAATGGCGGCAGTTTCTCGCTGATCTGGCTGGCGCCCATGCGATGGATGAAAGTCAGGCGACCCGGTTCGTCTTCCGGATTGAGGACGTCGATCAGGCGCAACAGTTGATCGGGATTGACCGACGGCCCCACCTTGATCGCAATCGGGTTGCGCACGCCACGCAGGTATTCCACGTGCGCGCCATCGACCGCGGCGGTGCGCATGCCGATCCACGGATAATGCGTGCTCAGGTTGAACCAGCCCCACTGCCGCGGCACTTCGCGGGTCAATGCCTCCTCGTACGGCAGCAGCAAGGCCTCGTGCGAAGTGTAGAAGTCGATGCGATTGAGGCTATCCAGCTCCGAACCCGACAACGTCTCCATGAAGCGCACGGCATCGCCAATGGAAGTCATCATCTGCTGGTATTCGTTGGCATTGGGCGAGTAGCCCACCCAGCTGAGGTTCCAGTATTCGGGGTGATGGAGATCGGCGAAACCGCCATCGACCAGCGCACGCACGAAATTCATCGTCATCGCCGAACGCGCATGCGCCTTGATCATCCGCCGCGGATCGGGGATGCGCGCGGCAGCGGTGAATTCGGGTTGGTTGACCAGGTCGCCGCGGTAGCTGGGCAGGGTCACGCCATCGCGGGTTTCGGTATCGGTGGAGCGTGGCTTGGCGTACTGGCCAGCGTAACGGCCCACCCGCACCACCGGCAGGTGCAAGCCATGCACCAGCACCAGGCTCATCTGCAACAAGACCTTGAGGCGGTTGGAGATCAGCCCCGATTCGCAATCGCTGAAACTTTCCGCGCAATCGCCGCCCTGCAGCAGGAAGCGCTTGCCTTCCTGCGCTTCGGCCAGCTGCTTCTTCAGGGTGAAGATTTCCCAGGACGTCACCAGCGGCGGCAGCAGCCGCAACTCGCCCAGAGCCGACTCCAGTGCGCCCGCATCCGGATACGTGGGCATCTGCACCGCCGTGCGTGAACGCCAGGAAGCGGGCGCCCACTCGGCGGGAATGCTTACGGCACGGAGATTGCGGTCGGTATTGCTCATGGTGCTGCTACTCATGGTGATGCCCTCAGCGGATCACCATGTTGCCAGAATGATGCGCCGCGTCAATTCTTGCTTATGAAACTTTCCGCCTGCGAAAACCCACCTGCAGCGCCCATAGCGCGAGGGCGACGAAACAGATCAGGCTCCATTCCGGCATCGACAGCCCGAGGAACGTCCAGTCAACGCGCGCGCATTCGCCCGAGCCGGTAAATACCTTGCGCAAGACGTCGGACAGCGGAAATGCTTCCATCATGAACGACAGGTCGGGGCCACAGGCGGGCACCTGGTCGGCAGGCAGATGTTGCAGCCACACATGACGTCCGGCAATCGAAATTCCCAGGCCTGCGGCCAGCAGCGACAAGACGCCATAAGTACGCCGTCCACCTACACCACGCGGCGCATGCAAGCCTCCGATCAGGAACACCAGGCCGAGCAGCACGAACGCGCCGCGCTGGAAAGTGCATAGCGGGCATGGCACCAGTCCGCCGTAGTGCTCCAGGTAAAGTGCGTAGGCGAGCAATGCGACGCACGCCACGAAGCCACTGAGGTACTGCGTGCGGAACGACCAGCGGAATGGATTCATGGGCTTGCCTGTGATCGGACGACTGTCGCCATTATCGCCGGGACCGGGTCTGCGAGACATAGGTCGCAAGGCATGGCCCACAAGTGACAAGCGCACAAACACGAACCCCGGCGCATGGCCGGGGTCCGTAGATGCATTGCCTGGAAGCGTGCGATCGCCCCCTCAGCGAGGATTACTCGGTGAGAGCAGCGGATTCCGGACGGTCCAGCAGTTCGACGTAGGCCATCGGCGCATTGTCGCCAGCGCGGAAGCCGCACTTGAGGATGCGCAGGTAGCCGCCCGGACGCGACTGGTAACGCGGGCCCAGGGTGGTGAACAAGGTGCCGACCGCTTCCTTGTCGCGCAGGCGGGAGAAAGCGAGGCGGCGATTGGCGACGCCATCGACCTTGCCCAGGGTGATGAGCGGTTCTGCGACGCGGCGCAGTTCCTTGGCCTTCTGCAGGGTGGTGCGGATCAGGCCGTGCTTGATCAGCGAGGCGGCCATGTTGCTGAACATCGCCTGGCGATGGGCGCTGGTGCGGCTGAACTTGCGGCCGGCTTTCTGGTGGCGCATGGTTTTGATTCCTGATTAATGTTGATGCTGCTGGAGTTCGCTGTCGCCTTCATGGCGTTGTTGCCTGGACTGCGGATGGCCCGAGCCCGTTCATCCTGATCGGGCATCGCCGCGCACCTTCAGGCGCGTCGGCGTTGTGTTGCGTGCTAGATGTTGCATGTTCAATCGGAACCCCGCATTGCCGCGGGGTTCCGTTACCACTGGATCAGCCCAGCATCCCGTGCTGCGAAACGCCGGCCGGCGGCCAGTTTTCCAGCTTCATGCCCAGCGAGAGGCCGCGCTGCGCGAGGACTTCCTTGATCTCGGTCAGCGACTTCTTGCCGAGGTTCGGGGTCTTCAGCAGCTCGACCTCGGTCTTCTGGATCAGGTCGCCGATGTAGTAGATGCTCTCGGCCTTGAGGCAGTTGGCCGAACGCACGGTCAGTTCCAGGTCGTCGATCGGGCGCAGCAGCACCGGATCCACGCCGGTCGGGGCCGGCTTGGCGCCGCCACGATCGCGATGGGTGAAGTCGCCGAACACCGACAACTGGTCGCTGAGGATGTCGGCGGCGGTGCGCACGGCTTCCTCGGCGTCGATGGTGCCGTTGGTCTCGATCTCCAGAACCAGCTTGTCAAGGTCGGTGCGCTGTTCGACGCGCGCGGCTTCCACCGCATAGGCGACGCGGCGCACCGGCGAGAACGACGCATCCAGCATCAGGCGACCGATGCTGCGCGTTTCCTCGTCCGGACGGCGACGGGCGGCGGCCGGCTGGTAGCCGAAACCACGCTCGATCTTCAGGCGCATGTTGATCGCCGTGTCCTTGGTCAGGTTGCAGATGACCAGGCCCGGGTTGAGGATCTCGACGTTATGGTCGGTCTTGATGTCGCCGGCGGTGACCACGCCCGGGCCCTGCTTGGCCAGAGTCAGGGTGGAGCTGTCGCCGGTGTGGATGCGGATGGCGACGTCCTTGAGGTTCAACAGGACTTCAAGCACGTCTTCCTGCAGGCCTTCGATGGTGCTGTATTCATGCAGCACGCCGTCGATCTCGACTTCGGTGATCGCGAAGCCGGGGATGGACGACAGCAACACGCGGCGCAGCGCGTTGCCGAGGGTGTGGCCGTAACCGCGCTCCAGCGGTTCGATCACTACCTTGGCGCGATTGTCGCCAAGGCGTTCGATTTGCGGGCCGCGGGGACGCAGTACCTGCTGTGTGGTAACCGTCATGTTGCTTGGTCTCCTGCAAATCCCCGGCTGATCCGGGGATTCGTGATGGGATTACTTCGAGTACAACTCGACGATCAGCGCTTCGTTGATGTCGGCGGGCAGGTCTGCACGATCCGGCACGGCCTTGAACACGCCGCTGAACTTCTTCGAGTCCACTTCAACCCACGAAGGGCTGAGGTCCATCTGCGCCGACACGGTCAGGGATTCCTGCACGCGCAGCTGCTTCTGGGCCTTTTCGGAAAGCTCGATCGCATCGCCGGCCTTGACCTGGTACGACGGCAGGTTCACCGACTTGCCGTTGACCAGCACGCCACGATGCGACACCAGCTGGCGCGCGGACGGGCGGGTGACGGCGAAGCCCATGCGATAGACGACGTTGTCCAGGCGGGTTTCGAGCAACTGCAGCAGGTTCTCGCCGGTGTTGCCTTTCTTGGTCGAGGCCTTCTTGTAGTAGTTGCGGAACTGACGCTCCAGCAGGCCGTAGATACGCTTGACCTTCTGCTTTTCGCGCAGCTGGGTGGCGTAATCGGACAGCTTGCCCTTGCGGGCAGTGGCGCCGTGCTGGCCGGGCTTCTGCTCCAGCTTGCACTTGGAATCCAGCGCGCGCGCCGGGCTCTTGAGGGAAAGATCGGCGCCTTCGCGGCGGGCGAGCTTACAGGTAGGACCAATATAACGAGCCATTTCTCTTCAGCTCCTCAGACGCGACGCTTTTTGGGCGGGCGGCAACCGTTATGCGGGATAGGCGTAACGTCGATGATGTTGGTGATTTTGTAACCAACGTTGTTGAGCGAACGCACCGCGGACTCGCGGCCCGGGCCTGGGCCCTTGATGCGCACTTCCAACGACTTCAGACCGTAGTCCAGTGCGGCACGGCCGGCCTTTTCGGCGGCGACCTGCGCCGCGAACGGCGTGGACTTGCGGGAACCGCGGAAACCCGCGCCGCCCGAAGTGGCCCACGACAGCGCATTGCCCTGGCGATCGGTGATGGTGACGATGGTGTTGTTGAAAGAAGCGTGGACGTGGGCGACGCCGTCGGTGACGACGCGCTTGATCTTCTTCTTGACTTTCTTTTCTGCTGGCTTGGCCATGATGCGCGCCCCTTACTTCTTGATGGCTTTGCGCGGACCCTTGCGGGTGCGTGCATTGGTGCGGGTGCGCTGGCCACGCAGCGGCAAGCCACGGCGATGGCGCAGGCCGCGGTAGCAGCCCAGGTCCATCAGGCGCTTGATCGCCATACCCACTTCGCGACGCAGGTCGCCTTCGACGATGAACTTGCCGATTTCGGCGCGCAGGCGCTCGACCTCCGGCTCGGACAGGTCACGGATCTTGGTGGTGGAAGTGACGCCTGCGGATTCGCAGACCTTCTTCGACCGGGTACGGCCAATGCCGTAAATGCTCTGCAACCCGACCCAGACGTGCTTCTGGGCAGGCAGGTTGACACCTGCAATACGCGCCATGACGCGATTCTCCAACTGTGTTTGATGGCCCGATTGCAGGCAGGCCCGTGAGGGTCTGGTGCAAGCCGGCGGAGTGAACTACGAATTTTAACAAGATCTCGGGTTTCTGGGAAGCCCTTGCAAGCCAAGGCTTGCAGGGACCACGGCATGGGGAGTGTGCCCATGCTCCGGCGCCGGAACCCGCTTGGTGCGCAGCCCTCCCGGCCTTGGCCGTTCAGGATTCGCCCCGCCCCGCGCTACTCTTGCGCAGGAACTGGCTGGTTCTCACCTGTGCGCGAGATCGCCGCGCAGGCCGCCCATCTAAAGTACTAGTCCGGTCGTCAATGGCCGGGCTGTTGCGGAAAGATCCGCGATATTCCTCAATTCCGCGCCATGCCGCCGCGCGGACTGCCTTTCAGGTTCGCCTTCTTCAGCAAGCCCTCGTACTGGTGCGACATCAAGTGAGCCTGGACCTGGGCGATGAAATCCATCACCACCACGACCACGATCAACAGCGAGGTGCCGCCGAAGTAGAACGAGGCGCCCAACTGGGTACGCATGATATCCGGCAACAGGCAGACCGCCACCAGGTACATCGAACCGATCGCGGTCAACCGGGTTAGCACCGCGTCCACGTAATCGGCCGTGGCCTTGCCCGGACGGATGCCCGGGATCAACGCTCCGGACTTCTTCAGGTTGTCCGCGGTTTCCTGCGAATTGAACACCAGCGCCGTGTAGAAGAACGCGAAGCCGATGATCAGGCCCGCGAGGATGATCATGTGCAACGGTTCGCCGGGCGCGAGCGCCTGGGACGCGCGCTGCAGCCACACGCTGGAGGTGGACTGGCCGGACCACAAGGCCAGCGTGGCCGGGAACGCCAGGATGCTGGAGGCGAAGATCGGCGGAATCACGCCCGACATGTTCAGCTTGAGCGGCAGGAACGAGGTCTGGTTCATGTACGCGTTGCGGCCGCCCTGGCGGCGCGCGTAGTTGACCGTGATCCGACGCTGTCCGCTTTCGACGAACACCACGAAATAGGTGAAGGTCGCCACCACCAAGGCAATGATGATCAGCGAGATCACGCTCATGCTGCCTTCGTTGACCGCGCTGAACGTATTGATCACGGCCACCGGCAGGCCGGCGACGATGCCGGCGAAGATGATCAGCGACACGCCGTTGCCGACGCCGCGCTCGGTCACCTGTTCACCGACCCACATCAGGAAGATGGTGCCCGCGGTCAGGGCGACCACTGCGGTCAGGACGAAGCCCATGCCCGGGTTGTAGACCACCGGCATGCCGCCCGGCGCGACCTGGTTCTGCAAGGCAACCGCGATGCTGCCGCCCTGCACTACCGCCAGCAGCACCGCGCTGATGCGCGAGTACTGGGTGATCTTGCGCCGGCCGGACTCGCCTTCCTTCTGCAAGGCCTTGAGCGACGGGAAGATGTGCACGGCCAGCTGGAACACGATGGAGGCCGAGATGTACGGCATCACGTTGAGCGCAAAGAGGCTGAAGCGGTGCAAGGCGCCGCCCGAGAACATGTTGAACATGTCCACGATGCCGCCGCCCTGCGCCTGCATCATCGCCAGCATCGCATCGGGATTGACGCCCGGCACCGGGATGAAGCATCCGATGCGATAGACGATCAGCGCGCCGATCACGAAGATCAGGCGCTGGCGCAGTTCGGTGAACTTGCCCAACCCGCCCACGCCGCCAGCGTTGCCTTGCGCCATTCTGCGATTACTCCTGCACGCTGCCGCCGACGGCTTCGATAGCCGCCTTGGCACCGGCCGTGGCAGTGACGCCCTTCAGCACGAACTTCTTGGTCAGCTCGCCCTTCTTGACGATCTTGGCGCGCTTGGCCGAGCTCGGCACCAGCTTGGCGGCACGCAACGCGGCGAAATCGATCTCGCCGGCTTCGAGCTTGTCCAGCTGGTACGACATCACTTCGGCGCAATCCAGCTTCAGCTTGGAGCGGAAGCCGACCTTCGGCAGGCGCTTGATCAGGGGCATCTGGCCGCCTTCGAACTTGGCCTTGATCTTGCCCTTGCCCGAACGCGCGAACGAACCCTTGTGGCCGCGGCCGCAGGTCTTGCCCAGGCCGGAACCAATGCCGCGACCGACGCGCTTGGGCTCGGTGCGGGCGCCTTCGCCAGGCTTCAGTGTATTGAGATGCATATCGATTACTCCTCGACGCGAACGAGGTAATGAACCTTGTTGATCAGGCCGCGCACTTGCGGGCTGTCCTTCAGTTCACGCACATCGTTGAGCTTGTTCAGGCCCAGCGCCTTCACCGACAGGCGGTGGATGGACTGGGAACCACGCAGGCCGCGCACCAGGCGGACTTTGACCGTACCGGTCTTGTTGGACTCACTTGCCATAATTGAGTTCCTCGATTTTCTTGCCGCGCTTGGCCGCGATGCGAGCCGGCGACTGCATGTCGCCCAGGCCCTTCAGCGTGGCGCGCACCAGGTTGATCGGGTTGCGCGAACCCACGGCCTTGGCCAGCACGTCCTTGACCCCGACCGCTTCCAGCACGGCGCGCATGGCGCCGCCGGCGATCACGCCGGTACCTTCGGAGGCCGGTTGCATGTACACGCGCGCCGCGCCGTGGCCGGCCTTGACCGGATGCCACAAGGTACCGTTGTTCAGATCGACGTTGAGCATGCCCTTGCGGGCATATTCCATCGACTTCTGGATCGCGACCGGCACTTCGCGCGCCTTGCCGTAACCGAAACCGATCTTGCCGTTGCCGTCGCCCACCACCGTCAACGCGGTGAAGGTGAACTGGCGACCGCCCTTGACCGTCTTGCTGACGCGGTTGACCGCGACCAGCTTCTCGATCATGCCGTCATCGACTTTCTCTTCGCGGTTGCGGTCGCGATCACGACCCCGCGGTGCACGTTGTTCTTCTGCCATTTCCAGATTCCTTGATGATTAAAGTGATTACGGCTTTGCCGCTTATCGTTGTGGAATGCTGCGGTGAAACGCATTCGCGAACAGAAGTCGCGGTACGTCCGGCAACCAACCGTGCCGGCGGTCAAGGCATGGGGACGAGCCCCATGCATTTCAATCAGAATTGCAAACCGGCTTCGCGGGCGGCGTCGGCCAGGGCCTTGATCCGGCCGTGGTAACGGTAGCCGGAACGGTCGAAGGCGATCTTTTCGATGCCAGCGGCCACGGCGCGCTCGGCGATCACCTTGCCCACGCGGGCGGCGGCGTCGCTGTTCTTGCCGTTCTTCAGGCCTTCCTTGACGTCGGCCTGCAGCGTGTTGGCGGCGGCGATGACCTTGGAGCCGTCGGCGCTGAACAGTTGCGCGTACAGGTGCTGGCCGGTGCGCAGCACCGACAGGCGCGGCACGCCGAGCACACGGATGTGGGCGCGGGTGCTCTTGGCGCGACGGAGGCGGGCGTTGTTCTTGATGCTCATGATCTTGATCCTTGGGAAGCGGATAGGCCTGATTAGGCCTTCTTGGCTTCCTTGCGAATGATGACTTCGTCGGAGTACTTCACGCCCTTGCCCTTGTAGGGTTCCGGCGGACGGTAACCGCGAATCTTGGCGGCCACTTCACCGACGCGCTGCTTGTCCGAACCCTGGACCAGGATTTCGGTCTGGGTGGGAGTGCTGATGGTGATGCCTTCCGGAGTCTTGAACAATACCGGGTGGGAAAAGCCCAGCGACAGGTTCAGATCCTTGCCCTGCATCGCGGCACGATAACCGACGCCGACCAGCTCAAGCTTGCGCTCGAAGCCCTCGGACACGCCCTTGACCATGTTGGCCAGGATCGCGCGGATGGTGCCGGTGATCGCGTCGTCGGCCGGGGTGACCGGGGACAGGTTGAGGACGCCGTCTTCGAGCTTGATCTCGACGCCAGCCGGCTTGGCCAGCGACAGCGTGCCCTTCGGGCCCTTGACGCTCAGCGCGTCCGACTGGTTGTTGAACTCGACGCCCTTGGGCAGGGTGATCGGCTGTTTGGCTACACGGGACATGCGTTTACTCCCTTAAGCCACGAAGCACAGGACTTCACCGCCGACGCCCTGCTGGCGCGCCTGCGAGTCGGTCATGATGCCCTTGGAGGTGGAAATGATGGCGACGCCCAGGCCGTCGAGCACCTTGGGCAGGTCGGCCTTGCCGCTGTACTTGCGCAGGCCCGAACGCGAAACGCGGGTCAAGCGTTCGATCACCGGCTTGCCTTCGAAATACTTCAGCACGATTTCGAGCTGCGGCTTGTTGTCGACCGTGTTGACGCGCGAATCGGCGATGTAGCCTTCGGCCTTCAGCACGCCGGCGATGGCGACCTTGATGTTGGAGGACGGCATCTTCACCGTCGGCTTGCCCACAGCGGCCGCATTCTTGATGCGGACCAGCATGTCGGCGATGGGATCAGTCATGCTCATTGAAAACTACCTTTGAGTGCACCGATATCCGCAGAATTGCGAATAATCTTCTTGTAGAGCGGAGCTTGCTCCGCTGGCTTTCGTGACAAGCGGAGCAAGCTCCGCTCTACAACGCTTGGGTTACCAGCTGGCCTTGCGCAGGCCGGGAACGTCGCCGTTCATGGTCGCCTTGCGCAGCATGTTGCGGCCCAGGCCGAACTTGCTGTAAACGCCGCGCGAGCGGCCGGACAGCGCGCAACGGTTGCGTTCGCGGCTCGGCGAGGAATCGCGCGGCAGCTTCTGCAGCTTGGTCACGGCTTCCATCTTTTCTTCGTACGACGAGCCCGGGCTGGAGATGGTCTTCTTCAGCGCTTCGCGCTTGGCGGCGTATTTCTTGGACAGCTTGGCCCGCTTGATGTCGCGGTTAACCATTGAGGTCTTGGCCATGGACGGTTTTCCTTAGCGGATCAGTTGCGGAACGGGAATTTGAAAGCTTCGAGCAACGCCTTGGCTTCGGCGTCGGTCTTGGCGGTGGTGGTGATGGCGATATCCATGCCGCGGAGCGCATCGACTTGGTCGAAGTCGATTTCCGGGAAGATGATCTGTTCCTTCACGCCCATGTTGTAGTTGCCACGACCGTCGAACGAACGGGCCGACACGCCACGGAAGTCGCGCACGCGCGGCAGCGAGACGTTGACCAGGCGATCGAAGAATTCGTACATCTTGGCGCGACGCAAGGTCACCTTGCAGCCGATCGGCCAGCCGTCGCGGATCTTGAACGAAGCCACCGAAACGCGCGACTTGGTCGTGATCGGGCGCTGGCCGGTGATCTTGGCCAGGTCGGCAACCGCGTTTTCCAGGATCTTCTTGTTGGTCGCGGCTTCGCCGACGCCCATGTTGACGGTGATCTTGGTGATCTTCGGCACTTCCATGGGATTGGTGTAGCCGAATTTCTCGGTCAGGCTGGGAACAACCTGTTCCTTGTAGAACTTTTCGAGACGGGTGGTCATGACTTCATTCCTTAGGCGTCGAGCGCCTCACCGCTGGAGCGGAACACACGCAATTTGCGTCCATCCTCCAGCACCTTGAAACCGATACGCTCGCCCTTGCCGGAAGCCGGGTTGAACAGCGCGATATTGGAGATGTGCATCGAGGCTTCACGCTCGACCACGCCGCCGGCGACACCCGCCTGCGGGTTCGGCTTGGTGTGGCGCTTGATGATGTTGACGTTGGACACGACCACGCGATCGCCATCCACACGCACCACGTCACCACGCTTGCCCTTGTCCTTGCCGGCGATGACGACCACCTGGTCGCCCTTCTTGATACGGTTCATATATAAGTCCTCGGCTCAGAGCACTTCAGGCGCGAGCGAAACGATCTTCATGAACTTCTCGGAGCGCAGCTCGCGGGTTACTGGCCCGAAAATGCGGGTACCGATCGGTTCCTGCTTGTTGTTGAGCAGCACGGCCGCGTTGCCATCGAAGCGGATCAGCGAGCCGTCCGCGCGACGCACGCCCTTGCGGGTGCGCACCACGACGGCGTCATAGACTTCGCCCTTCTTGACCTTGCCACGCGGGATGGCGTCCTTCACGGTCACCTTGATGATGTCGCCAATGTGCGCGTAGCGGCGCTTGGAGCCGCCCAGCACTTTGATACACATCAGTTCCTTGGCGCCGGAGTTGTCGGCCGCGTCAAGGTAGCTCTGCATCTGGATCATGATTCAGGTTCCTTGTTAGACGGCTGCACGGGTGACGATTTCCACCACGCGCCAGTTCTTGGTCTTGGACAGCGGGGCGATCTCGACCACGCGCACCACGTCGCCTTCGTTGCAGGCGTTGTCGGCGTCATGGGCGTGCAGCTTGGTCGAACGGCGGATGTACTTGCCGTACAGCGCATGCTTGACCTGGCGCTCCACCAGCACGGTGACGGTCTTGTCCATCTTGTTGCTGATGACCCGGCCTTCAACCGTGCGTTTTGCTTTCTCTGTATTGTTGTCGGTCATGTCGGATCTCACTTGCCGCCGAGCAGGGTCTTGACGCGAGCGATTTCGCGGCGGACACGGCGGATTTCATGGGTTTTCGGCTGCTGGCCGGTGGCCTTCTGCATGCGCAGGGAGAACTGCTCCTTGCGCAGGTCGGTCAGGTGGCCAGCCAGCTGGTCGGCCGACTTCTCGCGGAGTTGTTTGAGTTCCATTAGCGCACCGTCCGGGTGACAAAGGTGGTGGTGACGGACAACTTCGCCGCGGCCAGGCGGAACGCCTCGCGCGCGATTTCCTCGGTGACGCCTTCGATCTCATAGATCATGCGACCCGGCTGGATCTGCGCCACCCAGTACTCCACGTTGCCCTTGCCGGAGCCCATGCGGACTTCGATCGGCTTCTTGGTGATCGGCTTGTCGGGGAACACGCGGATCCACATCTTGCCGCCACGCTTGACGTAACGGCTGATGGAACGGCGCGCGGCCTCGATCTGGCGCGCGGTCAGCTGGCCGTGCGCAGTGGCCTTCAGGCCGTACTCGCCGAAACTGACGAGATTGCCGCTCCAGCTCAGGCCGTCATTGCGGCCCTTGTGCTGCTTGCGGTACTTGGTACGTTTTGGTTGCAACATGGCCGATTACCTCGCGTCGCGATCACGGGCCGGACGCGACGGACGTTCGCTGCGCTCGGGGCGCGCTTCGTCCTGCTTTTCCTGGCCGATCTGGGAGAAGTCGAACACTTCGCCCTTGTAAACCCACACCTTGATTCCGATGATGCCGTAGGTGGTCTTCGCCTCGGCAAAACCGTAGTCGATGTCGGCGCGCAGCGTGTGCAGCGGCACGCGACCTTCGCGGTACCACTCCGAACGGGCGATTTCCGCGCCATTCAAGCGACCAGCGACATTGACCTTGATGCCCAGGGCGCCCAGGCGGATCGCGTTGCCGACGGCGCGCTTCATCGCGCGGCGGAACATGATGCGGCGCTCCAGCTGCTGCGCGATCGACTCGGCGACCAACTGTGCGTCCAGTTCCGGCTTGCGCACTTCGGTGACATTGATGTGCGCGGGGACGCCCATCAGGTCGCTCACTTCCTTGCGCAGCTTCTCGATGTCCTCACCGCGCTTGCCGATCACCACGCCCGGGCGGGCGGTGTGGATGGTCACGCGTGCGGTGTTGTTGGGACGCTCGATCAGGATCTTGGAGATGCCTGCCTGCGCCAGCTTCTTGCGCAGCATTTCGCGCACCTTGAGGTCGGCCGCCAGGTAGTCGGCGTACAGGCCCTTCTTGGCGAACCACTTGGAGTTCCAGTCCTTGGCGATGCCCAGGCGGAACCCGATCGGATGAACTTTATGACCCATCGTTGTTTTCCTTCCGCCTTTACTTGCCCGCGCCCACGACCACAGTGATGTGGCTGGTGCGCTTGAGGATACGGGTGCCGCGGCCCTTGGCCCTGGCCATGAAACGCTTCAGCGACGGACCTTCGTCGACCATGATGGTCGTGACCTTGAGCTCGTCGACATCGGCGCCCTGGTTGTTCTCGGCGTTGGCGATCGCCGACTCAACCACCTTCTTGATCAGGTGGGCGGCTTTCTTGTCCGAGAACTTGAGCAGATTGACGGCGCGCTCGGCGGACAGTCCGCGCACCTGGTCTGCGACCAGGCGGGCCTTCTGCGGGGAGATGCGCGCGGTGCGCAGGATTGCTTTCGCTTCCATGGTCATCTCCTTAACGCTTGCCGGGCGCGGCTTTCTTGTCGCCACCATGACCCTTGAAGGTCCGGGTGACGGCAAATTCGCCGAGTTTGTGGCCGACCATGTTCTCGTTGACCAGCACCGGGATATGGTTCTTGCCGTTGTGCACGGCGATGGTGAAACCCACCATCTCCGGCAGGATCATCGAACGACGCGACCAGGTCTTGATCGGACGCTTGCTGCCACCGGCGGCCTCCACCTTCTTGATGAGGTGATGGTCGACGAATGGGCCCTTCTTGAGTGAACGTGCCATGGTCGATTAGCCCCTACGATCGCGGACGATGAATTGCTGGGTGCGCTTGTTATGGCGCGTCTTGTAACCCTTGGTCGGCACGCCCCACGGCGTGACCGGATGCGGGTTGCCCTGGCCGGCCTTGGCCTCACCACCACCGTGCGGGTGATCGACCGGGTTCATCGCCGCGCCGCGAACGGTCGGCTTGATGCCACGCCAGCGCTTGGCGCCGGCCTTGCCCAGTTTCTCGAGGCTGTGCTCGCTGTTGCCGACTTCGCCGATGGTCGCGCAGCATTCGATCTGCACCTTGCGCATTTCGCCGGAGCGAAGGCGCAGCGTGGCGAAACCCTGCTCGCGCGCAACCAGCTGCACGCCGGCGCCGGCGGCGCGGGCGATCTGCGCGCCCTTGCCCGGCTTCATCTCGATGGCGTGGATCGTGGTGCCGACCGGGATGTTGCGCAGCGGCAAGGTGTTGCCGGCGCGGATCGGGGCATCGCTGCCCGCGATGACCTGGTCGCCTGCCTTCAGGCCCTTCGGCGCGATGATGTAACGGCGTTCGCCGTCGACATAGCAAAGCAGGGCGATGTGCGCGGTGCGGTTCGGATCGTATTCGATGCGCTCGACCTTGGCCGGGATGCCGACCTTGTCGCGCTTGAAGTCGATCAGGCGGTAGTGCTGCTTGTGGCCACCACCGATGTGACGGGTGGTGATGCGGCCATGATGGTTGCGGCCACCGCTCTTGCTCTGCGGCTCGAGCAGCGGCGCATGCGGCGCACCCTTGTGCAGGTCGGGCGTCACGACGCGGACCGCGGAACGGCGGCCGGGCGAAGTGGGTTTGAATTTCATTAATGGCATGGGATGTTCCTCAGGCCTTGGCGGTTACGTCGATGGCCTGGCCTTCGGCCAGACGCACATACGCCTTGCGCCAGCTGCCGCGGCTGCCAGTGCGGTTACGGAAGGACTTGTTCTTGCCCTTGACGTTCAGCACGTTGACGCCCTCGACCTTGACGTCGAACAGCTGCTCGACCGCGGCCTTTACTTCGGCCTTGGTGGCGGTGCTCGAGATTTCAAAGACGTATTGGTTGGAAACTTCCTGCAGGCGCGCGGTCTTTTCGGAAACCCGGGGAGCGCGCAGCACGCTGAAGATTTTTTCATTGCTGACTTTAACGGTCGTGCTCATGCCAGCCACTCCTCGATCTTCTTGACCGCATCGGCGGTGATTACCACGGTGTCGGCGCCGACCAGCGAGGCCGGATCCAGGCCCTGCACGTCGCGCACTTCCACATAGGGGAGGTTGCGGGCGGACAGGTACAGATGCTCGGAAGCCTCTTCGGTCACGATCAGCGGACGACGACCGACTTCCAGGCCCTTGAGCTTGGCGATCAGGCCGGTGGTCTTGGCCGAATCGACGTCGAACGAATCGACGATCATCAGGCGACCCTGGCGATTGAGCTCCGAAAGGATGGCCTTCATCGCCGCGCGGTACATCTTGCGGTTGACCTTCTGCTCGAAGCTGCGCGGCTTGGCCGCGAAGGTCACGCCACCGCCAACGAAGATCGGAGCGGTCAGGGCGCCGTGACGCGCACCGCCACCCTTCTGCTTCTTGGACTTCTTGGTGGTGCCGTTGACTTCCGAGCGCGTCTTCTGCGCCTTGGTGCCGGCGCGGCCCGCATTGCGGTACGCAACCACGACCTGGTGGACCAGGTCTTCACTGAATTCGCGGCCAAACACTTCGTCGGAAACCGACAATTTGCTGGCGCTGCCTGTGATGGCAAGTTCCATCATCGTTCTCCCTTATCCCTTGCTCGACGGACGCACGATCACGTCGCCACCCGGGGCACCCGGCACCGCGCCACGAATGGCGATCAGCCCGCGCTCGACATCGACTTTCACGACTTCCAGATTCTGCGTGCTCTGGTTCACCGCACCCATGTGGCCGGACATCTTCTTGCCCGGGAACACGCGACCCGGCGTCTGCCGCTGACCGAGCGAACCCGGTTGGCGGTGCGACAACGAGTTACCGTGGGTGGCGTCGCCCATGGTGAAGTTCCAGCGCTTGATCGTGCCCTGGAAACCCTTGCCCTTGGTCACACCCTGGACGTCGACCTTCTGGCCCACTTCGAAGATGTCGGCCTTGATTTCGCCGCCGACGGCGAAGTCGCCCAGCTTGTCGTCTTCGACGCGCAGCTCCCACAAGCCACGACCGCCTTCGACCTTGGCCTTGGCCAGGTGACCGGCAGCCGGCTTGTTGATCAGCGCGGCGCGGCGCGTACCCACCACCACCTGCACGGCGCTGTAGCCGTCGGTCTCGGGGGTCTTGAGCTGGGTGATGCGGTTCGGGGTTGCCTCGATCAGGGTGACCGGGATGGACTTGCCATCTTCGGTGAACACCCGGGTCATGCCAGCCTTGCGGCCGACCAGACCCAACGAATATTTCTTCGCGGTCATGTCAGTAGCCTCAGGTCAGCTTGATCTGGACGTCGACGCCAGCCGCGAGCTCGAGCTTCATCAGCGCGTCCACGGTCTTGTCGTTGGGGTCGACGATGTCGAGCACGCGCTTGTGGGTGCGGGTCTCGTACTGGTCACGCGCGTCCTTGTCGACGTGCGGCGAGGTAAGGATGGTGTAGCGCTCGATCTTGGTCGGCAGCGGGATCGGGCCGCGCACTTGCGCGCCGGTCCGCTTGGCCGTTTCTACGATCTCGCTGGCCGAGCGATCGATCAGGCGATGATCGTACGCTTTGAGCCGGATCCGGATCTTTTGGTCCGCCATGACGGATATTCCTTCGTTAAAAGAGCGACGGGCGCGGCCTCTGGGATGCCTTGCCCCTGGTTGATCCTGCGTATTGCCCCCGCGCTTGCCGCTGCTGGAACCTGCGACCGCGATGTGGGGATTCATCCTGAAAAGCTGGGCGGACCGGTAAACCGGTCCGCCCAGACAGAAAAGTATAAGACGCGTGAATCACCCCGTCAATAGCGAGGCAGCCAAATATGGCGAATCACGCGACATTTCCTTGTCTGGCGAACACGAGGCGCTTCCTGCGTCTCTTTTCGCGGTAGCCGGCAACCTCCCAGGAGGCGCTGGCGGATACTGCAAATAACGACCGGCTTCAAAGCCGGGCGCGAATAATACACTCACTTGGAGATTCTTGCCACCCTTCGAGGTGGCTTTTTCGATCTTTGATCTGCCAGCTTGAGTCGCTGGATCCCCGCCTGCGCGGGGATGACGATCTGTCTTTGCAAAAGTCGCTGGATCCCCGACAAAAGCACTCGGGGATGACGACCTGACAAAACCCTGCGTCGAGGCGCAGGGGTCAGGGCGTCACTTAATGATCTTGGCCACTACGCCGGCGCCGACGGTGCGGCCGCCTTCGCGGATCGCGAAACGCAGGCCTTCGTCCATCGCCACCGGGTTGATCAGGGTCACCACCATCTTCACGTTGTCGCCCGGCATCACCATCTCCACGCCTTCCGGCAACTGCACGGCGCCCGTGA
>JAYRTC010000001.1:0-342022 GCA_041919795.1 Pseudoxanthomonas sp. | reverse complement strand
GAGCTCTTGCGCTTGCTTTTTTTCCTGGCGAACAAGCAAATGCTCGCAGCGGGGACGCCGCTCCCACGACTCTCGCTCCCACGACTCTCGTCGGATCGACAATTTTATGAGGATGACTTGATGACGGTTTCCCATGGCTTGCAACGTGTTGCCTTGATGGCGCTGGTGGCGCTGGCCGCGACTCCATCCGGCGCGAGGGCGGCAAGCAATACTGCACCAGCGGAGCCTGCATTGATTCCCGCGCCCGCCTCGATGCAGTTGCGCACGGGCAGTTTCCCCGTGGACCCGGCCACGCCGATCAGGGCGCTGGATCCACAGGCACGACTTGCTGCGGAGCAGTTCGCGGGCTTTGTCGCCCGGACCCACGGTCTGCAACTGAAAATCCAGGAAGCAAAGGGCGACCATAAAGGCGCAATCCACTTCCGCATCGATCCCAAGGCCATCGGCACCGGTCCGGAAAGCTACACGCTGGACGCCGACCCACAGCGCATCGTGGTGTCCGCGCGCGATCCTCGCGGCCTGTTCTATGGCGCGGTGACGCTTTGGCAATTGCTGGAGTCGAACGGAAGCGACCGCGCCCGCGTGCCCGCGCTGCATATCGATGACAGCCCGCGTTTCGCCTGGCGCGGATTGATGCTGGATTCGGCGCGCCATTTCCAGACAGTGGACCAGATCAAGCAGCTGCTCGACGCCATGGCGTTGCACAAGCTCAACACCTTCCACTGGCACCTGACCGACGACCAGGGCTGGCGCATCGAGATCAAGCAATATCCAAAATTGACCGAAGTGGGCGGTTGCCGCATTCCCGCCGGCGATGGCGGCGTGGGCAGCGATGGCAAGCCGCGTCCGTATTGCGGTTACTACACCCAGGACCAGGTCCGCGACGTGGTCCGTTATGCGGCCGAACGCCAGATCACGGTGATGCCGGAGATCGATGTGCCCGGCCACGCCACCGCCGCGATCACCGCTTATCCGCAACTGGGCGTACTCGACACGCCGCTGGTGGTTTCCAACGAATGGGGCGTCAACACCAATCTGTTCAACACGGAAGAAAGCACCTTCGTGTTCCTGGAAAACGTGCTGGGCGAAGTGGCGTCATTGTTCCCCGGCACCTATGTGCATGTCGGCGGCGACGAAGCGGTCAAGGACCAGTGGAAGGCTTCGGCGCGCGTGCAAGAACGCATCCGGGAACTCGGGGTCAAGGACGAGGCCGGGATGCAGAGCTACCTGATCAAGCGGCTGGAGAAATTCCTGGTCGCCCATCACAAGCGCCTGATCGGCTGGGACGAGATCCTGGAAGGTGGCCTGCCGCCGGAAGCCACGGTGATGTCGTGGCGCGGCATCGAAGGCGGCATCACCGCGGCCAACCAGGGCCACGATGTGGTGATGGCGCCGTCCAACGTGTTGTACCTGGATTACCTGCAGACCGATTCGCCCAATGAAACGCCCGGACGTCCGGCCACCATCACCTTGAAGCAGGTGTATGCGTTCGAGCTCGTGCCCGCGGCGCTGGCCGCGGACAAGCGCGCGCACATCCTGGGCCTGCAGGCCAATGTCTGGACCGAGCACATGCGCAGCTTTGCCCGGGTCGAGCACGCGATCTTCCCGCGCATCGCCGCGCTGGCCGAGACCGCCTGGTCGCCGCAAACCGCAAAGGACTGGGACGGCTTCGTCGCCCGCCTGCCCGCGCAACTGCAACGCTATCGGGCGATGGACATCGCCTATGCGCAGACCCCGTTCGAAGTGCGCAGCGCGCTGGTCGAGGACCGCAAGCAAGGCAAGGTCCAGGTCAGCCTGTCCAACACGCTGGACTATGCGGACATGCGCTACACCACCGATGGCAGCGAACCGATCGCGTCCTCGCAGCGGTACAGCGCTCCCTTTGAGCTGAAGCTGCCGGCGGAACTGCGCGCGGCGACCTTCGTGGACGGCCGGGCATTGGCGACACCGAGCATGCGCGCGATCGACGCCGCCTCATTGCTGACCCGCAGCGACGAGGAGCTGGCGATGTGCACCGGCGCGTTGATGCTGCGCCTGGAAGACGACGGCCCGGCCGAAGGCGAACGCGCCATCTTCAACGCCGATATCTTCAACCCGTGCTGGGAATGGAAGGCCGCGAACCTGGACGGCATCGCCTCGATCGCGGTCCGCGCGGGACGCATGCCGTACTACTTCCAGCTGGCCCACGACGAGCCCAGCCGCAAATTCAAGCCAGCGAAGACCGCCCATGGCGAACTGGAAATCCGCGCCGGCTGCGAGGGCGCGGTGCTGGCCACGGTACCGATGCCGGCGGCGGTCGATGCGGATGGTTTCGTGGAGCTCAAGGCGGCACTGAAACCCACCACCGCTCCGCAGGACCTGTGCATCTATTTCACCGGCGACACCCGCCCAACGATGTGGGTGCTGGACCGGGTGACCCTGCAGCCCGAATGAATCCGTAGGAGCGCCCCAAGGCGCGAGCTCTTGCGTTACCCGCAATCCGATCGAAGAGCTCGCGCCCATGGGGCGCTCCTACGCCTCGGAGGAAGTCCCCTTGGGGGACAACGGCAACCGTTGCTCGATACGCAGCAACAGGTCGCGCCATGGCGTCAGCCGCGTGGCCATGCCCAGCAGCACGCCGATGCTGTTGGCCAGCGCATCCATCGGATCGGCGGAGCGATAGGCGGTCATGCCCTGCGCGAATTCGATGCCGATGCCCAGCACCATCAGGCCCAGTGCCGCGACAAGCAGCGCCCGGCACCCACCGAACAACTGCACCGCGCCCGCGGCCAGCACGAAATAGGTCAGCAGGTGTTCGACCTTGTCGCTGTTGTCGGGCAGCGGCGGCAAGCCGTCCAGCGGCACCAGGCAAATCACGCACACCACGACCAGCGCCAGCAGCCAGAGCCCCAGCCACAGGCCCGGACGACGTAGCGGTTTCATCGCGGCGGCAAAATTCAAAGACGCCACGTCAGATCGCCCGCCAGGAATGCCGCATCGAAATCCACCTCGCGCGAAAAGCCCATGACCTGGAAGCGCTCGCCCATCCCGCTGGGCAAGGTCAGCTGTTTGGCTTCGTTGTGCAGGCGCTGCATGCGGGTTTCGTCGGCACGCGTCTGCGCTTCCTCCAGCAGTTTCGGCAAGCCATTGCCGAGCAGGAAACTGGCCTGGGCGCAGTAGCCCTCCAGCTCGAAACCCGCCTGCGTTCCGGCCTCGGCCAACGCGGTGAAATCGACCGACGCGGTGAGATCCTGCAGGCCCGGCCACGCGTAGGCATCGTTGTGCACGTGGTGGCGATAAAACGCGCGCAGCGTGCCCTGATCGCGCTGCGGCAGGTAGAACTCGCGCCTTGGATGACCGTAGT
Source organism: Pseudoxanthomonas sp. (assembly GCA_041919795.1). Lineage (GTDB taxonomy): Bacteria > Pseudomonadota > Gammaproteobacteria > Xanthomonadales > Xanthomonadaceae > Pseudoxanthomonas_A. The sequence continues at coordinate 338,679 of JAYRTC010000001.1, read as the reverse complement.
CGACGAACAGCATCGCGCCAGCCTGCAGCCCACCCATCACCGCCTGCAGCCAGTACGGCAACTGCGGCAGCAGTTCGGAACGATAGCCATCGGGAAGTGGCGCGCCCAGATAACGCTCGACATGGCGCACCGCGGCCGCGAGCAATGCATCGGCGGGCCGGTCGTTGCGCACGAAGCGCCCTTCACTATCCAGCGCCACGTTTTCCTCGAACACTTCGCCGTCGCGCAAGGTGAAGCGCGGCGTCGGCAACGCGTCGATCACCTCATTGGCGAAGAGCACGCCGTTCCATTGCGCTTCGGGCGGACCGTCGAGCCATTCGATGCGATCGAACACCGGCGGGATCAGCCCGCGCCCCAGGCGTTCGCGCTGGCGTTCGCGCAGGTCCGCGCTGGGTTCCAGGATCGCGTAGCGCGCCGGCATCGCATCCAGCGCCAGCAAGCGCTTGAGCACGGTCTCGGCGAAGGCGCCGCTGCCGCCGCCGATCTCGACGAATTCCGCGTCCGGCCCAAGTTGCTGCAACACCGGGGCCACGGCTTCGGCCATGCAACTGGCGAACAAGGGGCCCAGTTCCGGTGCGGTGACGAAATCGCCGGCGGCGCCGAACTTGGTGCTGCCGGCGCTGTAATAACCCAGCCCCGGCGCATACAGGCAGCGCTCCATGAAGCGCGAAAACGGGATATGGCCGCCGGAAGCGCTGATCTCGCCACGGATCAGCGCGGCAAGCGCCTCGCTGTGGCGGAGTGCATCGGGATCGGGCGCGGGCAGGTCGGACATCGTTGGCTAGCGTGGAAAACAGGCCGCCATCTTACGCGGCGGCGTCCGCTGCCGGCACGCGCGAAGGGCGATGCCAACGGATGCAGGTTGATTACATCGCCGCCAGAGGGTTTTCAGCGGAAAAGCCGCGTATTCGCGCCTGGCGCCGGATTGGGGACACAATGCGCCGACTCCCGAGCAGCAGGAATTCCATGTCCGTACCGGCCCCCGTCGCCCTGATCACCGGCAGCGCCCGCCGCATCGGCGCCGCCATCGCCCGGCGCTTGCATGCCGATGGCTACGACCTGGCCTTGCACTATCGCGGCTCGGTTGCGGAGATGCAGGCGCTGGCCGCCGAGCTGGAAGCGGTGCGCGCCCACAGCGTGCTGACCCTGCAGGCGGATCTTTGCGAATTCGACCGCCTGCCGGAACTGGTGGCCCGCACGGTCGGCCGCTACGGCCGGCTGGATGCGCTGGTCAACAACGCTTCCACCTTCCAGCCAACCCCGCTGGGCGCGACGACTCCCGCGCAGTGGGATGCGCTGTTCGCCTCCAATGCGCGCGCACCGTTCTTCCTGGCCCAGGCCGCGGCGCCGCATCTGAAGGCCACGCGTGGCGCCATCGTCAACCTGGTCGATATCTATGCCGAACGCCCGCTACGCGAGCACCCGGTCTATTGCATGGCCAAGGCCGCGCTGGTGATGGCGACCAAATCGCTGGCGCTGGAACTGGCGCCGGAGGTGCGCGTGAATGCGATCGCCCCCGGCGCGATCCTGTGGGCCGAGAACGAAACCAGCGGCGCCCAACAACAATCGATGCTGTCCCGCACCCCGCTGGCCCGCACCGGCACGCCCGCCGAAATCGCCGAAGCCGTGCGTTGGCTGCTGCGCGATGCGACCTACAGTACCGGCCAGGTCATCAACATTGACGGCGGACGCATGCTGGGCGGGTGAACGGCGTAGGGGTGACGTAGGAGCGACGTGAGTCGCGAAGGCATTCTTTGTCGCACAACCATCGCGACTTGCGTCGCTCCTACAACCGCTCCTACATCGCTCCTACCTGCGGAACGCGTCTTCCAGCATCGCGCCACGGAACGCCGCCGGCACTTCGTGCGACACCGCATAGCGATACAGCGCCGCCGAATACACGCCGCTCAATGCCGCCTGGTAGATACCCAGCAGCAACATGCCAAGCAGGAAAATCACCCCCACCCCGACCGCCAACGCCAGCGACGCCTGGTAAGCCACGAACGTCAATCCCGCGCCGACCAGCAGGAACAGGAACGTGATCAACCCGAACGCGGCGCCGATGCCGACGTTGCCGATCGCGTTCTCGCCCCAGGTGCGCTTGAGCAGGCCGACGCTTTCCTTCAATGCATCGACCGGGCCGATGTCGCGGCTGACCAGCACCGGCACCACCAGGAAGGTGGCCAGGGTCCAGGCCACGCCCAGGCCACTGCCGACCAGGCGCACGACCAGGTTGTTGTCCTTGCTCTTGAGCGCCTGCAGGAATACGCCGACGGTGGCGGCGATGGCCGCGTAACCAAGGATCGAAGGCAGGCGCGACCTGGCCGCATCGAAGCCGTCGCGCAGGGTCGGGTCGCCGCCATCCAGGCGGATCATCGCCGCGCCGACCAGCGCGCAGTTGAAGAAGATGATCACGCTGTACTGGCAAAAATAGAACAGGAAGCCGAGCACCGCGCCGCCCACGCCGATGCCTTGTTCGAAAACGCGCAAGGCGAATACCGGAATCAGGAATGTCGCCATCACCACCAGGGTGGCGGCGCCGGAAATCAGCGGAAACAGCATCAGCTCCTTGTCGGAGCGCAGGACCCCGGCGCTGGCCTTGACCAGTTCCCAGCTACGCGAAAATTTCTCGAACATGTTCGTCCCCAAAGGTTGGTAGAGATAGCGTGCGGCCTGCCGGCGGTTCACTTCAAGCTGCCGGATGTCACCCGGACGTCGCCACCTCGGCGGATGTGACCATCAGGCGCCTGGCGGCACCGCCACCACGACCGTCGGCAGTCCGCGTTCCGGCGATTGCGCCCACAACTCGGCCAGAGTCCGGCCCGAAACCGGATCCACGTACTCCGGAGCGATATCCGCCAATGGCTTGAGCACGAAGGCATGCCTCAACTCCGGACGCGGCAAGCGCAGACCCTGCCCCGGACCCGATCCGGGGTTGCCCGACCCTTCGATCACCAGTCCATCGAAGAACACGATGTCGATGTCCAGCGGCCGATCGCCAAAGCGAGGTCCGCCGCGGTCGCGGCCGTGCGCATCTTCCAGCGCATGCAGCCAGTCGTTGAGCGCGTACACGTCCAGATCGGAATCGAGCACGGCGGCGGCATTGAGGAAATCGGGACCGTCGAAACCGACCGCCGTGGTGCGATAAATCGGCGAGACCCGCAGCGCACCGAATCTTTCCCGCAACGCGCGCATGGCCGACGCCAGGTTCTGTTCCGGCGCCACGTTGCTGCCCAGGCTCAGGTAGGCCTTGCCCATCAGCCGCGACTGCGCTCGATGATCACGCCTACCGCCACCGCGCCACGCACCGCGCCCGGCTTGCTGAGTTTCAGCCGCAGCCAGGACACGTGGAATTCGGCCAGCACGATTTCCGCGCAGCGTTCGGCCAGGGTTTCCACCAGGCCGTAGTCCGACTGGCCGACGAATTCCATCAGCCGCTTGCTCACCGCCTTGTAATTCAACGTGTCGACAATGTCGTCGCTGGCCGCGGGCTTGCGGTTGTCGAACCCCATTTCCAGGTCGAAGCGCAGGGTCTGGCGGATGCGCCTTTCCCAGTCGTAGATGCCGATCAGGGCGTCTATTTCGAGACCTTCTATGAAAACTTTGTCCATGGATTAGGAGTGAGGAGTGAGGAGTGAGGAGTGAGGAGTGAGAGAAGCGTAGCCGCTTTTGTTCGTCATTCCCGCGAAAGCGGGAACCCAGCGACTTTGCTTTACGCTCTGGCGGCATTCAAAGCCAAGGCACTGGGTTCCCGCCTGCGCGGGAATGACGAGTCAAATTCTCAGCCGACTGCCAGACGTCGCTATCTAACAACCTCCGGCAATGTCGCCATATCCCAGCGCGGGGCGACCTTCACCGCCGCGTCCTCGGACTGCCCGGCCTGCAGGCGCAGGGCGCCGGCGAAGGCGATCATCGCGCCGTTGTCGGTGCACAACGCGGGGCGCGGGAAACAGGCGCGGCCGCCACGCTTGCCGCAGATGTCGTGCAGCTTGGCCCGCAGGCGCTTGTTGGCGCCGACGCCGCCGGCGATCACCAGGGTGTCGCTGCCAGCCGCGTCCAGCGCGCGCTGGCATTTGATCGCCAGGGTATCGACCACCGCGTCTTCGAAACCGCGCGCTATATCGGCCTTGGTCGCGTCGCTCTGGTCGCTGTCGCGCCAGGCCAGCATCACCTGGGTCTTGAGCCCGCTGAAACTGAAATCCAGGCCGGGCCGGTCGGTCATCGGCCGCGAGAACCTGTAGGCGCCGGGGCGCCCGCCTTCCGCCAGGGCCGCCAGCTGCGGGCCGCCCGGATACGGCAGGCCCATGACCTTGGCGGTCTTGTCGAAGGCTTCGCCAGCGGCGTCGTCCAGGGTTTCGCCCAGCAGCCGGTAACGACCGATGGCGTCCACCGCGACCAGCTGGGTATGCCCGCCGGAGACCAGCAGGGCCACGAACGGGGGTTCGGGGGGGTCGTCTTCCATCAGCGGGGCCAGCAGGTGGCCCTCCATGTGATGCACGGCCAGGGCCGGGACTTCCAGCGCCCAGGCCAGGGAACGGGCCACCCCGGCCCCGACCAGCAGCGCCCCGACCAGCCCGGGGCCGGCGGTATAGGCCACCCCGTCGAGGTCCGCGAGCTTCAGGTCGGCCTCGGCCAGGGTCTGTCTGACCAGCGGCAGCAGCTTGCGCACATGGTCGCGACTGGCCAGCTCCGGGACCACGCCGCCGTACTCGGCATGCAGGGCGATCTGGCTGTAGACCGCGTGGGCGCACAGTCCGGCGCTGCCCGGCAGGGCCGTGTCGAAGACGGCCACGCCGGTTTCATCGCAGGAAGTTTCGATACCTAGGACGCGCATGGGCTTGAAATTGGGGCCTTGGTGCCGGAAAACAGCCCCTGGGCGGGTTGCAGGCAACCCCGGGGTACCGCTATCATACGCGGCTCGCCGGGACTGACCCGGTTGTTTGTGTCCCGGAGATTCCATGCCCAGCGTCAAAGTCCGCGAAAACGAGCCTTTTGAGTTTGCTCTGCGTCGCTTCAAGCGTACCTGCGAAAAAGCCGGTGTTCTGGCCGAAACCCGCAAGCGCGAGTTCTACGAGAAGCCGACTCAGGAGCGCAAGCGCAAGGCCGCTGCTGCGGTGAAGCGTCAGCTGCGTCGCAGCTCGCGCGACGTCACCAAGCGCCAGCGCCTGTACTGAGCCGCGTCGCTTCGCCAAAAGCCGGCACGCGCAAGCGTGGCCGGCTTTTTGCGTTTTCCACACAATGTGTTTTGGCTACTGGAGATTGCACATGACCCTGAAACAGCAACTCGTCGAAGACATGAAAGCCGCGATGAAAGGCGGCGACAAGCACACCCTGGGCGTGGTCCGCCTGATCAACGCCGCGATCAAGCAGCGCGAAGTCGACGAGCGCATCGAGCTGGACGATGCGGCGGTGATCGCCGCGATGGAAAAGATGGTCAAGCAGCGCAAGGACTCGGTCAGCCAGTTCGAAGCCGCCGGCCGCGAGGACCTGGCCGCGGTCGAGCGCGCCGAGATCGTGGTGATCGAGAAGTACCTGCCGGCCAAGCTGGGCGAAGCCGAAATCCTCGCCGCCATCGACGCAGCCATCGCCGAAACCGGAGCGGCCGGTCCGGCCGACATGGGCAAGCTGATGGGCGCACTGAAGCCGAAGCTGGCCGGACAGGCCGACATGGGTCTGGTGTCGGCGTTGGTGAAGAAGAAGTTTGCGGGTTGAGCTGTTGCTTCCCATCTCCCATCGGGAGAAGAGCCTGCCCCCGCGAACGCGGGGGTGGCGCGTAGCGACGGGCGCCCGGAGGAAGCACCCTTGGGGTTTGAGGGAAAGACAATGACTCGCCGACCCACCCTCATCGCCAACTGACGATTTCTTCCCTCGCCCGCCCTGCGGGCACCTTCTCCCGATGGAGAAGGGAGCGTGAACCGATGGAGTGATTAAGCATGACCGATGATCTTCTCACTAGTCCGGCAGTCCATCTCCGCGTCGCACGACGCTCCGATACCGCCCACATCCTCGCCTTCATCCGCGAACTCGCCGAATACGAGAAGCTCGCACACGAAGCCGTAACCGACGAAGCCACGCTGGCGGCGCAGTTGTTCTGCGAACATCCCGCCGCCGAAGTGATCATCGCCGAGGTCGACGGACAACCCGCCGGCTTCGCCCTGTTCTTCCACAATTTCTCCACCTTCCTCGGCCGGCGCGGCTTGTACCTGGAAGACCTCTTCGTGCGCCCGCAATTCCGTGGACTGGGCCTGGGCAAGCGCCTGATGGCCCATCTGGCCAAGCTGGCGGTCGAACGCGGCTGCGGCCGCTTCGAATGGTCGGTACTGGACTGGAATACCCCGGCGATCGATTTCTACCGCAGCCTGGGTGCGGTCGGCCTGGAGGAATGGACGGTGCAGCGCGTGGCCGGCGAAGCGCTGGCGAAGCTGGCGGCGACGGCCGCTTGATCGCCGCAGCGGAGCAAGCTCCGCTCTACACTAGCCGCATGGCCCGCATCCCCGACGCTTTCATCGACGACCTCCTCGCCCGCACCGACATCGTCGAGGTGATCGGCACGCGCGTGCCGTTGAAGCGGCAGGGCAAGGAGTACTCGGCACGCTGTCCGTTCCACGACGAGCGCTCGCCGTCGTTCACGGTGTCGCAGACCAAGCAGTTCTACCACTGCTTCGGTTGCGGCGCGCACGGCACCGCGATCTCGTTCCTGATGAACTACGACCGCCTGGAGTTCCTCGACGCGGTCGATGAGCTGGCCAAGCGCGTGGGCATGGAAGTGCCCAAGGAAACGCGGACGCGCAACGAGACCGACGACGGCCGCGACATGTACGCGGCGCTGGACGCGGCGACGAAGTTCTTCCAGCGCCAGTTGCAGGAAAACGACAAGGCGAAAATCTATCTCGACCAGCGCGGCGTCGATGACGGCATCCGCACGCAGTTTTCGATCGGCTACGCGCCGGAGGGTTTTTCCGCGCTGAAGGATGCGCTGGGCAGCGACGAGCGCAGGATCAGGTTGCTCGACAAGACCGGCATGCTGTCGAAGAGCGACAACGGCCGCGTTTACGACAAGTTCCGCGACCGGGTGATGTTCCCGATCCACGACCGTCGTGGCCGGGTGATCGCCTTCGGCGGTCGCGTATTGCAGAAGGATGATGGCCCGAAGTACCTCAACTCGCCGGAAACGCCGCTGTTCCACAAGGGCCGCGAACTCTACGGCCTGTGGCAGGTGCGCCAGGCCAACCAGAAGATCGAAAGGCTGGTCGTGGTCGAGGGTTACATGGACGTGGTCTCGCTGTTCCAGTACGGCGTGACGCAAGCCGTGGCGACGCTGGGCACCGCGACCACGCCGGATCATGCGGAACTGCTGTTCCGCAATTCGCCGGACGTGTATTTCTGCTTCGATGGCGATGCGGCGGGACAGCGCGCGGCGTGGAAAGCGCTGGAGTCAGTACTGCCGCGCATGAAGGACGGCCGCCAGGCGTTTTTCCTGTTCCTGCCCGATGGCGAAGACCCGGACAGCATCGTGCGCAGCGAAGGCGCGGCGGGTTTCGACCAGCGCCTGCAGCAGGCGACGCCGCTTTCGCAGTTCTTCTTCGATGAACTGGGCAAGGACGTGAAGTTGTCCACACTGGACGGGAAAGCGCGCCTGGCCGAACGCGCCAGGCCGTTGCTGGCGCAGATTCCCGATGGTGCGTTTGGCGATTTGATGCGCCAACGCCTGGGCGAGATCACCGGCGTCGGCGCGCCGCAGTCGCAAGCCTTACCGGAAAAGCCGAAACCCGTTTCGCGCGCGCCCGTATCCACGCAGAAACGCAGCCTGGTGCGTGGCGCGATCTCGGTGTTGCTGCAACAGCCCTCGCTGGGACTTTCGCTGGTGCCGCCGTATGGCTTCCGCGACCTGAAACAGCCCGGCGTCGAGTTGCTGGTGGAGTTGCTGTCGCTGGTCCATGCGCGACCTGAAATCAGCACTGGCGCCCTGCTGCAGCATTTCGCTGAGCGCGAGGAACTGGTGGCGCTGCAAAAATTGGCCTCGCATGCGCTACCCGGCAATGAAACCATCTGGCGCATGGAACTGCATGACGCCGTGGCCCAGCTGGAACGGCAGACAGTTGAACAGCGCATCGAGGAACTGCAAGCCAAGAACCGCGATGGCGGCCTGGATGAAGCCGACAAGTACGAATTGCGGGCGCTGTTGCAGGCACGCATCGGCCGCGGTTGAGCACGGATTGATGCTTTGTAGAGCCGAGCTTGCTCGGCTGCTCTTGCTCTTGATGTGAACGGCAGCCGAGCGAGCTCGGCTCTACGCATCGAAGGAAATCCCGATGGAGGACAAAGCGTGGCTGCGGTCATGCGCATGGCCTTCCTCCGCGATAGAGTGTCGCCAACCTCTCCTGGAGAATCCTGATGCGCCGCGCGAACCACGTCCTCTTCGCCAACCTGTTGCTGCTCGCCGCATTGCCCGGTGTTGCGCAGGCGACGATGAAGCCACGGGAAGTGCTGCGCGAGGAGCACGGCAGCCGCATCACCGAAAACGTACCGGAGATCCCGGCCGAGTTGATCGAGCGCCTCAACCGCTACCAGAACACGCGTGGCGCGTCCTTCGCCGGCTGGACCAGGGAGGGATGCCTGCTGATCGGCACCCGCTTCGCCGAAACCACGCAGGCGCATCGCGTCTGCCAGCCGCTGGGCATGCGCGAGCAGCTGACTTTCTTCCCGGAGCCTGTGGCCGGCATCACGCCATCGCCAGAACAGGCGTGGCGCGAAGGTTTCGTCTTCGCCAAGGACAAGGGCGGTGATGAGTTCTCGCAGTTGTACTGGTTCGATGCGCAAACCCGTTCGATCACCCTGCTGACCGATGGCAAGCGCACCCAGAACGGCGGCGTGGCGCTAAGTCGCGACGGCGGGCTTATGGCCTATACCAGTACCGCGCGCAACGGCACCGATCGCGATGTCTGGCTGCGCGACACCCGCACCGGCACGACCCGCGCGCTGGTGACGGCGGGCGGCAGCTGGAGCGCGAGAGATTTCTCGCCGGATGGCAAGCGCCTGCTGGTGATGAAATATATTTCGGCGAACGAATCGCAGCCCGGCGAAGTCGATATCGCCACTGGCAAGCTCAAACTATTTCCGGTCGATGGCGGCAGGGCGGCATTCGGCGGATTCAAGTTCGCGCCCGACGGCAAGGCGGCGTACTTCATTTCCGACGAGCCGTTCGAAGGCAAGGCCAGCGAGTTCCAGACTTTGCGTTTCCATGACCCGGCCAGCGGCGAGTTGGTGCAGTTGAGCGGCGATATCCCGTGGGATGTGGAAGGACTGGAGATCGCCGACGACGGCAAGCACCTGGCTTTCGTCAGCAACGAAGACGGCATCGGCAAGCTGCATGTGCTTTCGCTTCCGGCTCACCAGCCAGTGCAAATGCCCGCGTTGCCGGTGGGCGTGATCGGCGGCTTCGGTTTTTCGCCCGATGGCACGCGCCTGGCCCTGACCCTCAATACCGCGACTTCACCCAGCGATGTGCATGTCATCGACCTGACCAGCGGTGAGCGCACGCAGTGGACGAAAAGCGAAGTTGGCGGACTGGATGCCTCCGGATTCATCGCGCCGACACTGGTCCGCTTCCCCACTTTCGACCAGGTCGATAACGGCGAATCAGGCAAACGCCAGCGCACCATTCCCGCGTTCTACTACAAGCCCGCGAATGCGGCGACGGGCAGCAAGGTGCCGGTGATCATCAGCATCCACGGCGGCCCGGAATCGCAAGCATTGCCCAGCTTCAGCCCGAGCAATCAGTTCCTGGCCAACGAGCTTGGCGTCGCCGTGCTGGTGCCCAACGTGCGCGGCTCCGCCGGCTACGGCAAGACCTATCTGACCCTGGACAACGCGGAGAAGCGCGAGGATTCGGTCAAGGACATCGGTGCGTTGCTGGACTGGATCGCGCAGCAACCTGAACTGGATGCGAGCCGCGTTGGCGTGATGGGCGGCAGCTACGGCGGCTACATGGTGCTGGCGTCGATGATGCGGTACCCCGAGCGCATCCGCGCCGGCGTGGACGTGGTCGGCATCTCGCACTTCGGCACCTTCCTCAACAACACCGAAAGCTATCGCCGCGACCTGCGCCGCGCCGAATATGGCGACGAGCGCTTGCCGGAAATGCAGGCGCTGTTCGAGCGCATCTCGCCGTTGAACAACGCCGGCAGGATCACCGCGCCGCTGTTCGTGGCCCAGGGCCGCAACGACCCGCGCGTGCCCTGGACCGAGGCCGAGCAGATCGTGAAGGCGGTGCGCGGCAACGGTCAGCCGGTGTGGTTCCTGATGTATGCCGACGAAGGGCACGGTTTCAAGAAGAAGACCAACAGCGATTATTTCGGTGCGGCAACGATGCGCTTCTGGCAGGAATACCTGCTGCCCGAATAAGCCCCAACCTGTAGGAGCGCCCCTTGGGCGCGATGCTTGTGGGAGCGGCTTCCAGCCGCGAGCTCTTGATCTTTCCTGCTCCGCCCCGACAGCAAGAGCATCGCGCCCAAGGAGCGCTCCTACGAAATTCCGGACTCAGCTGGCCCACGCCGCAGGGGCGTGTTCAAATCGCCACCCACCCGGGTGGCAATCTCTGGGCTGAAGAAACACAAGCGTCATCCTGACGCATTTCCAAAGGCTCGCAGGGGAGCGGGCTATCCCTTTTTTGCGCCGGGCCGAAGCACCTGGCTGCTGGCGTGCACTCGAGGCATCTGGCCCCGAGCCCGCAACCGTATCTGCGGCTGCCACTCGTACGGAACAATGGTCCAGGTTTGATCCGTGACCGCGGCGGCCGCCAGCGTGGTGGCCGAGCTCCCCGACCTCCAGATCGTATTGGCCCCGGTGCTGGTGTTGCGCCAGAACACATCCGACTTGCCGTCACCGTCGAAATCCCCCATCCCAGCCACTTTCCAGTCCAGGTCGACGAGTGCGGACACCGTCTGTGGCGTGGCGGAATTCCCCGACTTCCAGATCGCGTTGGCCCCGGTGCTGGTGTTGCGCCAGAGCACATCCGACTTGCCGTCACCGTCGAGATCGCCCACGCCGACGACCTTCCAGCTCAGGTCGGCGACCCCGGATACCGTCTGTGGCGTAGCGGAATTCCCCGACTTCCAGATCACGTTGGCGCCTGCATCGGTGTCGCGCCAGAACACGTCCGACTTGCCGTCACCGTCGAAATCCCCCACCCCGACCACCTTCCAGTCCTGGTCGACGATTGCGGACACCGTCTGTGGCGTAGCGGAATTCCCCGACTTCCAGATCGTATTGTTCCCGGTGTTGGTGTTGCGCCAGAACACATCCGACTTTCCGTCACCGTCGAAATCACCCACGCCGCCGACCTTCCAGCCCGGGTCGGCGATTGCGGACACCGTCTGTGGCGTAGCGGAATTCCCCGACCTCCAGATCGTGTTGGCCCCGGTGCTGGTGTTGCGCCAGAACACGTCCGATTTTCCGTCATCATCGAAATCGCCTTTGCCGACGATCTTCCAGTTCTGGTCGGTGACCGTCGTCGTCGCCTGCGGCGTGGCAACGTTGGCCGACTTCCAGATCATGTTGGCCCCGGTACTGGTGTTGCGCCAGAGCACATCCGACTTGCCGTCACCATCGTAGTCGCCCGACCGACGCGAGATCACCTGGTCGATGGCGCAAGTGCTCGAACAACCGTCGCCATTGACCAGATTGTGGTCATCGCATTGCTCGAGCCCTTCCAGCGCCCCGTTGCCGCAAGTCGCACCGGGAATGGCGCCGATCATGCCGGCGTTGTTGCGTGGCGCGGGCAAGCCGAAGATGAAATCGGTTGCGCAGTTGTTGGTGTCGTCGCCGGCATCGAGCGAATTGGCGGAACCGGCGATATCTAGCCGGCGGATAGCCGCCCGTCCGGACTGCAGCCCGCCCGCCGCATTGAACGGCGTACCGACGCCGGCAGCGGAACCCGTATAGGCGCCCCAGGCCACGCAATCGATCGTATCGAAGCAGACCTTGCCACCCGCGCTGAGCAAGGACGGACTCATGGTCAGGTTGGCGGTCACGCCAAAGAAGGTTTGCGCCTGGGAGGTCGCGATCAGGATCTTGGACTGGCTGGCGCCATTGGAGACATCGCCCGCGAAAGTGAATGTCGCAACGAGGGTGCCGGCGGCGTTGTACACGGTGAGCGGATGTCCGTCGACCAGGTTCTGCCCGGCCGCATACATCTGGATCACGACGTACTGTGCGTCGGGTGCGGCTGCGGTGCCGGGGAACACTTCGACCACTTTCATCAAGTGGAAAGTCGCCTGCGCCGGCGGCGCGATGACCGCCAACAGGAACATCGCCGCAATCGCCTTCAATTTCGCTCGCATGGCACACCTCTTGAGTGGCTTGCACAACGACTTGCGCATCGACCCATCGGTCGTCGTGGCGGACAGGGCCCATGGCCGGCATCGAACCACCCGCGGCAACACGCCTGCACGACTGGCTGCGGCGCCCGCTCCGCTGCCGGCGTCGGCCAGGCCACGGGCTTTCCCGAGTGGATTTACTCTTCCATCCGCCCCGGGTCAATGACCTGCGCGCCGCCTCTTGGCCTGCGATCAGCGTCGGTCCGGCATGCCTTGGAATACCTGGCCGGAACATGGTTTTTCCGCGCTGCGGCATGCCGATCAGCGGCGCGTTCACCCCCGGGACCAACGGCGTAGGATCAGCATCCTCCCGACGCGGGACTACCCGATGCGCGGCTTACCGCAACACCTGCTGCTGATCTCGTCCCTGCTGCTCAGCCAGGGCATTCGCGCGCAGACCGCCTTCCACGACGATGAAGTCCTGGCTTCCGATCGTCCCGAAGCCTGGGCCATGAATTATTTCGCCGCATCCAGCCTGATGACCGCGTTCGGGGAAAGCCCCGCGTTGGCCCCCGGGCAATGGGAGGCCATGCTGGAACTGGGGCACATTCCGCAGCTGAGCGATGCGCAACAGCGCGTCGGCTTCAACGGATCGAAGAATGAAGACCTGAACAGGTCGCCGGTGTTCGGGCGCCTGCGATTGACCCTGGGCTTGCCGGCCAGCTGGGTCGCGGAGCTGGGGTATACGCCGCCGCTGTCGATCGATGGCGCTCGCCCGCACGATATCGTTGCCGTCGCCATCGGCCGTCGCGTACTCGAACGCGACCGGTTCACTTTGTCCGCCCGCCTGTTCGGCCAGCATGGCGCGACCCAGGGAGACGTTACCTGCCCGAGCGATCTCGCCGGCATGGAAGACAGCGAACTGAATCCTTACGGCTGCCAGGCCCCGTCGAACGATCGCCTCAGCTTGAACTATTACGGTATCGATATCACGTCGGGCTGGAGATCAGGCGCCTGGCACTGGCACGCCGGCGCGGGGGTGGTACGCACCGAACTCCAGGTACAGATCGACGCGCTCACCTTCGACCTGCACGATCGCTCGCGCCTGGTGGCGAACGACGTGGTGCCGTTGTTCGTGGCCGGCGTGCGGCGCGACCTCGGCCCACGTTGGAGTGCGGCCATGGAAGTCCTCCACGTTCCGCTGACGGTGCGGCGCGATGCGGAGGCTTCCACGGAGCAGGACCCGTTGACCAGTCTGCGACTGCAGCTGCGCTATCGAAACCACTGACCGGCGCGTGACGTGCGGTAGCAGCGCCCCTTAGGCGCGATGCCTTTCGACCAGATCGCGCAAGAGCTCGCGCCCAAGGGGCGCTCCTACAGTCCGTGCGGGATCACCCTGCCAGCGTCGTCGGCTGCAGCCACGGCATCAGCCAGTGGTCGGCCAGCAGGAACACGAACAGCGCCATCAGATAGACGATGGAATAGTTGAACACGCGCATCGGGAAGAATTCGTCGGGCGGATCCAGCAGGCGCCAGGCGTACCAGAGGAACACCGCGCCCAGGACCAGCGCGCCGCCCAGGTAGAACAGGCCGCTCATGCCGAAGATCACCGGCAGCACGGTCACCTCCACCAGCAGCACGGTGTAGAACAGGATCTGCCAGCGCGTATAGGTCACGCCATGGGTCACCGGCAGCATCGGCACCAGCGCGCGCGCGTAATCGTCGCGGCGGAAGATCGCCAACGCCCAGAAATGCGGCGGCGTCCACACGAAGATGATCAACACCAGCAGCAGCGCATACGGCCAGTCCCACTCGCCGGTCATGCCGGTGACCGCGGCCCAGCCCAGCAACGGCGGCGCGGCGCCGGCGACGCCGCCGATGACGATGTTCTGCGGCGTGGCCCGTTTCAGGAACACCGTATAGACCACCGCATAGCCGATCAACGAGGCGAAGGTGAGTACAGCGGTGATCGTGTTGACCCACAACACCAGCACGGTCATCGACAAGGCCGCCAGCAGCAGCGCGAACACCAGCGCCTGCCAGGGCTTGAGCTGGCCGACCACCAGCGGGCGCCACGAAGTGCGCGCCATCTTCGCGTCGATGCGCGCGTCCAGGATCTGGTTGATCGCCGCCGCGCTGGACGCGGCCAGCCAGATGCCGAGAAAGCCCAGTGCGCCATGCTTCAACTGCCGCGCGTCGGGCATGCCGTCGATGGCCAGCAGCATGCCGACCAGCGCGGTGAACACGATCAATGCGACCACGCGCGGCTTGGTCAGGCTCCAGTACTGGCGGGCGGTAGACATGGTCGTCATTCCGGCTTGCGCAAGCGCGCCAGCAACGACACCAGCACGAACAGCAGCAGCGCGGCGCCCGCGTTGTGGGCGACGGCCACATGCAGCGGCAGCGCCAGCTTGACGTTGAGGATGCCCAGCGACACCTGGGTGGCCACCAGCAAGACCAGTGCCGTGGCCCAGCCGCGCATGCTGGGCGTGCGCAGCAGGCGCACCGCGAACACCAGCAGGTACAGCGCCAGCAGCACGGCCACGATGCGGTGCGCCATCTGGATGGCGATGCGCGAGGCCCCATCCAGCACCCCGCCTTCGTAATCCACGCCAACCCCGCGCCACAGCACGAAGCCTTCGCGGAAATCGTGCGGCGGCCACCATTGGCCCACGCATTTGGGGAAATTGGCCGCCGACCAGCTGCCCGCGCCGCAGGACAGCGCGGCGTAGTTGGCGCTGGTCCAGCCGCCGAGGGCGATCTGCAGCCCCAGCAGGACGAGTCCGGCGATGACCCAACGTTTCAGTGCGCCGGCTTCGACCAGGGTGATGGGACGGTCGATCGCGCGCCAGGCCATCCACAGCAGCAACGCAAAGGTGGTCAAGCCACCCAGCAAGTGGCCCATGACCACGATGGGCTTGAGCAGCAGGGTCACCGTCCACATGCCCAGCAACGCCTGGAAGATGATCACCGCCAGCGCCAGCACGGCCACACGCGACAGATCCGAGTTCGACCAGCGCAGCGCCGCGAACAGCAGGATGATCTCGCCGATGATCGCCAGCGCCGACGCCGCCATGTGTTCCCCGCGCATGTACAGCGGAATCGCCGCCGCGACCAGCAACGAGGCGATGGCGACCTGGGCGATGCCGTAGCGCCGTTTGCGCGCGGCCAGCACCGCCAGCAGCAGCACCAATACGCCCAGCGAACCGGCCAGCATCCGGTGCACCTGTTCGCGCCAGGCCTTGTGGGTTTCGAACGGGCGGATCGCGCTGGCCGCGTGGTCGTTGACTTCACTGGCGGCCTGCGGCCAGGCGGCGCGGCCGTAACAGGTCGGCCAGTCCGGGCAACTCAGGCCGGCGTCGGACAGGCGCACGAAAGCGCCGAACACCACCACGCACAAGGTCAGCGCCACGGCCAGCCAGGCGAAGCGATGGAAATGTTTATAGACGGCAGGACGGGCAACCAGGCTCATCAGATCAGTTTCAGCAGTTTGGAGACGTCGGCGCGGATGAAACCCGGATCCGTGCCCGGCGCATAGCGCAGGATCACGAAACCATTGGGATCGATCACGTACACCGGCACGCCCGCCGGGTCATTCACCCGTGGCAGCACCGCCAGCAGCTCCGGCGTGGGCAGCAATACCCGACGGGACTGGGTGGCGGGCGCGCCTGCGGGAAGCGGGCCGGCCCAGAGGATTTGCACATGGTCGGCGTTGTTGCCGAACAGCTGCCAGACCGTGTCGAGGTCGCGGGCCAGTTGCTGGCACTCGCTCGTGCAGTCGGTGGGTGGCGCCACCGCGATCCGCCACAGGCGCTCGGCCGGCTGCCAGGCGTAGTCGCCGCCATCGGCGAGCCTGGGCACCACCGCGCGCGCGTCGATCGCGGGCCGCAGCATTTCCCCATGCACCTTGCTGCCCGACGGCTGCCAGCCACTGAAGCGCAACACGCCGGCGCCGAAGATGGAACCGAAGAACAGCAGGAAGATCAGCACCAGCACCCAGCGCCCGCGACGGACCTGGGCGGGATCGGGTTTTGCAGGGGCGGGTTGTGCAGGGTCGCGCTGTGCGGGAGCGGGAGGATTCGAATTCATGGCCGGTATTTTCTCATGCGCCGCCACTCAATGCGGGCGTCTTTTGCGCAAGGTCAGCACCAGCGCGGTGATCAGCACCGCAAGCGCCAGGCCAAACCATTGCACCGCATAGCCCAGATGGCGTTCGGGCGTCAGGGTGTTGGGCAGGATATCGAGGTCGCGGGCGTAGCCGAGCTTCAACGCGGGATCCAGCTTGAGCACGCGCGGCGCCAGGGCCGGCAACTTCAAGGTCTCGGCCAGTGCGGCGGGGTCCAGCCCGATCGCCAGCAAGTTGCCATCGGCTTGCGGCGTGGCGAGCGACCCGGCGATGCCCGGTGAGGGCGGTGGCGCCAGCAGGCCGGCCACGTGCATGGAGCCCGCAGGGGTTTCGATGGCGGGAAGCTTGCGGTCGCCCGGCAATGGCAGCCAGCCCAGTTCGACCAGCAGCGGCGGCGCGGCGTCGGGCAGGAAGACCCTGTACACACGAATGCCGACGCGATCGGCATTGCCCTGGTTGTCCAGCAGCACCGCCGGAGCCGATGCGAACCGTCCCTCGCCCGCCGCCCAATCGTAGGCGGTCACGCGCGCCGGATCGCTGGCCGCCGACAGCGGCAGCGGCTTGCGCTCGGCAAGCACCTTTTCCGATTCCGCCAGCATCGCCCGCTTCTGCCCGGCGCGATCCAGTTGCCACGCCCCGGCGCGGCAGAACAGGGCGATCACGAGGATCGCCAGCAGCCACAGCCCCGCGGCCGAGCGGCTCATGCACGCATTACCCGCGGCTGCGATAATGGGGATACCTCACCGGACGCGACCCTCATGAGCCCCTCGCTGCAAAAACTGCTGATCATCGCGTTCCTGATCGTGATCCTGTGGAACCTGGGCGCCGGCCTGTACTACCTGCTGGTCGACAAGGGCCAGAGCAAGCGTACCGTCAACGCACTGACCCGGCGCATCGCCGTTTCCGTGGCCCTGATCCTGCTGGTGGCGCTGGGCATCTACACCGGGGTGATCAAGCCGCATGGCATCGGCGGCTGAGAGCGGTCAAGTCGCCTGCTGCGCAGGCTGCAAATAGGAAAGTCGCGCCTGCGGCGCTGCAAATGGAAAAGTCGGCTGCTACGCGGCCTGCAAATGAATTCTTGCAGGCGGCATCGCCGCCGACTTCTCTGTTTGCAGCCTGCGCAGCAGGCGACTTCACCCGCCTTACAACACGTAAACGAACAGGAACAGGCCCAGCCAGACCACGTCGACGAAGTGCCAGTACCAGGCCACGGCCTCGAAGGCGAAGTGGTTGTCCTTGCTGAAGTGGCCCTTGGCCACGCGCAGCCAGATGATCGCCAGCATGATCGTGCCGAGGGTCACGTGCGCGCCGTGGAAACCGGTGAGCATGAAGAAGGTGGAGCCGTAGATGCCCGAACCCAGGGTCAGGTTCAGTTCCTTGTAGGCGTGGATGTATTCCTCGGCCTGGAAGGTCAGGAACAGGCCGCCCAGGATCACGGTCAGGCCCAGCCAGATCAGTACCTGCTTGCGGTTGGCCGCCTTCAGCGCGTGATGGGCGATGGTCAGGGTCACGCCCGAGCTCAACAGGATCAGCGTATTGACCAGTGGCAGGCCCCAGGCCGGGATGGTCTGGAAGGCGCCACCGACCTGGCCCGGGCCGGCGGTCGGCCAGGCCGCGCTATAGCCTTCCCACAACAGCGCATTGGTCATCACCCCATCGCCAGCGCCGCCCAGCCACGGCAGCGCCAGGTTGCGCGCATAGAACAGCGCACCGAAGAACGCGCCGAAGAACATGACTTCGGAGAAGATGAACCAGACCATGCCCATGCGGAAGGACACGTCCACCTGCTTGTTGTAGTTGCCGGTGACCGATTCGCGGATCACGTCGCCGAACCACATGAACAGCGTGGCGCAGAGCATGAAAATGCCGACGAAGAACGTCCACTTGCCCCACGCCGTTTCGTTGAGCCAGCTGGCCACGCCGAGCATGGTGGTGAACATGGCGATGGAACCCACAAACGGCCACTTGCTGTGGTGCGGTACGTAGTAGACGTTGGCGTCCGGCGAATGCGATTGGGCCATGGCGGGATGTTTCCTGTTCTAGGTCCGGTGGAGGCGGTGGCGCTTACGGTGCCGCGAGCGGCGAGGACGAGGTCTTGCCGGCACCCAGTTGGGTGGTCAGGGCCTCGTTCTTGAAAAAGGTGTACGACAAGGTGATCGTGCCGATGTCCGACGGCAGGTTCGGATCGACGATGAAACGCACCGGCATGTCGCGGCTTTCGCCGGCCTGCAGGGTCTGCGCGGTGAAGCAGAAGCATTCGGTCTTGGTGAAGTAGCCCGAAGCGCGCGACGGCGCCACCGAAGGCACCGCGCTGCCGACGATCGCACGCGCGCTGTCGTTGCGGGCGAAGTATTTCGCTTCGTTCAATTCGCCGGGAACGACCTGCATGGTCAACTGCTCGGGATGGAATGCCCACGGCAGCTTGGAATTGACCCCGCCGTCGAACTGCACGGTCACGGTGCGCGCCTTCGGCGCCGAAGCCGCGGCCCTTGCTTCGCCCGGCCCTTGTTCCAGGCGGATGCCGAAGACCTTCTCGCAGGCGATGCGATACAGCGGCACCAGCGAAAAGGTGAAGGCGAACGCGGCCAGCGACACCCCGATCAGTTTCAGCATGCCCGCGGAATTGGACTTGCCCGCGTTCATGCCGCGACGATGCCCGAAACGATGAAGCCGATGTAGATCAGCAGCGCGATGCCGCCCACGACCAGCGCGGTACGCACCGCGCGCTTGCGGCGCGCGGCGGTGTCATCGACGGGGTGGACCGGTTCGCTCATGCCTGGCTCAGTGGCTCACGTCGTCATGGGCCAGGTCGCCCGGACGGATCACCGGCGGCGTGGTGAAGGTGTGGTGCGGCGCCGGCGACGGCACGGTCCACTCCAGGCCCTTGGCGCCTTCCCAGGAGCGCGCCTCGGCCTTGGCCCCGTTGCGCAGCGAGTACATCAGGATCGCGGCCATCAGGAACGGGGTGACGAACATGCCGAACGCGCCGATCGAGCTGATGAAATTCCAGTCCGCGAACACCGGGTTGTAATCGGGGATGCGGCGCGGCATGCCGGCCAGGCCCAGGAAGTGCTGCGGGAAGAACAGCAGATTGACGAACACCATGGTCCACCAGAAATGCACCTTGCCCCAGAACTCGCTGTACATGCGGCCCGACCACTTCGGCCACCAGTAATAGACCGCGGCGATGATCCCGAACAGCGCGCCGGTGACCAGCACGTAATGGAAGTGCGCGACCACGAAATAGGTGTCGTGGTACTGGAAGTCGGCCGGCACGATGGCCAGCATCAATCCGGAAAAACCGCCGATGGAGAACAGGATCACGAAGGCGATCGCCCACAGCATCGGCGTCTCGAAGGTCAGCGAGCCGCGCCACATGGTGCTGACCCAGTTGAACACCTTCACCCCGGTGGGGATCGCGATCAGCATGGTCGCGAACATGAAGTAGATCTCGCCGCCCAGCGGCATGCCCACGGTGAACATGTGGTGGGCCCAGACGATGAACGACAGGAACGCGATCGACGCGGTGGCGTAGACCATGGCCTGGTAGCCGAACAGCGGCTTGCGGCTGAAGGTCGGGATGATCTCGCTGGCGATGCCGAACGCCGGCAGGATCATGATGTAGACCTCCGGGTGGCCGAAGAACCAGAAGATGTGCTGGTACATCACCGGGTCGCCGCCACCGGCCGCGTTGAAGAAGCTGGTGCCGAAGAACTTGTCGGTCAGCAGCATGGTGACCGCGCCGGCCAGCACCGGCATCACCGCGATCAGCAGGAACGCGGTGATCAGCCAGGTCCAGCTGAAGATCGGCATCTTCAGCAGGTCCATGCCCGGGGCGCGCATGTTCAGCACCGTCGCGATGATGTTGATCGCGCCCATGATCGAGCTGACGCCCATCATGTGGATGGCGAAGATGGTGAAGGCCAGGTTGTAGCCGCCCTGCAGCGACAGCGGCGGATACAGGGTCCAGCCGCCGGCCGGGGCGCCGCCCGGCAGGAACAGGGTCAGCAGCAGCAGGGTGAAGGCGAACGGCAGGATCCAGAACGACCAGTTGTTCATCCGCGGCAAGGCCATGTCGGGCGCGCCGACCTGCAACGGGATCATCCAGTTGGCCAGGCCGACGAAGGCCGGCATGATCCCACCGAAGATCATCACCAGCGCATGCACCGAGGTCATCTGGTTGAAGAACTCGGGCTTCACGAACTGCAGGCCCGGGGTCATCAGTTCGGCGCGGATCACCACCGACATGCCCGCGCCGATGATGAACATGATGAAGCTGAAAATCAGGTACAGCGTGCCGATGTCTTTGTGGTTGGTGGAGAAGAACCAACGCTCGACGAAGCTTTGCTTGTGGCCGTGATCGTCATGGTGGGCGACTTCGGAATGGGCCATGGGGTGTTACCTCGGAATAGCGAATACGGGCTGGCGAATACGGAGGGCGGGGCGGAACGGCGTCGTTTTCCGACGGCGGTCAGGCCCCGGCCGGCTCGGGTGCGGGTGCGGCTTCTGGGGCGGCTTCGGCCGGCGCGGCCTCGACGGGCGCGGCCTCGGCCGGGGCGGCTACGGCGGGCGCCGCCGGCGCGGCAGGCCGCTTCGATGCCAACCACACCTTGAATTCTTCCTTGGACACGGCCTTGACCACGATCGGCATGAAGCCATGGTCCTTGCCGCACAGCTCGGCGCACTGGCCGCGGTAGATGCCCGGGGTCTGGATGTCGGTCCAGGCCTCGTTGATGATCCCGGGGATCGCGTCCTGCTTCCAGCCCAGCGCCGGCACCCACCAGGCGTGGATCACGTCGTCGGCGGTGATGACGAAACGGATCTTGGTGTTGACCGGCAGCACCAGCTGGTTGTCGACGTCGAGCAGGTAGTGCGGATTGGCTGCCACCGTCGGCACCGCGCCGCTCTGGCGGACGCGATCGGATTCGCGATCCAGGCGGCTGGTGAACGCGACCTGTTCGCCCAGGTATTCGTACTTCCACATCCACTGGTAGCCGGTGATCTTCACCGTCATCTCGGAATTGCGGGTGTCGTACATGGCGATCAGCTTGGCCGTGGCCGGCCACGCCATCACCACCAGGATGATGATCGGGATCACCGTCCAGATGACCTCGGCGGTGGTGTTGTGGGTGAACTTCGCCGCGACCGCGCCCTTGGACTTGCGGAACTTGAACATCGCATAGCCCATCGCGCCGAACACGAGGATGCCGATCACCACGCAGACCCACAGCGCGAACATGTGCGCGTCGTAGGCATGCTTGGCCGACGAGGTGACGCCGCGGCCCATGTTGAGCTGCCAGGGCTTGGGATCGGCCGATTGCGCCCAGGCCAGCGCCGGCGCCAACGTCGATGCGCAAGCCGCACCCATCAACGTGACCTGCTTGAAGAAACCTTTCGCTTGCGTCATTGCCTAGACCCTATGTGCGTCATCGGTAGCGGCTTGCGGCCGCCAATAGAACTTGCAATTGCCCAGCCAGCTCCCGGCGTTCGGCCGGCCCGAGGAAGTTGCCCACCTCGACCCGCCTGCCGCTGGAAGCCAGCGAAATCCTTTCGCCTTCCTCTTCGATACCCAGCCGCACCCAGTACGGATGCGCCCGGAATACCGCCTGCGCCCGCACCCCCGCCTGCGCGGTGCGGCTGACCTCCACCAGTTCCGGACCGATGGTGATGCACTCGTCGCGATCGCCGCTGCGCCACAACCAGCGCAGCGCCGCCGCCACGATGGCGCTGTGCAGCAGGGCGAAGGCCGGCGCAAAGACATTGCCGCCCAGCCAACCCACGCTTGCCACCAGCCACATCGCCCCGGCCAGCACGACAAACAGCGCCACGAACTGGCGGGCCGTCAATGCCCGGGGCGGTCGCAGCCGGAGCCGCGCGCTACGCCCGTCGGGAACAGACGGAACCATCTCGATCATGTCGCCAACCTCACCACGAGGTCGCGGAAACCCGCTAAATGGTAGCCCCCGCCGCAGTTAGCGGCAAGCCGCGACGATTCCGCGGACACGGTGCGGCACCCCGATCAGCGAGAACCCGGGGCGTCTTCGCGCCTGTTTCCCTATCCCACCCATGACCCCGGCCATGATCGCGGCGCGCGCCGCAATTTCTGCGGAAACAGGGGACATAAGCGCAAGATCCAACGGTATCCCGGCCAGCCCGGTGGCCCTAGACTATGCGGCTACGCTTCCGAGTCCCGCGACCAGCATGTCGACCTCCTCCCCCGCCACCGCCACTACCCGCGACCTCATCGCCCCGGAGCTCCCGGGCCAGCCGGCCCCGCTGCGCCAGGCCATCACCGCCGCCTGGATGCGCGACGAAACCGAGCACGTGCGCGAGCTGCTGGAACACGCCCGCCTGCCCGCCGCCGACCAGGCCGCCGCCCAGGCACTGGCCGCCGACCTGGTGACCCGGGTCCGCGCCCGCGCCCACGACCAGGGCGCCATCGAGGCCTTCATGCGCCAGTACGACCTGGGCAGCGAGGAAGGCGTGCTGCTCATGTGCGTGGCCGAGGCGCTGCTGCGCATTCCCGACCAGGCCACCGCCGACGCCTTGATCCGCGACAAGCTGGGCGATGCGGACTGGAAGAAGCACATGGGCGAAAGCGACTCGGTGCTGGTCAACGCCTCGACCTGGGGCCTGATGCTGACCGGCAAGCTGGTCAGCCTGAACGACCTGACCCGCCACGACGCGCGCGGCGCGTTCAAGCGCCTGGTCGGGCGCCTGGGCGAGCCGGTGATCCGCCTGGCCGTGCGCCAGGCCATGCGCATCATGGGCCACCAGTTCGTGATGGGCCGGACCATCAGCGAAGCCCTGACCCGTTCGCGCAAGGGCGACAACGCCAGCTACCGCTACTCCTTCGACATGCTCGGCGAAGGCGCGCTGACCTCGAAGGACGCGGCGCGTTACCTGGAGGCCTACCGCCAGGCGATCCATGCGATAGGCAAGACGGGGCCCTTCGCCGATGTCTTCGCCGCGCCCAGCATCTCGATCAAGCTGTCCGCCCTGCATCCGCGCTACGAACACGCCAAGCGCGAACGGGTGATGGCCGAACTGGCCCCCGGCATCCTGGAACTGGCGCAGCTGGCCAGGTCCTACGGCATCGGCTTCACCATCGACGCCGAGGAAGCCGACCGCCTGGAACTGTCGCTGGACCTGATCGAAGCGACCTTCGCGGACAAGTCGCTGGATGGCTGGGAAGGCTACGGCCTGGCCGTGCAGGCCTACCAGAAGCGCACCCCCTGGGTGCTCGATTTCCTCGCCGACCTGGCCCGCCGCGTCGGCCGGCGCATGCCGGTGCGCCTGGTCAAGGGCGCGTACTGGGACGCGGAGGTGAAACGCGCGCAGGTCGAAGGCCACCCGGGCTATCCGGTGTTCACCCGCAAGCCCAACACCGACGTGTCCTACCTGGCCAATGCGCGGCGCATGCTCGACAACAGCGATGCGCTGTACCCGATGTTCGCCACGCACAACGCGCAGACGATCGCCGCGATCCGTTCGATCGCCAACGGCCGCGATTACGAACACCAGAAACTCCACGGCATGGGCGACGACCTGTACGCCGAAGTGGTGCCGGCCGACCGCCTCGGCATTCCCTGCCGCGTGTACGCGCCGGTCGGTTCGCACGAGGACTTGCTGCCCTACCTGGTCCGGCGCTTGCTGGAAAACGGCGCCAACTCCAGTTTCGTCAACCGCATCACCGACGAAAACGTCGCCATCGACGACCTGATCCGCGACCCGGTCGAAACCGTGTCGGCGTTCGATTCCATCCCGCACCCGCGCATCCCGCTGCCGGTGCAACTTTTCCAGAACCAGGCCCCGAGCCTGAGCACCAACAGGAAGAATTCCATGGGCGCCAACCTCGCCAACGATCAGGATCTGCGCGCACTCGCCGAGCAGGTCAACGCCGCCTTCGAGAAAGCCGGTCCGCATGGCTGGCGCGCCGCGCCGCTGGTGCCGGGCGCGGTGCTGTCCACGCGCGCGCTGCCGGTGACCAATCCGGCCGACCGCCGCCAGGTGGTGGGCGAATGGCATGCCGCCGACAGCGCCATCGTCGAAAAGGCCTTGCACAATGCGGTCGCCGCGCAGCCGGGCTGGGACCGCACTCCGGCCGCCGGCCGCGCGACGATCCTCGAACACGCCGCCAGCCTGCTGGAAGCACGCATGCCCGAGTACATCGCCCTGTGCGTGAAGGAAGCCGGCAAGACCATTCCCGATGGCGTGGCCGAAGTACGCGAAGCGGTCGACTTCCTGCGCTACTACGCGGCCCAGGCGCGGGCCCAGTTCGGCGCGCCGGAACGCCTGCCCGGCCCGACCGGCGAATCCAACGAATTGCAGCTGCACGGGCGCGGCGTGTTCGTCTGCATCAGCCCGTGGAATTTCCCGCTGGCCATTTTCCTGGGCCAGGTCGCCGCGGCGCTCGCGGCCGGCAACAGCGTGATCGCAAAACCCGCGGAACAGACCAACCTGATCGGCCATGCCGCGGTGAAACTGCTGCATGAAGCCGGCGTGCCGGAAGCCGTGGTCCAATTCCTGCCCGGCGACGGCGCCACCGTCGGCGCGGCGCTGACCGCCGATCCGCGCGTGGCCGGCGTGGCTTTCACCGGCTCCACCGACACCGCACGCGCGATCAACCGCGCCCTGGCCGCGCGCGACGCGGCCATTGGCGTGCTGATCGCCGAAACCGGCGGCCAGAACGCGTTCATCGCCGACTCGTCCGCGTTGCCGGAGCAGTTGGTGAAGGATGCGATCGGTTCCGCGTTCACTTCCGCCGGCCAGCGCTGCTCGGCCGCGCGCGTGCTGTTCGTGCAGGACGACATCGCCGACAAGGTGATCGGCATGCTGGCCGGGGCGATGGACGAACTGAAGGTCGGCGATCCCGGCCTGCTGTCCACCGACGTCGGCCCGGTGATCGACGCCGATGCGCTGAAGATCCTCGAAGACCATGCCGCGCGCATGGACAAGGAAGCCAGGCCGATCAAGCGCGCGCATGCCGATGCCTCGGTCGCGCACGGTACTTATTTCGCCCCGGGCGCGTGGGAATTGAATTCGCTGGACCAGTTGCACAAGGAAGTCTTCGGCCCGGCGCTGCATGTGCTGCGCTGGAAGGGCGAGGACCTGGACAAGGTCATCGATGCGATCAACGCCACCGGCTACGGCCTGACCCTGGGCGTGCATTCGCGCATCGACGAAACCATCGACCGCATCGCCGCGCGGGTGAAGGTCGGCAACGTCTACGTCAACCGCAACCAGATCGGCGCGGTGGTCGGGGTGCAGCCGTTCGGCGGCCAGGGCCTGTCGGGCACCGGCCCCAAGGCCGGCGGCCCGCACTACCTGCCGCGCTTCGCCACCGAGAAGACCGTGACCGTGAACACCACCGCCGCCGGCGGCAACGCCTCGCTGCTGACCCTGGGCGACTAACGAGGCGAGTCCCATCGTAGGAGCGACGTAAGTCGCGAAGGCATGGCCGTGCGCATTGCCCCGCGACTTGCACACCGCCTTGGGGATGTGACTTCCACAGGCCATGTCTTCGCGACTCACGTCGCTCCTACGGTCTGCCGGTGTGTACGGGATTTGTCCGCATGGCCTGATCCAGGCCGACCATGGCCAATGGCCGGGGTGGCGGGGCGCATTGGCCGTTAATATCCGGCCATGACCACCGATTTCTACAACCTGCTGCTCAGCGACTGCGCCCTGGCCGCGCTGCTGCTGGTGCTGTTCTGGTACGTGCAGCGGATCTCGCGCGGCGTGCGCGGGATCGCCACCTGGGGCGTCGCCCACCTGCTGTACTCGCTGGGCGCGGCCATGCTCGACGGCACCAGCCAGGAGCTGACCCGTTCCGGCGACCTGCATTCGGCTTACTGGACCGCGGGCATCGGCGGCCTGTTCGCCTGTGGCGGCGTGGCCGGACTGGCATGGTCGATCGTGCAGTTCGTCCGCCAGCGGGCACTGAACCGCCGGGAGTGGGCGCTGATGCCGCTGTGCCTCGGGTTCTCGCTGGTCGGCTGGGTCTTCTGGGGCACCGTCGACGCCCAGGGCGCGGCGATGAGCGCGGCCGAAGTGCTGATGCTGGTGGTGGTGATCACGCACTTGCTGAAACTCAACGTGGCGCCGGACCACCTGCCCGCGCGGCTGATGATGCTGGGCTGCGCGGTGCTGCTGGTCCTGTACGGACGCGACCTGCTCAACGCCTTCACCGGCGAATACGGCCCCAACGATGCCTGGGTCAACCTGGACCTCTCGATCTGGTTCCTGCTCAATTTCTGCATGTTGATGCTGACCAGTTTCCGCGCCGGCGAATCCCTGCGCCTGAGCGCCCTGTACGACCCGTTGACCGGCGCCCTCAACCGCCGCGGCCTGCACAGCGAACTGCGCGCGCATGTCGAGCCGATGCCTGCGGACGAGGGGCTGGCGGTGATCGCGCTGGACCTGGACCATTTCAAGGCCATCAACGACCTGCATGGACACGAGGTCGGCGACCAGGTGCTGCAACGGTTCTCGGAAACCGTGCGTGGCTGCATCCGCGGCGAAGACCTGTTCGCCCGCGTCGGCGGCGATGAATTCGTGGTGGTGCTGCCCAACCGCAGCGCCGACGACGCCCGGCGAATGGCCAAACGCATCCGCGGGGAAGTCGAGGCGCTTGAATTCGCGGCGCACGGTCCTGCGCTGCAGGTGACGGTCAGCCTGGGCGTGGGCACCTCGGTCGAAGCACAGCCTTTCCCGGCATTGATGCGCATCGCCGACCAGGCCTTGTACGAGGCCAAGCGGCTGGGCCGCAACCAGGTTCAGATGCGCGGGCTGGAAGCTTGAAACACGCGGCCCGGTCCATCGGCGACGGCCACAAAAAAACCCCGCCGTAGCGGGGTTTCCTGTTTGCCGTCTCGTCCGCGATCAGAAGCGGTATTGAGCGGAGATGCCGAACAGGTCGGCGCCGCCGTCGAACTCGCCCACCAGGCGCGAACCGCTCGAGGACAGGATGTCCACTTCCGGCGTGTCGACCAGGTCGACCTTGGTATAGACGCCGCTCAGTTCGAAGTTGTCCGTCGCCTTCCAGGTCAGGCCCAGCGAATACCACATGCGGTCCTGGTCCGGCATGCGCGGGGTGCGGTGCGGACGGCTGATCGGGGAGTCGTCCCGGGCCACGCCGGCGCGGAAGGTCAGCTTGTCGTTGAAGGCGAACTCGCCACCGACCGAATAGAACCAGCTTTCTTCCCAGTTGTAATCTTCGGCCGCATCGGCCTGCCTCGGGTTGTCGAACTCGATGCGGATTTCCTTCATCGAGCTCCAGTCGGTGCGCGAGACGTCGGCCATCAGCGCGAAACGCTCGGTCGCCTGCCAGCTGCCGCTGAAGGTATCGGTGCTGGGCGTGGTCAACCTGGCGCCGCCGCCATCGCTCGGCAGGTACACCGCATTGCCGATCAGCGCACGCACGTTGGCCGGGACATCGAACTTGGCCGTGCCGCGCAATTCGTGCTTGATTTCCGAACGGTGCGCATAACCGAAGGACAGGTTGTCGGTCGGACGCCAGTTCGCGCCGACGATGAAGCCCAGGCCATTGTTGGTGCCATGGATCTCGGCCACGCCGTCGTTCTTCTGCGGGCCGTAGGGAGCGGCCACCGGATTCGGGGTGATGCAGGCGGCGATGTTGATGCGGCAGATGGCCGAGCCGAAGTCGACCGCGTTGGACAGGGTCACGTCGGCGCGCTCGTACACCGCGCCCAGGCCGATCGAGAAGCGGTCGCTGAGCTCAAGCGAAGCGGCCAGGGTCAGGTCGATCAGCTTCACGTCCGACTCGAGCGCGTGGTAACGGCCGACCCAGTCGCTTTCGTAATCGGTCTTCAGGCCGAACGGCGCGCTGACCATGGCGCCCAGGGTCAGGTACTCGAAACGATCGCTGAGCGGCAGGATGAAGGACATCGCCGGCACCGGGCTCACGCCGCCGGCATCGCCGCCGTCGCCGCCGACCAGCGGACGCTGCAACGGGCTTCCGGCCGCGGCCGTGCCGCCGCCGCTGAACTCGAACGAAAGATCAATCGCGGTGACGTCGGCCTGCACGGTCTTTTCGGTGAAGGTGGACATGACCGCCGGGTTGTTGACCACGACCGAGGCGTCGCCGGTGGCCGAAGCCGAACCGGCCATCGCCCGACCCTGGGCCTTGACGCTGTTTTCTTTCAGCTGGAAAGCCGAGGCCTGGGCCTGGCCACAAGCAAGCACGCCGGCGATGCCGAGGGCGAGCGCCGAGATGCGAGTGATGTTCTTTGCAAATTCCATGGTGTGTCTACTCCGGAAAGGCGTGGGAAAACTCATCTGTGCCGTTACTCAAAGAGCGGCCTGCTCTACGGCCATGTGCCGGAATCCCTCCCCGACATACGATGCCGTACGCAGTATAGCTGCACCGGATAACCAAACGCTAACAATCCGGGTCGGGGCTGGTTAGCCTTGGATTCATCGACCTGACTTGGGTGCGGAGCCGCCCTGGCGAACCAAACCCGGTAAATTCCCCCCATGTTCGTTTCCCTGCCCTCCCGTAAAAAGCCCGCCTTGCGCTGGGCCACCCCGCTGCTGTTCGCGGCCTTGTGGCTGGTCTTCCTGTGGGCGGCCACACGGCCGGAACCGGTGCATGACAGCCTGTTGCTGGAATGGGGCGCCTTGTCCGGCGGCCTGTCCACGCCGCAGGCCTGGGCGGCGGCGTTGCGCGACGGCGGCGCGTTGCGGCTGTTCACGGCCTTGTTCCTGCACGCGGACTGGGCGCACCTGCTGGGCAACCTGGTGTTCCTGCTGATCTTCGGCCTGCCGGCCGAACGGACCATGGGACCATGGCGGTTCCTGATCCTGTTCCTGCTGGGCGGCGCGGTTTCCAACCTGGCCGCGGCATTGTCCATCGGCGCGCCCGACCGGGTGATCATCGGCGCCAGCGGCGCGGTCTCGGCGGTGATCGGCGCCTATCTGGCCTTGTTCCCGCGGGCCAAGCTGGGCGTGGTCCTGCCACTGGGATTGTTCCTGGAATTCGTCAAGGCCCCGGCCTCGCTGCTGATCGGCATCTGGGCGCTGCTGCAGGTGATCTTCGCCTACATCGGCCCGGCCTTCGGCGCGGTGGCCTGGTCGGCGCACATCGCCGGCTTCCTGTTCGGGGTGGTGTTCGCCCTGCTCGTGCGCGCGGCGATCGCGCGCCGGTTGCGCAAGCGGCAGGGGTATTGAAGATCGCACGTAGGAGCGACGTCAGTCGCCACTGGAAATGCGGAAGACCAGTCGCGACTGACGTCGCTCCTACGGTCATATAATTCCGGCATGGCCAAGCACCTCTACAAGATCACCTTCCTCAACCACGGCAAGATCTACGAGCTGTACGGCCGCCATGTCGCCGCCAGCAGCCTGTGGGGCTTCACCGAGGTGGGCGAACTGGTGTTCGACGTGCATGACGGCATCGTGGTCGATCCCACCGAGGAGCGCCTGCGTGACGAGTTCGCCGGCACCAGGGTCCTGCACCTGCCGATGCAGAGCATCGTGCGCATCGAGGAAGTGGAGCGCAAAGGCCAGTCGCTGATCCGCGATGCCGAAAGCGGCGAGCGCGTGGTCACGCCATTCCCGTTGCCAGCGAAACCGCGCTAGCAACACGACCATTGTGGGAGCGCCATCCTGGCGCGAGCTCCTGCGCATGCAGTGAAGTCAGCGACAAACAGAAACTTCCTGGTCAAAAACGCGATGGTTTTCCCATTGCCGACCAAACTGCGTCAAGCCGCCTCACCGCCCCGCATGCGGACGACCGAACACCTCTCGACGGTCGTTCTTCTTCAATTCCGCCAGCGCGGCGGCAATGGGTTTGTCGCCGTCCAGGACTTCACCGGCGTGGTAGCCCTCGGCGCCTTCGTCGTCGCCGCGCAGATGGCCGGGCAGCGTGGCTTCGCTGTAATCCGGACCGCCGGCGGGTTCCGCATCTTTCTGCGCTTCAGCATGCAGGACCACATCGGGGACGATGCCGCTGGCCTGGATCGATTTGCCGCTGGGCGTGTAATAGCGCGCGGTGGTGAGCTTGACCGAATCGCCGTTGTCCAGCGGCAGCACGGTCTGCACCGAACCCTTGCCGAAAGTGCGGCTGCCGACCACGCGCGCCCGGTTGTTGTCGCGCAAGGCGCCGGCCAGCACTTCGGCCGCGCTGGCCGAACCCGCATCCACCAGCACCACCAGCGGCGCGCCGCGCAGGCGGTCGCCCGGCGTCGCATCGAACTTGGAGTCGCTGATCGCGATGCGTCCGCGCGTGGTGACGATGGTGCCCTTGTCCAGCAGGTCGTCGGCGACCTGCACGGCCGCGGTCAGCAAGCCGCCCGGATTGCTGCGCAGGTCCAGGACCAGGCCGCTCAGTTTTCCCGGCGCCTGCAACTTGTCCAGGGCTTGCTGGAAGGCGGCGCCGGTATCGGCCTGGAAGGCACTGATGCGGAGGTAGCCGTAGCCCGGCTCCAGCATCCGCCCGGTCACGCTGGCCACGCGGATGGTCTCGCGGGTCAGGGTGATGTCGAAGGGCTTGGCCTTGCCTTCGCGCAGCACGCTCAGGGTCAGCTTGGTGCCCGGCGCCCCGCGCAGTGGCTCCATGCCGTCCTCGCCGCTGATCGGCTTGCCGTCGATGGCCACGATCACGTCGCCGGCCTTGATCCCGGCCCTGGCCGCGGGCGTACCGTCGATCGGCGCGATCACGCGCAGGGTGTTGTCGGGTTGCTGCAGCAATTCCACGCCCACGCCATCGTAGGCGCCAGTGGCCTGCTCATCGAAGGCGTCCGCGTCCTGCTTGTCGAAATAGGTGCTGTGCGGATCCAGGTCCAGCAGCAGGCCACGGATCGCCGAATGCATCAGCTTCTTGTCGTCGACCGGTTCGACATAGGCATCGCGGACCGCGTTGAACACCGCCACGTAGCGGCGGATCTCATCCAGCGGCACTTTCGACGGCGCGGTTTCCGCGGCATCGGGATCGTCGCTGGAAGCAACGGCGGGCTCGTCCCTGGCCGCATCCTGGGCGAAGGCGGGCAGGCAGAACAACGCGAACAACAGGGCCAAGGGCAAACGCATGCAATCGCTCCGGGAGGATTTCCAGTGATCGACCTCGCGCGCTGGCGCGAAGTTTCAGCGGATTATGCGGGAAGGCGTTGTAAATCCGCGTTCGCCAGCTGATGTGGGAGGGGCTTCAGCCCCGACGGGTGTAGCCGAATGCGTCGCGGCTGAAGCCCCTCCCACAATTCCAGACGCGAATCAGCGCCGCTGCAGCCACGAGGACGGATCGACCGGCTGGCCGTTGCGGCGCAGTTCGAAATACAGCGCCGGGGTGCCCTGCCCGCCCGATGTACCGACCTTGGCCACCGCGTCGCCGCGCCGGACCTCGTCGCCGGCATCGCGCAACAGGCTTTCGTTGTGCGCGTACAGGCTCATGTAGCCGTTGCCGTGGTCGATGATCAGGATCAGGCCGTAGCCGGTCATCCATTCGGAAAACACCACGCTGCCATCGGCCACCGCGGTGACCGTGCTCCCGGCCGGCGCGCCGATCAACACGCCGGAACTGCTGCGCCCATCAGGCATGCGTCCGCCGAAACGGGCCAGCAGGTTGCCCGACAACGGCCAGCCCAGGCCACCGACTTTCAGCGCGGGCGCGTTGGCCACGGCCGGACGCGGACTGCTGGTGGCAGGCGCCGGCTTGCTGCCGGGCGCGCGTGCGGCCGCGGCTTTCTTCTGCGCGGCCTGTTCCGCGGCCACGCGCCGGGCTTCGGCGCGGCGTTCGGCTTCGGCGCGTGCGGCGGCGGCGCGCAGGTTGGCGAGCAGGGTTTCGAGGGAGCGCGCGTCCTGGCCCAGTGCCTTTTCGCGCGCACTGCGATCTTTATAGCGCTGGTCCAGGTCGGCGCTCAGCGCGGCGTTGGCCTTGCGGTCCCTGGCCAGGGTTTCGATCTTCGCCCGCTGCTGGTTGCGGGTCGCATCCAGTTGCGCGCGGCGCGCGATGATCTCGCGCTCCACTTCCTCCAGCGCCTTCAATTCGATACCGAGGCTGGCGATCCTGCGGGCGCGATCCGCCTGCAGGTAGCGATGGTAAGCCAGCGCCCGGTTGGCATCGGCCACGCGATCCTGCGACAGCAACACCTTCAACGGCGCCTCGCTGCCCATCTGGTAAGAGGCGCGAACCAGCGCGGTCAACTGCTGGCGTTGCCGACCCAGGCGTTGGCGCAGATCGTCGCGCTGTTGCTGCAGCTGCAGCAGCGCGGCTTCCTCGCGCTGCAACGCGGTCACGGTTTCGTTGAGGGAACGACTGGACTTTCCGACTTGTTCATCGGCCTGGCGCAGCTTGCGCGCCGCTTCGCCGCGCGCATCCTCCAGCTTGCGGCGTTCGCGGGCGATGTCCTTCAGTTCGCCACGCAGGCGTTGCAGTTTCTTCTCGGCTTCGCGCTGGCTTTGCGCGGGCGCGGGTGCGACCGCCGCGAAAGCGAATGCGAGCACGACGCAGAAAGTGGCGAAACGATGCGTCATCCGGCGGCGTCGAACAGGCTGCGGCCGGTCATTTCCGGCGGCTGCGGCAGGCCCAGCAAGTCGAGCAGCGTGGGCGCCACATCGCGCAAGGCGCCGCCGCCGCGCAAGCTGGCGCCTGCACGTCCCCCGACATAGACCAAGGGCACCGGGCCGACCGTGTGCGCGGTATGCGGCTGGCCGGTGTCCGGGTCGCGCATCATTTCCAGATTGCCGTGGTCGGCGGTGATGATCAATGCGCCATGTTGCGCACGCACCGCCGCCTCGACCGCGCCGACGGCAAGATCCACCGCCTGCGCGGCGAGGATCGCGGCCTGCAGGTCGCCGCTGTGGCCAACCATGTCCGGGTTGGCGATGTTGCAGAAGATCGCGTCGAAGCGATTCGAGGCGATGGCATCGACCAGTTTCACGGTCAGTTCCGGCAGGCTCATCGCCGGCTGCAGGTCGTAGGTGGCGACCTTGGGGCTGGGAACGAGGAGGCGTTCTTCGCCGACGAACGGCGCTTCGCGGCCACCGCTGAAGAAGAAGGTCACGTGCGCGTACTTTTCCGTTTCGGCGATGCGCAGCTGGCTCAGACCCGCCTCGGCCAGCAACTCGCCCAGGGTGTGGCGCAGGTCGTCCGGGGCGAAGGCGACCGCGGCCGGCAGTTTCGCGTCGTATTCGGTCAGGCAGACGAAGCGCGACAGCTGCGGCCGGCGCGCGCCGCCTGTCGCATCGAAACCCGTGAACTCCGGCGAGACGAAAGCGGCGGTGAGCTGGCGCGCGCGATCGGCGCGGAAGTTCATGAACACCACCGCATCGCCGTCGCGCATCGCCTGCGTGCCATCGATGACGGTCGGCAATACGAACTCGTCGTTTTCGCCGCGCGCATACGCGGCCTGCAAGGCGGACAGCGCATCGGCCGCATGATGCTCGCTCCTGGCTTCGACCATGGCATCCCAGGCCAGGCGCAGGCGATCCCAGCGCTGGTCGCGATCCATGGCGTAGTAGCGGCCGCTGACCGTGGCGATATGGGCGTTGCCGAGCTTGCCGCACAACTCCTGCAGTGCGCGCAGACTGGCTTCGGCCGAACGCGGCGGGGTGTCGCGCCCGTCGAGGAAGGCATGCACCGCCACGCGCGCCACGCCGCGACGCCTGGCCAGTTCCAGCAGGGCGAAGATCTGGTTCTCGTGGCTGTGCACGCCACCCGGAGAGAGCAGGCCGAAGACATGCAGCGTGTGCCCTCCGCGCTTGGCGTCCTCGCAGGCGCCGACGAGCTCAACATTGTCGAAGAAGCTGCCGTCCTCGATCGCCGCATCGATGCGGGTCAGGTCCTGGTAGACGATGCGGCCGGCGCCCAGGTTCATGTGCCCGACTTCGGAATTGCCCATCTGCCCGTCCGGCAGGCCCACATGGCGGCCTTCGGTGTGGATCAGCGTATGCGGCGCGGTGGCCAGCAACCGCCGCCAGTTCGGCAGCGTGGCCTGCGCCACCGCATTGTCGGCGGTCTCTTCGCGATGCCCCCAGCCATCGAGGATCAACAGGACGACAGGCTTGGGACGCGCGGGCGATGCGGACACGGCGGGACTCCGGTAGTGCGGCGAATGACTTCAGGCAGGTGACGATTGTAACGAAGCGTGTTGCCATCGCGACCTGGCGTAGGAGCGACGTGAGTCGCGAAGGAAATATACAAAGGGTTCACCTTCGCGACTCACGTCGCTCCTACGCCCGGAAGCGTCGGGGCTGAAGCCCCTCCCACACCCCGCCTCTTTAAACCCTGCCCGCATTCCCTGCATCCCACTTCATACCACCCAGACAGGAATTCCCTCATGACCCGAATCCGCACCGCCCTGTTCATCGCCCTGGCGCTGGGCGCCGGCCACGCCTTTGCCTCCGAGGACATCTCCAAGGTCAATGGCGGCATCCACACCGAGTCCGGCCAGACCTATGGCGATCTGGAAACCGTCAACGGCAGCATCCAAGTCGCCACTGGCGCGATCACCGACCAGGTAGGCACCGTCAACGGCGGCATCAACATCGAAACCCGGGCCGCCACCGGCGCGCTGGAAACGGTCAACGGCGGCATCAAGCTGGACCGCGATGTCACCGTCAACGGCGGCATCGCGACCGTCAACGGCAGCATCTTCGTCGACCGCGGCGGCAAGGTGAAGGACGGCGTGGAAACCGTGAATGGCGCCATCGGCCTGGTCGGCACCCATCTGGGTGGCGGCATTTCCACCGTCAATGGCGACATCACCGTCGGCATCGATTCGGTGGTCAAGGGCGGCATCAAGATCGAGAAGAACAATTCCTGGCTGCAGCTGAAGCCGAAGCGCGATCCGCGCATCGTCATCGGTCCCAATGCGGTGGTCGAAGGTCCGCTGGTGTTCGAACGCGCGGTCAAGCTGTACGTGCACAAGACCGCGCGCATCGGCGCGGTGACCGGCGCCACCGCGCAGAGCTTCGATACCCCGACCGCTCCGGCCGAGTGAGATGCGTCATGCGCTACGCCATGCATGGGCGAAACGCAGCGCGTCGAAGCGGCGCATTGAAAACAGCGTGCCGGGGAAGCTCTGAACAACGGATATCCGGATTTCAGTGTGGGATTGCATGGAAAGCAGGCGCTCTTGCTCTTGCCTTTCAACCCCGTTGAGGCCCGGCAAGCAGGTGGGGCGAATACCCGAAGGGCGGCGCGCACGATGCGCGCCGTTTCCGGACGGCACACGGAGGTGCCTTCCGGAAATGCCCCGCCTGCTTGCGCATCGGTCACGCAAAGCGGGACCGACGGGCCGACCGGGTGGCCTTCTTTGGTTACTTTCTTGGCCACACAAGAAAGTGACCCGCGCAAAGCGCGGAACGCTCTTGGCTTTGGCCAGTGCTCGCGACCGAAAAGCCAATCCCGCGCCAGATTCCGGATGCCCTGAACAATTCGTTTTTGTTCATCATTCCCGCGAAAGCAGAAGTGCTTTTCAACAGCGAAGCTGGTCAACCCAGCGCCTTGGCTTTCTACAGATTTGAAGTCACTGGATCCCCGCTTTCGCGGGGACGACGACAATTATTCAGCTCCCCTAAAATCGGCACATTGGAACAGGCGCGCTAGAATCGGCGATCCCCGGAACGAGGAATCCCCGATGCGATCCCGCCATCTCCTGTTGTGCCTGACCGCACTCGCGGCCTTGTCGGCGTGCAAGCGCGAAGCGCCCGCGCCCGCCGCCAGCGAACCCGCAGCGGCTCCCGTGGCCACGCCCGCCGCGGTCGCGTTCAAGGACGCGATCGATCCGGCCGACTTCGCCGAACACGTCAAGACCCTGGCCTCCGACGCCTTCGAAGGCCGCGGTCCCGGCACCGCCGGCGAAGATAAGACCGTGGAATATATCCGCGCGCAGATGCAGCGTATCGGCCTGCAACCCGGCAACGGCGACAGCTATTTCCAGACCGTGCCCATGGTCGAGACCCGCGCCGATGAACACACGACGATGGAGATCCAGGTCAAGGGCAAGGCGCACAAGCTGGCCTTCGGCGCCGACATGGTGATCGGCACGCGCAGCGGCAAGCCGGAAGTGAAGATCGACGCCAGCGACGTGGTCTTCGTCGGCTATGGCGTGGATGCGCCGGAGCAAAACTGGAACGACTACGCCGGCCTCGACGTCAAGGGCAAGACCGTGGTCATGCTGGTCAACGACCCCGGCTTCCATGCGCACGACGAATCCCTGTTCGAAGGCAAGCGCATGACTTATTACGGGCGCTGGACCTACAAGTTCGAGGAGGCCGCGCGCAAGGGCGCCGCCGCCGCGCTGATCATCCACGACACCGCCGGCGCATCCTACGACTGGGACGTGGTCAAGGGCTCGTGGTCGGGCGCGCAGTACGACCTGCCCGCCGCGGACGACCCGGCCCCGCGCCTGCCGATGCAGGGCTGGATCACCGGCGCGCAGGCCACGTCGTTGTTTGCCGATGCCGGGCTCGACCTGGACCAGTTGCGCGCGGCGGCGAACAAGCGCGGCTTCAAGGCCGTGGCCTTGCCGGCGAAGATGAGCGTGGACCTGAAGAGCACCAGTGTCGAAAAGCAATCGCGCAACGTGGTCGGCCTATTGCCGGGAACAGAAAAGCCCGATGAAGCGGTGATCTACATGGGCCACTGGGATCATCTGGGCAAGCACGCGGATGAGCCCGGCGACAACATCTACAACGGCGCCATCGACAACGCGACCGGCGTGGCCGGGATCCTGGAGATCGCCGAGCAATTCGCGAAGATCGGCAAGCCGAAGCGCTCGGTGCTGTTCCTGGCGGTGACGCTGGAGGAATCCGGCCTGCTCGGCTCGCAGTACTACGTCGCCCACCCGCTGGTGCCGCTGGACAAGACCGTGGCGGTGATCAACCTCGATGCGATGGGCGTGGCCGGCAAGACCCGCGACATGACCGTGGTCGGCATGGGCAGCTCGGAACTGGAAGACCTCCTCAAGCCGATCGCGGAGCAGCAGGGGCGCACCCTGCATTCCGAATCGCATCCCGAGTCCGGCGGTTATTTCCGCTCAGATCACTTCAACTTCGCCAAGGCCGGCGTACCGGCGCTGTACGTCGATGCCGGCAACGACCTGATCGACGGCGGCAAGGCCGCGGGCGAAGAGGCGGGCCGCGACTACAACGAACACCGCTACCACAAGCCCGGCGACCAGTACGACGCGGCGACCTGGAAGCTGGACGGGACCATGGACGAACTGGCCGCGATATATGCCGTAGGCCTGGAAATCGCCAACAGCGACCGTTGGCCGAACTGGTACCCGGGCAACCCGTTCAAGGGCGCGCGCGACAAGATGATGCAAGGCAAGTAATCGCCCTGTAGGAGCGTCCCATGGGCGCGAGCTTTTGATCTTCTCGCAATCGGGACGAAGAGCTCGCGCCCATGGGGCGCTCCTACGGGAATCGGACGGCGCCTGCGGGCGTCGTTTTTTATCGGCTTGCGCTACGCTATGACGAACTCCTGGAGAGAAACATGGCCATTGCCTACTGGTGCATCCTGATCGCCGCGCTGTTGCCTTACGTCTGGGTCTCCATCGCCAAGCAATCCGGCGAACGCTACAACAATCGCGAGCCACGCAGCTGGCAGAGTAAGCAGACCAATCCGCGTTCGCAGCGGGCCCATGCCGCGCACTTGAACGGATTCGAATCCTTTCCCGCCTTCGTCGCCGGCGTGCTGATGGCGCAGCTGGCGGGCGTGCCGCACGCCACCATCACCCTGCTGGCCATCGTCTTCGTCGTCGCCCGCGTGTTGCACGGCGTGTTCTACATCACCAACGTGCACGCGCTGCGCAGCCTGGTCTGGGCCGTCGGTTTCGGCAGCGCGCTCACGCTGATGGTGAAGGCGGCGCTGCAGGTCGCCTGAAATAGATATTGGTTGTGGGAGCGACGTAAGTCGCGATCAGGGGTTCGAAGGTGCTTCATCGCGACTTACGTCGCTCCCACAACCTTCCCCACAATTTTTCGCGTCCCAGCCGAACAACGCGAACGCCTTGCCGAATTCCGCATCCAGCGGCGCGATGGTTTCGATGCGCTGGCCGCTCGCCGGGTGGACGAACGCCAATCGCGAGGCGTGCAGCAGCATCCGGTGCACGCCGCGCAGGCGGAATTGCAGGTTGTGGCGGCCATCGCCGTGGCTGGTGTCGCCGACCAGGTGATGGAAGCAATGCTTCAGGTGGCGACGGATCTGCCTGAAGCGCCCGGTTTCCAGCTGGCAACGCAATAGCGCATAACGCGAAGTCTCGAATCCATTCGAAGGTACCGGCAGCTCGCCCGTCGCCAGACGGGTGAAGCGGGTGATCGCCGGCTTCTTCACCGGTTTGCCTGGCCCGCCATCGAGCGGATGATCGACCGTGAATTTTTCCTGCGGCCAGCCGCGGCAGATCGCCAGGTAGTCCTTTTCTACATCTCCCGACATCAGCGTTTTCCCCAGCGCACTCGCGGACTCGCGATCGAAGGCCAGCAGCAGGCAACCGCTGGTGGCGCGGTCGAGTCGATGGATCAGGAAGATTGGCTTTCCGAATTGCTCGCGCAGGCGATCGGCGGCGAAATCGGTCTCGCCGCGCGCCAGCTTGCTGTCGTGGACCATCAACCCGGCGGGCTTGTCGATGACCGCGAGGCATTCGTCGGCGTACAAGACCTGCAGTTGCATTGCTACGGCCCCGGTGCATTCATCCATTCAGCTCAGACCATAACGCAGCCAGTTGATGGCTTCGTCCTCGTTGGAAAACACCCGCGCGCGCAGGCCCGCTTCCAGGGCGAAGAGTTCGCAGAACTCGACGCTTTGCAGCCCAAGGGGCTTCACATGCGCGATCCGCAGCCGTTTGAGATCCGAGTCTTTCATCGCGTCGACCAGTTGCTTCCAGCCCTGTTCGGGCAACGGATCGCCTTGCATCTCGTCGACCAGCAACAACGCCGGCGCCGGTCGCGCCGCCAGTTCCGCCACGATGGCTTGCCAATAAGCCAACGTGTTCCGCAGCGTGCCGTCGCCCCGCACCCACGCCTTCAGTCCGACCGGATGCGCGGAAAAAACGATATCGAAAGATGCCTTGGCCATCGCGATGGGTCTCCTTGACCGGGCAGCGATGGTAGACCCAGCGCCGCCGCGTGGTATGAATCGAATTGCCGTGTCGCAATCATGGCGCGAGGAAGACTTCAGCGCCGTGGCCAGGAGGCCAGCAGCGCCCACAAACCGCCGATGCCGGCGATCCACGACGAAGTGGGGATCGCCAGGATGCGTGGGCCGCCCGCCTCCAGTCCATACAGCACCGCCGCGACGATCAGCAGTCCGGCGCCGAGGATCGCGGCGACGATGCGTCGCTGCATGCCCTTCATGGTTTGCGCCAGTTCGTTGAGGTCGCGTGAACGCAACGCCAACTCGTGCTTGCCTTCCACCTGTTGTTTCAGCCACGCATGCACCAGCCGCGGCATGTCCGGCAGGTGGGTCATGATCTCCGGCAGGCGCTTGCGCAATTCCTGCGCGGCGCGCTGCGGGCTGTAGCGCTCCAAGAGGATTCGTTCCAGCACCGGCTTGGCCACCGCCCAGATATCGAGTTTCGGATCCAGCTGGCGGCCGACGCCTTCGATATTCAACAAGGTCTTCTGCAACAGGATCAACTGCGGCTGCAGGGTCAGCTCGTAACGCTGCGCGGTGCGGAACAGCTTGACCAGCACTTCGGCCAGCGAGATCTCCGACAGCGGCCGGGTGAAGTAGGGCTCGCACACCGCGCGCGCCGCCGCTTCCAGTTCGTCGATGCGGATGGTCGCGGGCATCCAGCCGGCTTCCACGTGCAGTTCGGCGATGCGCCGGTAATCCTTGTTGAAGATGGCCATGAAGTTTTCGGCCAGGTAGTACTGATCTTCCTGCGACAGCTGGCCCATGATGCCGAAATCCAGGGCGATGAAGCGCGGGTTGGACTTGCGCGCGGGATCGCTGTCCACCCAGATGTTGCCGGCGTGCGCGTCGGCGTGGAAGAAGTTGTCGCGGAACACCTGCTGGTAGAACACGCGCACGCCCTTGGCCGCCAGCGCCTGGCGGTCGATGCCGGCGGCGTCGAGCGCGGCGACGTCGTCGGAAGGAATGCCATGCACCCGTTCCATGGTCAAGGCGCGCTCAGCGGTGTGGCTCCAGATGATTTCCGGAACGTAGAGGTCGTCGGAGTCCTTCCACAGGCGCCGGATCACGCTGGCATTGGCGCCTTCTCGTTGCAGGTCGAGTTCGGCGGCCAGGGTGGTTTCGATTTCGGCCACGATCGCGCGCGGACGGATCTTGTCGGCGCCGGGATGGGTGCGATCGACCAGCGCGGCGATGGAATTGAGCAGCGAGATATCGCCGGCGATCTGCTTCTCGATGTCCGGGCGCAACACCTTGACCACTACTTCGCGCCCGCCGGCCAGGGTCGCCGCATGCACCTGCGCGATCGAGGCCGAGGCCAGCGGCGTGGTGTCGAAGGATTCGAAGGCCTCGCCTATCGGCAGGCCCAGCGCCTGCTCGACGATGAGACGCGCGGCTTCGCCATCGAACGGCTTGACCCGGTCCTGCAGCTGCGACAACTCGTCGGCGATATCGGACGGCACCAGGTCGCGGCGGGTGGACAGGATCTGGCCGAACTTGACGAAGATCGGCCCCAGTTCCTGCAGCGCCAGGCGCAACCGCGCGCCACGCGACTGCGCCGCGATCGCAGCCGAGGCGCGCGGCACGAACGGACGCGCCAGCTTCAACCAGCGTTCGGCCGGGGTGTCGTCGAGCAGATCGTCGAGTCGATAGCGCAGCAACACCCGGCCGATCTTGCTGGCGCGCAACACGCCCCTCATGCCTTGCCTCCCGCCGGCCCGCTTTCGACTTGCCTGCTTTCCTTCAGGCGCTCGACCTTGGCCTGCAGGCGTTCGACATCGTCGCGCAAGGCATCGACATCGTCATGGAAGGCGTTCAACTCCGCACGCCCGACCACGTCGCGCGATTCCTCGGTGACGAATTCGGCCGCATTCCGGGCCAGGCTACCGCCGGCATCGCGCATCTGCCGCAACGCGCCGCGCGCCGCATTGGCGACCTGCACGCCAATGACCTCGCCGAAGGCGGCGACGAAGGGTTGCTGCCAGTCCGGATCGAAGCGCTCGGCCAGGGTCTGAAGCCGACGCGCCAGTTCCGCATCGCCGGAAACGCGCACGCGGCCGACCGGCGCGGCCTTGTCGTTGCGCAGCGCGCCGCCCATGAAAGCCGGAAGCTGGCCGAGCAGGCCGCCCAGCGTCGTTCGCACGGCCAGATCGGGTTCGGTCGCGTTCTCCGCCGGGCCGACCTGCAGGCACTGGTCCTTGACCGTGATCTGCAGCGCCAATGCGGGCGCTTCCAGTGCCAGCGAGATGCGGCGGCCATCGAGCGGCTTCAACGCATCCTGCGTATCGGGATCGAGCGCCAGCGCACGATTCAGCGCGGCTTCCAGCGCGCGTCCCGCGAGCGGCTTGAGGGAATCGAAAGGGGAAGTTGCCATGCCGGCATTCTAACCGGCCGGCCGCGGCCCGCGGCTCAGCGCAGCGAGTGCTTCAGCCTGGCCAGGCCTTCGTCGAAGCTCACGCGTGGCCGGTAGCCGAAATCGCGCGTGGCCGGCGCCATGTCGTACCAGTGCGCGGTGCTGAGCTGTTCGGCGAGGAACCGGGTCATCGGCGGCTCGCCCTTCAATGGCAGCACCTTCCACAAGCCTTCGCAGACCGCGCCGATGCGATAGGCGGCCTTGAAGGAAAGATGCTTGTCCACGCGCGGCGCGCCGGCGGCGTCGAGCAGCGCGTTGAGCAGCTCGCCGATTGGTTTTGGTTCGCCGTTGGAAATGAAATAGGCGCGTCCGGCGCAGGCGGCGCCGATGGCGAGATGTTCGAAGGCATCGAAGTGCGCCTGCGCCGCGTTGTCGATGTAGGTGGTATCGACACGGTTGCCGCCGTCGCCGACGATGCGCAAACGCCCGGCCTTCGCGCGCTCGACCAGGCGCGGCAGGATCTGCTGGTCGCCGGGGCCCCAGATCAGGCGTGGACGCAAGGCGATCGTGGCCAGGTCCGGGCCATTGGCGGCGAGCACGGCTTTTTCGGCGATGGTCTTGGTTTCGGCGTAGGGCGCCTGGAAATTTTCGCCATACGGAACGTTGTCGGCGGTGCCGCCTTCGACCGGATGGGTGGCGCGATGGGTCACGCTGGGGGTGGAGGTGTACACCAGCCTGTCGATGCGATGGATGCGGCAGGCTTCCAGCACGTTCTGCGTGCCCACGACATTGGCCGAGTGATAGCTTTTGTAGCTGCCCCAGGCGCCGGCCTTGGCCGCGTTGTGGAAGATCGCCTCCACGCCATCGGCGGCATGGATCAGCGCATGCGCATCGGCCAGGTCACCCTGCACCTGGCCCACGCCAAGCTGCGCCAGCACCGGGTAATTGCCGCGATTGAAACTGATCACCTGGTGGCCACGCTCGACCAGGCCACGGCACAGCGCCTGCCCAAGGAATCCACCACCACCGGTAACCAGGATTTTCATGCTTCGTCGCCTTTGCGCTTTCTGTTGCTGTTGCTGTTGCTGTCAGCCTCCTCCCTTGCGCGCAGCGCAGGGGAGGATTGAGGAGGGGTGCCTTTGCTCTTGCTTGTAGCCTCCTCCCTTGCGCACAGCGCAGGGGAGGGTTGGGGAGGGGTGATCTTGATCTTGATCTTGCCGTTGATCCTGCAGCTGTCTTTCGCCAACTCCAGCGCCCTCAATATATCTTCCAGAACTCCATTCGTACGCACCAGTACATCATCATTCCAATAGCGCAAGACACGATAGCCCTCAGCTTCCAATACATGCGTGCGTCGCGCGTCGTAGGCAGCTCGCTCGGCATGCTGGCCACCATCCAGCTCCACGATCAATTTCATATCCAAACAGACGAAGTCGGCGATATAACCGGCGACCGGAACCTGCCGCCTGAACTTGCAGCCGCCCAACTGCTTCAATCGCAGGTGTTGCCAGAGGCGGCGTTCGGCATTGGTGCCTGTGTTGCGTAGTTCACGGGCTTTGCGGCGCAATTCGTCCATGGGGTCGAGCTTCCTTGTTCAACGTCCTCGCAGGATGTGGGGATTGAGGGGATAAGGCAACAACGAGAGCAGGAGCAAGATCAAGAGCAACCCCTCCCCAACCCTCCCCTGCGCTGCACGCAAGGGAGGGAGTGAAAATCTCGACTCTTACTTGCTCATCTGCTTGCTTGCCCAAACCGTCAATTTCTCCCGCCCGATCTTCGCGTTGTGGCGGATATCGACCGGGAAGGCGGGGTGGCGGAGGAATTGGTGGATGCCTGCCGTATGCGCGTGGACTGTTGCCAAGGCTCGCAACGCTACGACAATGCTGGCGTGACGATCTTTCGGCACGCCCGGCTGCAACTCGTAGCACAGCACCGGTTCCTGTCGGCCGGGCGCGCCGATTCCGACCAGCGCCGTGCGCTTCACGTCAGCAATGGTGTTGAAGATGGGCTCGACCTGTTCGGTGTACAGCGGGCC
This sequence comes from Pseudoxanthomonas sp., assembly GCA_041919795.1. Classification (GTDB taxonomy): domain Bacteria; phylum Pseudomonadota; class Gammaproteobacteria; order Xanthomonadales; family Xanthomonadaceae; genus Pseudoxanthomonas_A. Next base: position 294,750 of record JAYRTC010000001.1, on the reverse strand, counting down.
GGCTGCCGTTTCCACACGTTGGGTCTTGCGGCCGCAGAACCACAGGCGGCCTTGCGCATCGAAATAGCCGATATCGCCCATGCGATGCACGATGCGCTCACTGCCGTCGGCGAGCGACTCGCGGATCTTGGCCGCGCGGGTCGCGGCCTCGCGGTTGAAATAGCTGTCGGTGGCGGTGGGGCCGGCGACGGTGATCTCGCCGACCTTGCCCTCGGCCAGGACCAGTTCGTCCGACCATTCGCCAATCGCTTCGTCGCGGATGGCGATGATGCGGACCAGGTTGGGCGCGACCGCGCGGCCGACGCAGGTGCCGGCGCCGTGTTCGGTTTCGGCGCGCGTGCTTTGTAATTCGCGACCTTCGATCACCGCCACCGGCAGGCATTCGGTGGCGCCGTAGGGCGTCCAGAACTGCGCATCGTCAGGCAGCAGGGCGCGGATCCTTTCCACCGCTTCCGGCGGCACCGGTGCGCCGGCGGAGGTGACGCGTTGCACGCCAGGCAAGGGTTCGCCGTGATCGGCGAGCACGCGCATCAGCGCGGGCGAACCGAACAACTGGGTCACGCCGAACTGGCGGATCGCCGCATGCAACTTGCGTGGATCGGCGCGGGCGGGCCGGGTCGGATCCATGTCGGGAATGATCGACGTCAGCCCCAGCGCCGGGTCGAACAACGCGAACGGCGGGAAGGTCGGCAGATCGACGCCACCGGGTTGCATGCCGAAGGCATTGCGCAACAGTTCGACCTGGGCGACGAAATGGCGATGCCGATAGACCACGCCCTTGGGCACGCCGGTCGAGCCGCTGGTGAAGAGGATGCCGGCGATATCGTCGGGCCGGGTGTCGGCCAGCTGCGGGCCTGCACCGGCGCCATCGCGCTCCACTTTCGCCAAGGTCGTCCCGCCCCAGCCGAAGCGGCGACCGACCGTCACCCGTGTCTTCGCGCTGCGCGACCAGCCCAGCACCACGCGAGCGAGATGCGCGAGTGGAATGCCGATGAAAGCCTCGGCCTGCGCTTCGTCCAGGCATTGCTTCAGCGCGCGCCGGTCGATGCCCGGATCCACCAGCACCGGCACCGCGCCGGCCTTGAACAACGCGAACATCAGCAGGAAGAATTCCGGCGACGGCCGCACCATGATCACCGTGTGCGTACCGCGGACGATGCCGTGCTGCGCCAGGCCGGCGGCGATCGCATCGCTGCGCGTATCCAGTTGCGCATAGGTCAACGCGATGTCGTAGCGAGCCATGCCGTTCCACAGCCGGCCGCCGGGGCAGCGGATCGCGATCTGGCCGGGACGTTCGCGGGCCAGGCGCGGCAGGCTGGCGGCGATGTTGCAGGGGGATGCTTCCATCGACGCATTGTCGCCGCTGGCGGCGCTTGCGTCAGCCGCCGCATGCCGCAGAATGTCGCACCCTTCCGATTCCCGCGCGCCGCATCCGATGCATCCCTGCCTTGCCTGCGGCGCCTGTTGCGCGCATTACCGTGTCAGCCTGCATTGGTCGGAGGCCGATTCCGCGCTGGGTGGAACGACGCCGGTCGAACTCACCGAGCCCTGCGGGCCGCACCTGCTGGCCATGCGCGGCACCTGGCAGGCGCGCCCGCATTGCATCGCCTTGATCGGTGAAGTCGGCCAGGCCAGTGGATGTTCGATCTATGCGCAGCGACCCTCGCCGTGCCGGGAGCTGAAGGCGGCATGGGAAGACGGTACGCCCAGCCCGCAATGCGACCGCGCGCGGCAAGCGTATGGATTGGCGCCGCTATCGCCGCAGGAATGGTCGATGAGCGTGTCCGCGGCTTTGTACCCCGGGGAAGCTTCCCTCCCGGCGTAGAGCCGAGCTTGCTCGGCTGCTTTTTGAGAGATGAGTAGAGCCGAGCTTGCTCGGCTGCTCTTGATTGAATGCCAGAAGCAGCCGAGCAAGCTCGGCTCTACGGCCTGAAGTCAAAGCGGATTGCGGTCGAGGAACCCGCGGATTGCCGGCACCAGTTCGGCGGCCTTGTCCTCCAGCACGTAATGGCCGGCATCGTCGTAGGCATGCACTTCGGCATTCGGCAACGCGGCGCGGAAGCCGGCGAGGAAATGCCGGTCGAACACGAAGTCCTTCAAGCCCCAGCCGATGAACGCCGGGCGGTCTGCGAACTGCGGCAGCTTCTGTCCCGCCGACTCGACCAGCGCCCAGGCCTTGTCGCCGGGATGCAGCGGGATGTCCTGCATGAAGCGCACGGTGCTGATGCGGTTGGCCCAGCTGTCGTACGGCGACACGTAGGCGCGGCGCACGTCGGCCGGCATTTTCTTCTCGACGCCGAGGTATGAAGCGCCACTGGAGAAGGCGTTGAAGGCGCGGATCAGGAAGGCGCCGAATATCCAGTCGCGGCCCAGCGACAATCGCTTCGGCATCTTCTTCGCCGATGGCAGCGGGAAAGCGGCGGTGTTGGTGATGACCAGGCGCTTGACCTGCGCCGCATGGGTCAGCGCCCAGCCGAAACCGATCATGCCGCCCCAGTCGTGCACCGCCAACGTCATCGGGCCTTCGATGCCCAGGTGATTCAACAGTGCGCCTACATCATCGATACGCGACTGCAGGGTGTAGTCGTAGTCGGCATCGCCGGGTTTGTCGGACAGGCCCATGCCGATGTGATCGGGCACGATGCAGCGATAGCTTTTTCCAGAAGCGGGGTCGCTCAAGCCCGAGACCAGGTTCCGCCAGTAATAACTCCACGACGGATTGCCGTGCAGCATGACGATCACCTCGCCATCGCGCGGGCCTTCGTCGAGATAGCTCATCGACAGGCCGGGACGCACTTCGAACTGCTTCGGCGTGAAGGGATAACCGGGAAGATTCATCGGGTGCTTCCATCTGCAATGAAAAGGGCCGGCGAACCGGCCCCTGGAAACTTTGGTCCGCCCGCTTACCAGACCACTTCGGCCATCGAGCAGTTCAGGCCGGAGCCGATGCCGAGCAGGGCGATGCGGTCGCCCTTCTTCAGGCGGCCCAGCTGCTTGAGCTTGCTCAGCACGATGGGCACGCTGGCCGGGCCGATGTTGCCGTGCTCGCCGAAGATGGTCATCACCTTCCTGGGATCGATGCCGAAGGCCTTGATGAAGGCCTTGGTGTGCACCTGGCTGACCTGGTGGATGACGAACTGGTCCAGCTCGTCCACCGCCCAGCCCAGTGCGATCTTGGCCGCGACGAAGGTCTTCTGCGCCAGCTTCACGCCCTCGATCAGCAGCATCCGGGTGTCGGTGACCATGCGATCCAGGTTGCCGCGGCACAGCTTGTTCCACTCGGTCGCCGCCTTGGTCACGCCGCCCTTGTAGCGCGGCGCATCGGGAGTCAGCTCGCTGCGCGACATGACCATGGCCGCGGCGCCGCAACCCAGGGTCAGGGTGGCCAGTTCGTTGCGGAACTGTTCCTCGGTGATGTCGGGCGACAGCATGCGCTCGAGCGTCATCTTGTAGGCCAGGTTGGCGGTCTCGCCATCCACGACCAGGGCGTAGTCGATCTCGCCGCGCTCCAGCATGCGCGCGGCGATGTCCATGCCGTTGATGAAAGCCAGGCAGGCGTTGGCGACGTCGAAGTTCTGGCAGTTCTCGCCCAGGCCCAGGTTGCCGGAGACGATGCTGGCGGTGGACGGCTCCAGGTAATCGCGGCTGACCGAGGTGTTGACCAGCAGGCCAACCCGGTCGGCACTGATGCCGGCGTCTTCCAGGGCCAGGCGCGCGGCCAGGGTGGCCACGTCGGAGGCTTGCTGCTCGTCGTCCCAGAGGCGGCGCGCGTGGATGCCGGCGATGTCGCCAAGCACGTCGGTGCGGATGCCCAGACGGTCCAGGGTAGGCTTCAACTGTTCGTTGATGGCTTTGGAAGTCAGGGTGTGCGGCGCATCGATATGCGCCAGTCCCGCGATGGAGACGTTCTGGAAGAGCATCTAGGTGAGCGCCAAGGCTGGCCGGAGGGGCGACAAGGGTACCGGCTTCCGGCTTTCACCGCATCTTTACCTGTGCCCCTCCCTTGCCCGCGCAGCGGGTAGGGGAGGCTGGGAGGGGTGCTTTTGCGGAGGTTGGATGCTGGGAAGGAAGCAGGAGCAAGATCAAGAGCAACCCCTCCCCAGCCCTCCCCTACGCTACGCGCAAGGGAGGGGGCGGAGCTCAGCGGCCGGGGCAGTGGTAGGCGGCAAAACGCTGCTCGCCGCCGCTCGGCTCGCCCAGTGGCTGCACGGTATTGGCCTGGATGCCCGGGGCCTCGTTGCGGGCCAGGGTTTCCAGCTCGTCGCGCACGCGCAGCTCGTTGCGTTCGTAGAAAGCCACGTTGTTCTTGACCGCCACCGAGACTTCGCCGCGCTTCTCGCACTCGGCGGGCGCCGCGCCGGCGGCGATCACGCGCACCGCGCTGGCGCCCGGGGCCATGTGCACCCAGGTGCAACCGGACAGGGAGAGGATTGCGGCAACGGCTATCAGGGGGAGTCGCATGGGCAGTTCCTTGAGGGGTGAAAGCAAAAAACGCACGGGATTATGGTCCCGTGCGTCTGAACTTGGCGGAAAGCAAAGGCAAGAAAACAAGATCAGGAGCAACCCCTCCCCGACCCTCCCCTGCTACGCAAGGGAGGGAGCGGAGCGTTTACTTCGCGCCCGCCACCGGCTTGCCATCGGCATCGACGATGCTGATCTCACCCAGGTTCAGGGCGCGGATCGGCGCCTCTATCTTCTTCAGGTCGCCGACCACGACCCAGGTCAACGCCTTCGGATCGAGGGTCGCGGCCGCGGCCTTGACCTGGTCCGGGGTCAGGCTTTCGATCTCGGCCTTGCGCTTGAACACGTAGTCGTCGGGACGGTCGTAACGGACGATGCCGCCAATGGTTCCGAGCACCGAGCTTGCGGTCTCGAACGAACCCGGCAAGCCGCGGATCTGGATCGCCTGCATGCGCGACACTTCGGCCTGGGTCGGTGGCACCTGACCGCTGAAGTACTCGTTGATCTCGCGCCGCATCTCGGCGATCGATTCGGCGGTCTTGTCGATCTGCACCGGCGCCGACGCGATCCACGGGCGCTGGCCCAGGGCGCTGGGCGTGCTGCTGCGCGCGCCGTACGACCAGTGCTTGTCTTCGCGCAGGTTCATGTTGAGGCGCGAGGTGAAATCGCCGCCGATCACCGCGTTGGCGATGTCGAAACGGATCGCACCGGGATCCTTGCTGGAAGGCACCACTTCGCCGGCGAAGATATTGGCCTGGACCGCGCCGGGCTGGTCGATCAGGAACACGCGGGTCGCGGCCGGGCGCGCGACGTTGCCCACTGCCGGCACCGCCGGCGCCGGACCTTCGCCCTTCCAGTCACCGAAGTGCTTGTCCAGCAGCGGCACGATTTCCTTCAGCGTGGTGTCGCCGACGACGATGACGGTGGCGTTCTCGGGACGCACCCAGGCCTTCTGGAAGGCGACCAGGTCGTCGCGATTCAACGAGGCGATGGAAGCCTCGGTGCCGCTGCCGCTGAAGGGCATCGCATACGGATGGCCGGCGCCGTACAGCAGCGGCGGCAGCACGCGCAGCGCGGCGCCGTTGGGCTGGGCCTTTTCCTGGCCGATGCCGGCGATCCAGCTGGCCTTGATCCGGTCGATTTCCTTCTGCTCGAAGCGCGGGTGGCGCAGCATCTGCGCGAACAGCGCCAGCGAAGGGTCGAGATTCTCCTTCAACGCCGACAGGTAGGCATTGCTGCCATCCAGCGCGGCGCCGGCGGCCAGATTGGCGCCCAGCGACTCGGCGCGATTGCCGAACGCCAGCGAATCCAGGTCGCCCGCGCCTTCGTCCAGCATGCCCATGGCGAAACTCGACGTGCCCAGCTTGCGGCCGACGTCGGCGCTGTAGCCGCCGCTGAACTCGTAACTCACCTGCACCACCGGGATGTCGTGGCGTTCGGCCAGGACCACGGTCGAACCATTCTTCAGCGTGGCGCGCTGCAGTTCCGGGAAGACCAGTTGCGGGTAGCTGTCGGTCTGCGGAATACCGGTCTTGCGGTCGACGCCGGGCGTGGTGGTGTACTTCGGATCCACCGCCGGCAGGGTCAGCGGCGTCGGTGTCACCGCCGGGTCTTCCGCCAGCGCCACGCGCGGGCCGGGGGTCACCACCAGGGTGTGGCTGCCCTTGCCCAGCCAGCGCTCGCCGGCGGCACGGATGCTCTGCGCGGTGGCGCTGTTCAGGGTCTTGAGGCTGTCGCGGAAGCAACCGGCGTCGCCGGTGAACACCGCGCATTCGGCCAGCACGTCGGCCTTGCCGCCGAAGCCGCCGATGCGCTCCACGCCACGCACGAAACCGGCCTTGAACACGGTCCGCGCCTGGGTCACTTCAGTCGCGGTCGGACCGTCCTTCAACAGCCGGTTCAGTTCCTCGTCGATCACCGCCTCGACCTTGGCCGGGTCCACGCCCTGCTTGACGTCGGCCGTCAGGAAGAAGATCGAGCCCAGTTGCGCGCCGTAGGCGGCGGCGCTGACCCGGTCCACCAGCTTGTCCTGGTGCAGCAGGCGCTTGTCCAGGCGCGAGCTCTTGCTGCCGCCCAGCACCTGGGCGAACAACTGCAGCTGGTCCAGGTCCGGCTGGCCGTATTCGGCCACGTTCCAGACCCGGTAGATGCGCGCCTGCGGCACCTGGTCGGTCATGGTCGAATGCGAATTCTTGTCGTGCGCGGCGACATCGACCCTGGGCTGGGCCATGGTCGGGGTAGCCGGGATGTCGCCGAAGTACTTGGCCACTTTCGCCTTGGCCGTGGCCAGGTCGATGTCGCCGGCCAGCACCAGCACCGCGTTGTTGGGGCCGTACCAGGTGCGGAACCAGTTCTTCACATCCTCCAGCGAGGCCGCGTTGAGGTCGGCCATCGAACCGATGGTGCTGTGGTGGTAGGGATGGCCGGCCGGATACATCTTCTCGCCCAGCAGGTCGAAGACCTGGCCATAGGGCTCGTTTTCGCCCTGGCGCTTCTCGTTCTGGACCACGCCGCGCTGTTCGTCCAGGGTCTTCTGGTCGATCGCGCCGAGCAGGTGGCCCATGCGGTCCGATTCCATCCACAGGGCCATGTCCAGCGCCGTGGTCGGCACGTTCTCGAAATAGTTGGTGCGGTCGGAATTGGTGGTGCCGTTCTGGCCGGTGGCGCCGACCTGCTTGAACGGGTTGAAGAATTCGCCCGGGGCGTTCTCCGAGCCGTTGAACATCAGGTGCTCGAACAGGTGGGCGAAGCCGGTGCGGCCGGCCGGTTCGTCCTTGCTGCCGACGTGGTACCAGACGTTGACCGCCACGATCGGCGCCTTGCGGTCGGTGTGCACGATCACCCGCAGGCCATTGGGCAGGGTGAATTCCTGATAGGCGATATCGACCTCGGCCGCCGCGGCAGGCTTGGCCTGCGCTGCTTCCGGCGCGAAATACAGGCCACCCAGGGCGGTGGACAGGGCGACGGCGAGCAGGGCGGCGCGGGGACGGCGCAACGGGCTGGTGGAAAAGGACATCGGGCACTCCTTGTTGAATGCAGCGGGAAATAGTTGCAGCGGGATAGTTGCAGTAGAAACCGACAGCTGACCGGTGATGCTAGCGGCCGGGCCCGGTCTTTACACTAGGCCACAAGGCATGGGTGCGGGATCGTGAGCCGTGAGCCGTGAGCCGTGAGCCGGTAGCCGGAAATCAAGAGCTGCTCTCCTGCTCTCCTGCTCTCCTGCTCTCCGGCTCCCGGCTCCCGGCTCCCGGCTACCGGCTACCGGCTACCGCAGGGCCTTCAACAATCGGTGAGAGTTACCCAGAGATTCCCAACAGGAAGACGAAAATGACCACACGCCATTGTCTGGTGACCGGGGCCAACCGCGGCCTGGGGCTGGAGTTCACGCGGCAGCTGCTGGCGCGCGGCGACCGGGTCATCGCCGCCTGCCGCCATCCGGGCAAGGCCAGCACCTTGAACCTGCTGGCCGGCGAGTATCCCGGCCATCTGCGGGTGGTGCCGCTGGATGTGGCCGAACCCCGTCATCACGCCGCCCTGGCCGGCGAGCTTCCACTGCTGACCGACGGACATCCACTCGACCTGCTGATCAACAACGCCGGCGTCCTGCGCGGCGGGGAGCGTTTCGGCCAGGTCCAGGCCAGCGACCTGGAGGCCAGCTTCCGCACCCATGCGCTGGGGCCGCTGCTGCTGGCGCAGGCACTGTTCCCGCAGCTGGCCGAGGGCGGCACCGTGGCGAACATCTCTTCGGAAATCGGTTCGATCAGCCTGCGCCAGGAGTTCCGCACCCCCAGCTACGCCATCGGCAAGGCCGCGCAGAACATGGTGACCTCGCTGCTGGCCCCGGCGCTGGCGGTGCGCGGAATCAAGACCGTGGCCCTGCATCCGGGCTGGGTCCGCACCGACATGGGCGGGGACCAGGCGTCACTGACGCCCCACGATTCCGTCGCCGGCCTGTTGCGGGTGATCGCTGGCCTGCAGGCCGGCGATTCGGGCAGCTTCCTCGATTGGCAAGGGCAAGCGCTGCCTTGGTGAGCGTGCTCGGCGCTTTAGGGAAGCTCTGGATAACTCGCTCTTGCTCGTCATGACCAGCCATTCGGCTGTTGAAAACCCCGCGAAGAGCCTGCCCTCGAATGCTGTAGTCGGGGGCGGAAGCGCTTCACAACAGCGAAGCTGGTCAACCCAGCGCCTTGATTTTTCAACGAGTTGAAGTCACTGGGCCCCCGCCTTCGCGGGGATGACGACAGTTATTCGGCTTCCATGGCGTTCAACCCTGTCCGCATAAACCGCATCCAAAACCACAGTCCACAAGGCTGGCGGTGGGTTTTCCCTTGCCCGTTCCGGGCGGTCACATGCGCAACGATCCAGCGTCCTGATTGGGGTCGATAGCACGACGGACACCGCAAGCGGACACAACGGACACCCACCAGACCGATCGATTGCTTATCAATCAACAAGTTGCGCTTGGCACGACCCCTGCTTCAGGACTGGTAGCAAAAACCCGGTCGAATTGAAACTGACTCAACGCTGAATATTGGAACTGAATTTGCAAGTTCCGCTTGACTGATCTGATTAGGTGTACTACTTTACTACCACACCACCCAACAACGTCACTAAAGAGGCCCCACACCATGAACGCCAAGACCCTGATCCCGCTGTCCGCCGCCGCCCTGTTCGCCATCGTCGCCGGTTCGCTGGTTGCATCCCACAACTCCAATGCCACGCCTGCTTCTGCCGCCAGCGTCGCGACCCAGAGCAGCATCGTCAACCTGCCGGCCGTGACCGTGCGTCCTTCCTTTGAAGATGCCGCTTACTTCCAGGCCCACAAGATCGTCGACCTGGCCGCCGTGACCGTGCGTCCGGCCGCCGCGGACCTGGCCTTCTTCCTCGCCGACAACACCGCCCGCGTCATCGACATGCCGGTCGTGACCGTGCGCCCCTCGGTCGAAGACATCCAGATCGTCGCCGTCGGCGCCGCCAACCTGGCCCAGCAACTGGCTGCGCGTTGATTGCTTGAAGCAAGCAAGAACACCGTTCCCTGTCCATGCAACATGTCAATGCAATAAACACTTCAAGCTTCACCGCCACCCAGGCCGGACCGCACGCAACCTGAAAGCGTCCCCGTAGAATCCACGCGATGGATATCGACACCGCGACACCTACCGCACTCGACCTCGACGTGCTGCTGTACCAGCCGGAGATTCCACCGAACACCGGCAACGCGATCCGCCTCTGCGCCAACACCGGCGCGCGACTGCACCTGATCGAGCCCCTGGGCTTCGACCTGGAAGACAAGCAGCTACGACGCGCCGGCCTGGACTACCACGAATACGCCACGCTGCAGGTCCACGCCTCGCTGGAAGCGGCCCTGGCCGCGATCGCGCCACGCCGCCTGTTCGCCCTCAGCACCCGCGGCACCCAGCGCTACGACCAGCCACGCTACCTGCCCGGCGATGCGCTGCTGTTCGGCCCCGAAACCCGCGGCCTGCCCGCCGACCTGCTGCAAAGCCTGCCGCCGGAACAATGCCTGCGCCTGCCGATGCGCCCAAACAACCGCAGCCTCAATCTTTCCAACAGCATCGCCGTGGTCGTGTTCGAGGCCTGGCGGCAGTGCGGGTTTGCTGGCGGCGGATAAGTCAGGCAGGCTTCGGCCCACGGCACCTGGAGGGCGGGAGTAGGCGGCTCGCCCTCCACTTGAATGAACCGTCAGGCTTCGGAAGGCCCAACCTGCTGTCCGCGTCTATTCGAGCTTCGGCGAAGCGCTGGCGCCATGGCTGGCCTCACGTTCAATGAACAGCTTTCGCAGTCGAGGCAGGACATCGGCGTAATCGAGCTCGGTCAAGTTGCTGGCCATGGCGATTACCAGACCGTGCTCGGGGAACACCCACAATTGAGTCGTACCACCAATCGAGCCGCCGCCGTGGCCAATCCATTTGTTTCCTTCGGCATCAATTACGATGCGCCAGCCGAGGCCATAACCGGTGCCCTCTGCGGATGTTGTTTTCTGCTCGGTCCAGAGCAAACGCAGGCTCGCTGGCGAGACGCGTGCTGGGTCCATGTGCGCTAGTCCGAAGCGGACGAGGTCATCTGTTGTGGATAAAATTCCTCCACTTGCCCACTTGTAGCTGGCGTCCACTTCGGGTTCGTTGTAGAGCTTGCCGTCGCGGCGAAAATAGTAGCGACCCCGATTCGGCACGATTTCTGCGAGACGGTCGGGTGTCGTCTGGGTCATGCCCAATGGCACGAATACCGTATCGGCCATGTAGTCCAGAAACGGTTCGCCCGCTGCGTGTTCGATGGCCGCACTCAGGAGGTTGTAGCCGTAGGAGGAGTAACGCCATTCTGCCCCCGGCACCTGTATCAATGGATCGTCTTCAAAGATCGCCAGGGAATCGAGCACGTTGGCGTAGGGCGCCCGGCTGTAGGCTTCGTTGCCGACGTAGTGGCGTATGCCGGCGAGGTGTGCCGCTAGTTGCCGGATTGTGATCGGATATTTCTTGTGCGGAAACGTGGGCACATAGCGCTGCACTTCCGCATCCAGATCGATTCGGCCTTGACCCACCAAAGTCACCAGCGCCAAGGCGGTCATCGGTTTGGCTTCGCTCCCCACCCGGAATTTGGTCGAGGCGGGGCTTACTGGAACCTTCTGTTCAAGATCGGCATAGCCAAAGCCCTCGGACCAGAACAGCTTGCCGTAGCTGCCGACTGAAACCGACAACCCGGGTGCGCCACTGTCATGCGCGAATTGCCGCACCAGGCGTTCCGCATCGTCGGTCAAATCGCTCGGGTAAGCGCTGAAACTGACGAGCGCAAGAAGGGGCGCGGCCACGCAAGCCGCCACCCTATTCCGGAAACTCCTTTGGATTCGCATCATCGCTCCGCGAAAAGCACTTCGAACCGGAGCAATGCTCCCACACCCGCCGGTATCTCGGCAGCGGACTGGATAGCCCGCCAGGGCTCTTCCCGCTCGATGCTCGTGACCGTTTTCTCCATGGGGTCCAACAATTCGTTCAAGCCGAAACTGTTTTGCGGTTCGGCGTAATTCCAGCGACCCATCTGCCAGCACGACGGGAATCGACTTACTTCGTGGTCGCAAATAAGTTCCTCAAACCCTCCGCTAATTTATGTACTGGTCAGTTTTATATTCAGTGGGCATTGCGTCGCTTTACGGATAATTCACAACACCGGCTGCGAACGGTTTGTCCCCAGCGCTGGCTAATAACCATAAATCAACGAGGTTCATTGAAATGAAGAAGTCCTTGCTTGCCCTGTCCCTGCTTGCCCTGCCGGCCCTGGCCGTCAGCACCACCGCTTCCGCCGCCGAAGGCGTTTCCTACAACTATGTCGAGGGCGGCTACACGGCCACCAACCTGGACAAGGCACCCGATTCCGACGGTTGGGGTTTGAACGGCTCGGTCGCCATCGCTCCGAATTTCCACGTCTTCGGCAGCTACAACCAGCAGGACTTCAACGACGTCGACTACGGTTACGACCAGTGGCGCCTGGGCGTGGGCTACAACCACGAGATCTCGCAGAAGGTCGACCTGGTCACCCGCGTGGCTTATGAGAAGTTCAAGGGCGACAGCTTCACGGTGGGCGGAGTGCGCTTCCCGGGCGACGACCTGGACGGCTACAGCGCCGAAGTCGGCGTACGCGCCGGTCTGACCCCGTTCGTGGAAGGCTATGCGATGGCCGGCTACGAAGACGGCAAGGACTACGACGGCGATTTCTACGGCCGCCTGGGTGCGCAGGTGAAGTTCAACCCGAACTGGGGCATCACCGGCGACGTCAAGTTCGCCGACAACGACACCCAGTGGTTCGTGGGTCCGCGCTTCACCTGGTAACGAGCACGCATAACAAAGCCGGAACACCAGGTTCACCTGATCATACGTTCGGTCTGCTATGAACTTGCCAACCGCGTAACGCGACGCGTCCCTCTCTCTCCGCGTCGCACCCTGAGCCCGGCCTAGCGCCGGGCTTTTTTGTGGTTTCCGTAGGAGCGCCCCATGGGCGCGAGCTCTTGATTTGTTTGGCGATCGGATCGGAGAGCATCGCGCCCATGGGCGCTCCTACGGCTCAATCCTTGAACAGGGTTTCCGGATACTCGGGTTTCTGTTCCCGGGCCAGCAATTGCCGCAGGCCGGCGGCGGGGGTCAGGTCGCCGTGCAATACATCGCGCACCGCGCTGGAAATCGGCAGGTCGATGCCGTGGCGCCCGGCCTGGCGCATGACTTCATCGGCGGTCTGCACCGATTCGACGACCTGGCCGATCTCGCGCACCGCGTCTTCCAGCGACTGGCCGCGACCCAGGGCCAGGCCCAGGCGACGGTTGCGGGACAGGTCGCCGGTGCAGGTCAGCACCAGGTCGCCCAGCCCGGCCAGGCCCATCAGCGTTTCCGGCTTGGCGCCGATCGCCGCGGACAGGCGCAGCATTTCATTGAGGCCGCGGGTGATCAGGCCGGCGCGCGCATTGAGGCCCAGCTGCATGCCGTCGGCGACGCCGGTGGCGACCGCCAGCACGTTCTTCATCGCCCCGCCGAGTTCGGCGCCAACCATGTCGTCGCCGGTATAGGCGCGGAACGCCGGCCCATGCAGCACGTCGGCCACGCGCTGGGCGAATTCGGGATCCTGGCCATGCACGGTCACCGCGGTCGGCAGGCCCAGGGTCACTTCCTTGGCGAACGAGGGGCCGGTGACCACGGCCAGCGGCACCTGCGGGCCCAGGATGTCTTCGGCCACTTCATGCAGGAAACGCCCCGAACCGGGTTCGAAACCCTTGGTCGCCCAGGCCACGCCGGCCCCGGCGGGACGCAGCGGCGCCAGCAGGCGCAAGGTCTCGGTGAACGCGTGCGAGGGCACGACCACCAGCACCAGGTCGGCGCCGTGCACCGAAGCCGCGAGATCGGAGCTGGCGCGCAGCGTCTCCGGCAAGGCGATGCCGGGCAGGTAGCGCGGGTTTTCGTGCTGCTGGTCGATGGCGCGGGTGGCCTGCGCATCGCGGCCCCACAACACCACCGAATGCCCATGGCGGGCCATCAACGCGGCCAGCGCGGTGCCCCAGGAGCCCGCGCCAAGTACTGCCACTTTCAGGATTTGCGTCATTGGATTCCCCTGCGCGCTCGGGCCAAGGGAAGTCTAGAGCGGAACCCTCTCCCGGCCTTCGACCACCCTCTCCCGTTAAAGGGAGAGGGGAAAAATTCAGGCGTTGCCGGCGGTTTCCGCGTTGGCCAGCTCGCCGCCTTCGGCCTGGGCCGCACGCTGGCGCAGGGTTTCGGCGTACAGGCCGTCGAAATTGATCGGCTGCAGGAAGAACGGCGGGAAGCCGCCGGCCTGGATCAGGTCGCTGAGCATCTGGCGGATGTACGGGAACAGGATGTTCGGGCACTGGGTGCCGAGCAGGCCATCGATCATCTGCGGCTCCAGGCCGGCAATGCCGAACACGCCGGCCTGCTTCACTTCGGCCACGTACGCGGTCTTGTCGCCGGCCTTGCAGGTCAGGGTCACGGCCAGGACGACCTCGAACGCATTCTCGCCCAGGCGCTGCACGCTCTGGTTGAGGTTGAGCTGCAGCTCGGGCTGCACGTTCTCGCTGTAGATCGCGGGCGCGCCGGGCACTTCGAAGGACACGTCCTTGACGTAGATCTTCTCGACGGTGAAGGCGGGGCCGGTGGCTTCGGCGGGGGCGGCGGCGCCGTTGGTGGTTTCGTCGGACATGGACGTACTCCGTAAATCTGAATGGAAAAAGAAGGTGATTATCTCACGGGATGGCGACGCGCCGGCCCCGGTTCAAGGGCGCGACGCACGAACCACGGAAGTTCAGCGGCCCTTGACCAGCGGCAGATCGGCCTGCTGCCAGGCGGCGATGCCACCGTCCAGCCACGACACGTGCTCGAAGCCGGCCTTCTTCAGGCGCTTGGCCGCGGCGGCCGAAGCCTGGCCGTTTCGGCAGACCACGACCACCGGCAATTGCTTGGCCGCGGCCAGCAACTTGTTTTCCGGATCGAACTGGCTGGGAGTGACGTTGCGGCTGCCGGCGATGTGGCCTTTCTCGAAATCGCCAATCGCCGACAGGTCCACCACCAGGGCGTTGTCGCGATTGATCAGCGTGGTCAGGTCGGCCGGGCGCAAGGCCTTGTAGCCGCGGAACAGGCGCGCGACTTCGGTGGCGACAAGGGCGATGGTCAGGCCGACCAGGGCCAGCGACAGCATGGGCGAAGAGCTGGCGAACGCCTGCAGTTTTTCGAAATTCACTGGATAGGGACGGTTTTGAAACGGGCCGCGATTGTCGCATAGGCGGCGGACGGGGGGAGGAACGAGTAGCCAGGCACGAGGAGTGAGGAGTGAGGAGTGAGCGGTTGAGGGGAATCAGGGGCTGCTCGGGCAAGCACCGATCTGAAGGGGATAGAGGCAGGGCCAGCCCTTTCCTCCGTCCTACTCTCCGTCCCACAGATCAGGCAGCCCCAGCACCATCCACCAGCGCCTGGCTTCCGGGTCCCAGCGCCATTGCTCGCGGTAGCGCAGGCTGCGCTCGGCCATGGTGTGGCGGTTGATCACCCGCAATTCGATGGTGCGGATCACGCTGCCCTCCTCGCCGGCGACGCTGCCCCGGTCCGTATAGCCGGACACCTCGATCTGCTTGTAGCGCTCGAAACCCAGTTCGGTCATCGGATGCGCCTCGCGATAGGCCGGGTCCAGGTATTCCCAGGCCTGCTCGAATTCGCCCCAGCGGATCGCCGCGGCATACGCGGTCTGCACCGCCTCCAGCTGGCTGCCTTTCTTGCGCTTGCCGAAGGCGCTGGCCGGCGCCATCACCACCAGCGCCAGCATCAATACCGCCAACAGATTCAAACCTCTGCGCATTCAATTTCCCCTGCACGTTGCCAGCGCTGCATCCTACCCTTTCGCAATGGCCACATAGCGGCCGGCCAGGTCGGCCATGACTTCATCCGGGATGATTTCGCCTTCAGCCCCGATCATCCGTGCCTGCAGATGGATGCGGGCGCGCCCGCGCTGGGCCAACGTGGCCAGGAACAATTCCCAGGATTGCTCCGGCGCCAGCACCGCTTCGGCGCACAGGTCCGCATACAGCGGCTTGAGGTAACGCACCGTGCTGTCGGCGACGAACACATCGGCCCGCATTCCCGCCTGCTGCAATTGCAGGGTCACCAGGCCCCAGCCGGCGAAAGTCATCAGCGACGTCATGCTGCCGCCGAACGCGCTGCCCTTGTCGTTCACATTGGCCGCCAACGGCGCGGTCATGCGCAGGCGATGCCCGTCGTAGGCGGCAACCCGGGCCTGGATCGCGGCCAGTGGCGGCAGGTTGCGGGTGTAGTCGCGCAGGCTTTCCAGCGCGGCTTCCCTTGAAACATCCGCCTTTGAAGCATCCGCCCTTGAAGCACTCTCCATTGAAGCCGCCTCCATCTGCGATCATCCCTCTCATGGCTTTCACCGAACCGCCCGGATGGTACGTCATCTCCCTGCGCCCGCAGGGCGAACACGCTTCGTTGCGACGCGCCGCCGCCGCGCACGGGGCGCGCCTGATCGCGTTGTCGCCGTGGAAATTGCGATTGCGCACCGACGACACCACCCGCGCCGCATTGCGCGTTGCGCTGGATGCGCCGCGGGTGTTGTTCACCAGTCCCGCCGCGGTGCGCGCCGCCGCGGCCTTGCTGCCATTCCATCCCCGGCCCGGCCAGGCCTGGATCGCGGTCGGCAGCGGCACCGCGCGGGTATTGCGGCGCGCGGGCGTGGAAGACGTGCAATCGCCGACGCGCATGGACAGCGAAGGTTTGCTGGAATTGCCGACGCTGCAGCAACTCGCCGGCATCGACGTCGGCCTGGTGACCGCGCCCGAAGGCCGTCCCTTTCTGGCCGCGGCCCTGCGCGAACGCGGCGCACGACTGCTGCGCGCGGACGTGTATGCGCGCGAACCCGTCGCGTTGTCGCCCTCCGCATTGCGCAGGCTGCGCGCATTGCGGACGCCCGCAATCCTGGCGCTGAGCAGCGAAGGCGCGTTGCGGCACGTGCTGGCGCGGGCGCCCGTGGAAATCCTGGCGCGGTTGCGCGCCGCGCCGGTGGTGGCGGCAAGCGAACGACTGCAGCGGATCGCGCGCGAAGCGGGATTCGCTGAAGTGGAGCTGGCCGAAGGACCGCGCCCGCGCCAATTACTTGCCGCCATGGTGCGCTGCTTCCGTTAGCATTCGCATGGCAAGTGGCTGATTCTGGACAAGGACGCGGGTGTGACCGAAGAAACAAACCCTTCCACCCCAAAACGCGGTCGCGGCGGGTTGATCGTGCTGCTGCTGGCGGTGCTGTTGCTGGGTTTCGCCGCCTGGCGCGGCTGGGCGGCGTGGCAGGCGCGGGAAGCCACGACAAAGGCGGCCACCGCCAGCACCGAGCAGCGCATGGCCGCGCTGGAACAACGCATCGAAGCCTTGCGCCGCGACCAGCGCGCGCAGATCCAGCGCCTGCAGGATGCCGCGGCCACCAATCGCGTCTTGCGCGATGAAGTGCTGGGCCTGAGCCAGCGTGGCGCGCTGCTGGAAGACAGCGTCTCCAAACTCGCCGACCCCACCCGCCATGGCGCCCAGGCCCTGCGTCTGGACGAGGTCGAACTGTTGCTGAGCCAGGCGCAGCAGCGCCTGACGGTCGCCAATGACGTGGAAGGCGCGCGTCGCGCCTACACCCTGGCCGATGGCGTGTTGCAAGGCGTGGACGATCCGCGCCTGCTCAACCTGCGCCAGGCGCTGGCCCAGGAACGCGCCGTGCTCGATGCGCTGGGCAGTGGTCCGCATGCGGCCCTGGCCGCGCGGTTGCAGGGCTTTGCCGCGGCACTGGGAAAACTTCCGCAGCGCACGCCGGACACCGGCCTCGCCACACGCCCGGCCTGGCAGCGTGCGCTTTCGCCGCTGGTGGAAGTCCGCAGGACGCGGGGCGATACGGTGATCGCGCCGACTGATCGCGCCGCCGGCGAAGCCGCCTTGCAGATCGAATTGGCCCTGGCCCGCGCCGCGCTGGAGCGCGACGATGCCGAAGCCTTCCGTGCTTCCCTCGCCCGCATCGATGCGTGGTTGACACGATTGTGGCCGGATTCGCCGGCCCTGCGCCAGCGGCGTGGCGAACTGAAAGCCTTGCGCGGCGCCACGTTGCGGCCGGAGCAACCGATCCTCGGCAGCACGCTGCAGCAACTGCGCCTGCTGCGCAACGCCGGCGTCTCGCTTCCGCCCCTGGTCATCGGCGTCGGTCCACAATCGACCACACCAGGCCTGAACATGCCTGGCCTGAAGGTGGAACGATGAAGGTTTTCCGTACCGCGATCGTGTTGTTGCTGTTGCTGGTGGCCGGCGTGTTCGGCGCGCAATGGCTGACGCGGGACAGCGCGCGCGACCTGGGCGAGGTCTTCGTGCGCGCCGGCGGCTACGATTTCAGCGCCAGCCTGCCCGGCGCCCTGCTCGCCGTCGCCGCGTGTTTCCTGATCCTGTGGTTGGGGTGGCGGTTGCTGACCCTGCCGTTCCACGCCTGGGGCCGCTACCGGCGCAAGCAATCGCGCGCGCGCCTGACCGAAGGACTGGAATCGCTGCATGGCGGCCACTGGCTGCGCGCCGAGAAATTGCTGCAGCGTGCGGCGGAAGACGACGAGGTAGGCACCATCGCCCGCACCGCGGCCTTGCGCGCCGCCGACGCGCGTGGCGACGAAGCGGCCGCGCAAAGCCACCTTTCCGCACTCGCGCAACGCAACGCTGTCGCGCACGCCTTGGCCACCGCCGATCGCGCCCTGGCCCGGCAGGATCCGGCTGCGGCCTTGCTCGCACTCGATGCGTCCGCCGCGCAACCGTTGCCGCCGCGCGGGATCGCGCTGCGCGCGCAGGCCCTGGCCGCGAACGGCCGCGCCGGCGAGGCCTATGGCCTGCTCGGATCGCTGAAGCAGCAACAGGCGCTGTCGCCCACCGCGCATGCCGCATTCGAATCGCGACTGGCCGCGCAGACCCTGCACGAAGCCGGCGACGCCAATGTGCTGGCCGAGCGCTGGGAAACCATGCCCAAGCCGCTGCGCACCGACGCGGCCATCGTCGCCGCCTACGCCGAACGCGCCGCCGCGCTGCGCTGGGACGATGCCGCCGCGCGCAGCCTGGAACAGGCCGTCGATGCCCGCTGGGACGAATCGCTGGTCGCGCTGTACGGTCGCCTGCCGATCGGCAAGCTCGATTCGCGCCGCGCCAGCGCGCAACGCTGGCTGCAGGCGCACCCCGCCAGCCCGGTCCTGCTGGTCACCCTGGCGCAACTGGCGCGTCAACAAGGGCAGTGGCCGCAAGCGCAGGAATTCCTGCATCGCGCCCTCGCCCAGGGCGCCAGCGCCGAAGCCTGGGAAGAACTCGGCCACGGTTTCGCCGCCGCCGGCCAGGAAGAACTCGCGCGCCGCAGCTACGCCAATGCGCTCAGCGCGAAACGCGGCGAAGCCACCGCCGAACTACCCGGACGCGACCTCAAGCAGAAGATCTTCGACGAAGCGGTAGTGGAAGAACGCGACGAGCATGGGTTGCCGCGCTTGCGCGGGTGAAGCACTGCAATCGATCAGGCTTTCAGCTTTTCCACCAACCCAGGGGCTGATGTGTAATGAAAAGCTCGTCCGAGTCGTTGACAGCTCATCAATCCCAACGTCACCAACGAGCTCAGATCTGTACGCGCAGTCTGATAGGTCACGTCGTGAACTCGCATATGTCGGTCGATCTGGTAACTCTTATGCGGATGTCTCACGGCATCGAGCAGCAACTCGCGCTGGCGATGATTGAGACTGGCGCCTAACCGCGACGACGGCTTGAGTAACGTATGGGCGCGATCACGTTCGTCCGCTTTGCGTTTCAGATAGCCGTGCAGTCCCTCGATCGCCTGAATGATGGCATCAAGGTGGTGATCAACGAAGTAGCCCAAGTCCGACTCATCGGTCTCGGTGTACAGATAGGCGCGCAGGTATTGCGCCTTCGCCCGTTTGAACACACTGGAAACCGACAAGAATTCCGTCAACCAATAACCTGAGCGCAACATCGACCAATAAAACAAAGTCCGCGCGGTGCGCCCGTTTCCATCATAAAAAGGATGGTCGTAACCGATCTGGAAATGAATGGCGATGGCGCGAATGACCGGATGAATGAAACCAGCGTCGTTAGATCCATTGGCGAAGTCGCACAAGCGTTGCATGCGCTCCGGCAATTCGCTCGCTGGTGGCGGTTCGTGCAGGATGCGCCCCATCTCATCCTGCACCACGATGTTTTCGCTTGCTGTACGGAAGCGCCCGGCCGCATCGGGAACGTCTAGCGTGTCCAGCGTCAATAAGCGGTGGATCTCGAAAACGCGCGCTGGCGTCAGCGGCTGGTCGCGCCAGCGCTTCAAGGCCTGCATGGCCTGGTAATTGTTGTAGATCATGCGCTCGCTGTAGTCTCGCGGTTTGCGCCCGCTGCGCAACATGTCCTTGGCTACCGCGAGCGTCGTCCCAGCGCCCTCAAGTTGCGAAGAAGTAATCGCCTCTTCCATTTGCGAGCGAATCAGGAAACGATCTTTGACCCGTTCATCCTCGACCTGATCCAGGCCACGCAGCGAACCGGAGGCCTCGCGAGTGATCGTGTGCAGCTTGCTGGCGATGGAATCCGCCAGCCCGACCCGGAGCGGCATTCCAGACTTGTCGAGCAGCGGTAGATCCCGAACGAGAGAATGTCGTGCCATCTTGATGGCCAGCCACCAACGTTCGTGATCAAGCCCCTCTGGCGGGGTCTTGTAGCGCAGGTTGTGCCAATGGATGTATTCGCCATCGACCTCGGGTCCAACGCCACGTTGCACGATAGCCACGATGTCCCGCATGTGTGCGGCGAACAGATCAAGGTATGGGCGTGGAGAAACTGGTGGTTTCATGGCAACTGTCAATTTACTACTAATTTGACAATAAATTAGTAGTAAATTGACATTTTAAAGATAAATTGCTGATTTATAAGTAAATTAGCGCTCGATGATCGCCACCACGCCCATGCCGCCGGCGGTGCAGATGGAGACCAGGGCGCGGCCGCCGCCGCGCTGCTTCAGTTCCTTGGCCACGGTGGCGACGATGCGCGCGCCGGTGGCGGCGAAAGGATGGCCGGTGGCCAGCGAGGAACCATTGGGATTGATCTTCGCCGATTCGATCCTACCCAGCGGCGCATCCAGGCCGAGGCGATTCTTGCAGTAATCCTCGCTCTCCCACGCGCGCAGCGTGCACAGCACCTGCGCGGCGAAGGCTTCGTGGATTTCGTAGAGATCGAAATCCTGCAGGCTCAAGCCATGGCGCTTGAGCATGGCCGGCACCGCGATCGTCGGCGCCATCAGCAGGCCTTCGCCGTGCACGAAATCCACCGCCGCCGATTGCGCGTCGCGCAGGTAGGCCAGCGGCTCGTGGCCATGGGCCCGCGCCCACTCGTCGCTGGCCAGCAGCACCGCGGCGGCGCCGTCGGTCAGCGGGGTGGAATTGGCCGCGGTCAGGGTGCCGCGACCGGAAACCTTGTCGAAAGCCGGCTTCAATGTCGCCAGTTTTTCCAGCGAGGTGTCCGGGCGCAGGTTGTTGTCGCGCTCGACCCCTCGGAACGGCGCGATCAAGTCATCGAAGAAACCGCGCTCATAGGCCGCGGCCAGCTTGAGATGCGAGGCGACCGCGAGTTGGTCCTGCGAATCACGCGAGATGTTCCATTCCTTGGCCATGTCCTCGCAGTGGTCGCCCATGCTCTTGCCGGTGCGCGGCTCGGCCACGCCGGGGAACTCGGGCTTCAATTCGCTGAACCGGAAGCCCTTGAGCAGCGTCTTCACCTTGTCGCCGGCGCTCTTGGCGCGGTTGGCGGCCAGCAGGCGCGCGCGCAGCTTCTTGCCGTAGACGATCGGCACTTCCGACGTGGTGTCGGAACCGCCGCCGATGCCGGAGTCGATCTGGCCCAACGCGATCTTGTTGCCGATGTGGATGATCGAATCCAGGCTGGTGCCGCAGGCGCGCTGCAGGGTGATGCCGGGGGTCAGCGGCGACAGGCCGGACGAAAGCGCGGCTTCGCGGCCCAGGTTCCAGTCGCTGGAGTGCTTGATCACCGCGCCCATCGCCACTTCGCCCAGTTGCTGGCCGTGCAGGCCGAAGCGTTCCACCAGCGCGCCGAGGGTCCGCACCGACATGCCCAGGTTGCCGACATCCGCATAGGCCGTGTTCTGGCGGCAAAAAGGTATGCGGACGCCACCGAGAATGGCGACGGGACGGGGTGCTGGCATGGGGAAACCTCGCAGTGACGGCGGAATGCATGGCCCGTAACGCGCGACGGGCATAATGCTGGAGTGTAATGCCGACCCGGCAGCGGGCCAACCTGAAAACGGAAGACCATGAGCCAATCAGACTTCGCTGTTCATGCTCGCAATGCGCATGTGATGGGCACGCATGCGATGGCACCGCAGATAATGGGCGTGTTCGCGCTGGAGCTCACCGGCGGCAGCGCGCCCAACTGCGCCGCGTTGCCGCAGGAACAGGCCGGCCAACTGGTGGAACTGCTGGCCCGCGACCTGGACAAGCTGGTGCCCGGCGCCAGCGCGCTGGATCTGGTTTTCGCCGCCGCCCATTTCGATCCCGCCGAAGTCCTGCGCCCGGGCTGGCCGTTGCATCGGCGGCTGGACGAGTTGCGCCAGCGCGCGCCCGGCCGCGACCAGGGGCCGCGGGTGATCGCCTTCGGCGCGGATCGTGAGGGCGTGGTGCCGCTGCCGCTGGCCGCCGATGCGGGATTGCAGGGTGGGCAGATGCGGGTCTTGCCGTTCCTGCTCAGTGGCGCGGCGGAAACCGTGCGTGAACTGCAGGAAAGTTTCGAGGAAGTGCTGCTGGACCGCGGCATGGCCGCCGCCGACACCGCCTTGCTGGCGCAGGAAAGCTTCGGCGCGCGGGTCGAGCACGCGCGCTACCTGACCGTGCACGACCTGGCCGCGATCATGGCCATGCAATACCAGCACCAGGGCCTGCAGCCGCTGTGGCCGGTGATCGAGACCGCGCTGCTGGCGCCGGAGGAGGAGGAGTGGCTGGATGCGCCACCGGAACCGCTATTGCGTTACGCGGGCGGCGAAGTCCACATCGCGCTGCTGGATCCGGGCGCCTGGCGGCAGCGCAATGGACTGGCAGCGACCGGCGATGTGCGGGAACTGGAACGCGGCTACGAATACTTCCAGGCGCGGCAACGCCAGTTCGCCGCGGTGCTGGAAGCGCATGGCATCCCGGTGACGTTCGCCCATTGCCCAACCGCGACCGACGCCCGCGTATCGATGGAAGGCTGAAACGCTCCGATCTTGTCGTAGGAGCGGGCCTTGCCCGCGATGCCTTTCGTCATGCGGCCGCAAAAGCATCGCGGGCAAGGCCCGCTCCTACGCGCGCTGCGGCTGGATTGCTTATTGGGTGACGGTGATCACCCCGCAAGCCACGCGCGCGCCTGCATTGCCGGCGGGCTGGCTGGTGTAGTCGTCGGGCGCCGCATGCACGACCAGGGCGCGGCCGGCGATATCGTTGGCCGCGCCGCCGCCCAGGGTCACGCCGTTGACGTGGACGTCGAGATGGACCACGCCTTCGGCATTGGAAACCACGTTGTCCATGTCGCCGGCATGGTGCGCGCCGGATTCGGCCTTGCCATGCGGGGCGGCGGCGGGATTGAAATGCGGTCCGGCGCTGCTGGCATCGGCCGCGCTGCAATCGCCTTTCTCGTGGATGTGGAAACCGTGCGTGCTGTTGGGCGGCAGGCCGCCGACCGTGCCGGTGAGGTGCACGCCACCGGCCATCGGCATTACCGTGACCTTGCCGCTGACCAGACTGCCCGACGCGGAAGCCAGGTTGACCACGGCTTGCCGGGCGCTGCTTTGCGCGGGCGCTTCAGCCTTGGGCTCCGGCGTGGTGCCGCAGGCGCTGAGGAAGAGTGTGGTGGCGATGGCCAGCAAGGCGATGCGCATGGATTTGCTCCAGTGATGATGTGCGTCAACCGTAACCGCATTACGGTTCAGATGCGATGAAGCGGGCTTCCTGTGGGAGCGGCTTCCAGCCGCGAGTTCTTGATCTTGCTCTGTGGCCTGAGCGCTTTATGCCGGGCAGCGGCAGAAAAACAAATCAAAATGGAAGCCGCCCCCACAAGAAGCCGCCTCCACATCGAAGCCGCTTCCACTAGCTGCGCTTGCGCCCCGGCCCCAGCTTGCGCGTCACCGTGTTGCGGCCGAGGCCGAGCTTGCTCGCGGCTTCCGCGCGCCGGCCCTGGGTGAACTGCAGCGCGACTTCCAGCAAGGCGCGGTCCAGGCGCTCGCGCGCTTCCGCATGCAGGCCTTCGGCGCCTTCTTCCAGGCGGGTTTTCGCCCACGCGGCCAGGGCCTGGTCCCACTCCATGCCGCGAGGCGCGGGTGTCGCCACGGACGACAGCACGCCTTGCAGGTCGAATGCGGTAATGGTTTCGCCCGGCGCCATCGCCGCCAGGCGCCAGCACACGTTTTCCAATTCACGCACGTTGCCGGGCCAGTCGTGCGCACGCAGTGCGTCCAGCGCGGGTGCGGCGAAACGCTTGGCCGATGCGCCGAGCTTGCGCGAGGCGACGGCGAGGAAATTTTCCGCGAGCTGGGCGATATCGCCGCGTCGCTCGCGCAATGGCGGCAACTGCAGGCGGACCACATCCAGGCGATGCAGCAGGTCCGCGCGGAAGCGGCCTTCGGCGACCAGGGCTTCCAGGTCCTGGTGGGTGGCGGCGATCACCCGCACGTCCACGCGGATCAGTTCACGGCCGCCCACGCGGAAGAATTCGCCTTCGGCCAGGACCCGCAGCAAGCGCGTCTGCAACGGCAGCGGCATGTCGCCGATTTCATCGAGGAACAAGGTGCCGCCGTCGGCTTGTTCGAAACGGCCGACATGCCGGCGTTGCGCGCCGGTGAAGGCGCCGGCCTCATGGCCGAACAGCTCGCTTTCCAGCAGTTCGGCCGGGATCGCGGCGGTGTTGAGGGCGATAAAGGGTTTGCGCGCGCGCGGCGATTCGCGGTGCAGCGCGTGTGCGACCAGTTCCTTGCCGGTGCCGGTTTCGCCGGTGATCAATACCGACAGCGGCGCCTGGGCCAGGCGGCCGATGGCGCGGAACAATGCGCGCATCGCCGGGGTGTCGCCGATCAGTTCGGCGCTGCCGGTGGCGGCTTGCGCGGATTCGACGACCGCCTTTGCCGTTTTCTCCGCCGCCTCGGGCAGCGTGCGCGCGGCCAGCGCGACCGCATCGTCCAGGTCGAAGGGCTTGGACAGGAATTCATGCGCGCCGCCACGGAACGCACCGGCGGTGCTGGCCACGTCGGTATAGGCCGACATCACGATCACCGGCAACTGCGGATGCGCCTGTTTCAATTTTTCCAGCAACACCAGCCCATCGTCGCCGGGCATGCGCACGTCGGTGAACAACAGATCCGGGACTATGCGCGCATCGAGCGCCTCCAGGGCCGCGGCGGCGCTGTCGAAACCCTCGACCGCGTAACCGGCATCGCGCAGCGCGGTGGCAAGGACGAAGCGCACCGAGCGATCGTCGTCCACGACCCAGATTCGCGCGCTCATGGCCGCCCACTTTTTGTCCCCCAAGGGGACTTCCTTCGGGGCGTGGGAGGGGCGTCAGCCCCGAAAGGCAGGAGCATCGGGGCTGACGCCCCTCCCACATACCGAAGCAAGCTCCCTTGAGGCAAGTTCCTTTGTGGAAGAAATGCAGTAGTCGCAACCCACGCCTTATCCATGTCCCGCCCCTTCTTCCTGCAACGGCAGCAACAGTGTGAACACCGTATGCCCCGGCCGTGAGCGATAGGTCAGCGAGCCGCGATGCTCGCGCACCACCTGCTGGGCCAGGGCCAAACCCAGTCCGCTGCCTTCGGCGCGACCGCTGACCAGCGGCAGGAACAAATGTTCGGCCAGCTCCTCGGGCACGCCGCGACCGTCGTCGATGATTTCCACGCGCAAGGCCATCGCGTGCGGATGGTCGTGGACACGCACGCCATGCTCGACCCGGGTGCGCAGGGTCACGCTGGCGGCGCCGGCCTGGATCGCGTTGCGCACCAGGTTCCAGACCGCCTGGGTCATGCGGTCGGCATCGCCGGGAAATTCGGGAATGCTGGGGTCGTAGTCGCGTTGCAGCCGCACCGACCAGCCGCCTTCGGTTTCGGCCAGGCGCAGCACCCGCTCCAGCACGCCGTGGATGTTGAGCGCGGTATGCGGACGTTGCGGAACGGGCGACAGCAGTTGTTCAAGCAGGCCGTTGAGGCGTTCGACCTCCGCTTCGATCAGGCCGATCAGTTCGCGTTCGTCCTGGTTGTCGTCGCGGTGCAGGGCGCGACGCGCCAGCAGTTGCGCCGCGCCCTTGAGACCGGCCAGCGGATTGCGCAACTCGTGGGCCAGGCCTTTCAGCGCCGCAGCCAAGGCGCTGGGCAGGGCCTGGGTCGGGTCCAGCGCCGGGAATTCATCGACCGGGTGCGCTTCCAGCAGCCAGCCGCCGCCGTCCAGCGGCGACAGCCAACCCTCGGCGAAGTGTTGCACTTCGCCAGGCAGGCCCAGGACCATGCGCTGCAGATGCAGGGCGGCACGTTCACTCACCTCTTGCTCGTTGACGTCATATTCAGTGGAATTCGTTGACTTTTCACCGAACAATCGCGCCAGGACATCGCCTTCCCTTTCCAGCGCCGCCAGCGGCTGCCCCAGCAGGCGTCGTGCGCTGACCCCCAGCCAGCGGGCGAAGGCGGGATTGACGCCGAGCAGGTGACCGTCGGCGTCCGTCCACGCCACCGCCGTGCTGAGCACGTCGATGGCGGGTACGTCGAGGGGCCGGGGCGTCATTGCACCAGTTTAGTGCAACGCCGCCCCGGCCGTGCCCTCAGGCCTCGTAGGCCGATTCGCCATGCGATGTGATGTCCAGGCCCTCGCGTTCGGCATCCTCGCTGACCCGCAGGCCGAACACCGCCCTGGTGATCAACAACACAACCGTGGTTACCACGGCGCACCAGAGGATGGTGAAGCCGACGCTGACCACCTGGATCCACACCTGCGCGCCGATATCCAGGTCCGCCTTGGTGCCGCCCAGCGAAGCCGCGCTGAACACACCGGTCAGGATCGCGCCGACGATGCCGCCGATGCCGTGCACGCCGAACACGTCGGCGGTGTCGTCCACCTTGAGCAGCCTCTTCAGGCCGGTCACGCCCCAGACGCAGATCACGCCTGCCGCCAGGCCAATCACCAGCGCGCCCATCGGACCCACCGTGCCGCAGGCCGGGGTGATGCCGACCAGGCCGGCCACCGCGCCGGAAGCCGCGCCCAGCGCCGAGGGCTTGCCCTTGGTCACCGCTTCCACCAGCGTCCAGCCCAGCACCGCGGCCGCCGTGGCCAGGACGGTGTTGATGAAGGCGAGCGAGGCGACGGTGTCGGCGGCGGCGGCGGAACCGGCATTGAAGCCGAACCAGCCCACCCACAACAGCATCGCGCCGATGTAGGTCATGGTGACGTTATGCGGCTTCAACGCGGCCTGGCCGTAGCCCAGGCGCTTGCCGACGAAGTACGCGCCGACCAGTCCGGCCACGCCCGCGTTGATGTGCACCACGGTGCCGCCGGCGAAGTCGATCGCGCCCAGCTGGCCCAGGTAACCGCCGCCCCAGACGATGTGCGCCATCGGCACATAGCTGAAGGTGAACCAGAGCGCGGAGAACAGGATCACCGCCTTGAACTTGATGCGCTCGGCGAAGGCGCCAACGATCAAGGCCGTGGTGATGCCGGCGAAAGTGGACTGGAAGGCCACGAACAGCAGGTCCGGCAATCCCGCGATGGGAGTGTTGCCGACCGAATCCGGGGCAAAGCCCTTGAGGAAGGCGAACCGGGTGAACGAACCGAAGAACGAGTTGCCTTCGCTGAACACCGCGCTGTAGCCGTAGACCACCCACAGCACCAGCACCAGCGAGAACACCACCAGCACCTGGCTCAGCACCGAAAGGACGTTCTTCGAACGCACCAGGCCGCCGTAGAACAGGGCCAGGCCCGGCACGGTCATCAGCAAGACGAGCAGGGTCGAGGTCAACATCCAGGCCACGTCGCCGTGGTCGAAGGAGGCGGCGGTTGCGGCGACTTCTTCAGCGACTTCCGCGGCCACGGTTTCGGTCGCTGCGGCAACCACCGGCGCGGTGGAATCGGCGACCACGGCAGCGGTTCCGGCCGGCGGCGGCGCGGGTTCCTGCGCCGTGGCGGCCAACGACACGCTTGCCGACACGGCAAGCAGGACAACCATGCACAACATCTGCAACCGGGTGTTCCACCCGGAGAAAAGACCAGTCTTCATGTGGGGCTCCGAGTGGGGTTAGATTGCGTCCACGCCGACTTCGCCGGTGCGGATGCGGATGACCTGGTCGACGTCGGTGACGAAGATCTTGCCGTCGCCGATCTTGCCGGTGCCGGCGGCCTGCTGGATGGCTTCGATCACCATCTCCAGGCGTTCGTCGGCGACCACGGTCTCGACCTTGATCTTGGGCAGGAAATCGACGACGTACTCGGCGCCGCGATACAACTCGGTATGGCCCTTCTGCCGGCCGAAGCCTTTCACTTCGGTGACGGTGATGCCGGACACGCCCGCTTGCGACAAGGACTCTCGTACCTCGTCGAGCTTGAACGGCCGGATGATGGCGGTGATCAGTTTCATGCGCATTTCCCCGTATGTGGATGGAACCGGCTTTGCAAGCAACCGGCGGGTTTCGTGACACGAAACAGAAACCGCGTTCGACGTGGGAGAGGGAGCTGCGGTTTGCTGTTTCTTGTTTCCGTTGTTGCGTGGCAGATGAAGCGGTGATTTCCTGGCCCCTCCCCTTGCGCACCGCGCAAGGGGAGGTTGGGAGGGGGTGCTTTTGATTTTGATTTTGCTTTCAGAGGGTCAGGATGCGGAACGAAGAGCACCCCTCCCCAACCCCCCCTTCGCTACGCGAAAGGGAGTGGGCGAATCCATCAGATCCCGTAATACAACTGGTATTCCAGCGGATGCGTCGCCGCGCGGAACTTGGTTACTTCCTGCATCTTCAGCGCGATGTAGCTGTCGATGAAGTCGTCGCTCATCACTCCGCCGGCCTTGAGGAACTCGCGGTCGGCGTCGAGCGCTTCCAGGGCCTGGTCCAGGCTGGAGCAGACCTGCGGGATGTTCTTTTCCTCTTCCGGCGGCAGGTCGTAGAGATCCTTGTCGCTGGGCGCGCCCGGGTCGATCTGGTTCTTGATTCCGTCCAGGCCAGCCATCATCAACGCGGTGAAGGTCAGGTAGCCGGACTGGGTCGGGTCGGGGAAGCGCATTTCGATGCGCCGCGCCTTCGGGTTGGACACCCACGGGATGCGGCACGAGGCCGAGCGGTTGCTGGCCGAATACGCCAGCATCACCGGCGCTTCGAAGCCCGGGACCAGGCGCTTGTAGCTGTTGGTGCCGGCATTGGCGAAGGCGTTGATGGCGCGGGCGTGCTTGAAGATGCCGCCGATGTACCACAGCGCCAGTTGCGACAGGCCGCCGTAGCCGTCGCCGGTGAACAGGTTGACCCCGCCCTTGGCCAGCGACTGGTGCACGTGCATGCCGCTGCCGTTGTCGCCGACGATGGGCTTGGGCATGAAGGTCGCGGTCTTGCCGTTGCGGTGGGCGACGTTCTTGATGATGTACTTCATGGTCATCAGCTCGTCGGCCTTCTTCACCAGCGAGTTGAACTTGGTGCCGATCTCGCACTGGCCGGCGTTGGCCACTTCGTGGTGGTGCACTTCGACTTCGATGCCGGCCTGCTCCAGGGTCTTGCACATTTCCGAGCGGATATCGTGCAGGGTGTCGGACGGGGCGACCGGGAAGTAACCGCCCTTCACGCCGGGACGGTAGCCGGTGTTGCCGCCTTCGTACTTGGTGCCGGTGTTCCAGGCCGCTTCCTCGGACTCGATCTTGAAGAAGGTGCTACCCATGTCGTTGGCGTAGCGCACCGAATCGAAGATGAAGAATTCCGGTTCCGGACCGAAGAACGCCTGTTCGGCGATGCCGCTGGACTTGAGGAAGGCCTCGGCGCGCTTGGCGATGCCGCGCGGGCAGCGCGAGTAGCCCTGCATGGTCGCCGGCTCCAGGATGTCGCAGGTCAGGTTGAGGGTGGGATCGGCAGTGAACGGATCGAGCACGGCGGTGCTGGGATCGGGCAACAGGACCATGTCGGATTCGTTGATGCCCTTCCAGCCGGCGATCGAGCTGCCATCGAACATGCGCCCGTCCTCGAACAGGGACTCATCGACGATGTGGGCCGGGAAGGTGACGTGGTGCTGCACGCCTCGCGGGTCGGTGAAACGCAGGTCGACGAATTCGACCTTGTGGTCCTGGATGAGCTTGGCGACTTTGTCCGCAGACATGGTGGAACCCCGTACGTGGAATGTGTGGGTTCACTACAGCAAACGACGTGCCAAGGCTTTGCTTCTCGCAACTCGTTGATTCATATGGCTCGTAATGCTTTGTAGCAGCTGCTGCTGCACTACTTTGAGGACTCACGACCGCATACGCACCAATTTAGTGCATTGATAATCCACTATTCTTCAGCCATCAGAGGCTCCGAACTCCCCGCCTGGAAATTACGGCTCGTCATCCCGGCGAACGCCGGGGTGACGAGCAAAAAACTCCCTCTACCCTCCTCCTTATCCAAGAATCCGCCCTCCCATGACCGATCTGTTCTACGCCCTGCTTCTGGGCATCATCGAAGGCATCACCGAATTCCTGCCCATCTCCAGCACCGGTCACCTGCTCATCGCCGAACGCTGGCTGGGCCACCGCAGCGACCTGTTCAATATCGGCATCCAGGCCGGCGCGATCCTGGCGGTGGTGCTGATCTACCGGGAGCGGCTGTGGCAACTGGCCATGGGCTTCCTGCGCCCGGACGAGAAAGCATCGATCCACGGCCAGGCGCCGCGCGATTACGCCTACAAGCTGATCGTGGCTTTCGGCGTCACCGCGGTGCTCGGTCTGGTGGTGAAGAAACTCGGTTTCGAATTGCCGGAAAAGGTGACTCCGATCGCCTGGGCCCTGGTCCTGGGCGGCGTGTGGATGATCGCGGCCGAGCATTTCGCCGCAAAGCGGGCGAAGGTGCTGGGTGAACGCAGCACGATCACCTGGACGGTGGCGATCCTGGTCGGCGTGGCCCAGGTGCTGGCCGGCGTGTTCCCCGGCACTTCGCGTTCTGCGGCGACGATCTTCGTGGCCCTGCTGTTCGGCACCACCAATCGCGCCGCGGCCACCGAATTCGCCTTCCTGGTCGGGATCCCGACCATGTTCGCGGCCACCGGTTACGAATTGATCGACGTGCTGCACTCGGGTGAAGCGGCCAACGAGGATTGGGCGGCGTTCACGGTCGCCTTCATCGCCTCGGCCGTCACCGCCTTCATCGCGGTGAAATGGTTGCTGGGCTATATCCAGAGCCATCGCTTCACCGCGTTCGCGATCTATCGCTTCGCGCTGGGCGCGGCGTTGCTGTTGCTGGCGCCCGCCGGCAGCTGATTCTTTTCACGGCGTGTAGGAGCGACGCAAGTCGCGATTGGGGCGCCTTGCCATCACCTTTCGCGACTTGCGTCGCTCCTACAACGATTGATTGGAATAACCCCGTTTGCCGCACCGACACGTTTGCCTGAGCCTGTCACTGGAGAATGAAATGAAGCGCTACCTGATCCTGGCACTGCCCCTCGCATTGGCCGCCTGCGCCAAGCCGCCGCAAGGCGACACCACCACTCCGCCGGCCGTTACGACTCCCGCGGCGGAGGTGGCGGCGGCGCCCGCCGATGCCTCGGCGCTTTCCGCCCATCACTGGCGCCTGTCCGAAGCGAAGAATGCCCAGGGCCAACGCATCGACGCGCTGTTCGTCAATGCGGACAAGCCGCTACAACTCGACTTCAAGGACGGTCGCGTCGGGGTCGGCAATACCTGCAACCGCATGAATGGCGCGTACTCGGCGGAAGGCGACCAGCTACTGTTCGACCGCCTGGCCTCGACCATGATG
The DNA here is from genome assembly GCA_041919795.1 of Pseudoxanthomonas sp. GTDB lineage: Bacteria > Pseudomonadota > Gammaproteobacteria > Xanthomonadales > Xanthomonadaceae > Pseudoxanthomonas_A. The sequence continues at coordinate 263,256 of JAYRTC010000001.1, read as the reverse complement.
GCTTGCGCCGATCCGAAGCTGATGGCGCTGGACGAACAAGTCGCCGCGCGCCTGAGCGGCAAACTGCAAATGAAATTGCAGGCGGGGGATTCGCCCTCGCTGGCCCTGACCACCGCCGGCGGCGACGTGCTGACCTTCACCGGCGAGCCCACCGCCGAAACCCGCTACGGCGGCCCCGGCGAAACCGTGTTCCTGGAAGTCGCCGCGCAGACCAAGGCTTGCAGCCACCCGCTGATCCCGGACAAGCAATGCCTGCAGGTGCGCGAGCTCAAGTACGACGACAAGGGCATCAAGGCCGGCACCGATGGCGCCTTCGAGAACTTCTACGGCGACATCGAGGGCTACGCGCATCAAGCCGGCACCCGCAATGTGCTTCGGGTGAAGCGCTACAAGATTGCGAACCCGCCGGCCGATGGCAGTTCATTGGCGTACGAGCTGGACATGGTGGTGGAATCGGAAATCGCGAAGCCGTAATCCCCATGTAGGAGCGCCCCATGGGCGCGAGCTCCCCGATCCGGCCACGAAACAAATCAAGAGCTCGCGCCCATGGGGCGCTCCTACGTGTTCAACGAATAGTTGCCTTGCACCAATGCTTCGGCCAGTACATGGCCGTGCATGGCGCGGAACACGTCCGCAGCGCTGAAGCGTTCCGGCACCGGCAGCTTTTCCACATCCAGCGCGAACAGCCGGAAGAAATACCGGTGCATGCGCAGGTCGTTGAACGGCGGGTAGGGGCCGTCGTAACCGAAGTAGTCGCCGCCCATGCCGGCATCGCCGGCGAACCAGCCGGTGTAGTCGTTCAAGCCCTGGCGCGAGCCGGGCGGGCCCGGCGGTTCCTGCTTGCCTTTGGCGGTGATGCCATCACTGCAACTTCCCGCGGCGATGCCGCGCGTATCCGCGGCGATATCGACCAGCACCCAGTGCACGAAATCGCCACGCGGCTGCTCGACCGGGATGTCCAGGTCATCGCGGCCGACCGTTTCCGCCACCGTCGGCGAATCCGGATCGATGCACAGCAAGGCGAAGGAGCGGGTGCCTTCCGGCACCTCGTCCCAGGCCAGGTGCGGATTGCGATTGCCGGCGAAACCGTCGGCCCGGCCCATGGCGAATTCGACGGGAATGGGTTTGCCGTTCTCGAAACTGTCGCTGCGCAGGTGCATGGCGTTTTTCCCGGTTCGGGTGGCTTTCGTGATGTTCTCAGTGTTCCGGATAACCCATGCGCACGGCCACCGGGGTCAGCAGGGCGAAAGGTTCGGCCAGCGCCTGCGCGTATTCGCGCCAGTGGCCCGCCGGGAACAGCGCCGGACCCACCGATCCCGGCGCGGACCAGGTCACCTGCATCGCCTCGCTCAAGGCGGCGGCGGCGGCTTGCGGATCGTTGCCGATCTGGTCGGTGCGGACCACGCGGTTGGGGAACCATTGCTCCTCCACCAGGCTCACCGCCTGGTTCAGCACGATCGCCAGCCAGCCCGCGGCACGGGCCGGGGCAGGCATGGCGAAAGGCATCACCGTGCCGAACGCCAGCCATTCCAGCAGCATGTCGCGCGGATCGCGGGCGGCGATCACCAGCATGGCCTCGCGCAGATGCGGGCGCAGGGCCTGCAACAAGGCGTTGTCCCACCACGGCAGCCAGTCGAAGATCACGCCGTTGTGGACACCCCGCGACGGCAGCGCGTTTTTCCACCGGGCAATGACGTCCTGCCCGGAAAGACGCCCCTGGGACAGGCCTTCGACCACGGCATAGTCCTGCAGGCCATCCAGCGGGGGCGTGGCGCCGAAGCGGTCGCTGCGGAAGGGCTCCGCGTAAGCGGCGAAGACTTCCGCCAGGCGTTCGACCCCGGAGCCGGGCGCGCCCCAGAGAAACAGGACGGGAGCGGGCGAGTCGGGCAGGGGGCCCAGCGCCGGCCATTCCTTCGGTGGCGGGCTGGTGGGCGGCAAGGGGGGACGCTTGTCCGTGGCTTCGCTTTGCAGTCGCGTCCAGGTCGCCACCGCCGCTTCGCGCCGGCCCGCGATGTCCTGCGCCCGGCCCAGCCATTCCAGCAGCACCCGTCGCCGCGCCGGGTCCGCGCTGCGCGCGACCCAGGCCTCGTTCCGCTCGATCGCCGCCGCGGGGTCCTTGGCCAGCAACGTCTCCAGGACATGGGCCTGGGCCAATCCGAACTCCGGGTCCAGCTCCAGCAGCCGGTCGGCCGTGGCGTCGGCGGCCACGGATTCGCCCCGCTGTCGATGCAAGCTCAGCTTGGCCGCCAGGGCCGTGGTCGATTCCGGTCGCTGCTCCAGCCAGCGCTCCACCAGGTTGGAACCGGCGTCGCCAAGGGGCTCGATCGCCAGGCGGGCTTGCCACAAACCGTCCACCTCGGGCGCAGTGGCCAACGCCGCTTCCAATGCGGCTCTCACCTGCGCTTGCAGGCCATCGAGGCGGCCCAGCTGGACCAGCGCGGCCAACGTGCCGCGATCCCGCGGCTGTTTCGCAAGCGCCTGCAACAACAATGGCAGCGCCTGCTCCGGCTGCTGGGCGGCCAGGCGCAATTGCCCCGCGAAACGCTGCAATCCCGGCGTGGCGGTTTGAGGATTGGCCAGCAACGGGGCCAGCTCATCGGCGGCCTCGGCGGGCCGCCCCTGCCGGCGCAGCAGGTCGGCTATCAACGGCCGCAAGGTCGTTGCGGCGGGGGTTTTCTCCAGCAACCCGCGAAACGCCTGTTCGGCGAAGGCCCAATGGCCTTTTTCCAGATAGATGAAACCGAGTGCGTAGCGCAGCTGGGTATCTTCGGGCTCGCGCTGCAAAGCAGCGGAGACGATCTTCAGCGCGTCGTCGCCCTTGCCCCGGCGCAGGGCCAGCATGCCGTCGATCGCGGCCAGTTGCGGATGCTCGGGCACCACCCGGGCAGCCAGCCGGCTGAGCCGCTCGGCCTCGTCCAGGTCGCCACGGCCCAGGGCCAGTTGCGCCTGCATGGCATAGGCGTCGAACTGATTGGGGTCCAGGCCACTGGCCTGGGCCAGCGCCGAACGGGCGGCCTCGTTCTGGCGCGCGCCCACCAGCAGGCCGGCATGGGCGACATGCAGGCCGGCGTCTTCGGGGGCCAATGCGATCGCCTGGTTGATGCTGGCCAGCGCCGCTTCCGGCTCCCCGTTCTGTTGCAGGGCGGCGGCCAGCCAGCGATGCGCCTGCGGATCTTGCGGATGCGCGGCCACCAGTTCACGCGCGGTGGCCAAGGCTTCGCCGGTCGCGTTGCGGCGCAGGGCCTGGATAAGAGTGTCGTACATAGGGAAGGAGTGCCGGATCAAACCCTCATTGTAGCCCCGCGCCTCTGCTTGCCCCGCGCCTTGCGGGGCTCAGGCACCCGCCAACATCAGGCGCCCGGTCACCCAGCGTTCGCCGAAACCGTCGCAGGCCGCGTTCTCGATGAAGCCGCAATGCCCGCCCCAGCGCGCGGTTTCCAGATGGGCCGTGGCGGGCAGTTGCCAGGCCTGGAAGTCGGCGAAGGGAATCACCGGGTCGTCCTCGGCCATGAGGATGTCGGCCGGCACGGCCAGTCCGGCCAGCCGGTCGCCGGCGATGGAATAGCCTTCGAAGTAGTCGTCGATGGTGTCGAAGTCGGTATCCCGCTCGACCATCCAGCGGGTCAGCTCGCGCACGCTCTTGGCCAGGATTTCGTCGTCGTAGTTGTGCCGCTCGGGGAACAGCTCGCGCTTGCGCTCCAGCGAATGCCGCCACTTGCGCTGGAAATACCAGTGGTACAGCGGCAGGCCTTCCTCCATGCCCATCAGCGAGGCGGACGGATCCAGCACCGGGCACACCGCGGCCACCCGCTCCAACGGCAATCCGGCCTGCGCTGCGCGTTGGGCCAGGCGCAGGACGAAATTGCCGCCCAGCGAATAGCCGGCGGCCACGAACGGACGGTCGGGGAAGCGCCGTGCGACATCGCCGGCCGCATTCACCACTTCATCCAGCCGGTTGGAGTGGAAGATTTCCTGGTTGAGGTGGTGGGTGTTGCCGTGGTCGCGGAAGTTCAGCCGCACCACTTCGAAGCCGGCTTCCAGCAGGCGCGCGGCGGTCATGCGCATGTAGCTGGATTCGGCGCTGCCTTCCCAGCCGTGCAACAGCAAGGCCAGGCCGCTGCCGGTCCTGCCGGGCACCGCGCTGTGCCAACCCTGCAGGCGCACGCCGTCGCCGCCATCGAAGATATGTTCGCTGGTGACCGCGCCGGTCGCGTTGAGCGCGCGCAGCCCGCGGCGGCGGCGCAGGCTGCTGGAACTCAGCACCGATTGCAGGTGCGGGTTGTGCAGCCACTTGGGCGGTTGGTAGTCGGCGGCGGTCAGCATGGAGGGCGGCTCGATGGGTGCTGGCATGCTCCCGGGGAATGCAAGGCCGCGTCAACCGCCATCAGGCATCCGCGCCCATCGCGGCAAGAATCCGTTCGCGCGCCAGTTCGGCGATCTTGCTGCGGCCTTCCACTTCGCCCGCGGCGATCGGGGCCAGGAAGCAGATGTCCGCCGTGCGCGCGGGCTCGCCAAGCAGGCGGATGAAATTGGCGAAGAAACTCTCGTCCGCGGCGAATGCCACCCGGGTCTGCGCATTGCCGCGCGGCCCGTAGCGCAAGGCGACCGGCTGCACCGGCACGGCCGCTTCCACCGCCGGCTGGAAGATGCGCGCATGGAACGGACCCACTTCGCCGCCGTCGCGCGTGCGTCCTTCGGGAAACACGCCGACCGGGCGCCCGTCCTGCAGGCGCGCCAGCATCGCGTGCATCACTCCGCCCATCGATTCCTGGCTGCCGCGCTGGTGGAAGATGGTCTCGCCGCGCGCCGCCAGCCAGCCCACCAGCGGCCAGCCGCGGATTTCCTGTTTGGCCACGAAGCCCATCATGCGCTGGCTGTGCAGCATCTCGATGTCCACCCAGCTGACGTGGTTGGCCACGAACATCACCGGGTCCGGCAGCGGCGTGCCGATCCGGCGCAGGCGGAAACCGAAGATCCGCATCAGTCCCGCCGACCACAGGTTGACCGCCAGGTGCTCGATACGCAGGCCGCGCACGCGCAGTCCCGACCACAGCGGCACCATGCTCAGCAGCACCAGTGGCAGCAGCACGACGATGTGGATCAGCAGCAGGGGAACGCGATACAGATAACGGAACGCGCGCCCCAGTCCGCCGCCGGAGCTGGCGCGAGGCAAGGGGGAAGTCATGCGCGCACAATACCGGATGGGTCTGGAGTTGCGCCACTAGATCGCAAGCTGGATGCCGGAACTGCCGTGGTCCGGTCATTCATGGCGCATGGATAATGCAGGGAGGTCTCGCCTGGAGGTTTCCATGCCGCTTCCACTCTCCCTGCTGCTTCCGATCACCGACCCGACCACCTACAAAGTCCATCTCGCGGGATGGAACGGAATCAAGCAGCCGCTGGATGTCTTCGTCAGCGATCGCATCGAATGGGATGGATGGAATTCATGGCGCTCGGACAAGGACCAGTTCAACCGCGACCACATCCTGTCCCTCATCGACTTCCATCCGCAGCCCGGGGTGTGGTTGTTCGGGGGGATCTATCGCGTGCTTGGCAGGTCGCCCGCAAGCCATCAACACAGTTACGTCATCGAGCGATCGGCGGATTTCACCGAACTGGTGGGGCGGTTGAAGATCGATTTCACGCGCTCCGGACGTGCTCGCTCGCTGAAACTGGAAAACCATTTCGAGAAGATGAGCGTCGCCGAATTATTGCGAGAGCCCTATAGCGGCGAGCAATTTCCCGGCTATGAAAACATCAACCACGACTTCACCCTGCTGGAAACCGTGTTCCGCACGCACCGCCCGGACTGGAAAGCAGCATTGGCCAACATCAAGGGCGTGTATCTGATATCGGACAAGAACAATGGCAGGAAATACGTGGGCTCGGCCTATGGTGGAACCGGTATCTGGTCGCGCTGGAACAGCTATGTCGACAGCGGACATGGTGGAAACAAGGATTTGGCGAAACTGATCGACCGCGAAGGCCTCGATTATGCCCGCAAGAATTTCCGCATCACCCTGCTCGAATACAGGCCCGCCAAGACCGATGACACGGTGATCATCGAGAGGGAATGTTTCTGGAAGGAAGCTTTGCTCAGCCGTTCGCCGCACGGATACAACAAGAACTGAGGAAGCCCTGAACAACTGATCCCGTTCGTGGTGAGCTTGTCGAACCACGCCCTTGCGAAATATCGACAGGCCACAGCAGCCCTGTATTCCCGCGAAAAGCGTGGTTCGACAAGCTCACCACGAACGGAATACTGGAAAGCCACGCCCGCTTCAGGCAATTGTCCAGAGTCTCCCTGGGGCTGCGCAGCAAACCATCCTGCTCACCCCGCCGGCACCACCGCCAACGTCAATCGCGAGATGCACACCGGCTTGCCGGCTTCGTTCTCGATGCGGATCTCCCACACCTGGGTGCTGCGGCCGACATGGAGCGCGCGCGCGGTGCCGGTGACGATGCCGTCGCGCGCGGCGCGCAGGTGGTTGGCGTTGATCTCCAGGCCGACGACCATCTCCTTCGCGCTGTCCACGCACAGGTTGCCGGCCATGCTGCCCAGGGTTTCGGCCAGCGCGACCGAGGCGCCGCCGTGCAGCAGTCCGTAGGGCTGCCTGGTGCGCGCGTCGACCGGCATGGTTCCACGCAACCAGTCGTCGCCCGCTTCGATGATGACGATGCCGAGATGCTCGATCATCGTCCCGCGACAGTTGGCGTTGAGGGCGGCGATATCGACTGGGGTGCGGAAAGCCATGTGGGGAGCCTTGTGGGGGTGAGGAGTGAGGAGTGAGGAGTGAGAAGGGAAACGAGAAACGAGAGCGGCAGGAGTTTGGTTTTTCTTCCCCCTTTGGGAAAGGGGGCAAAAGCGAGAGACAAAGCCGCATGCTTTTCTCACCAATCACCAGCTCCCGAAGAACCTACAGAATCGGAACCAGCCCCGCCCCGAACGCAGTCAGCAAGCGCGTGTACAACCACTTCGGGCCGACATCGACTTCGGGGAAATCGCCGACGGCCTGGTAGCAGCGATGGAACGCGGGATCGTTGGGCGCGACCGGCACCGGGCAATCCGGGCCCGGCTTGAATTCGTAGCTGGTGGCGTAGCGCCACGGCCACAGGTCGAACAACGGCAGCGCCTCGGAGACCTTGCCCAGGCTGTAATCCAGTCCCGACAGCACCGGTGGCTTGGCCCGCGGCGCGATCACCCAGGAATTCTCCGGCGCGATGTCGTGGCGGATGCTGGCGGCCAGGGCCTGGGCGAAGGCGGGATCGTCGATGATCACCGCGCTCTCGGTATTGTAGTTTTCCGAGCGCGGGTCGAAGTTGTGCGTGCCGATCACCCCGATCCGGTTGTCGATCACCATCGACTTGGCGTGCAGGCCCAGGCGCACGCCGGCGCGCTTGAGCGGCAGCAATTTGGTGGCGGCGCCGCTGCTGAGGAACGAGGGCCGCGATTCGGTGCGCTGCAGCTTGCGGGTGGTTTCGCCCGCAACCGCCGATCCCGAGGCCGGCCCAATCGAGCCGGAGGGGCCGCGCAGCGCGCCTTCGCCATCCATGGCCAACGGCGGGCCGTCAGGCATCAACGCGGCGTAATCCACCGGCGCATCCTCCGGGAACGGCTTGTACTCGTAGATGCGGAAACCGAACTCGCGCAGATAGCGACGCTTGTACTTGAACGACATCGAATACACGACCGCGTTGTCGGTCGCGGCCAGACTATTCGTGGAAACGATCACCTGCGGCGGCGGCTTGCGCTGGCGCAAGGCCCTGAACAAATCCTGCGCCGCATCGGACATCACCAGGTAGGGTGTCTGCAGCAACACTTCCGATTGCGCGCTCTCGATCAGTGTCTTCAATTTCGGTGCGGCCGGGGTCGCGCCCTCGGGACGTTCGCGGCGATGCTTCTGCGGCAGGTCGGCGACGTACTTCACCGCGCCCACCGGCATCGCCGGCTGGACCAGGCGCTCGCGCACCCGTTCTTCGTCATTGGCCTCGGCCGACAACGCCGCGACACGCCGGGGACGCAGGAAGTCCGCCGGCGGCATGCTCGGCACGCCTTCCTTGAGCAACTTGCGGCCGACATCGTTCAGGCGCTCCACCGGCACGCTGCGGCGCGCCTTCCAGAAGGCATCGAAGTTGACCGCCATGTCCTGCGCGGCCGGGCCCGCCACCAGCACGTCGCGGTCGCGGAAATTGTATTCCGCGTCCCAGTCGTAATAGTCGTCCTGGTAATTGCGCCCGCCGGTGATGCCGACCGCATCGTCGATCAGGATCAGCTTGGTGTGCATGCGCTGGTTGAAGCGGCGGAAACAGCACAGCACGCTGCCGGCATAGTCGAAATAATTGAGCTTGGCCTTGTTGAAACTGGGGTTGTAGATGCGGATCTGCAAATCCTTGTGCGCGCCGGACAGCGCGGCGAGGATGCGCAGGTCGGGGATGGCCGACAGCTGGTCGATCAGCAATCGCACCCGCACCCCGCGCCGCGCCGCCGCCAACAGTTCATCCAGCATCAGCCGCGCGCTGTCGTCGGTGTCGAAGATGTAGGTCTGCAGGTCGATGCTGCGACGCGCGCCGCGGATCAGGTTGATCCTCGCCAGCAGCGCATCCTGGCCGCGGTCCAGGATCAACGCGTAGTGATGCGGCGCCTGTGCGGTCGATTCGGCCTGCGCGCGATCGCCCAGTTCACGCAACGGCGAGGACTGCGCGCAGGCATCGGCGGCGCGGCAATCGATGACCTGCGAACGCGCGGCATGGGCGATGGAAGCGGCGCGATTGCGTTGTGTCTCCGACAGACCGACGCAGGCGCTGCACAGCAGGGCCAGCGACAACGCCACTGCGCGCAACAACGCGCTCACGGCACGATCTCGGGTTTCAGCCGCGCCCTCAGCACGAATACCACCCGGTCGCTGATCGCCATCATCCAGTCGTCCATGTCGTAGTCGCTGCGCCGCACCGCCCCGGTCGCGACCACGTCGCAATCGAGCGCCGGGCGGGCGCAGGTGGAAGGCGCCACCGCCAGCGTCTTCGGCCGGGTGATGCCGCGGATACTCAGCTCGCCGGGCAGCTCGCCGCCGCGCCTGAGCAATTCCGGATCGTAGGGCCGGGACACGAACGCCACCACCGGATAACGCTCGGCTTCGAAAAATCGCGCGCTGCGCGTCCATTCGGTATAGCGGGGATGGTCGATGATCTCGACCGACTGGGTGAACATGCGCAGGACCACCTGGTGGCGGCCATCGACCAGGCGCCTGACTTCGCCCTCATAACGCGGGAACAGGCCTTCCAGTTTCGTACCCCAGCGCGTGCGCAGCTCGAATCCGAAGCGCGACGCCGCAGGATCGAAGGTTTCGGCCGTGGCCGCGAGCGCGGGCCACAGGCACAGCAGCAACAGACCGCACAAACTCCAACACTTGCCAGCGGACATCGCGGGGTCACGGCCACCAGAAGGCGGAAAGGGTGGCGATGCCGGGCTCGATGGTCGCGTCCATCGGCAACTTCAAGACCACCACCGACGAGGTCGGCATGCCGCGGTAATCGCCGGACTGTCCGCTGTGCATCAGCGCGGCGAGCCGCTCCAGCCCCGGATTGTGGCCGACCAGCAACAGTCGCTCTGTCTCGCGATGGGTATCGACCAGTTCGGCCAGGGTTCCGGGCGTGGCTTCGTAGATGGAATCCTCCAGACGCTGTTCGACATAGCCGATGGCGCCCAGCACCGCCTCCAGGGTTTCACGCGAACGCCGCGCCGGCGAGCACAGCACCCGGTCCGGGACCAGGCCCTGGGCCGAAAGCCAGCGCCCGGCGGCTTCGGCTTCCGCCAGGCCTTCGGCCGACAGCGGCCGGTCCAGGTCGGTCTCGCCCGCGGCGGCGGGCTCGGCATGCGCATGGCGCAACAGGATCAATTCACGCATGGCATCCCCTTGGTTTGTGGCGAGCTGGTCTGTAACGAGCTTGTTGTAGCGAAACTGTTTGCAGCGAATTCGTTTGCCGCGGATCCAATGCCGGACTCAGGCTTTCTTGACCCATTTCAGCAACGGCTCCCAGTCGGCCTGATGTTCGCGGACCTGGGCCGAACGGTAGTCGAACAGGCTGCGGCCCAGCCCGGCCAGGACCACATAGGCCTGGGTGTCGCGCAACTGCGCAACCACCGGATAGGGCCAGCTCTTGAGCATTTCCACGGCCTGCTGGGAGGTGTTGGTCCACGGCTTGCTGCGGTTGACCACCAGGCCGACCGGCAGCTTGCGCTTGTGCACGCGCGGGACCTTGGACAGGGAATTGAGGAAACCCACGGTGGCCTCGATATCCAGCGCCGAGGGCAGTACCGGGACCACGATCGCATCGGCAAGTTCGATGAATGACTCGAGATCTTCGGCCATCGACCCGGCGGGGGCATCGATCACCACGCGCTCGGCATCGTCCGGCAACGCGCCCCGCCAGGCCTTTTTCCTGCCGGCGTCGATCGGCAGCACGGCGCTTTCCAGTTCGGCGCGGCGTTCGGCCCAGCGGGTGGAGGAATGCTGGGGATCGGCATCCACCAGCACGGTGCGCTTGCCTTCCAGCGCGAAATGCGCGGCCAGGTTGGTGGCCAATGTGGTCTTGCCCGCGCCACCCTTGGAGCTGGCGACCAGAATCGTCTTCATGCGCACGCCTCGTTACCGGGAACCGGCAGGGTACACCGGGGAGCGGGGGGGAGGCGAGGAACGAGAGGGGAGGAACGAGCAACGAGTGAAGCCCGACCGGAACCCATTCTCATTCGCCCCCCGGCGCTCACTCCTCACTCCTCTCCGCTCACTCCCAACTTCTCGTTCCTCGTTCCTCCCCCCTCGTTCCTCGCTTTGCTATCGTGCCCGCCACCAAGAACCCGGACCCATCGTGACCGAACTGCAGGACCTGACCGCGCTGATCCGCGCCAACACGCCGTTGATCGTGATCGAGACCCAGGATGAGGGGCGCATCGTCGAACTGTTCCGCCAGGCGCTGTCGCAGGTCTGGCGCGCGCTGTACCGCTGGTCGATCACCGAGGGCCTGCGTCGCATCGACATGGACCGCGAGGACGAGGCCGAGGGCCCGCCCGACGCCAGCGCCGCCCTGCAGGCGATGAAGCAAGCCGGGCAGCGCGGCATCTACCTGCTGCTCGATTTCCATCCTTACCTGGGCTACGCCAGCAGCCAGCGCCAGCTGCGCGATATCGTCCAGCGCCGCCATTGCCCGCCGCATGTGGTGGTGCTGGTCGGGGCCAAGGTCGAACTGCCGCCGGAACTGGAAGCCATCGCGGTACGCTTCAACCCGCGCCTGCCCGATGCCAACGCGTTGTTGAAGATGGTCCGCGAGGAAGCCACCGACTACGCCCGCGAAAACGGTGGCCGCCGGGTCGAGGCCGATGGCGAAGCCGTGCAGCAGATCGTGCGCAACCTGCAGGGCCTGAGCCTGACCGACGCGCGGCGCATCGCCCGCCAGCTGATCCACGACGACGGCGCGCTCAGCGCCGCCGACCTGCCGCAGCTTTCCAAGCTGAAATTCGAGCTGCTCAACCGCAGCGGCCACCTGCATTACGAATACGACACCGCGCGTTTTGCCGATGTCGCCGGTGCAGGCCGGTTGAAACGCTGGATCGGGCAACGCCGCGAGGTCTTTGTTTCCGGCAATGCGCCACCTGGACTCGACCCGCCCAAGGGCATGTTGCTGCTCGGCGTGCAGGGTTGCGGCAAGTCGATGCTGGCCAAGGCCACCGCCGGCGGCTTCGGAGTGCCGTTGCTGCGCCTGGATTTCGGCACCCTGTACGACAAGTACCACGGTGAAACCGAAAAGAACCTGCGCGGCGCGCTGGCCTCGGCCGAGCAACTGGCGCCCTGCGTGTTGTGGATCGACGAGATCGAAAAAGGCCTGGCTGGCGGCAGCGGCGAAGGCGATGGCGGGGTGTCGCGGCGCGTGCTCGGCTACCTGTTGACCTGGATGGCCGAACGCAAGGGCGCAGTCTTCATCGTCGCCACCGCCAACCAGGTGCAGGAGTTGCCGGCCGAATTGCTGCGCAAGGGCCGCTTCGACGAAATCTTCTTCGTCGACCTGCCCGGACCCGATGCGCGCGTGGACGTGCTGCGCCTGCACCTGGCGCGACGCCAGCTGGCTGCCGACGATTTCGCACTGCCGGCACTGGCGGCGGCGTCGAATGGGTTTTCCGGCGCCGAGATCGAACAAGCCATCGTCGCCGCGCTGTACACCGCGCATGCGGAAAAGAAGGCACTGGATACCGATCTGCTGATGCACGAGATCCGCAACACCCGGCCGCTGTCGGTAATCATGGCCGAACAGGTATCGGCCTTGCGCGCCTGGGCCAGCGAACGCACGGTGCCGGCGGATTGATCGTTGCTCGGCCGGGTTTGTTTAGAATCAGGGAGGCGTTGTGGGGAAAGCAGGGATGAAGCACATGAATCAATCGTGGAACGAATGCCGGCTGCGCCGTCTTGCGTCCGCAACATATCCAGCGGTCACGGCATGATCCAGCTGCAAGGCGTGCATCGCCGTTACGTGATGAGCGGGCAGACCGTACATGCCCTGGCCGGGGTCGATCTGGATATCGGCAGCGGCGAATTCGTCGCCCTCACCGGACCCTCCGGTTCGGGCAAGTCCAGCCTGTTGAACATCCTGGGTTGCCTGGACCATCCCAGCAGCGGCCACTACCTGATCGAAGGCCAGGATGCCGCCCGGCTGGACGATGAAGCGGCCAGCGACCTGCGCAACCGGCGTATCGGTTTCGTGTTCCAGAGTTTCCATCTGTTGCCGCGCCTGTCGGTGCTGGAAAACGTGCTGCTGCCGTTGCGCTTCCACCGCGCGCCGCCGGCCGAGGCGCGCGAGCGTGCGAACGCGCTGCTGGAGCGCGTCGGCCTGGGCGACCGTCGCGGCCATCGTCCCGATCAATTGTCGGGCGGGCAGATGCAGCGCGCGGCCATCGCCCGCGCCCTGGTGCTGCAACCGGCGCTGCTGCTGGCCGACGAACCCACCGGCAACCTGGATTCCAGGAGCGCCGTGGACGTCATGGGATTGATCGGCGAAGTGCATGCCAGCGGCCAGACCGTGGTCCTGGTGACCCACGACCCGGACATCGCCGCGCACGCCCCGCGCCAGGTGCGGCTGCGCGACGGCAGGATCGAACATGATTCGGCGCACTGAGGCTCTGAATAACCGGCTTCCTGCCTGCGGGAGCCGTGAACCGGTAGCCGGTAACCGGAGAGCGGCTTGATTTCCGGCTACCGGCTACCGGCTGCCGGCTCTCGCTGGTCATGGAGCAGTCCATTGGACGAGAACGAGTGCGCTATCCAGCGGCTGCCCAAGGCCAGTCGCTGGTTGCTGGCACTGGCCTGCCTGGTCGCGTTGCCCGCGGCCGCGGCGGTACTGACCGGCGAAGTGCGCTCGGTGGGCGCACAGCAGATCATCACCCCGCAATCGAACAGCTCGCCGGTGGTGATCCGTTACTTCGTGCCTGAGGGCGCGGCGGTCAAGGCGGGCGACGTGGTCCTACGCATCGATCCCGGCCAGTCCGCGACCATGGTTCCCGACCTGGAAGCCAAGATCGAACAGGCCAACGCGCGCGCGGCCAAGGAAGTGGCGGAACTGCAAGTGAAGGCGCTGGATGCGGAACTGGAACTGGTGGATGCGGAATCCGAACTGCTCGCCGCCAAGCTCGACGCCGGCATTCCGAAAACCCTGGTTTCGGGACTGGACTACGACCGCTACCAGGGCGAATTCGAACGCACCCGCCGCGAGTCCGAACTCAAGCGCAAGGCGCTGGCGACCGCGCGCGCGGCGATCCAGCGGCGCCGCCAGGATGGCGAACTGGAAGTGCGCAAGCTGGAAACCCAGCGCAATTATTACGCAGCGTTGATGCGCACTTCCGAAATCCGCGCCGATCGCGACGGCATCGTGGTCCACGGCTTCAACACCGGCTGGTTGAGCGGGCGCATCGATGAAGGCTCTTCAAGCATGCCCGGCAGCAAGGCCGGCGAAGTGGTCAGCGGCGGCGAGATGAGCGTGCGCGCCTGGGCGCTGGAACCCGACCGGCGCGGACTGGTCGAAGGCCAGCGCGTGGACCTGTCTTTCGATGCCCTGCCCGGGCGCAAGGTGGCGGGCAGGATCACCCACATCGCCGGCGCGCCCGACCGCAAGCCCGAATGGGGCGACGGTCGCTACTTCACCATCGACATCGGCCTGGATACGCGCACTCTTTCCCTGCTGCCCGGCATGAGCGTGCGCGTACAGGCCAATGCGCCGGCGGCGGCGGCGGCGGCGGCGGCGAAGGTGCCATCACGATGAAATCCGCAATCCTGTTCGCCACCGCGCTGCTGGCCACGCTGGCTCACGCACCGGTCGCGCAAGCGGCCACCCTGCGCATCGATGGCGAAGTCTATGCGCAGCGCAGCTCCGCGCTGATGCCGCCTTCGGTGGCCCGCATGTGGCAATTCAACATCACCCAGCTGGCGCCGGATGGCAGCGCGGTGAAGAAGGGCGACATCGTGATCGCCTTCGACGGCAACGAACTGGTCCAGCAGTTGGCGGAGGCGCAAGGCCAGCTGCAGGAAAAGCAGCGCGAACTGGAAAAGCTCGACCTGGACCTGGCCGAGCGCCAGCGCAGCGCGACCCTGGCCACCGCCGAGGCGCAATCGCAGATGGAAAAGGCGCAACGCAAGACCGAGCAGCCGCGCGAGCTGGTGGCGGCGCTGAAATACGACAAGCTGGTGGACGACCGGCGCCGCACCGAGAAACGCGCCGCATTGTTGGCGACACGCGAGAAGCTCGCCGCCGAGCAGCGTCGCCAGGAACGCCGCCTGACCACTTCCGAATTGAACAAGTTGCAGGCCGACGTGACCCGGCTGCAGGCCTCGCTGGCGGCGCTGGTGCTGCCGGCGCCACGCAGCGGGATCATGATGCACAAGGGCAACTGGAACGGCGAGAAATTCGACATCGGTTCGCAGGTCTGGCGCGGACAGGCCGTGGCCGAGATCCCCGACGACACCACCCTTGCGGTCCGCGCCGAACTGCCGGAGCGCGACCTGCGCCGGGTCGCGGTCGGTGCGCGGGCGCGCATCGTGGTCGAGGGCGGCGGCGGCGGCGCGCACCTGGGCAAGGTGGCGGCGATCGGGCGCGCGGTGCGCAGCAAGTCGCAAGTGCAGCCGATCCCGGTCCTGGACGTGGAAATCCGCCTGGACGATCCCAAGGCGCGACTGCGCCCCGGGCAGGCGGTACGGGTTGAACTCAATGTGGCCGACGATCAGGCGGGCAAGCGGTGAGCCGGCGGCTGTTTTCCCGCAATGGCCTGCTGGCGCTCGCGCTGGCCGCGCTGTGTGGCTGCGGCGAACCTGCCTTGCCTGCCGCGACCGAAACCGTGGTCCCGCAAGCGCTGGTGCTCAGCGTGCAGGGGGAAGGCGACCTGCGTTCGTCCAAGCCCACGCCGTTGACGGTGCCGGGCAGCAACTGGAGTTCGCGACAAGTGGAATGGATGCTGGCCGAAGGCAGCCGGGTCAGGAAGGGCGACCTGCTGGCGCGTTTTTCCTCGCTCGACAGCAAGCAGGAACTGGACCAGGCGGTGCTCGAACTGCAGCGCAACGCGCTGACGCGCGTCGCCAAGCAGAGCGACCTGCTGGCCAGCCAGGGCCGGGTCGAAGTGGACCTGTCCAGCGTGGCCGTGCAACTGGCCATCGCCCAGCGTTATGTCGATGCCGACCTCAGCGCCATCGCCCGCAACGAGATGCTGGACGCGGTGGAAGACGTGCAGTTCCTGCAGGTCAAGCGCGGCACGCTGCAATGGCAGCGCGACCAGTCGGGCGTGCGCGGCGGCGCGGAACTGGCGGTGCTGGATGCGCAGCGCGCCACCCAGCAAAACAACGCGAACCGACTCCAGGCCGACCTGGATGCCCTCGAACTGCGCGCCCCCAACGACGGCGTGATCCTGCTCAGCGCCAGCTGGTCCGGCGACAAGCCGATGCTGGGCAGCAACCTGCGCGCGGGCATGGAATACGGCAGCCTGCCGGATACCTCGGCGATGGAGGTGGAAATCGACTTGCCGCAGATCGAATCGCAGGGCATACGCGTGGGCGCGGAAGTGGAACTGCATCCGCTCGGACGCCCCGAGCAGAAGATCAAGAGCAAGCTGTCCTGGGTCGCCAGCGCGGCCAAGGTGAAAAGCCCCGAAAGTCCGGTCAAGTTCCTGTCGATGCGCGCGCAGGTGCCGGCCGCGGATGTGGCCCGTTACCAACTGGTGCCCGGCCAGCGCTTCGCCGCGCGGGTATTCCTTTTGCGGGCGGCGCAGGCGATCGGCGTGGCCAACGTGGCCATCGAACAACGCGACGGCCAGCAGTTCGTCAAGGTCCGCAAGGGCGACGACTTCGTGTCGCGCAAGGTCGAACTGGGGGTGCGCGGCACCGCGCGTTCGCAGGTGCTCAAGGGCCTGGCGCCCGGCGATGAAATCCTGCTGTCCCGGGGCGGCGAAGCCGACGCGCTGCTCAATCGCGACGACGGCACCGGGCAGAAGCCCGCTTCCACCCGCGAAAACGCGCCAGAACAGGGAGCCGCGAAATGAGCCGCCTGCTGCGCCGGCTGCCACCGATCTGGCGCGAAGCGGTGGAGGAACTCTGGCGGCGGCGCCTGCGCACGCTGTTGACCTTGCTGGGATTGATCTTCGGCGTGGGCGCGATCGTGGCCATGCAGGCGGTGGGCGAAGGCAGCCGTCGCGAAGCCCTGCGCCTGGTCGAAAGCCTGGGCCTGCACAACCTGATCGCCGAAGCCAAGTCGCAGGACGAAGCCACGCTGAAGGAAAGCCGCGCGCGCAGCCTGGGATTGACCGTGGCCGATGCCGATGCGGCGTTGGCGGTGGTGCCGGGCGCGGGCAGTTACGCGGCGGAGAAGCAGGTGCGCACGTATTCGGTCTTCAGCGACGCCGGGCGCAGCGATGCGCAGGCCAGCGGGGTCAGCGCCGACTGGTTCCAGCTGTCTTCGCTGGAAGTGGCGAAGGGACGCACGCTGAGCGCGCAGGACGAGGCCTCGCTGGCCGCGGTCGCCGTGCTGGGGCACCAGGCCGCGACCGACTTGTTCCCGAATACGGATCCGATCGGACAACTGGTCAAGATCAACCATGTGTGGCTGGAAGTGGTCGGCGTGCTTGGCGACCGCGACCTGGGCAAGGACGATTTCGAAGGGGTGAAGCTGGGGTTGGAGAGCAATCGCATCTACCTGCCACTGGCCAGCGCCCGGGCGCGCTTCCGCTTCCAGCCGCAGGAAGACGAGATAGACCGGTTCCTGCTGCGTCTGGACCAGCCTGAACAACTGGCCGGCGGCGCGGGCGTGCTCGCGGCGTTGCTCGACCAGCGCCACGCCGGCATCGCCGATTACCAGCTGGTGGTGCCGCAGCAGCTGTTCCGCCAGCACCAGAAGACCCAGCGCATTTTCCAGGTGGTGATGGCCGCCATCGCCGGGGTCAGCCTGCTGGTCGGCGGCATCGGCATCATGAACATCATGCTGGCCAATGTGCTGGAGCGCCGCCGTGAAATCGGCTTGTTGCGCGCACTGGGCGCGCGCAAGCGCGACGTGATCGCGCAATTCCTGCGCGAAGCCAGCGTGATCTGCATCGCCGGCGCCTTGCTCGGCCTGCTGCTCGGCGCGGTGCTGGCCTACCTGATCGCCGCCTTCGCCGGCTGGCAGGTGGCCTGGGCGCCGATTCCCATCGTGTTTTCCGTCGCGTTCTGCGCGCTGGTCGGCATGGCCTTCGGCGTCTATCCGGCGCGCCAGGCGGCGCAACTGGACCCGATTGCGGCCTTGCGCCACGAATAGCATGTGGGAGCGGCGTAAGCCGCGATGCTTTTGCGGAGAAGCAAGGGCATCGCGGCTTACGCCGCTCCCACACATCGCATCACGTCGCATCGATCACTTGGCGCTTGTGGCTTCCCGGCCCGTGCTGACCAGCGCGCGGTAGCGCGGCGTGCTTGGCAACCAGCCTGCGGGAGGCTGCAGCGGTAACCCATAGTGCGCCAACGCCTTGCGCATGGCCGACAACTCGCCTTCGGTCATGAACCAGGTGCCGTATTCAGTGGGAAGCGGCCCATCCGGGGAGAGACCCGGCAAGCGTTGCTGCATGTTTTCATAGACCCAGTAGAACTGCCGCAGTTGCTCGCGCCGGGCTTTTCCCTCGGGACTGTCGCCGGACAGTTCGACCAGTTTCGCCAAGCCGATCATCGGCGCGATCAACGTCGATTCGTCGGCGGACAACAATTCCAATACGCGCTCGCATTCGGCTTGCCGCTCGAGGCTGGCCGACGCCAGTTTCCCGGCCTTGCACTCGTTGGCGACCGGCGATAATCCCGGCATGGCCCAGGCCGCCGCCATCCCGATCAGGCCCACGTCGGCGAAATCCTGCGCGGTGGCCGACCGGTTCAAGCCGAACCAGGTGCCCATGGCCTGGGCCAGGCGCGGATCCAGCGGCGGCAGATCGACGCCGGCCATGGTCGCATGCAACAAGCGGCCGATCTCCAGCGTGTGCGGATCGTAGACCGAGGCGGAAGCAGCTGCCTGCCAGTAGCCATCCATAGCCTTGCGGTCGCCGCGCCGGTCGGCATCGGCCAGGGCCAGCAACTGCACGGCGGCATTGCGTGGTTCGGCCTGCAACAGGAACTGCAATGCTTCGCGCGGATTGCAGCTGTCGCTCAAGCCGCCGCAATCGCTGGCTTCGATCCAGGCCACCAGCACCTCGCGCGGACGGGCCCGGCGGGCGGCGTCGAACCAGGCGCGGGTCTCCTGCGCGGGCTTCGCCTGCAATAGCGGCGCGTCCTCTTCAAGACGCCCGAATCCGGACCACAGCATCGACGCCGCCAGCAGGCTGCGCGCATCGCCTTGCGCGGCCACCGCGCGCAGATGTTGGCGGGTCGCTTCCCCGCTGGCCTTGTTCCAGGCCTCGTTCGCGCGTTTGATCTGCGGGTCGTTCTCCAGCCGTTGCAACTCGGCCAGCTTCTGTTTCGACAAACCCGGCGCCTGCTCGGCCACGCCTGAGGACGATGCCAGGCACAAGGCCAATGACACGATTGCTGCGGATATCACGCGACGATTGCGATCCATTTGTGTTCCTTCCTTGTGTAGAAAAGCATTCAATTGCCGTAGGAGCGGGCCCTGCCCGCGACCGCTCTTGGCAAGAATGCCAGAAGCGGCGCGGGCAGGGCCCGCTCCTGCACAAATCAATAACCAGCAGCCTGTCCATCCTTGCGGCTTTCCGAGGCGCCGAAATAGACCCCGGTTCCGGAATCGCGGCGGATCGCCTGGTAACCGCCGTACGGGCCCAGCGCCCATTCGACGTGATGGCCCTTGTCCATCAGGGCGCGGATGGTTTCGTAGGGAAATCCGTTCTCCAATTGCACCACGCCGCCATTGCGCATCGCGGTGTTCTGCCCGGTCGGCTCGGTGTCGCCGTCGTGCTGGATGCGCGGCGCGTCGCCGGCTTCCTGCAGGTTCATGTGGAAATCGACCAGGTTCATCACGATCTGCACATGGCCTTGCGGCTGCATCGCCCCGCCCATCACCCCGAAGCTGACGTAGGGCTTGCCGTCCCTGGTGATGAACGCAGGAATGATCGTCTGGAACGGCCGCTTGCCCGGCGCGTAGCAATTGGGATGCGGCGCAACCCCTTCGCAATCCTTCAGCACGAACATCTCGCCGCGGTCCTGCAGGATGAAGCCCAGTCCCGGCGGCGCCATGCCGCTGCCCATGCCGCGATAGTTGGACTGGATCAGCGACACCATCATCCCGTCCTTGTCCGCAGTGGTCAGGTAGATGGTGTCGCCTTCATCGAGTTCGGCCGGCGTGCCCGGCTGCACTTCGCGCAACACCTTGTCGGCGGAAATCAGCTTGCGGCGCTGGGCGGCGTAAGCCTTGGAAACAAGCTTGGCCACCGGCGCTGGCTGGAACGCGGGATCGGCATACCAGCGGGCGCGATCGGCGAAGGCGAGTTTCTTGGCTTCGACGAACAGATGCACGTGCTCGGCGCTGCCGTAGGGAATCTTCGAGAAATCGTAGCCTTCCAGCACGTTGAGCATCTGCAGCGCGGCGATGCCCTGGCCGTTCGGCGGCAGCTCCCATACATCGTAGCCGCGATAGTTGGTGCTGACCGGTTCGACCCATTCGCCATGATGCGCGGCCAGGTCGTCGTAGCTGAGGAAGCCGCCATTGGCCTTGAAATACGCATCGATGGTGTGGGCGATATCGCCCTTGTAGAACGCATCGCGGCCGCCATCGGCGATCCGCTGCAGGGTGTTGGCGAGATTCGGGTTCCTCCACAGCTCGCCGGTGCGCGGGGCGCGGCCGTCGATAGTGAACTGTTCCTTGAAGCCGGGATACGACGACAGCTTCGGCACCGAACGCGCCCAGTAATAAGCGATGGTCTCGGCCAGCGGATGGCCTTCGCGGGCGTAACGGATGGTCGGCGCCAGCACGTCGCGCATCGATGCCTTGCCGAAGCGATCGTGCAGGGCGAACCAGCCGTCGACCGCGCCCGGCACGCTGACCGGCAACGGGCCCAGCGGCGGGATGTCGCTGAGGCCGAGCTTCTGGAAATGCGCGAGCGTCAGCGATTTCGGCGAACGGCCCGAGCCGTTGTAGCCATAGAGCTTTTTCGTCTTCGGATCCCAGACGATGGCGAACAGGTCGCCGCCGATGCCGCTGCCGGTGGGTTCCATCAGGCCCAGCGCCGCGTCGGCGGCGATCGCCGCATCGACCGCGCTGCCGCCGTTCTTCATCACGTCCAGGGCGATCTGCGTGGCCAGCGGGTGCGAGGTCGCGGCCATCGCGTGCGGTGCGATCACTTCCGAACGGGTGGCGAAATCGCGGCCGGTGATGCGGTCGGCGGCCACGGCCGGCAACGCAAGCATCAAGGCGGATGACAGCAAGGTGGATAGCAGCATCAATCGGCGCATCGTCGTTCTCCCGGAATGATTTTCCGGCGCGCCCATGGGCACGCCACGTCTGCCGCCGGCTCAGCTGCGCCGGAACCAGCCGGTGATGCTGTAGCGGTTTTCCTTCGCCCACGGCGCCATCAGGCTGACCTGGTGCATCTGCGGCACGCGGAACAGGCTCAACGAATTCCAGTGCGGGGTGAAGGTTTCCACCACGTTCTGGTTCTCATCGAGGAATTGCAGCAACCCGCCCCAGTCGGCCTGCCAGTCGAGGCCCAGGTTGATCACGTAGGCGAAGGCGCGATCCTCGTCGCCGGCCTTGTCGTTGTGCATCTTCAGGAAGTGGCCCGGACGGTAGCGCGCGGCGATGGCGCTGACCATGCGGATGCCGCCGTCGCCGGTCAGTTCGCGGGCGAATTCCAGGAACGGCGGACTGTTGAGGAAATCCACCACCACGTGCAGCACCAGGCCCGGATCCAGCCCGTCGCGGCGGGCGTCGATCATGCGGTAGCGGTCGAAGACGAATTCGAAATCATCGCGCGAACGCTCGTACAGGCATTGCAGCATGTCCTGGTGTTGCGTCCCTTCCGGCGCGCGGGTTCCCTCGGCTCCCGGCGGCAAGGGCCGGTCGCTGCGCACGGCGGTCGTCCATGGGACTTCCTTTTGCAGGCACTCGCGCAGCCGCCGGGCGGAAGGCTCCTGCAGGAACTGCGGTATCTGTACACGGCCGTGGCTGAGCAGGCGGGCGCGATAAGGCCCGACCTGCAGATCGTTGTTGATCATCCTGCTGCGTGAATCGCTTGGGACATGGACTGGAGGGGCATGGGCCGGGCCGGGTGGTTCATGACCCGGATTCTGCCATGCCCGGTTGCCCGGTTACGGCCAGGCCGGCGGATCGGCCTGCCAGGCGGCGAAAACCTCGGCCAGGCGCTGGCGATCCTGCTCGCGCCAGTCGGGCAGCAGGGTGGGGAAATTGGCCGGATCGGCCCACAACCGCGGCTCGGTGCGCACGGCCGCCGCATACCACTGCGTCGCCTCGGCCTTGCGATCCAGGTCCCACAGGACCAGGGCCAGGGTCGGCGGCAACCACGACGGCGAACCGAATCCGTTGGCCAGGTCAGTCCATTGCGCCAGCGCGGCCGGCTTCTGGTCCTGACGATAGAGGTCCCAGGCGTAGTTCCAGCGCACCGCGCGTCCCAGGGTGCCGCGCCTGTCCGTGCCGCTCAGTGCTTCCTGGTAAAGCTTCTCGCCCAGTTCGAACCGCTTCTCGTTGATCGCCACGTGGGCGAGCTGTGCGGTGGCCTCGATCCGGTTACGGCCGCGCTCGATCTGCTTCACCAATTGCGCAGCCAGGGGCTCGCCCTCGCCTTCAACGGCCACGATCAGCCGCGCAGTGTTGCGATCTTCGTCGAAATAGAATTCCCCGGGCTTCGCCAGCGTCTGCGCCTGGGCGGTAACCGCGGCCAATGCGAGGCCGGTGGCCAGGATCAATCCGTGCAACTTCATTGCGTTTCCCCTCTACAACACAGCTTCCCCAAACCGCATCCTAACCGCTGCAGCGCACAAAAATCGAGCGCCTGGGGCCGGAATTTGCCCCGCTGCTACAATTTCACCCCTTCGCGTCGGGCGTTCGCCGGACGCCGCCAGCCGCCTAACCCCCGGGCCAGCCATGACCAGCACCGCCGAACTCACCTCCCCTTCGTCCGCCAACACGCCGCAGATCGGGGTGCTGGACGACGACTACACCCTGGAGCACAAGTACACCCGCACCGACGGCCGCATCTACCTGAGCGGGGTCCAGGCCCTGGTCCGGCTGCCGCTGATGCAGCGCCTGCGCGACCAGGCCGCCGGGCTGGACACGGCCGGTTTCATCAGCGGCTATCGCGGCTCGCCGCTGGGCGGTTTCGACCTGGAACTGTGGCGGGCCAAGCAGCACCTGGCGGCTGCGGGGGTGAAGTTCACCCCCGGCCTCAATGAAGACCTGGGCGCGACCATGGTCTGGGGCACGCAGCAGACCAACCTGTTCCCCGGGGCCAAGGTCGAGGGCGTGTACTCGATGTGGTACGGCAAGGGCCCGGGCGTGGACCGCTGCGGCGACGTGTTCAAGCACGGCAACGCCGCCGGCACCTCGAAGCACGGCGGCGTGCTGGCGCTGGCCGCCGACGACCACAACTGCCGCAGCTCGACCCTGCCGCATGGCTCGGAAGACGAATTCGTCAGCGCGATGATGCCGGTGCTGAATCCGGCCGGGGTGCAGGACATCCTCGACCTGGGCCTGGTCGGCTGGGCGATGAGCCGTTACACCGGGCGCTGGATCGGCTTCAAGACCATCGCCGAGACGGTGGAAACCTCGGCCTCGGTGGAAGTGAACCCGTTCGCCCGCCGCATCGTGCTGCCGGAAGATTTCGAGATGCCGCATGGCGGCTTGAACATCCGCTGGCCGGATCCGCCGCTGGACCAGGAAATGCGCCTGCATCGTTATGCGGTGAAGGCCGCGCAGGCCTTCGCCCGCGCCAATGGCGTGGACCGGATCGTGCTGGATTCGCCGCGCGCGCGCCTGGGCATCGTCACCACCGGCAAGAGCTACCTGGACGTGTTGCAGGCGCTGGAATACCTGGGCCTGGATGAGCAGGCCTGCGCCGATATCGGCATCCGCGTGTACAAGGTCGGCATGACCTGGCCGCTGGAACCGATCGGCATCGCCAACTTCGCCCACGGCCTGGAAGACATCGTGGTGGTGGAAGAGAAGCGCGCCTTCATCGAGCGGCAGATGAAGGAATACTTCTACAACTGGCCGGCCAGTGCCGGCACGCGTCCATCCATCGTCGGCAAATACGACGAAGCCGGCGAATGGATCCTGCCTTCCACTGGCGAACTCACTCCGGCGACCATCGCCGGGGTCATCGGTCGCCGCATCCAGCGTTTCTTCACTACGGAATCCATCGAACAGCGGCTGCGCTGGATGGAAGCGAAGGAAGCGGAGATGGCGTTGCCGCGCGCCAACTTCCCGCGCGTGCCGCATTACTGCAGCGGCTGCCCGCACAATACTTCGACCGTAGTGCCGGAAGGTTCGCGCGCGCTGGGCGGCATCGGCTGCCACTACATGGTCACATGGATGGACCGCAACACCGACACCTTCACCCACATGGGCGGCGAAGGCGTGACCTGGTCGGGGCAGGCGCCGTTCACCGAGACCGCGCACGTGTTCCAGAACCTCGGCGACGGCACCTTCTTCCATTCCGGTTCGCTGGCGGTGCGCCAGTCGGTCGCCACCGGGGTCAACATCACCTACAAGATCCTCTACAACGACGCGGTCGCGATGACCGGCGGACAGCCGGTCGATGGAACGCTGAGCGTGCCGCAGATCGCGCACATGATGCGCGCCGAGGGCGTGCAAACCATCGTCGTGGTCAGCGACGAGATCGAGAAGTGGTCCAAACCTGAGATCTTCCCCAGTGGCGTGGAGTTCTTCGACCGCAAGCGCCTGGACGAGGTGCAGAAGCAGCTGCGTGAAGTGAAGGGCACCAGCATCCTGGTCTACGACCAGACCTGCGCCACCGAGAAACGCCGCCGCCGCAAGCGCGGCAAGCTGGTCGATCCGCAAAAACGCGTCATGGTCAATACCCTGGTCTGCGAAGGCTGCGGCGACTGCGGAGTGAAAAGTTTCTGCGTGTCGGTACTGCCCAAGGAAACCGAATTCGGGCGCAAGCGCGAGATCGACCAGTCCAACTGCAACAAGGACTATTCCTGCGTCAATGGCTTCTGCCCCAGCTTCGTCACCGTGCACGGCGGCGCGCCGCGCAAGGGCAAGAAAAAGGATCCGGCCGAGTTGCTGGCGAGCATCCCGGCCCCGGTGTTCAAGGCCGATTTCAAGCAACCCTGGAATATCCTCATCACCGGCGTCGGCGGCACCGGCGTGGTCACCATCGGCGCGCTGCTGGGCATGGCCGGCCACCTGGAAGGCAAGGGCGCCAGCGTGCTCGACCAGACCGGCCTGGCCCAGAAGGGCGGCGCGGTCACCACCCACATCCGTTTCGCCAACACGCCCGAGGACATCCACGCCGTGCGCATCGCCGCCGGCGAAGCCGACGTGGTCCTGGGTTGCGACATGGTGGTGGTCAACGACTACTGGGTGTTGTCGAAAGTGCGCGGCGAACGCACGCAAGTGGTGTTGAACACCTACGAAGCGATGCCCGGCACCTTCACCACCCGTCCGGACATGGAATTCCCGGCGGCCGGCATCGTGTCCGCGGTGACCCAGGCGCTCGGCGGCCGCGCGCCGTTGCAGGTCGATGCCACGGTGCTGGCCACCGCGCTGCTGGGCGATGCGATCGCCGCCAACCTGTTCATGCTCGGCTACGCCTGGCAGCAGGGACTGGTGCCGATTTCCTACGAGGCGATCATGCGCGCGGTGGAATTGAATGGCGCGGCGATCGAGATGAACCGGCAGGCGTTCGCCTGGGGCCGCCTGGCGGTAGTCAATCCGTCGGCCGTCGCCGAAGCGGCGGGCGTGATCCACAACACCCAGACCGAATCCGAGCGCACCCCGCACGGCCTGCAGATCCTGCCGCCGGGCGAATGGGAAACCAGCGAATGGGCCAGCCCCAGCGCGCCGCGCACGCCGGACAACGAGCACGAAGTACGCGGCCTGCAGGATGCGAATAGCGGCGACGGCATCGCCTTCCTGCCGCTGGACGACCTGCGCCTGTCGCGCTCGCTGGACGAACTGATCCAGCGCCGCGTCGCCTTCCTCACCGAGTACCAGAACGCCGCCTACGCGCAGCGCTACCGCAAGCTGGTCGACCAGGCGCGCGATGCCGAACACGTGCGCGCGCCCGGTTCCACCGCGTTGAGCGAAGCGGTGGCCCGCTACTTCTTCAAACTGATGGCCTACAAGGACGAATACGAAGTCGCGCGCCTGTACACCAGCGGCGATTTCCAGAAGAAGCTGGAGCAGCAGTTCGACGGCGACTACAAGCTGCACTTCCACCTGGCGCCACCGTTGCTGGCGAAGAAGGATGCGCAGGGCCGCTTGATCAAGCGGGAATACGGCCCGTGGGTGTTCACCGCGTTCAAGTGGATGGCGAAGCTGCGCTTCCTGCGCGGCGGCATGCTCGACCTCTTCGGGTACACCGAAGAGCGCAAGGGCGAGCGCCGGTTGATCGGCGAGTACGAGCAGACCGTGGGCCAGCTGGTGGCCGCGCTGAATGGCGACAACCTGGCGCTGGCTGTCGAGATCGCGAGCATCCCCGAACACATCCGCGGCTACGGCCACGTCAAGGAAGCGCACCTGCACACGGCCAAGGCGCGCGAGGCGGCGTTGCTGGCCAAGTGGAACAACCCGCGCGAAATCCCGCTGGTGCAGGCGGCCTGACGAATACTGTTGTGGGAGCGATGATTGTGGGAACGGCTTTGTGGGAGCGGCTTCCAGCCGCGAGCTCTTGCTGTTGCTTTGAAACCCATCCGAGAGCTCGCGCCAGGACGGCGCTCCTGCCGTGGTTGTTTGTTGCATCTCCAGGATGAATCCGCTTGGCGGGATAAAGACTCAAGCAAGGGCTCGCGGCTGGAAGCCGCTCCCACAAGGTCGCCCCACAAGTCAAGGCTGCGACAGCACCGGCGGCCCTTGCTCGCGCAACGCATCGAGGATTTTCCTCCCGGCGCGACCATCCTGCGGTTGCATGCCGAGTCTTTGCTGTTCGACCACGATCGCGCGCCGGGTCAAGCTGCCGATCATGCCGTCGGCCGTGCCGATGGCGTGGCCACGCGCCAGCAGCAAGGTCTGCAATTGTTTGCGTTCAGCGCGACCCAGCCCCGGATCATCGGTCGGCCACGGCGTGAGCAGCGGTCCGCCGCCGCGCAACCGATCAGAGAGCGTGGCGATGGCCAGCGCATAGCTTTCGGCCGCGTTGTAGGCATAGATCGCGTCGAAATTGCGGAACACCAGGAGCGCCGGGCCGTTGATTCCTGCCGGCAGCAACACGCCGGCTTGCGTGTCGGCCACGGGGATCGATGAACCATCGATGCGGGTCACGCCACGCGCGATCCAGTCGGACAACAGGCGCTTGTTCTTCCTGCCGGCCAGCGCGGCATCGAAAGCCGCCGGCAGCTTCACTTCATAACCCCAAGGCTCGCCTGTGCGCCAGCCCGCGAGTTTCAGGTAGTTAGCGGTGGAGGCGAGCGCATCGGGAATGCTGGCGACCAGGTCGCGGCGCCCGTCGCCATCGCCGTCCACGGCGATGCGCTGGTAAGTGGTCGGCATGAACTGGGTATGGCCAAAGGCGCCGGCCCACGAGCCGGTGAGTCCTTCGGGCTTCAGGTCGCCGGATTGCAGCAGCTTGAGCATGGCGAAGAATTCGCCACGGAAGAATGCCTGGCGCCGGCCGAAGCACGACAACGTGGCCAGCGACACCAGCAACGGCCGCTTGCCGAAGGTCTTGCCGTAGTCGCTTTCCACGCCCCACACCGCGACCACCGTGGCCGGATCCACGCCGTACTGCTGCGAGGCCTGCGCCAGCGTCGCCGCATGCGCTGAGAGCATGGCCTGGCCATCGCTGATGCGCTGCTCGTCGACCAGGGCGGCGAGATAGTCCCAGATCGGCGTGGTGAATTCCGGCTGCGCATCGAGCAGTTCAAGCACGCCCATGTCGGGTGCGAGCTCGTGCGTATAGGTGTCGAAGGAATCGCCGGAAACCCCGGCCACCACTGCCTGTCCGCGCAAGTCGGCGAGGCAGTCGTCGAACACGAGGTCGTCGGCATGGGCGGGAAGCGCGCTCACAACCGCGAGCAATGTGACAGCAGGCATCAGCTGGGTCTTCATGATGCGAGTCTCCTTGTTTGCATGCCCGATTCTAGGAGAACCCACCTTGAGTAACAGATGAATTGTTTCTTTCTGGAAACCAGGACCGTGGGAGCGCCGTCCCGGCGCGAGCTCTTGCTGTTGCCTTGATGCAATGCGAAGAGCTCGCGCCGGGACGGCGCTCCCACAGTTTCATCCAAGTGGCGCCAGCAATCGCCGCAGTCCATCGGGCGTGCCATCGATGCGCTCGAGGTGCGGATAGCGCAGGCCTTCGTGGTAATCGATGCGGACGCTGCGATACGACTCGCCCTGTCGCAGCAGCAACTCGACCGCTTGCTTGCCTGATTTCGCCGCAGTGATCGCGCGCTGCAGGCGTTCGGCCTTGTAGGCGATGCCGTTGACCGCGACCACTTGCATGTCCTTGGCGATGCCGGCCCGATACGCCGGGCCGTTCCACAGGACTTCATTGACCTTGCCCTCGTCGCTGGCGATGCTCAGGCCCAGCGAGAAACGGAAATCGTCGTATTCGCCATCACCTTCGGCATCGGTGATCGCGAGATTCGGGGTTTCGGTATAGACCAGTTTCCAGCCGGCGCGCACCAGTCCATCCAGCGGCGCGCCGGGTCCGTGGCTGTCGATGCGTTCGCGCAAGTAAGCGGACCAGTCGTGCGCCTGCACTTGTCCCAGCGCATCGATCACCTCATCGAAACCGTAGCGTCGCGCTTCCAGCTTGCCCGCATAGCCACCGAAGAAGTCGCGTGCAAAGTCGTCCAGCGAACGCTTGCCCTTCGACAGCTCAGCCAGCTTCGTGTCCACGTCCAGCCAGACCAGAATGCCTTCGTCGTAGAAATCGTAGCCGCGCTGCCAGCTTTCCCAGGCCTGCGGCGCATCGTTGAAATCGACGATGCCCTGGTACACGGTGTCCTGCAGATCGCGCCAGCCACGGCCGGCGCGGTGGTCGAAGGTTGCCGCCGTCGCCGCCAGCACTTCCCTTGCCTGCTCCGGCGTGTACAAGCCGGCGCGCGCGGCCAGCACCCAGGCCCAGAACTCGGTCTGGCCTTCGTACACCCACAGCAGGTCGTTCTGCATCGGCGTGTTGTAGTGCGGCGTCCACAGCTTCGCCGGACGCATGGATTTGCCGTTCCAGCTGTGCGCGTATTCGTGCGGCAGCAGATAGTTGTCGGTGAACGGCGCGTCGCCGGTCAGGTAGCCGGGGAAGGTGCCGTTCTCGCTGGACTGGTGGTGTTCCAGGCCGATGCCGCTGAACTGGTCCGACAGCGCCAGCAGGAAATCGTAGTGCGCGAACGGACGCGTGCCGAACACGCGGTCCGCCTGCCGCACCAGCGCGCGATGCGCTTCAAGGATCTGCGGTTTTGCTTCGAGCAGTTCCGGCTCATCGGCGACCACATCGAGATGCACCGGCACCTTCGCCCCCGGATCCAGGTCGTAGCGCTTGAAATGGCGACCGGCATAGACCGGCGAATCGACCAGATCTACCAAAGCCAGCGGCTGGAAGCGATGCAGGTCGCCCTCACTGCCCGCCGCTTCCAGCGCGCTGCCGAACCGCCAGCCCGCCGGCAGGCGCAGGCTCGGCTGGAAACGGATGCGGCGCGCATCGAAGCCCGCCGGATACAGCAACAACCGCGACCACTGCACCGACATCAGGTCGGTGGTCATCGCCACCCGGCCCTGGTCGCTGGCCGTGGGCGACAGCGACTGGAATTCGATATCGATGGCGGTCACGCCCGCCGGTACTTCCAGCTCGAACGCGTACATGTCCAGCGGATCGCGTCGCCATGCGATGCGCTGGCCATTGCCGCTGATGATGAGCCCGGCAAACTGGTTGATCGGCCCTGTCGGCGCGTGGTTGCCCGGTATCCACTGCGGATACCACAGCTTCAGCGGCCCAGCCTGTACCGGAATGCGTTCGCGCACCTGGTAGACGCGTCGCGACAGGTCGGTGGCATCCACCGCCAGCTGGATCGTGCCGGGAAAGTCGTGGTCCGCCACCGCAACCCCGGCTTGTGCGAATGCCGTCGGCGGCAGCGCGCCGGACAGCAACAGGCAGGACGAGAACAACGCAACACGCAGCGAACGGAACATGCGATCAATGCTTCCAGTAGGGTTCGTCGCATCCTACCCCGCGCCCATGCCTCCGGGGCAAGGCGCGCGTCATCGACACGGCGCAGCCACGCTATGCGGCAGGCGGCTCATCCCAATCCAGGCGATGAAAATCGAAACCCTGTTCCAGTCGCGGCTTGACGATGCGGAAATACGGCGAGACATCGAAATCGCGCGGCACGTACAGGCTGTAGTTGCGGATATGCAGGACCTCGCGTCGTGCCTGCGCGGCGCCGGGATGCTGCGGGTCGATCAACGCGATTTCCGGCAGGATCGGATAGCGGATGGATTCGAAGGCCTGCGCCAGCAAGGTCGAGCAGATCGCGCGGGTCGGATCGCCGCTGCCCAGCGCGATCATGCGCCGCTTCATGTTCCCCGGGACCGGCACGCGGACCAGGTAGCGCATCAGGTCGAAGACATTGCGCAGGTCGTAGGCCTCCCCCAATCGCGCCTTGAGGAAGGCCAGCAATGCGGCCAGGTCCGCGTCGCCCAGGCCCACCGGCCGGCAGATGCGCGTATGCCAGCCGGTATAGGCCGACAGCGGCACCAGGCGCACGCCTTCCAGCACGTCGGCTTCCACCAGCATGGGCATGGGCGGCGCGGTCTTCGGTCCCAGTTCGCCGCCCACATACAGGGCCGCATGCGACCAGGTGGATTGGGTCAGGTATTTGATGGCGGTGGAAAACCGGCTGGTGCCTTCGACCAGCAAGACATCGCCCACCTGGAGCGCGTCGGCCATGTCCACGGGCGCGCTGGTAGGCAATGAGCTGTGCCCGGCCCGCGGCTGGGCCAGGTATCCGGCCAGTCGTCGCCCCAGGTGATGCAGCAAGGCCATACGCCCTCCGGAAACACATGGCGGTTCTCGATCCCGGAGAGAGGATATCGCCCGGGGAACAAACGCGCTGCCGGGCCCCTCAACGTGTCCTGTAGGAGCGCCCCATGGGCGCGAGCTCTTCGATCCGGTTGCGAATAAAATCAAGAGCTCGCGCCCATGGGCGCTCCTACAATACCCGCGGGCCTGCGCAGCGTCGCCAGACCAGGGTGCGGTTGTTGGCCGGCATGGCGATATCGTCGATCAATTCAAGCCCGATGCCACGCGCCAACGCATCCACCGCCTCGAAATCGCGGATGCCCATGCGCGGATCGCGGGCGCGCAGCGAGGCGTCGAAATCGCGATTGCTGTCGCTGGTGAAATCGCCGTTGTAGTTGAAGGGTCCGTAAACCACGAGCAGGAATCCTTCTCCCCTTGTGGGAGAAGGTGCCGAAGGCGGATGAGGGGGGCGCGCGCCGGCGCGTGCTTCTGGGGCCGCGAACGCCAACCTCTCGCCCAGACCAACGAACAACGCCTTCACTTCCGCCCAACCCATGATATGCAAGGTGTTGGCGGTAAATACCGCATCGAAGCGCATGGACGGCCATGACCCATGCGTAACGTCGAGCTCCACCGGCGCCGGCGTATTCGCCAACGCCGCTTCATCCAGCCACGCTCGTATTCCCGGCAGGTGTTCCGCACGATCCGAACACTGCCATCGCAACCAAGGCATCGCCGCGGCGAAATGCACCGCGTGCTGGCCGGTGCCGCTGCCGATCTCGAGCACCTTGCGCGTGTTGGCGAAATGCACCCGCAACACTTCCAGGATCGGATCGCGATTGCGCTCGCACGCAGGCGAGAACGGCTTGCCGGTTTCCCTCATCGCCGTGCTCAACCCAGCGAACGGATGTAGATCATCTTGTTGCCGCCACCGGCGGCGGCGCGCTCCTCGATGGCGAAGTGCCGCGGCTGATGCTTGAACAGGTCGCTCAGTTTCCTGTGCCCGTACAGGCGCGGATCGAAGTCCGGCTGGATCTTGTTGAGATAGCTGCCGACGCTGCCGAGGAAGGCCCAGCCCTGGTCATCGGAGGCTTCCTCGATGGCCTGGCGGATCAATTCCAGCGGCAGGCGTTCGACGCTCTTGTCCTTGTTTTCGTTCGCCGGCGGAGCGGCCGGCGCCGGTTTCGGCGCGACGGCCTTCGCGGCCCTCTTCGCCGTTTTGACGGGCGCGGATCTGGCCGCTTCGCTCGCCGTCGGCGCGGTGCGCAGCACTTCGGTATAGATGAACTTGTCGCAGGCGCGGACGAAAGGATCGGGCGTCTTCTTCTCGCCAAAGCCATACACGGTCAAGCCTTCCTCGCGCACGCGCTGGGCCAGGCGGGTGAAGTCGCTGTCGCTGGAGACCAGGCAGAAGCCGTCGAACCGCCGTGTGTACAACAGGTCCATCGCATCGATGATCATCGAGCTGTCGGTGGCGTTCTTGCCGCTGGTGTAGGCGAACTGCTGCGCCGGGCTGATCGAATGCCGCAGCAGCGCCGCCTTCCACTGGGTCATGCGCGGACTGGTGAAGTCGCCGTAGATGCGCTTGACGCTGGCCACGCCGTACTTGGCAACTTCGGCCAGCAACCCTTCGATCACCGACGGCTGCGCGTTGTCCGCATCGATCAATACGGCAAGCCGTGGCTGATCTTCGTCGTTGTCGGGTTTGGTGGTGTTCCTGGATTTCATCGAAGGCTCCGTCTGGTTCGATCGCCGGCATGCGCTGGATTGTGCGCGCAGTTCACGGCACATGCTTGCATGGCGGAGATGAAAGCCTGCCGGTTGAGTGGAAGCACCGGCTCAGGGCTCCCTCCCTTTCGCGCAGCGAAGGGGAGGGTTGGGGAGGGGTGCTTTTGCGTTGGAATGAAACGGCATCGAGCTGCTTCTGCCCTCATTGCCAGGTCATGCAATGCGCCCCATGGAATGCGGACCTGCTTGCAGCAAAGTCGCGCATGAACGGTAGCGGCGACTTCCAGAAGATCAAGATCAAGATCACCCCTCCCCAACCCTCCCCTGCTGCGCAAGGGAGGGGGCAAAAAGCAGTCGCTCCCGCTTCTGCGATGTGCGCGCCCACACGGCAGCGACGCCCCGTCGCACAACGAAAGCCGCAAGCAGCACGACCTGGTCATGCCCCGGGAAAGCTTGGGGCCGGC
The DNA here is from genome assembly GCA_041919795.1 of Pseudoxanthomonas sp. GTDB lineage: Bacteria > Pseudomonadota > Gammaproteobacteria > Xanthomonadales > Xanthomonadaceae > Pseudoxanthomonas_A. The sequence continues at coordinate 230,421 of JAYRTC010000001.1, read as the reverse complement.
GAACCACGGCATGACGCGGATCCGTTAACAGCCGCCGGTTTGACGGCCGGCACAGGCAGAACGAAATGCCCGATGCCGCATGGCCATGACGCGCGCCTATGCCAAAAGTCATTTGACGGGGTTTGCGCGGGCGGCAATGATCGCTGGCGGCATCGCGCTGTCCCGCATGCGTGCCCGGTCGTCCGATTCATTCCCCTTCCCGCGCGATCGCGCGGGCTCTACCGATGGAGAGCAGCCTTGCACAGACGCGACTTCCTGACCATCAGCGGCCTCAGCCTCGGCGGCCTGCTGGTGCCGTCCTTCCTCGGCAAGGCCATCGCCGCCGAACAATTGCAGACCACGCTGGCCATCGGCTTCAAGAAGAGCCTCGCCGACGCCGCCCTGGCCGCGGCCACCGACGCTGGCGCCAGCTATTGCGACGTGCGCGTGGGCCGCTATCTGCGCCAGTTCGTGATCACGCGCGAAGACAAGGTGCAGAACGTGGTCAACACCGAATCCACCGGCACCGGCGTCCGCGTCATCGCCGATGGCGCCTGGGGTTTTGCGGCCACCAACGACCTTTCGGCCGATGGCGTGGCCCGTGCCGCGCGCCAGGCCACGGCCATCGCCAAGGCGAACGCGAAGATCCAGACCGCGCAAGTGCAGCTGGCTCCGGTCAAGGGCGTGGGCGAGGTGGCGTGGAAGACGCCGATCGTCAAGAACGCGATGGCGGTGCCGCTCAAGGACAAGGTGGACCTGCTGCTTGGGGTCAATGCGGCGGCCATCAATGCCGGCGCGGACTTCGTCAATTCCATGCTGTTCCTGGTCAACGAACAGAAGTACTTCGCCAGCACCGATGGTTCCTACATCGACCAGGACGTGCACCGCATCTGGGCGCCGATGACGGTCACCGCCATCGACAAGGCCAGCGGCAAGTTCCGCACCCGCGACGGCCTGTCCGCGCCGATGGGCCTGGGTTTCGAATACCTGGACGGCGCGGCCTCGGGCAAGTTCACCTCGCCCAACGGCGTGGTCAACTACGGCCTGTCCTACGACATGAAGGAAGACGCCATCGCCGCGGCCAGGCAGGCGCGGGCCAAGCTGAAGGCGCCTTCGGTCAAGCCGGGCAAGTACGACCTGGTGCTGGACCCCTCGCACACCTGGCTGACCATCCACGAATCGGTCGGCCATCCGCTGGAGCTGGACCGCGTGCTCGGCTACGAGGCCAATTACGCCGGCACCAGCTTCGCCACGCTGGACAAGCGCGAGGCGCATTTCCAGTACGGCAGCGACAAGGTCAACATCGTCGCCGACAAGACCCAGGTTGGCAGCCTGGGCGCGGTGGGCTACGACGACGAAGGCGTGAAGACCAAGCGCTGGGACCTGATCAGCGGCGGCAAGCTGGTCGACTACCAGACCATCCGCGACCAGGCCCACATCCTCGGCAAGCAGGAATCCGACGGTTGCTGCTACGCCGATTCGTGGTCCAGCGTGCAGTTCCAGCGCATGGCCAACGTGTCGCTGCAGGCCGGCAAGGAAAAACTGAGCGTGGCCGACATGGTCAAGGACGTCGAGAACGGCATCTACATCATCGGCGACGGCTCCTTCTCCATCGACCAGCAGCGCTACAACGCGCAGTTCGGCGGCCAGCTGTTCTACGAGATCAAGAACGGCAGGATCGGCGCGATGATCGAGGACGTGGCCTACCAGATCCGCACGCCCGAGTTCTGGAACGCCTGCGCGGCGGTCTGCGACGAAAGCGACTACCGCCTGGGCGGTTCGTTCTTCGACGGCAAGGGCCAGCCCAGCCAGGTGTCCGCGGTCTCGCACGGTTCCAGCACCGCGCGCTTCAACGGCATCAACGTCATCAACACCGCCCGCTCGCTCGGCTGACCGCCTCCAGGAGAACACAAGCACATGAGCATCCTCACCGAAGAGCAGGCCAAGGCCATCCTCGACAAGGTCATCGCCCTGTCCAAGGCCGATGAATGCACCGCCCAGCTGTCCGGGGCGATCCGCGGCAACATCCGCTTCGCCCTCAACAACGTCTCCACCAGCGGCATCGTCACCGACACCGATCTGGCCGTGCAGGTCGCATTCGGCAAGCGCGTCGGCATCGCCACGATCAACGAGTTCGACGACGGCGCGCTGGAACGCGTGGTGCGCCGCGCCGAAGACCTGGCCCGGCTGGCGCCGGAAAACCCCGAGTTCGTGCCGGCGGTCGACAAGCAGGCCTACACGCCCAGCGCCACCTTCAGCCAGTCCACCGCCGACATCACCCCCGAGTATCGCGCCCAGGTCGCCGCCGACTCGATCGGCCCCTGCCGCGCCGAAAAACTGATCGCGGCCGGCTTCCTGGAGGACGGGCAGAGTTTCGTCGCCTTCGCCAACAGCAAGGGCAACTTCGGCTACCAGCGCGCGACCAGCCTGGACTACACCTGCACGGTACGCACCGAGGATGGTCGCGGTTCGGGCTGGGTCGGGCGCAACCTGCAGGACTCCACTTCGTTCAAGGCCGGCAACGACGTGCGCACGGCCATGCGCAAGGCCAGCGAATCGGCCGAGGCCAAGGCCCTGGAACCGGGCAAGTACACGGTAATCCTGGAACCGGCGGCGGCCGCGGGCCTGATCTCCTTCATGATGAATTTCTTCGACGCGCGTTCGGCCGACGAAGGCCGCAGCTTCCTGTCCAAGAAAGGTGGCGGCAACAAGATCGGCGAACAGGTCTACGACAAGCGCGTGAACATCAGCGCCGACCCGTGGCACCCCGAAGCGGCGGTGATGCCGTGGGACAGCGACGGCCTGCCGCGCGAGAAGACCGCGATCATCCAGGACGGCAAGATCGCCAACCTGGAGTATTCGCGCTACTGGGCGCAGAAACAGGGCAAGCGCGCCACCGGTTCGTCCGGCAACCTGCTGATGGCCGGCGGCACCAAGTCCACCGCCGACCTGGTCAAGGGCACGCAGAAAGGCATCCTGGTCACGCGCACCTGGTACATCCGCATGGTCGATCCGCAGACCGTGCTCCTCACCGGCCTGACCCGCGATGGCACCTTCTACATCGAGAACGGCCAGATCAAGTACCCGGTGAAGAACTTCCGCTTCAACGAATCGCCGGTGATCATGCTCAACAACATCGAAGAGCTGGGCAAGCCGGTGCGGGTGGCGGGCGACGAGTCCTCGTACGTGATGATGATCCCGCCGATGAAACTGCGCGATTTCACCTTCACTTCGCTCTCGGATGCCGTCTGAGGCTAGGAACGAGTGGTGAGGAACGAGGAACGAGTCAAGGCGGGTGTACATGCAACCGTGTTGCCGCTCGTCGTTCGCGCCCCACTACTCGTTTCTCGTTCCTCCCCACTCGTTTCTCGCTCCTAGCTCCCCATGAACCGCGCGCAGTTCCTGCGGCTGATGGCCGGCGGCCTGGCCGGCGCGTTGTTGGCGGACCGGTCGCACGCCGCCGGCGCCGCCAGCCCCGGCTACGATTTCTGGTTCACCCGGCTGAAGTACGACTCCGGCGATTGGGACGTGGACCAGCGCATGCCGGCCAACCTGATCACCTCGCTGATCGATTACACCAACCTGCGCGTCGACCCCAGGGAGCACGTGCTGGCGCTGGCCGACCCGAGGATGCTGGCCGCGCCGTTCTGCTACCTGGCCGGGCACAAGCTGGTGGAATTCAACCCCGCCGAGCGCCGCAACTTCGAGCGCTACGTGCGCAACGGCGGCTTCGTGCTGGTCGACGATTGCAACCACGATATCGACGGCCTGTTCGCCAAGTCGTTCGAGGCGCAGATGGCGTCGATCTTCGGCGCCAGGGCGATGCAGAAATTGCCCGGCAACCATCCGATCTACCGCAGCTTCTTCAAGTTCGACGGCCCGCCGGCCACCGGCTTCGAACTCAACGGCTGGGGCGACGACCTGGTCCACGATTACCTGAAGGGCATCGACATCGACGGCCGCCTGGGCCTGCTCTACAGCAACAAGGACTACGGCTGCGAATGGGACTACGACTGGCGCAACAAGCGCTTCCTGGCCGAAGACAACACCAGGTTCGCGGTGAACATCGTCATGTATGCGTTGACCTCATGAACGGATCCCCCGTAGAGCCGAGCTTGCTCGGCTGCTTTTGCCTGCGGCGATCGGCCGGAAGAGCAGCCGAGCAAGCTCGGCTCTACGCGCCGCTTGTCGATTTCTTTCATTTTCGAGACTTCCCATGAACTCCCTTACCGAGTCCGACCTCCAATCCCAACTCGCGCGGCTGGGCCAGCTGCGCCAGGCCATCGCCCGGGCCATCGTCGGCCAGGAGGACGTGGTCGAGCAGTTGCTGATCGGCTTGCTGGCCGGCGGCCACTGCCTGCTGGAAGGCGTGCCCGGGCTGGGCAAGACCCTGCTGGTGCGCTCGCTGGGGCAGGCGCTGGAACTGCAGTTCCGGCGCGTGCAGTTCACCCCCGACCTGATGCCCAGCGACATCCTCGGTACCGAATTGCTGGAAGAAGACCACGGCACCGGCCATCGCCATTTCCGCTTCCAGCCCGGCCCGGTGTTCACCCATCTGTTGCTGGCCGACGAACTCAACCGCACTCCGCCCAAGACCCAGGCCGCGCTGCTGGAAGCGATGCAGGAACGCACGGTCAGCTACGCCGGCGTGACCCACGCGCTGCCGGCGCCGTTCTTCGTGCTGGCCACGCAGAATCCACTGGAACAAGCCGGCACCTATCCGCTGCCGGAAGCGCAGCTGGACCGGTTCCTGCTGCACATCCGCGTGGATTACCCCAGCGAGCGCGAAGAGCGCGACATCCTGGCGCAGACCACCGGCAGTGGCGGCAGCATCGTGCCGCAAGTGATGCACGGCGATGAAGTGCTGGCCCTGCAGTCGCGGGTGCGCGAAGTGCATCTGGGCGAAGACCTGCTGACGTGGATCACCCGGCTGGTGCGGGCCAGCCGCCCCGGCGAAGGCGCACCAGAAGAGGTGCGCAAGTACGTCAAGTGGGGCGCGGGCCCGCGCGCCGGGCAATCGCTGGTGCTGGCGGCCAAGGCGCGCGCGCTGCTGCACGGGCGCCTGGCCGCGACGCGCGAGGACATCGTCGCGTTGGCCGCGCCGGTCATGCGTCACCGCCTGCTGTTGTCGTTCGCCGCCGAAGCCGAGCAGAAAAGCGCCGACGACGTGATCGCCGCGCTGTTGCGCGGCGTGCCGCTGCCCGCGGCCTGAGCGAAGCAAGGCGTTGTCGTACGAACTGATCCCGCCCCAGGTACGCAGCCGCTTGAAAGACCTGCGGCTGACTTCGCGGCGCGCGGCCGGCTTGCACGGCATCGGCCTGCACCACAGCCGCAGCCGTGGCGCCGGGCTGGAATTCGCGCAGTACCGCGCCTATGAACCCGGCGACGAATTGCGCCAGATCGACTGGAAACTCTATGCGCGCTCGGACCGCTTCTTCGTCCGCGAAGCCGAACGCGAAAGTCCGCTGTCGGTGTGGATCCTGATCGACGCCAGCGCCTCGATGGCGCAGGAAGACGCGGCACGGCCGGGCTGGTCGCGTCTGGACGCGGCCAAGACCCTGGCCGCCTGTTTGGGCGAACTGGCCCTGCGCCAGGGGGATCGTTTCGGCTGGGTGGCGCTGCGCGATGCGGGCCTGCAGCTGGCCGCGCCCGCGACCGGCGCGCGCCAGCGCGATCGCTTGTTGCTGGAGATGCGGGCGCTGGCCGCGCACGGCGGTTTCCCGGCGGTGGAACAGCTGGCGCCGCTGTGGGATCGGGTCGGCGCGCACGACCTGGTCATCATGCTCAGCGACTGCTTCGATCCGGCCTGCCTGGAACTGATGCAGCGGCTGGCCGCGGCGCGGCGCGAAGTGCTGGCGATCCAGTTGCTGACCGTCGAGGAGCGCGATTTCCCGTTCCACGGCGGTCATCGCTTCCGCGATCCGGAAACCGGCGAGGAGTTGCTGGGCGACGGCAGCGCGCTGCGCGCCGATTTCCTGAGACGCTTCGGCGAGGCGCGCGAGGCGCTGCACGCGCAATTCGACGCCAGCGGCATCCGCCACGCCGGTTACGTGCTGGACCAGGAACCGGACCTCCCGCTGCGCCGTCTGTTCGGCGCGCGCGACGCGGCGGAGTACGCATGAACGCGGCGTTGTTGCTGCCGGCGGCGCTGGCCGCACTCGCCGCACTGCTGTTGCCGCTGCTGCTGCACCTGGCGCGGCGCAGCGAGCAACGCCCGACACCGTTCGCCGCCTTGCGCTGGTTGCGGCAGAAACCCAAACCGCGCCACCGCCTGCGCTTCGACGAATGGCTGTTGCTGGCGCTGCGATTGCTGCTGCTCGCCCTGCTCGCGCTGTGGCTGGCGCGACCAGTGCTGTCCGGCAGCGCCAGCGAGAAACCGTGGGTGGCGGTGATGCCGGGCATCGACGTTGCACAGGCGCGCGCCGCGATCGATCCGGACAAGGCGCGCGCGCATTGGCTGGCGCCGGGCTTCCCGGAGCTGGATCAGGCGCCGCCCACCGCCGCCGAGCCGTTCGCCAGCCTGCTGCGCCAGCTCGATGCCGAACTGCCCGCAGCGGTGCAGTTGAGCGTGCTCGTCCCGGAACAATTGCAAGGCGCCGACGCGCAACGTCCGCGCCTGTCGCGCGCGGTGGAATGGAAAGTGCTGCCCGGCGCGATGCCGGCACCCAAGCCGGTCCCCGCCCCGGCACCGGCGCTCAGCGTGCGTTTCGCCGAAGACCACGCGGGCCAGGTGCGTTACCTGCGCGCGGCGGCGATGGCCTGGCGATCCGATGCGAACCCGCCCGCGTTCGAAGCCGCAGCCCACACGCAGGCACTGCCCGCCGGTGCGAGGAATCTAGTCTGGCTCGCACCCGGCCCCTTGCCCGCCTCGATCGAGAACTGGATCGAACAAGGCGGGACCGCGCTGCTCGCTTCCGATTCGGACCACGCGCGTTCGACCGACACGCTCGCCTACTGGCGCGAAGAATCAGGCGCGCCGCTGGTCGAGGGCGCACCCCTCGGTCGCGGCCGTGTCCTGCGTTTCACCCGCCTGCTCACGCCGGCGGAAATGCCGCAACTGCTGCAACCGGATTTCCCGCGCCATCTGCGCGCGCTGTTCGCCGCGCCCGCACCAGCGCCCGCGCGCGTCGAAGCACGCGACTACGCGCCCCTCACCGGCGCGGCGCCTTACCCGCAGGCGCCGCGCAACCTGCAACCGGCGCTGGCGCTGCTGATCGCCACGCTGCTGCTGCTCGAACGCTGGCTGGCGACAAGTCGCCAGCGGGGAGTTTCGCCGTGAGCGCGTGCATGCCCGCGCAACACGCCCGCTTCGCCCCCTTTGAAAAAGGGGGCCATGGGGGATTTGCTCTTGCTCTTGCTCTTGCTCTTGCTCTTGCTCTTGCTCCTGCTTGCAGGCAGCGGCCACGGCAGAAGCAAATCCCCCTCGGCCCCCCTTTTCCAAAGGGGGAAGAAAATGCGCTGCCGCGCTCCATTGCAATCTTGCCGCGGGTTGGGCCATGACCGGGCACAGGCTCACGCAACTGTCGCGTGCTGCGCGCATGCGCAGCCGGGCCGACGCCCTGTTGTTCGGCTTGCCGCTGGCGCTGCTGGTCGCGGCGGTGGCCTGGCGCTGGCAGGGCATCCCCGTGGCGGCGCTGGTTTTGCTCGCCGGCCTCGTCGTAATGGCGGCATTCGCGTGGCGGCGCGCGCGCCTTTTCGACAGGCCTTGGTTGATCCGGCAACTGGACGCCCGGCGCGTGGACATGGACGACAGCGCGGACCTGCTGTTCGCCGAAGAAGCGCGATTGAATCCGTTGCAGCGATTGCAACGCGCGCGGCTGCGGCAGCGACTGGCCGAACGCCCCACGCCCGATCTGCGACCGGCCTGGTCGTCGTCACGCATCGCCACGGCCTGGATCGCAGGCATCCTGGGCATCGGCGCCTTGTTGCTGTGGCCGACGCCTCAACGTCCAACGACGATGCTCGCGCCCAGTTCCGAACGCCTGCCGGTCGTGCCCGGCGTGCCACGGCTGGTCGCGCAACGGCTGCGGATCATGCCGCCCGCCTACACCGGAATGCCGGCGCGCGATGAAGCGAGCCTCGATGCGAAGGCGCCGCAGGGTTCGCGCCTGCATTGGACGTTGCGCTTCGAACCCCAGCCGGTTGCCGCCGATCTCGTGTTCCATGATGGCGCGCGCGTCGCCCTGGCCCGCGATGGCGACGACTGGAGCGTGGTCCGTACCCTGGACAAATCGGTGCTGTACCGGGTTTCCCCACACGGCGCCGAAAAACAGCCCGCGCCGCCGTTGCACCGGCTGGACGCCCTGGGCGATGCGCCGCCGCAAGTGAAAGTGCTGGTTCCGGAGCGCAGCCTGAGCCTGGTCGCGCCCGGTCAGCGGAGTTGGCCGCTGGTGTTCGAAGCCAGCGACGACTACGGCGTGGCGGCGAACGCGCAGCTGCGCCTCACCCTGGCCCAGGGCCAGGGCGAGAGCATCACTTTCCGCGAGCGCACGATCGACGTACGCGGCAGCGGCAGTGGCAGTGGCAAGCTCAAGCGCTTTTCGCCGCGACTCGATCTTGCCGCGCTGGGATTCGCCGTCGGCGACGACCTGGTCGCGCAACTCATCGTCGCCGACAACCGCTCGCCGGCTGCGCAGGTGGCGCGCAGCCCCAGCGTGATCCTGCGCTGGCCATCGGACCTGGGCAACGAAAGCACCGGCCTGGAAGGCATGGTCAAGAAGGTGATGCCCGCTTATTTCCGCAGCCAGCGCCAGATCATCCTCGATGCGGAAGCGCTGTTGAAGGAAAAGCGCAAGCTGGATGGCGAACGTTTCATCGCCCGCGCCGACGGCATCGGCGTGGACCAGCGCATCCTGCGCCTGCGCTACGGCCAGTTCCTGGGCGAGGAAGCCGAAGGCGGCGCCAAGCCACTGCCGACCAACGATGCCGAAGCGCATGACGACGAACATGCCGAAGCGAAGGTGGAAGCCGGCGTTTCCGACGTCCACGATCACACGACGGGCAATGCGGAAGCCGGAGCGGCCTTCGGCAAAGACACCGATGTGCTGGAGGAATTCGGCCACACCCACGACATCGCCGAAGCGGCGACGCTGCTTGATCCGCAGACCCGGGCCACGCTGAAGCAGGCGCTCGACCAGATGTGGCAGTCGGAATTGCACCTGCGCCAGGGCCATCCGCAACAGGCCTTGCCGTACGCGTACAAGGCGCTGGGTTTCATCAAGCAAGTGCAGCAGGCCACGCGCATCTTCCTGGCCCGGGTCGGCCCCGAACTTCCGCCCATCGACGAAACCCGGCGCATGAGCGGCGATCGCACGGGACTCGCCAACCGGCCGCTGGCGTCGGCCGCCAGCAAGACGGACCTCGATGCCGCGCCCGGCGACACCTGGCGCTTGCTCGCAGAATCACCCGGAATCGCGGCCGGAATCGCGGCCGGCAACGAGCTGCCGCTCGACGCGCTGGAGCGCTGGTTGCGCGCCCATGAAGCGCGCGTGCCCGATCCGCTCGCCTTCGTCGCTGCGATCGATGCGGTGCGCCGCGACCCGGCCTGCATCGAATGCCGCCGCGCGTTGCGCGGCCTGCTGTGGACGGTGCTGCCGCGACCACCAGCCAACGTCCCGCGTCGCGATGACGGCGGCGCGCAAGGACGCCGTTATCTGGAAGCGTTGCGCGGGGAGCCGGGCCAATGAACCTGCCCCTGTTGCTCGCGGTGCTCCTGGGCCTGGCGGTCTTGCTGGCGTGGATGCGCCTTGGACTCTGGCAACGCCGTGCGCCACTCGCATCGCGCCCGCAAGGATGGCGATTGGCCGCGCTTTGGCTGCTGCAACCGGTCTGCGCGACGCTGCTCTACTTCACCCTGCTGCCGCCCACCCTGCCCACCGAGGCCGGAACCCTGGTGATCGCCACCGCGGGCGCGACGCGCACCGGCACGCAGGCGGCTGGCGACCGGCTGATCGCCTTGCCCGAAGCGCCCGCGCTGGCCGATGCGGAACGCGTGCCCGATCTGGCCACCGCCTTGCGCCGCTACCCCGGCATGCGGCGCCTGCGCATCGTCGGCGCGGGGCTGGAGCCACGCGATCGCGAAGCCGCCGGTGGTCTGCCGCTGGCCTTCGACGCGCCCGCGCTGCCGCGCGGCGTGGACGTGCTGGAAGGACCGCGACGCGTTGCCGTCGGCGCCGCGTTCCAGGTGGGCGGACAGGTGAACGGTGTGGCCCGGGGCACGGTGGAACTGATCGATCCGGCCGGTCGCCGCGTGGACACGGCAGCGCTGCCGGCGAAAGGGGGGTTCCTGCTGGCGGCAACCGCTCGCGTGCCCGGCACGACGACGTTCACCGTGCGCGTTCGCGATGCGCAGCGCAGGATCATCGAAGACGTCCCGATACCGGTATGGACCGCGACCGATCCGCAGCCGCGCGTGCTGTTGCTCGCCGGCGCGCCTTCGCCGGAACTGAAATACCTGCGCCGCTGGGCGACGGATGCCGGACTTCCGCTGCATGTCCAGGTCAGTGCCGGCGGCGGCCTGCAGCTCGGCGATGCGCCGCTGCGATTGGCGGAGTCGATCTTGCAGCGTTTCGATCTGGTGGTGCTGGACGAACGCAGCTGGGCCGCGCTGGGCGCGGGCGAGCGCGCGGCGCTGGGCGCAGCGGTGCGCGAGGGACTTGGTCTGTTGCTGCGCGCCACCGGCCCGCTTCCCGAGGCCACCCGGCGCCAGTGGCAGGCGCTGGGTTTCACGCTTTCCTCCGGCAGCGGCACCGCCTCCGCGTCGCTGGCCGTGCCCGCGATCGACGAGGAAGCGCTGCGCGCAAGACGCGGCCCGGGTACGGCGGATGCCGCGTTGGCGGTCCATGACGCATCGGACGCGCGCCTTCCGCTTGGTCGTCGCACGCTGGCGCTGGGTGGTATCGACGCCACCCCGCTATTGCGCGATGCCGAGGGCAACGTGCTCGCGGTCTGGCGCGCGGCGGGACGCGGACGCATCGCGGTGTGGAGCGTCACCGACAGCTTCACGCTGGTGCTGTCCGGTGAAGGCGCGCGGCATGCCGAACTCTGGAGCGAGGCATTCGCGACACTCGCGCGCGCGCGATCGGCAGCCGCGCCGGATATCAGCGCGCAACCGCGCGTGCAACAACGCATGCAGCTGTGCGGACTGGGCGGCCAGCCCCGCGTGGCCGCGCCCGGCGGACAGTCCAACGTGTTGCTGCCGGATCCCGCCACCGGCGCCTCGCGGTGCGCGGGCTATTGGCCGCAGCATTCCGGCTGGCATCTGTTGCGACAAACCGGCGCCGAAGCGGACGAACAAACATGGCCGTTCTTCGTCCAGGCCACGGATGCCGCACCGGCGCTTCGCGCCGCCGAACTGCGCGAGGCGACCCTGCGCTTGGTTGCCGCGCCACGACCCGCCAATAGCGGTCCCGACAATCCCGTTACTACGCCCCTCCGCCGCGGGCCGTCCTGGCCCTGGTTCCTGGCCTGGCTGGCCGCCGCCGCCGTGCTGTGGTGGCTGGAGCGCGCACGATTCGGGCGGGCTACGCTGCGGCAGGTTTGACTGGAGGCCCCCTCCCTTGCGCGCAGCGCAGGGAAGGAGCCTGCCCCGGACTTGATCCGGGGTTGGGGAGGGGTGCTTTTCGCGTTGGAATGAAACCGCGACAAGTCGCTCCTGGTTTCATTTCGACGCCAAGGCAACGCAGGTGATGGGACGGGAAGCGGCAAGAGCAAGAGCACCCCTCCCCAACCCTCCCCTGCCGCGCAAGGGAGGGGGTAGAAGCGGGCGCTCTGTCTTCTACAGCGCCCGCGTCATCCCCGCCGCCACCATCTCCATCGCCACCGCTTCCGCCGCCCTGATTCCGTCCACTGCCGCGGAAAGAATGCCGCCGGCATAGCCCGCGCCTTCGCCGGCGGGAAACAGGCCGCGCGTGTTGAGGCTCTGCCCATCCACGCCGCGGGTCATGCGCACCGGCGACGACGTGCGCGTCTCCACACCGGTGAGGATCGCGTCGTCCATGGCAAAGCCCTTGATCTGCTTGTCGAACGCGGGCAACGCCTCGCGGATCGCATCGATGGCGTAGCGCGGCAGTGCGGTGGAGAGATCGCCCAGGCTCACGCCTGGCGTGTACGAAGGCTGCACCGTGCCGAATTCCGTAGAAGCGCGCTGGCGCAGGAAATCGCCGACCAGTTGCCCCGGCGCGTCGTAGTTCTCGCCGCCCAGCCGGTACGCCTGTTCTTCCCAATGCCGCTGCAAGGCGATGCCGGCCAGCGGACTGCCGCTGTTGTCGAACTCGGCGTAGTCCTCGGGGGTGATGCCGACCACGATGGCCGCGTTGGCATTGCGTTCGTTGCGCGAGTACTGGCTCATGCCATTGGTGACCACGCGCCCGGGTTCACTGGCGGCGGCGACCACGGTGCCGCCGGGGCACATGCAGAAGCTGTACACCGAGCGCCCGTTGCGGCAGTGATGCACCAGCTTGTAATCGGCGGCGCCGAGGATCGGGTGCCCGGAGAATCCCCCTTGACCGACAGGGGGGCCGAAGCGGGCGCGGTCGATCAGTGATTGCGGATGTTCGATTCGGAAACCAATCGAGAAAGGTTTCGCTTCGAGGAACACGCCACGCTCGTGCAGCATGAAGAACGTGTCGCGGGCGCTGTGGCCCAGGGCCATGACCACGTGGTCGGCACGGAGTTCTTCCCCGTTCGCCAGCACCACGCCACGCAGCGTGCGTGCGCCCGACGAATCAGTTTCCACCAGCACGTCATCGACCCGGTGCGAGAAGCGGATCTCCCCGCCCAGCGCCTCGATGTCGGCGCGCATGTTTTCGACCATGGACACCAGGCGGAAGGTGCCGATGTGCGGCTTGCTGACGTAGAGGATTTCCTCGGGCGCGCCGGCCTTGACGAATTCGGTCAGGACCTTGCGCCCGTAGTGGCGCTTGTCGCTGATCTGGCTATAGAGCTTGCCGTCGGAGAAGGTGCCGGCGCCGCCTTCGCCGAACTGGACGTTGGATTCGGGGTTGAGGATCTTCTTGCGCCACAGCCCGAACGTGTCCACGGTGCGCTCGCGCACGTTCTTGCCGCGCTCCAGGATGATCGGGCGCAAACCCATCTGCGCCAGGATCAGGCCGGCGAACAGGCCGCAGGGGCCCATGCCGATCACCAGTGGGCGCAACGGTTGTTCGGGCACGGCCCTGGCGACGAATTTGTAAGTCGTGTCCGGGGTCGGCCCGAGCTTGCCGTCCGCCGCGTCGTCATCGACCTGCAGCCGCGCCAGGAGATCGGCTTCGCGCGTGGTCTCCACGTCCAGCGCATAGATCAGCGTGATCGCCCCGCGCTTGCGTGCGTCGTAGCTGCGTTTGGCGATGGTGAAGCTGAGCAACTCACCCGCTGCGATGCCGAGGCGCGCGATGATCGCTGCCGGCAAGGCGGTTTCGTCATGGTCGAGGGGAAGTTTGAGGTCGGTGAGTCGGAGCATGGGGCGGGTCCACGGAGGTGCGCCAGTTTAACTAGCGGCCCGGTTTCGACGGCCGGTGGGCGCGGAGGGTGAGGTTCCACGGCCCTGCACTCCGTGGAACTAGGGCCGTCGCCTTTCGTTTGAGGTGTAAACGGCCTCAATCAGCCCTTGGAACCCCATGCATGAGCTTTTTTCAGTCATGCATGACCGTTTTTACCCCATGCGCGGGGTGATTTTGCTTGCGCGTGAGGTTTTTTGCCTCATCGACAAGGTTTTTCAGTCCATCGATGAGGTGATTTCGGTCATGCACAAGGTTTTTTCGGTCATCGATGAGGTGTTTTTGCTTATGCATGAGGTTTTTCAGGTCATCGATGACCTGCCAAACCCCACGGGACGTGGTTTCGCAGGCCGGGCTGGCTTCAAGCCCACCGCGTGAAGCGGCCTGAACCCGCTCACGGCTAAGCTGCGCCGATGCAACCCCGCGACCTCACCCAGGGCCCGATTGCCCGCACCCTGTTCGTGTTCGCCCTGCCGATCCTTGGCGGCAATGTGCTGCAGTCGCTCAATGGCTCGGTCAACGCGGTCTGGGTCGGGCGCTTCCTCGGCGAGGAAGCGCTGACCGCGATCGCCAATGCCAACAACATCATGTTCCTGCTGCTGGGCGGGGTGTTCGGTTTCGGCATGGCTTCGACCATCCTCGTCGGCCAGGCGATGGGCAGGAAGGACCTGCCCGGGGCGCGCAAGGTGATCGGCACCGCAGCCACGTTCTTCCTCACCATTTCAGTCGCCCTCGCGGTGATCGGCCTGCCGCTGTCGCGCCACGTGCTGGTGTGGATGTCGACTCCGGCCGCGGCGCTGCCGCTGGCCGATGCCTACCTGAAGATCATTTTCCTGGCGCTGCCGTTCCTGTACGCGTTCGCGTTCCTGTCGGCGATCCTGCGCGGCGCCGGCGACACGCGCACGCCGTTCCTGTTCTTGTTGCTCGCAGTGGCGCTGGACATCGTGCTGGTGCCGTTGCTGATGTTCGGGGTGGGGCCGTTGCCGGAAATGGGCATGGCCGGCAGCGCGATGGCGACGCTGGTCGCCAACGCCATCGCACTGGCGGCGATGCTGGCGTGGCTGCGCCACCGGCGCCATGCGCTGTGGATCAGCCGCGGCGAGAACCATCTATACAAACCCGATTGGGCCATCGTCCGCGCGCTGGTGGCCAAGGGTGTGCCGATGGGGTTGCAGATGGTGCTGATCTCCGCGGCGATGATCGCGATGATCAGCATGGTCAACCAGTACGGCACCAATACCACTGCGGCCTATGGCGCGGCGCTGCAGTTGTGGACCTATGTGCAGATGCCGGCGATGGCGATCGGCGCGGCGTGTTCGTCGATGGCGGCGCAGAACGTGGGCGCGCAACGTTGGGATCGGGTGGAAGCCACCGCGCGCAGCGGGGTGGGTTTCAATTTCCTGTTGACCGGAGCGCTGATCGCGCCGTTGATCCTGCTGGATCGCTACAGCCTGGCGATGTTCATGCCGGCCGGCAGCGAGGCGCTGGAGATCGCGCGCCATCTCAACCACATCGCGGTGTGGTCGTTCCTGTTCTTCGGCGTGGTATTCGTGCTGGCCGGGGTGGTGCGCTCGACCGGCGCGGTGGTCCCGCCGCTGATCATCCTGGGCATCGCCCTGTGGGGCATCCGCGTGCCGTTCGCCAACTGGCTGCAACCGATCCTGGGGGTGGATGCGATCTGGTGGAGTTTCCCGGTCAGCGCGTTCTGCGCGATGGCCATGCAGCTGGCCTATTACCGATGGGGCCGCTGGCGCAAGGCGCGCATGCTGCCGGTGGATCCGGACGAGATGGCGATTCCGTCGGAAGTGCCCGGGCAGGTGCCGTCGCCGGTGGCGGATGCTGGGGTGCGGGTGAAATAAAGGTCTCGTTTGCACGCCTGCGCTATAATTGACGGGTCGTTTTCCGACTGGATTTGCCGGCCATGAACAAGGTCTCGATGGAACGTGTACAGGCGTATTACCGTGCACATCGCCGCGAAAACTTCGCGGCCAGCCAACGACTCGAAGGCATCCTCATCGACGTTACCCAGCGCGGCAACAAGGAACCGCTTCCGACCAGGGAAGCCGTGCTCAGGAAGTACGCGGCACTTCGCCGCTGATGGGTGACAAGTACGGCGTTGGTGGTGATCCCGCGTGCTATCCGGGTACCGATGTCCTGCAGAATCGGCTGGGGCTCCGCGATCCCGAACTCCTGGCTGCGGCCGAGGCCGAGCTTGCCGCAATCGCAGTCGAACACGTCGAGATCGACGGCCCGCCATTCGATTTTCCGTATCTGTGCGCACTGCACCGGCAGCTGTTTGGCGAAGTGTATGAGTGGGCAGGTGAGATCCGGGCCGTGGATATCTCCAAGGGTAGTACCCGATTCTGCACCGTCAGTCGCATCGTCCCGGAGGCGACCCGATTGCTGGACGAGTTGGCGGGCGCACAGTATTTCCTCGGCCTCGATCGTCAATCCCTTGTTCGCTGCAGCGCCGAGCTCTACGGCGAGCTCAACATGGTTCACCCTTTCCGGGACGGCAATGGACGGACGCTACGTCTTTTTCTGGAACACGTGATCGTGGCCTGCGGCCATGGGGTTGCATGGGGGCCAATGGATCGCGAGGAATGGATCAGCGCCTGCATCGCAGCGGTGGATTGCAATTACGAACCATTGATTACCCTGCTTGATCGCTGCATAGGAAGTGCGATCACCGACGGTTGATCCCATGGCCGCGGGCCGTCTTTCCCGCTCGACCGCTGCAGCCTTGGCTGGGCGTGGATGCGATCTGGTGGAGCTTCCCGGTCAGCGCGTTCTGCGCGATGGCCATGCCGCTGGCCTATTCCCGATGGGCCACTGGCGCCAGACGCGCATGCTGCCGGTGGATCCGGACGAGATGGCGATTCCCTCGGAAGTACCGGGGCAGGTGCCTTTGCCGGTAGCGGATGCCGGGGTGCGGGTGAGGGAGGGGTAGCTGTGGAATGGACTCGGCAAGTTGGGTTGGCTCCACCAACCCAGCGCCTTTGGCCAAGCCCGCCCACAATCCGAATGCTAACCTGGTGACGAGAGGTAGCCATGGCATTCTGGTGGGTGAACCACAAGCAGACGCGAGACCACGAAGTTCGTGGTGGCTATCTGTGGTCGCCGATGCGCAACGCCAACGGCGCCATCAACCAGACTTACGAGAACATGACCCGCGTTCGTGCTGGTGACGTGGTCTTCTCCTATGCCAACGGCCAGATAGGCGCAATCGGCCAGATAACGGAAGCAGCGGTTGCCTGTCCCAAGCCGGACGAATTCGGAAACGTCGGCGATTACTGGGCCAATGAAGGCTGGATGGTTGGCGCCTATTTCACGCCTGCTCCCAAATCACTGCGTCCAAGTGCACACATCCAGAGCATCGCCCCCCTGCTGCCCGCGAAGTACTCGCCCATCCAGCAGAACGGAAACGGCAACCAGGGCTGCTATCTGGCGGGCATCTCCGATGCACTCGGCCATTTGCTTCTCGCCTTGATGGATGTGGAGATGGTTCCGGGAGCCCATGTGTCGCCCATGCATATCAATGACGCTGACGATGCGGACATCCTCGAGGATATACATGCGGTCGAAGCCGATACTTCCATTCCTGAAACCCAGCGGTTGCAGCTTGCCAAGGCACGGATCGGCCAGGGGCTGTTCCGTAAACGTGTACTGCTGCTAGGCCAGCATTGCAGGGTGACTGGAGTAGACGATTCACGCCTCTTGATCGCAAGCCACATCAAGCCATGGAAAGACGCCTCCAATGCGGAGCGCATCAATGGTTTCAACGGGATCATGCTATCGCCGCACGTCGATGCACTTTTCGACGAGAAGCTCATGACTTTCGAGGACGACGGCAGGATCCACGTGCATTCCTCCCTGCCCGATGACGTCTTGAGGCGCTGGTCGATTGATCCAAGCCGGCGGGTTGAGGCCTTCCGGCCAGAGCATGCTGCTTTTCTCGAGCATCATCGCGCGGCATTCGTAGCCAAGGCGGCGTAGCGCGTGGTCATCGAGCTGCCGACTCGTCTCACTGGTTGAGACCTCAACCGGTTCCACTGGCGCCCTTTGGGGATCCACGCCATGGCCCAAGCCCTCGCCAAACGCACCGAAGACGACGAACGCCGCCTTTCCACCCTGCCTGACGGGCAGTTGAGCCGCGACGGCGGGCTGCTGACCGCCCGGCTATCGAAGCGCTACGCCGACCGCATCACCGGCAACTTCATGATTCCCGGGCGCGAGGGGCGCTACGTGCCGATTCCCGAGGACATGCCTGAGCGGTTGAAGGCCGCCTTGCGCGCGCGCGGCATCGACCAGCTCTACAGCCACCAGGCCGAAGCATGGAACGCCGCGCAGGCCGGCGAGCATGTGGCCATCGTCACCCCAACCGCGTCGGGCAAGTCACTGTGCTACACCCTGCCGGTGGTGGCCGCGGCGATGACCGGCAACGCCAAGGCTTTGTACCTGTTCCCGACCAAGGCGCTCGCGCAAGACCAGGTGGCCGAGTTGCTGGAGTTGAACCGCGCCGGCGAGCTGGGGGTGAAGGCCTTCACCTTCGACGGCGACACCCCCGGCGATGCGCGGCAGGCGATCCGCCTGCATGGCGACATCGTGGTCAGCAACCCGGACATGTTGCACCAGGCGATCCTGCCGCATCACACCAAGTGGGCGCAGTTCTTCGAGAACCTGCGCTACGTGGTGATCGACGAGGCGCACACCTACCGCGGCGTGTTCGGCAGCCACGTCAGCAACGTGCTGCGCCGGCTCAAGCGCATCTGCGCGTTCTACGGGGCCACGCCGCAATTCATCCTGTGCTCGGCCACGATCGGCAACCCGCAAGCGCATTGCGAAGCGCTGATCGAGGACCGCGTGCATGCGATCACCGAATCCGGCGCGCCCACCGGCGACAAGCACGTGCTGCTGTGGAGCCCGCCGGTGATCAACGCCGACCTGGGCCTGCGCGCGTCGGCGCGTTCGCAGAGCAACCGCATCGCCCGCATCGCGATCAAGTCCGGGCTGAAGACGCTGGTGTTCGCGCAGACCCGGCTGATGGTGGAAGTGCTGACCAAATACCTGAAGGACGTGTTCGACCACGACCCGCGCAAACCACCACGCATCCGCGCCTACCGCGGCGGCTACCTGCCCACCGAACGCCGCGAAGCCGAACGCGCCATGCGCGCCGGCCGCATCGACGGCATCATCGCCACCTCCGCGCTGGAGCTGGGCGTGGATATCGGCAGCCTGGATGTGGTGGTGTTGAACGGCTATCCCGGCACCGTGGCCGCGACCTGGCAGCGCTTCGGCCGCGCCGGGCGCCGCCAGCAACCGTCGCTGGGCGTACTGGTCGCCAGTTCGCAACCGCTGGACCAGTACGTGGTCCGGCATCCGGATTTCTTCGCCGACGCGCCGCCGGAACACGCGCGCATCGCCCCGGACCAGCCGCTGATCCTGTTCGACCATATCCGCTGCGCTTCCTTCGAACTGCCATTCGTGGTCGGCGAGGCGTTCGGCCCGATCGATCCGTCCGTATATCTGGAAGCGCTGGCGGAAACCGAAGTGGTGCATCGCGAAGGCGAGCGCTGGGAATGGATCGCCGACAGCTATCCGGCGCAGGCAGTGAGTTTGCGCTCGGTAGCCGACGGCAACTTCGTGGTCGTGGACAGGACCGATGGTCGCCAGGCGATCCTGTGCGAGGTGGATTATTCCGCCGCCGCGCTGACCCTGTACGAAGGCGCGATCCACATGGTCCAGAGCACGCCGTACCAGGTTGAACGACTGGACTGGGAAGGCCGCAAGGCCTACGTCACCCGCACCCACGTGGATTACTACACCGACAGCATCGACTTCACCCGCTTGAAGGTGCTGGAGCGCTTTGATGGCTGTGAAGCTGGCGACGGCGATGCGCGCCACGGTGAAGTGCATGTGGTCCGGCGCGTGGCCGGCTACAAGAAGATCCGCTACTACACCCACGAGAACATCGGCTACGGGCCGGTGAACCTGCCCGACCAGGAACTGCACACCACCGCAGTGTGGTGGCAGTTGCCGCAGGCGGTCTTGTTGAAGGCGTTCGCATCGAAGCAGGACGCTCTGGATGGTTTCCTTGGCGCGGCGCATGCCTTGCACGTGGTGGCCACGGTTGCGGTGATGGCCGACGCGCGCGATTTGCAGAAGTCGGTAGGCAATGGTGATGGGGCGTGGTTTGCGACGCAGGATGGGAAGGGCAGTGGGCGGGCGCAGGATGCGGCGGGGAAGGTGGTTGCGATGGTGGAGCTGGGTGCAGCGGAAGTGCAGCAGTTCGTGCCGACCGTGTATCTGTACGACAACTTCCCCGGCGGCGTCGGCCTGAGCGAACCGCTGTGGCAGCGGCAGGCGGAACTGGTGCAGCGCGCGCGCGAACTGGTCGAGCGTTGTGATTGCGTCGCCGGTTGTCCGGCGTGCGTGGGGCCGGTGCTGGCGGCGCATGAGGACAAATCATTCGCGACGCCGAAGTCGTTGGCGCTGGAGGTGTTGCGGTTGTTGGGGATGACGGTGGAAACGTGATGTCTTTTGTAGGAGCGGGCCTTGCCCGCGATGCTTTCCGACCAACGCAACGCCAAAGGCATCGCGGGCAAGGCCCGCTCCTACGCCCCGAAGGAAGCAGGAGCTCGCGCCCATGGGGCGCTCCTACAAAAGGGTGGTGGGCGTGAGCATTTCGCTTGAGAGGTTGCGGGCATTGAAGCGTGAGGCGGGGACTGTCGCCCCCTCCCTTTGCGCAGCAAGGGGAGGGTTGGGGAGGGGTGCTTTTGATCCTGCTTCCGCCGACGCGACGCGTGCTCTCGATGCGGACGCCAGAGGCAACGGCAAGATCAAAAGCACCCCTCCCCAACCCTCCCCTGCGCTGCGCGCAAGGGAGGGGGCCGGAGCGCCCGCTTCACAATCCATCGATGCGTTGCGGCGACTGTTGGGTCTGCGCGATAGAACTTCCGTCGTGCCAATCCCACGCAGATCCCTCGACCGCGAACTCCCCGGCAAGGAAATCTCCCCCGGCCTGCGCCTGATCGAAACCACCTTGGCGATGCCCGCGCCCAGCTCCGACTTGTCGCTGACCTTCGTCAAACGCCATGGCGAATCGGTCGATCCACGCAAACTGCTGTTCTTCGACACCGAAACCACCGGCCTGGCCGGCGGCACCGGCACCCGCGCCTTCATGATAGGCGCCGCTGATTGGCATGGCGATGGATTGCGCGTGCGCCAGTTGCTGATCACCACGCTGGGCGCGGAAGCCGCGATGCTCGACGTGTTCGCCAGCTGGCTGCGAGCGGACACCGTCCTTTCCAGCTACAACGGGCGCTGCTACGACTCGCCGTTGTTGAAGACGCGTTATCGGCTTGCGCGCAGAGGCGATCCACTCTCGCCGCTCGACCACGTGGACCTGTTGTTCCCCACCCGCCGCCGCTATCGCGGTGTCTGGGAAAACTGCCGCTTGGCGACCATCGAACGCGAGCTGCTGCGGATCGTGCGCGAGGACGATTTGCCCGGGGCGGAAGCGCCGGCGGCGTGGTTGGACTATCTGCGCGGCGGCTCCGCGCGCAATCTGCGCCGCGTGGCCGCGCACAATCACCAGGACGTGGTTACGCTGGCGTTGCTGATGCTGCGATTGGTGGAAGTGGAACAGGCTTGAACGTGGGAGCGGCTTCCAGCCGCGAGTTTTTGTCTGCATGTCCGGCTTCTGGAAAAGCGAGAGCTCGCGGCTGGAAGCCGCTACCACGACCGCTTGCGATATTGCAGGGCTGGAGGCTTCTTCCATTTCCGCTGGCGCAGCAGGCGGTATCGCCGGATTCCGGAGCGCGCCGGTTAACGCCTTGCGAATGTAGGGTGCGGGATGCTTGAATCCGTGCACTTTATTTCCCGGAGCCCCGCATGTCCCGATTCCTGATGCCTGCTGTCGCCTTGCTCACCCTCACCCTGGTCGCCTGCGCCCCGCAACCCGATGAACAGGAGCAGGCGACCGCGCAGTCCGAACAGCGTGCCGAGGAAGCCGCGCAGCCCGCACCCCCGGAACCCGCGACCATGGCCGCAACCTGCGACGACTCGCAGGCGCAGTGGGCGATCGGCAAGAAGGTGACCGAGGCCGAGATCGATCAGGCGCGCAAGGACGCAGGCGCGGAAACCGCGCGCACGCTGAAGCCCGACCAGATGGTGACCATGGAATACCTCGCCAATCGCCTGAACCTGAATCTGGACGACGCCGGCCTGGTCACCGCGGTCCGCTGCGGCTGAGCGCGCCGTTTGCCGCTCTTCCGAGCCAGTGGCCACTGCCCGGCGTGATGCGCACGCTACGCCAGGGACAACCGATCACCAGGGAATTCCAATTCGATCGATTGAACCTGGCGCTGGATGTGCAGGGCAGGATCGCAAGCGCCAATTGCTGTCAGGACTCAGGCAAGAAGTCCCGCGAACCTCAATCAAGTCACGTTGCCGACCACTGATTTCGAGCAGGAGCGCATATGCCGCAAGCCACTTCACCCCGTCAGGTCGCTGTCGCGCTTGACGAGTACTGGTCGCCCCGGGTCATCGGCGAAGTCGATGACGCCTACATCAAGGTCGCCAAGGTCATGGGCACGTTCGGCTGGCATAGCCACGATGAGGAGGACGAACTCTTCTTCATCCTCAAGGGACGCTTGCGCCTGGAAATGGAGAACGGCGCAGTCGAGCTGGAAGAAGGCGAGATGTTGGTGGTGCCACGGGGCACCCGGCACAATCCGGTGGCAACGGAGGAATGCCTGCTCATGCTGATCGAGCGAAAATCCACGCGGCATACCGGCAATTCCATCACCGACAAGACCCGCTCCATCGCCGAGCAGCTGGGTCTGGGCAGGCCTGAATAGCCGACTCCGCCATGACTTCCAGCACCCGGTTTCGCCGACTGCAGGGTTTAAGGTTCGTCGAATCTCCGGCCTGAAACGGGAACACCATGACTTCCTGCCATTCCGAATCCGTCGGCAATCCGTCGCGCAGGCCTCACTCCTTTGCAGGCACGCGCGCATGACCAGCGAAAACAGGATCAGCCGGTTGGCGGGAGTGTTGTATCTCGTCGTCGTGGTCACCGGCATCTTCAGCCTGGCCTACGTGCCTTCGCAGATCAACGTGGCCAACGACCCGGCCGCGACGGCCGGCAACATCGTCCGGTTCGAATCGTTGTTCCGTTACGGCATCGCCAGCTTCCTGGTCGAACAGGTCGCGTTCCTGTTGCTGCCGCTGGTGCTGTACCGCCTGTTCCGTTCCACCCATCACACCGCCGCGGTGCTGATGGTGGCGCTTGCGCTTGCCGGCATTCCGATCGCGCTGGTCAGCGTGGGCCACCGGCTGGACGCGCTGGCGTTGTTGACCGACGCGCGTTTCAGCCAAGCCTTCGCTCCCGCGCAACTGCAGGCCCTGGCGGCACTGTCGCTGGAGGCGTACGGCAACGGCTTGCTGGTCACCCGCCTGTTCTGGGGACTGTGGCTGCTGCCTTTCGGTTACCTGGTGCTGAAATCCGGCTTCCTGCCGAAGCTGCTGGGCGTCCTGCTGATGCTGGGTTGCCTGGGCTACATGGTCAATGTGTTCGGCGAGCTGCTGGTTCCGGATTACTTCGACACGTGGATCGCGGACTATGCCGGCTTGCCCGCCGCGGCCGGCGAAATCGGCACCTGCTTGTGGCTGTTGCTGGTGGGGGCGCGGCGGCAGAAGAACCTGTTCTCGAATGTTCAAATCAAGGGCGGGTGAGGGAAGGGCTGGAGCCAATGAATCGTCTGACTCGTCAATGCAGTGAGTACGACGTTCTTCCACCGGTATCGCGCTCGAACGGATGCGCCCTCACAAGAAAAACAGTTGCCAATGTAACTACCAGCGTCGTGCCCTTCCACGTATTGCGGCACCGCAACATCTGTGGTTTAGTCGGGTCTCCGGAGACATTCCAGTAGCGCCGCTTGCGCAGGGTGCGGTGTCGCCGTCACTTCGCCGATCGGCGTGAGCCGCCCGGCCTTATCCGGTTGAAACACGATGCACCCCAGCCACAGCCAGGGGCTCTACGACCCCAACGACGAGCGCGATGCCTGCGGTTTCGGCATGGTCGCGCAGCTCGATGACCAGCCCTCACGTTCGCTGGTCGATACCGCCATCGCCGCGCTGTCGCGCATGACCCATCGCGGCGGCGTCGCCGCCGACGGGCTCACCGGCGATGGCTGCGGCCTGCTGATCCGCAAACCGGAAGCTTTCCTGCGTGCGTTGGCCAAGGAAGCCGGCATCGCCGTCGGTGCGCGCTATGCCGCCGGCCTGGTGTTCCTGCCGCATGAGCCGGAACAAGCCTCGCGTTGCCGTGCAATCCTCGAAGAAGAATTGCAGCGCGTCGGCACCGCGTTGCGTGGCTGGCGCGTGCTGCCGACCGACGATTCGGTCTGCGGACAACTGGCGAAGGACACCTTGCCGCGCATCGAACAGGTGTTCGTCGATGCCGGTGTCGGCCAGGACGACGAAGGTTTCGGCCTGGCGCTGTTCCTGGCTCGCCGTCGCGCCGAGCAGCGCCTGCGCGAGTCGCTGCCGGGCAAGAACGCCGCCGATTTCTACGTGGTCACGCTGACCCCGCACGCGATCGGCTACAAGGGTATGGTCCTGCCGGACAAGTTGTCCACGTTCTTCCCCGACCTGCAACGCAACGACCTGACTTCCAGCGCGGTGGTGTTCCACCAGCGTTTCTCCACCAACACCTTGCCGCGCTGGCCGCTGGCGCATCCGTTCCGCCTGCTGGCCCACAACGGCGAGATCAACACCATCGAAGGCAACCGCCGCTGGGCGCAGGCGCGCAGCAAGGTGTGGAAGACGCCGCGCTTCGATATCGCCGAATTCGACCCGGTCATCTCCATGCATGGCTCGGATTCGCAGAGCCTGGACAACATGCTGGAACTGATGGTCGCCGGCGGCATGGACCTGCTGCAGGCGCTGCGCATCCTGATTCCACCGGCCACGCAGTCGCTGGAATTCAAGGATCCGGACCTGGCCGCGTTCTACGAGTTCTATGGCCTGAACACCGAGCCGTGGGACGGCCCCGCCGGCATCGTCGCCTGCGATGGGCGCTATGCCGCGTGCATGCTCGACCGCAACGGCCTGCGTCCGGCACGCTGGTTGCTGACTTCCGACCGCCACTTCCTGGTCGCCTCCGAAGCCGGCGTGTGGGAACTGCCGGCCGAGCGCATCACCCGCAAGGGCAAGCTGGGCCCGGGCGAAATGATGGCCATCGACCTCAAGCGTGGCGACCTGCTCGACAGCGAGGCCATCGACCGCATCAACCGCGGTCGCGCGCCGTACAAGCAATGGCTGCAGCAGGGCGTGACCTATCTGCAGACCGAGTTGATCGACCCGTCGCTGACCGATGCGCCGTTCGAAGAGAAGACCCTGCGCGGTTATCACAAGCTGTTCCAGCTCAGCAGCGAGGAAATCGAGCACGTGCTGCGCCCGCTGGCCGAGACCGAACAGGAAGCCACCGGTTCGATGGGCGACGACATCCCGATGGCGGTGCTGAGCCGGCAGACGCGGCCGCTGTACGACTATTTCCGCCAGGCCTTCGCCCAGGTCACCAATCCGCCGATCGATCCGCTGCGCGAAGACTGCGTGATGTCGCTGACCACGCAACTGGGCAGCGAAACCAACATCTTCCATGCCGGCCCGGAGACGGTGAACCACATCATCCTCAATTCGCCGGTGCTGTCGCAGCGCAAGCTGCGCCAGATCGTGAAGATGTCGCCGTACGACGACAAGCATCGCTACATCGACCTGTCCTACGACGCGGAGGAAGGACTGAAGGCCGCGATCGAGCGCATCTGCGCGGAAGTGGAAGCGGCGGCGCAGGCCGGCATGGTCATGGTCGTGCTCAGCGACCGGCGCCCGCAGAAAGGCCGGCCGGTGGTGCATGCGCTGCTGGCCACCGGCGCGGTCCATCACCACCTGTCGCGCGCCGGTCTGCGTTGCACGGTCAACCTGATCATCGAAACCGGCACCGCGCGCGATCCGCACCACATCGCCTGCCTGCTCGGCTTCGGCGCCACCGCGGTATATCCGTACCTCGCCTACCAGACCCTGTTCGACTTGGGCCATCGCGGCATTTTGAAACTTAAGAAAGGCGGCGAGCAGGCGCAGATCGGGCGCAGCTATCGTCGCGGTGTCTACAAAGGCCTGTCCAAGATCATTTCCAAGATGGGCATCTGCACGATCAGCAGCTATCGCGGCGCGCAGTTGTTCGAGATCGTCGGGCTGGAACCGGAAGTGGTCGAACTGTGCTTCCCGGATACGCCGTCGCGGATCGGCGGAGTGGGTTTCTCGCGCCTCGACACCGAAGCGAAGGAGCTGACCCAGCGCGCCTGGAACGACCTGCAGGCGCCGGAAGTCGGCGGCCTGCTCAAGTACGTGCATGGCGGCGAGTACCACATGTACAACCCGGACGTGGTGATGGAGCTGCAACGCGCCACCCGCAGCGGCCAGGCGGCCGACTGGCAGCGCTACGCCGACGTGGTGAACTCGCGACCGCCGTCGGCCTTGCGCGACCTGCTGCAGTTGAAACAGGCCGACACGCCGACGCCACTGGAACAGGTCGCCGACGCCGGCGACCTGCTGCGCCGTTTCGACACCGCCGCGATCAGCCTGGGCGCGTTGTCGCCGGAGGCGCATGAAGCGCTGGCCATCGCCATGAACCGGTTGGGAGGACGCAGCAATTCCGGTGAAGGCGGCGAAGATCCTGCGCGCTACGGCAGCGACAAGCGCAGCAAGATCAAGCAGGTCGCGTCCGGGCGTTTTGGGGTCACTCCGGAATACCTGGTCAATGCCGAAGTGCTGCAGATCAAGGTCGCGCAAGGCGCCAAGCCCGGCGAAGGCGGGCAACTTCCCGGCCACAAGGTCAACGAGATGATCGCGCGGCTGCGCTACGCCAAGCCGGGCATCGGCCTGATTTCGCCGCCACCGCATCACGACATCTATTCGATCGAAGACCTTGCGCAATTGATCTTCGACCTGCGCCAGGTGAATCCTTCCGCGTTGATTTCTGTGAAGCTGGTGTCGCACGCCGGTGTCGGCACCATTGCCGCCGGCGTGGTGAAAGCGGGCGCGGACCTGATCACCATTTCCGGCCATGACGGCGGCACCGGCGCCAGTCCCTTGAGTTCAATCCGCTACGCCGGCGTGCCGTGGGAACTGGGCGTGGCCGAATCGCATCAGGCGCTGGTCGCGAACCAGTTGCGCGACCGCGCGGTGCTGCAGACCGATGGCGGTTTCAAGACCGGGCTGGATGTGGTGAAGGCGGCGTTGCTGGGTGCGGACAGTTTCGGTTTCGGCACCGCGCCGATGATCGTGCTGGGCTGCAAGTACCTGCGCATCTGCCACTTGAACAACTGCGCCACCGGCCTGGCCACCCAGGACGAACACCTGCGCGCCAACCACTTCACCGGCCTGCCGGAACGGGTGGAGAATTTCTTCCGCCTGCTGGCCGAGGAAGTGCGCCAGTGGCTGTCCTACCTGGGCGCGCGTTCGCTGGATGAAATCATCGGCCGCACCGACCTGCTGCGGCAACTGGAAGTATCGCCACGGCCAGGCGTGCGCGTGGATCTGTCGCGTTTGCTCAAGCACGCACGCCAGGACGAGGGTCACTGCGCGGGACAGCGCCTGTACGAATCTCCGGACAGCCTGGCCACGCAACTCGATGGACTGATGGCCGAACCCATCGCCAGGAAGCTTGGCGGCGACCAGCGCTTTCTGATCCACAATACCGACCGCTCCATCGGCACGCGCCTGTCCGGCGCCATTGCTCGCGCGCACGGCAATCACGGCATGGACGATGCGCCGCTGAACCTGCGCTTCCGTGGCACCGCCGGCCAGAGTTTCGGCGCGTTCAACGCCGGTGGCCTGCTGCTGGAACTGGAAGGCGAAGCCAACGACTACGTCGGCAAGGGCATGGCCGGCGGCCGCCTGGTGGTGCGTCCGCCACGCGCGGCGCGCTTCGAGGCGCGCAACACGTCGATCCTGGGCAACACCTGCCTGTACGGCGCCACTGGCGGCGAATTGTTCGCCGCGGGCCGCGTCGGCGAGCGCTTCGCGGTGCGCAACTCCGGCGCGCTGGCGGTGATCGAAGGCGCCGGCGACCATTGCTGCGAATACATGACCGACGGCATCGTCATGGTCCTGGGCCGCACCGGCCTGAACTTCGGCGCTGGTTTCACCGGCGGCCTGGCCTATGTGCTCGACCTGGATCGCGATTTCGTCGACCGCTACAACCACGAACTGATCGACATCCACCGGATCTCGCCGGAAGGTTTCGAAAACCATCGCCAGCACCTGCACAAGCTGATCAGCCGCCACCGCGAATTGACCGGCAGTATCTGGGCGCAGCAGATCCTCGACGAGTTCCGCGACTACGTCGGCAAGTTCTGGCTGGTGAAGCCGAAGGCGGCGAGCCTGGAGTCGTTGACGGAGTCCTTGAGGAGGGCGGCGTGAGCCGCGCCCGCTTATCTCCTCTCCCCTTGTGGGAGAGGATGCCCGCAGGGCAGGAGAGGGGGCGCGAGCGCAGCGATGCGTGCTTTGGCTCTGGCTCTTCTGCACTCGACACACCATCGCCATTCATTGCCAATAGCTCCGGCACCCCCTCTCCCGGCCTTCGGCCACCCTCTCCCACAAGGGGAGAGGGGAAGCAACGAGCACTCGTCGCATGAGCCGCAAAAACGTCTTCCAGTTCGTCGAACTCCCCCGGCAGATGCCGCAGCGCATTCCGCTGGAATTGCGCACCAATGGCGACTGGGGCGAGATGTACGGCAAATTCGCCTTGCCCGAGGCCCAGCACCAGGCCGGGCGTTGCCTGGATTGCGGAAACCCGTATTGCAGCTGGAAGTGCCCGGTGCACAACGCGATCCCGCAGTGGCTGCAACTGGTGCAGGAAAACCGCATCGACGAAGCCGCCGCGCTGTGCCACACCACCAACCCGTTGCCGGAGATGTGCGGGCGCGTGTGTCCGCAAGACCGGCTGTGCGAAGGCAGCTGCACGCTGGAGGATGGCTTCGGAGCGGTGACCATCGGCGCGGTGGAGAAATACATCGTCGATGCGGCGCTGGAAAAAGGCTGGCGTCCGGATCTGAGCGACGTGGCGGCCACCGGCAAGCGCGTGGCGGTGATCGGCGCCGGTCCGGCGGGGCTCGCCTGCGCGGACGTGCTGGCGCGCAATGGCATCCATGCCGTGGTCTTCGACCGTTACGAACAGATCGGCGGGCTGATGCAGTTCGGCATCCCCAGTTTCAAGCTGGAGAAGAGCATCATCGCGCGTCGTCGCGAGGTGCTGGAAGGCATGGGCGTGGAGTTCCATCTTGGCGTGGAGATCGGTCGTGACATTTCCATCGAGGAATTGCTGGCCGACTACGACGCGGTGTTCCTCGGCACCGGTGCGTATCGCTACACCGATGGCGGTCTTGCAGGCCAGGATCTGAAGCACGTGTTGCCGGCGTTGCCGTTCCTGGTCCAGAACGGGCGCATCGTCGGCGGTAATGATCCCTGGGGTAGGCCGATTGCCGGCTGGGAAGACACGCTGGCCTTGCCCGATTTGAACGGCAAGCGCGTGGTCGTGCTGGGCGGCGGCGACACCGGCATGGACTGCGTGCGCAGCGCGATCCGCCTGGGCGCGGCCAAGGTGACCTGCGCCTATCGCCGCGATGAAGCCAACATGCCCGGTTCCGCGCGCGAAGTCGCCAATGCGCGCGAGGAAGGCGTGCGCTTCCTGTTCAATCGCGCGCCGCTGGCGATCGAAGGCGATGACGAGCAACTCGTCGGCGTGCGCGTGGTCGAGACGAAGCTGGGCGAGCCGGATGCGCGTGGCCGCCAGGCCGCTGTCGCCATCGAAGGCAGCGAATCCTTGCTGGAAGCAGACGTGGTCATCATCGCTTTCGGTTTTTCGCCGACGCTGCCGGAGTGGCTGGCCGCGCAAGGCGTGGAAGGCAGCCCGAACGGCCGCATCGTCGCCGGCGGCATCGACGCGGACGGCAACGCGCGATTGCCGTTCCAGACCACCAACCCGAAACTGTTCGCCGGCGGCGATGCGGTGCGCGGCGCCGACCTGGTAGTCACCGCCGTAGCCGAAGGCCGCGACGCCGCCCACAGCATCGCCCGGCTGCTGCTGGCCTGACCCAAAACGTCCCCCAAGGGGACTTCCTTCGGGGCGTAGGAGCGCCCCATGGGCGCGAGCTCTTTGGATGAATCTCCGCGATCTGGACGAAGAGCTCGCGCCCATGGGGCGCTCCTACGAAGTCATGCACCGCGTAGAATCGCCGGCCCCGCGCAGGCTTGCTTCCCCCCATGAGAATCGGCATCGACTTCGGCACCAGCTATTCGGCCGCGGCCGCGCGCGTGGGCGGACGGCTGGAACACATCCGCTTCAACGGCCTGCCGCAATTCCGCACCGCCGCGTTTTTCCCCGTTGCCCTGCCCGACCCGGTTGATTTCCACCTGACCCGCGAACTGGAAGGCGAAGTCGCGGTGTTGGTGCGTGCGGCGAAGGCCGAACAGACCCGCAGCGGCGTGACGCCGCGCAGCGACGCGCAGCTGCATCGCGATGCGGTGCAGGTGGTGCGCCGGCAGTGGCTGGAAACGCAGGCGAAGCAAGCCACCGAATCGGCAGCGGACCTGGACAATGCGGTGTTCGGCGAGGAAGCCATCGACCGCTACCTGCTGGAAGGCAGTGGCCATCTGGTCCAGTCGCCCAAGTCGATGCTGGGTTACGACCTGCTGCCGCGCGCGCGCCAGACCATCACCGGCATCGCCGCACAGATCCTGGAACACATCCGCGTGGCCGCAAGCGAACAACTGGGAACCCCCATTCGCCTGGCGACGCTGGGGCGACCGGTGCAATTCCGCAGTTCGATGGGCCCGGCCGGTGGCGAACAGGCGCTGGATATCCTGGCCGAAGCGGCGCAGATCGCCGGCTTCGACGCCGTGGATTTCCTGGAAGAGCCGGTGGCCGCGGCCTTGCATTACCACGCGAGCAGCGGGGCCCGGCACTCGACCCTGGTGGTGGACATCGGCGGCGGCACCACCGATATCGCCCATGCGCAGGTCGGCGGCAGCGAAGCACCACTGGTCCATCGCGCCTGGGGCCTGCCCCATGGCGGTACCGATGTGGACCTGGCCTTGAGCATGGCCCGCTTCATGCCCTTGTTCGGCCGCGGCGACACGCGCGTGCCGGCGCATCATTTCGTCGATGCGGCGATGGTCCAGGACATGCCGCGCCAGCGCGCGTTCCACCGGCGCAATTTCCGCGAAGTGCCGTCGCCGTACAACGCACGCCTGCGGGCGTTGCAGCAGGACGGCGGCACCACCCGCCTGTATCGCGGCGTGGAGACGATGAAGATGCGGCTGAGTGAAGACGAAAGCAATCGTCACCAACTGGATTACATCGATGCGGCGTTGTCGGTCGCGGCCAGTCGCGACGACCTGACCGTCGCCAGCGTGGATTTCCTCGGCCGGCTGGCGCGCCTGTTGCAGGAAGTCGCGACGGAACTGCCGACGCCGCCGGACAGCGTATTCCTGACCGGCGGCATGTCGCGCGCGCCGTATGTGCAGGCGGTGGTGCGCGACGCGTTCCCGCAGGCGCGGCTGGTGCAGGGCGATCCGTCGCTGGGCGTGGTTTCGGGCCTGGCGAGCTATCTGTAACGCTCTTGTGGGAGGGGCTTCAGCCCCGACAGCTTTTCGCCAAAGGCCGTCGGGGCTGAAGCCCCTCCCACAACCGCCGCGCCCATGCTCCTGCAAGCATGAGGCGCTCCTACGGTGCCAGGGTCGCCATGTCGATCACGAAGCGATATTTCACGTCGCCCTTGAGCATGCGTTCGTAGGCCTCGTTGATTTCATCCATGCGGATCATCTCGATGTCCGAGACGATGCCGTGACGCGCGCAGAAATCCAGCATCTCCTGGGTCTCGGCGATGCCGCCAATCAGCGAGCCGGCAATCGAGCGGCGCTTCAGGATCAGGTTGAACACATTGGGTGAGGGATGCGGCCGGTCCGGCGCACCCAGCAAGGCCATGGTGCCGTCGCGCTTGAGCGTGTTGAGCAAGGCATCCAGGTCGTGCGGCGCGGCGACGCTGTTGACGATGAAATCGAGCCGGCCCGCCTGCGCCGCCATCTGTTCGGCATCCCGGGAGATCACCACTTCATCGGCGCCCAGACGCTTCGCGTCCTCACGCTTGTTTTCCGAGGTGGTGAACAACACGACATAGGCGCCCATCGCCTTGGCGATCTTCACCGCCATATGGCCCAACCCGCCCAGCCCGACCACGCCGACCTTCTGCCCCGGCCCAACCTTCCAGTGCGCCAGCGGCGAATAGGTGGTGATGCCCGCGCACAGCAGCGGCGCCACCGCGGCCAGTTGCGTGGTGTGCGGAATCCTCAGCACGAACTTTTCATCGACGACGATCTGGTTCGAATAGCCGCCCAGGGTGTTCTCGCCACCGCCAAAGAACGGTCCGTTGTAGGTGCCGGTGAAGCCGCCTTCGCAATACTGCTCCTCGCCTTCCTTGCAGGAACCGCATTCGCGGCAGCTGTCGACCATGCAACCGATGCCGGCCACATCGCCGACCTTGAACGCCTTAACCTCGCTGCCCACGGCGATGACCTTGCCCACGATCTCGTGGCCGGGCATGGCCGGGTAGCGCGTGTTCTGCCACTCGTTGCGCGCGGTGTGCAGGTCGGAGTGGCAGACGCCGCAATACAGGATCTGGACGCGGACATCGTGCGGTCCGGGTTCGCGTCGCTGGAAGGCAAAGGCGGCCAGTGGCTGGTCGGCGGAAAGGGCGGCAAAACCAAGCGCGTCGCTCATGGAGGTCTCCTGGCGGGGAACGGGCGAATGAGGGATCGGATATTAGACTGCGCTGCTGCATGCAGGACGTGGGGGAATCGGGTTTCTCTATCCCGTGCACAAAGTCACGCGCAGCGGCGACAATAACGGCCATGACGCCCGTGCCCGAACGCAAGCTGACGCGCGACTTCTCCCTCTCCGCCGTCGCCGCCGGCTTCGTCACCGTGCTGGTCGGCTTCACCAGTTCGGCGGTGATCGTGTTCCAGGCCGCGCAGGCGCTGGGCGCGTCGCAGGCGGAAATCAGTTCGTGGATGTGGGCGCTCGGGCTGGGCATGGGCCTCACCTGCATCGCCTTGTCGCTGCGCTACCGCATGCCGGTGGTGACCGCGTGGTCGACGCCGGGCGCGGCGATGCTGATGACCAGCAGCGCCGGCCTGCCGTTGTCCGATGCGATCGGCGCCTTCGTGCTGTCGGCGTTGTTGATGATGCTGGCCGGTTTCTCCGGCGTGTTCGAACGCATGCTGGGGCGCATCCCGGTGTCGCTGGCCTCGGGCATGCTGGCCGGGGTGTTGCTGCGCTTCGGCCTGGATGTGTTCGTGGCCATGGACACGCGGCCGGGCATGGCCTTGAGCATGTTCGTGGTCTATCTGCTGGGACGCCGCCTGCTGCCGCGCTACGCGGTCATCCTCACCTTGCTGGTCGGCATCGCCTTCGCCCTCGGCCAGGGTCTGCTGCGCACCAGCGACCTGCAGCTGGAACTGGCGCGACCGGTGTTCACCACCCCGACCTTGTCGCTGGCGGCGGTGTTCGGCATCGCGCTGCCGTTGTTCATCGTCACCATGACTTCGCAGAACGTGCCGGGCGTGGCGGTGATCCGCGCTTCCGGTTACCACGTGCCGCTGTCGCCGGTGCTCGGCTGGACCGGCGTGGCCAATGTGTTGCTGGCGCCGTTCGGCGCCTATGCCTTGAACCTGGCCGCGATCACCGCGGCGATCTGCATGGGCCGCGAAGCGCACGAGGATCCGTCGCGGCGCTATGTCGCGGCGATGGCGGCGGGTTTTTTCTATGTGCTGGTCGGCTTGTTCGGGGCCACGGTGGCGGCGCTGTTCGCCGCGTTCCCGAAGGAACTGATCATGGCGATTGCCGGCATCGCCTTGTTCGCCACGCTGGGCAACAGCCTGGCTGCGGCGCTGCGCGAGGACCAGGATCGCGAACCGGCCTTGATCGCCTTTTTGGTCACCGCCTCGGGACTGAGCGTGTTCGGCATCGGCTCCGCCTTCTGGGGTCTGTTGGCCGGCGTGCTGGTGCTGCTGGTGTTGCGCGGGAAGAAATAACCGGTGCTTGTGCGGGAGCGGCGTTGTAGGAGCGACGCAAGTCGCGACTGGAACGAAAGGCTCGCGACTTGCGTCGCTCCTACAAAGGCAAGGACACCACGCCCAGCGTCTGCTGCAAGGTGTGCGTTGCACCCGGCGCCAGTTCGATCACGTCCTCGCCCGCATTGGCCGCTTCCAGGCAGACGAAATGGCGCCAGCCCCCGGCTGGCGCATCGCTGATTGCGGCGATGCCTTGTTCGCCCGGATTCCACACCACCAGCGAATGGCTGCCGGAAGTGGTCAGGTCGATGCGACGCCGCAATACCGGGTCGTGCAAGGCGTAACGACCGTCGGCGCGATGGTAGATGCGGTCGCTGCGGCCCGGATCGCGCGGATCGTGCAAGCTCCAGGCGCCGGATTGGGTGTGTTCGCAACTATCGTATTTGTCGGCGTAGGCCAGTCCGTCCAGGCCTTCGACCTGCACGCGTTGCGCATCGCCGACATGGAGATAGGTATGCAGCGCCTGGGTGAACGCGACCGCTGCGCGGCCGGTGTTGTGCGTGGTCAACGACTGGATCAGGCCATGGCCGATGCGCAGGGTCTGGCTGAGTCGCAACGGCGTGCTTTCGTGTTCCGGCAGGGACAATTCAATCGTGGTTTCGCCGTCTGCCGTGTTGCCTGTTTCAACCAGCGTCCACTTCGTGTTGCGTGCAAACCCGTGCTGCGCGGCATCGGCGGCTTGTCCCTGGCGGCCGAAGTACGGCCAGCACACCGGCACTCCGCCCCGGATCGCATCAGGCGCACGCTTGCTGTCGGGCGACAGCCACAACAGGTCGTCGAATCCCTGCGGCACGAACGACAGCAACTGGCCGCCATGCAACGACACGGCAGCGGTAGCCAGCGACGTGCGGATCAGCAGCGCGGGCTGGCCCAGGAATTCGCCTTCATCCACCCGTGTCATTAGCGACCTCTCCCACGGCGACGGGTACGGATTTCTCGCGCGCGAATCTCCAGCCCACGAGGAACGCGCCGGACAACAACAGCGCCGCCAGCAACCAGGCCGCGCCCGGCAAGTGCACCGGCGCCCGTTCGCTGATGAACAAGCCGAAGGTGCCCGCGAACGCCAGCGGCGCGAACACGCCCGCCAGACTGACCAGGCTCATCAATGCGCCCTGCACGCGACCTTGCGCGCCGGCATCGACCTGGCGCGTGATCAGCGACTGCGTCGCCGGCCCGGCCACGCCCCACAACGCGCTGATCGGCAATCCGATCAGGAACATCCATCCTGCCCCGGCAAAGCCGTAGATGCAGAAACCGATCACGCCGCAGGACAGCCCGAACAGCAAGGCGCGGCGTTCGCCCAGTTTCTTCACCAGCGGGCCGATCAAGCCACCTTGCACGATGACGCTGCACACGCCGACGATGGCCAACACCCCGCCGACCTGGAATTCCGTCCAGCGGTACTGGTATTCGGCGAACAGCACGAACACGCTGGGATACACGTAGTGGGCGAAGTTGGCCAGGAACACCACCGCCGCCAGGCCGAACACCTGCGGATACTTCTTCAACAACACCAGCGAACCGACCGGGTTGGCGTGCGCCCAGTCGAAGCGCGCGGTGCGTTTTTCCTTCGGCAGGGATTCCGGCAACACCAACCAGCCATACAGGAAATTGATCGACGCCAGCCCCGCCGCGAACCAGAACGGCGCGCGCAGGTGCCAGCCGCCAAGGAATCCGCCGAGCGCCGGGCCCAGGATGAAACCCAGGCCGAAGGCGGCGCCGATCATGCCGAACGCCTTGGCGCGTTTTTCCGGCGCGGTGACGTCGGCGATGTAGGCATTGGCGGTGGTGAAGCTGGCCGAGAACACGCCGGAGAAAATCCGCGCGACCAGCAGCCACGGCAGCGACTGGGCCAGCGCCATCAGCACGAAATCGATGCCCAGTCCCAGGCACGACAGCAGGATCACCGGACGCCGGCCGTAACGGTCGGACAGCGTGCCCTGGATGGGCGAGCTGAAGAACTGGATCGATGCGAACAGGAAGCCGAAGATCCCGATCCACCACGCGGCCTGCACATAGTCGCCACCGGTGAACTGGCGCACCAGTCCCGGCAGCACCGGGATGATCAGGCCGAACGACAGCACGTCGATCAGCACGGTGATGAAGATGAAGATCAGCGCGGCGTTGCGCTTGTTCGCGGGCTGGGGGGCTGCGTTCACGTGGGGGCCGACCGACAGGGGTGGGGCAGTTTAGCGGGTGAGCGTCGCCGGCGCTTCGTCAAAGGCGAAGGAGGCCTGGCGTTCCCCTCTCCCTTGGTTGCTCTGATCTACTGTGTACCGATGATTCACCCTCTCCCTTCATGGGAGAGGGAAAGGCGCGCAGCGCCGAGGGAGAGGGTTCGGCTTTTGATCCTGCTCTTCGTCGGAATATCACTACGAGTGCGGGTCGAGTGGTGCGACCTGAATCGACTTCGCTCCGCCTTCCCCTCTCCCGCCGCGCAAGCGCGGCGACCTCTCCCACAAGGGGAGAGGTGGTCTTTATCGCATCTTCCGACCTTCCAACTGACGGAGTATTTCTTCCAGCACCAACTCCCTATGTTGCAGCACCTCGTGATTCCAGAAGCGCATTACACGGAACCCCTGCGCCTGCAGCCAGACCGTGCGTGACTCATCGCGTGCTTTCAGGTCCGTGTGCTGTCCGCCATCCACTTCGATGATCAGCTTCTGCGTAAAGCAGACGAAATCGACGATGTAGTGGCCGATGGGTTGCTGGCGTTTGAATTTGTAGTTCGCTAGCCGACCGGCCCGTAGTTGCCGCCAAAGCAAGGACTCCGCTTCGGTAGGCACGCGGCGCATGCGTTTGGCATTAGCTAGCAGTTGTGATTTGTCCGACATGAGACCTCCTTGTCTCGACTCCCCTCTCCCTGGCCGCCTCCGGCGGCCTGTCCCTCTCAGCCTTGCACACCCTTCGGGCGCCACAAGGAGAGAGGGAATTACTTCAACTCTTGTTGTTGACCTCGATGAAGCGCAGGAACTCGGCGCGGGTGCGGGCGTCGTCGCGGAAACTGCCCAGCATCTTCGAGGTGACCATGCTGACCCCGCGCTTGTGGATGCCGCGGGT
This sequence comes from Pseudoxanthomonas sp., assembly GCA_041919795.1. Taxonomy (GTDB): domain Bacteria; phylum Pseudomonadota; class Gammaproteobacteria; order Xanthomonadales; family Xanthomonadaceae; genus Pseudoxanthomonas_A. The sequence goes on along the minus strand of JAYRTC010000001.1, from coordinate 193,690 downwards.
GGTCATGCATTCGTGCGCGCCTTCCACCACCACGCCCACGCCCAGCGGCTGCAGCACGTCCTGGATGCACTTGGCGATCTGCGCGGTCATCTTTTCCTGCACCTGGAAGCGGCGCGCGTAGGTCTCGACCACGCGGGCCAGCTTGCTGATGCCGACCACCTTGCCGTCGGGCAGGTAGCCGACGTGGGCGCGACCGATGATCGGGGCCATGTGGTGTTCGCAATGGCTCTCGAACTCGATGTCGCGCAGCACGATCATCTCGTCGTAGCCGGCCACTTCCTTGAAGGTGCGTTCGAGGAATTCGCGCGGATCTTCGCCGTAGCCGCTGTACCAGTCGCCGTAGGCCTCGACCACGCGCCGCGGCGTGTCGAGCAGGCCTTCGCGGGTCGGATCCTCGCCGGCCCAGGCCAGCAGCGTGCGCACGGCGTCTTCGGCCTGGGCCTGGGTCGGTTTGCCAGTGGTGTCGTCGGACATGGGGGCTCCGGGGTCGAACGGGGGGCGGCTATGGTAACGCGTCGCTGTTTGCCGTCCGTTCGCGTCCTGTCTTCAGAACGAGTTGTCGCCGTCGAGGATCCGCCCCAGGCCGCCGAGCACCGAACCTTCGCCGCGCGAACCGCCCTGTTGCGGCGCGGCGGCGAGCATGCGCCCGGCCAGGCGCGAGAACGGCAACGACTGCAGCCAGACCTTACCGGGGCCGGTCAGCGTGGCCAGGAACACGCCTTCGCCGCCGAAGAACATGCTCTTCAACCCGGCCACCGGGCGCACGTCCATGTTGACCGTGGCGTGGTAACCGACCACGCAGCCGGTATCCACGTCGATGCGCTCGCCGGCGGCCAGTTCGCGCTCGACCACGCAGCCACCGGCATGGATGAACACCCAGCCGTCGCCCTCGAGTTTCTGCATGATGAAGCCCTCGCCGCCGAACAGGCCGGTGAGGATCTTCTTCTGCAGGTGCACGCCGACCTGCACGCCGCGCGCACCGGCCAGGAAGCTGTCCTTCTGGCAGATGATGCGGCCGCCGTGCTCGTCCAGTTTCATCGCCATCACCGTGCCCGGATACGGCGCGGCGAACGCGACCTTGGCCTTGCCGCTGCCGGTGTGGGTGTACATCGTGGTGAACAGGCTTTCGCCGGTGATCACGCGCTTGCCGGCGGACAGCAGCTTGTCCATGAAGCCGCCGCCCTGGCCGCTGGCCGAGCCGTCGCCGAACACGGTGTCCATCTGCACGCTGGCGTCCTTGAACATCAGCGCGCCGGCTTCGGCGATCGCGCTCTCGCCCGGGTCCAGTTCGACTTCGACGAACTGCATTTCCTGGCCGTGGATGCGGAAATCGATCTCGTCGGCGCGGCCCTTGCCGCCGTTGCGCGGCGGCGGCGGCGGCGCCGAGGACGGATCGCCCGGCACGCCATCGACCAGTTCGGCCAGGTTGCGCACCGGCAGCCAGTCGCCCATGCCTTCCTTCCACGCCAGCAGCGCGGGATTGCGCGCGGCTTCAAGACGCGCGGCGTCGGTATCCATCGGGCCGAGGCGCTGGTTGTTGGAGGGGTTGTGCAGGTGCCACTGGCTCATGAAGGACTCCGGGAGTGGGGGAAGGTGCGGAGTCTAAGCGGTGGCGGGTGGCGCGGGAGGTGCCGGAAGTGTGGTCGCTTCGCCCAGGAGATCTCCCGCAGGAGCAGGCATGCCCGCGATGCGTTCTCCCCACACAGGAACGTGGTCGTAGGCCGGATTGGCTTCTTCAGCCCAGCGCTTTCGACTCCGTGATGCCGGGTTGATGGAGCCAACCCAGCTTACGTGCTACGTGCGACGCGCCCTTCACCGGCGGGCGGGTCGTGCGCGTCTTCCCCCTTTGCGTTGCGCAGTCGCGCGACTTTGCGCGAACTCCGGGAAGGTCTCCGCCAGCGACGCCTTGTCCGGCAGGATGTAGAACAGCCCGCCGCGCTCGAACGTCGGACGGATGATCCGCTCGTAAAACTCGGGCGAGACGTTGATGCAGCCATGAGTGACGCGGTTGTCGTCCGGCGTAGCCGATGCAAGGCGTTCGACGCGCCTCTCGGCCGGGACGCCGGTAGCGGTAGGGTGGATGGAGACCGCGGAATCGTAGTCCACCCACAGCACGCGCCCAGCGTCGATGGACGGACCGTAACCGCCCACAAAGCGACCCGCGGGCGTCGTGCGATCCCGGCCCGGAATCTCGCGAAGCGCGAGACCGGCTACACCGGGAGCCGTATGATCGCCGACTGCCGAGCCAAAGAGCCCGGGTGCCGCGCCGCGAAGCCGGCCGTCGCCGTCGAACACCAGGATCTGTGCGGCGGCCTTGTCCATGATCGAGAACGGATAGCCCTGGTTGTCCTTGCTGGCGACAACCCAGCCCGCGAGTTCAATCACCGTGTCGGACACGTCCTGATCGGGTGGAAGCTGATCGACCGCGGCGACCGGTTGCGCGGCGGCGCCCTTGGCGCTGGCCACGCCGATGCTCGCGAACGCCAGCGCCAGCGCCAGCGCGCCATAAACGGCCCGGATCGCAGGGTATTTGCAGGTACGGATGGGAATGGTTCCTTGAAGCGAATACTGGGTAAAGAGAAGACTGGGCAAAGAGCAAGAGACCGGTGACCAGCAAGGGCCACCGGGTCACGGTTCAGGTCGTTCGTCGCGAATTGTGCGAGAGCGATTAACCGCGCGGCTGGCGGCCCGCCGGCTTCGCTTCGAGCTGCTGGACGCGGCCTTCGATTTGATCCAGCCGTTGGTTGGCCTGCTGCGCGGACTGATTGGCGGATTCGGCGCTCTGGGCCGCGCCCTGCACCTTCGTGTCGAGTTGATCGAGGCGTGAGTTGATCCCTGCAAACTCGTCTTTATAGGTTGCGCAGGAAGCAAGGCCCACGGTGACGACGATCGCCACGCCGAGCGTACGCGCCATCGCCAGATGCTGTTTAGTCAGGAACATTCCAATTCTCCTTCGGCTGGGGGAATCGGAAATATAGCGGCCTTTTTGTTGGAATATGTAGATGGATTGTGAAGACGCGGCAACCAGCGGGAGTTGCGGCTCGAATCCATCAATCCCCACGAAAACGCGCAGCCTTTGGTCGGCTATCGCAATCTTGCCCACGGTCACAAATCCCCACCCAAGGTGAACAGCAACCCTTGATAGGCGAGCCTTTTTGCACCGACCGATCTTCAGCGGCTTCTTCGGCTCCTCCCGGTCCATCGGCAAGGAAAGCCATACCGGTCCCTCCAATGCGCCCAGTCCGCGGCGGAACACGCGCGCGTCCTGGCGCGGCAGTCCGTAGACCGGGTTGGCTGCTTCAATCCAGCGCTTCGCCTTGTTTCGTCCGTGCCGGGTTGAAGCAGCCAATCCAGCCAACGCGCTCATGCCGAGCATCAGAAAGCGCTTTTCTTCTGCTGCCGCGGCTTGGTCGGTACGACGCGAGGGCGTCGCCGGAACTACGGCATCATGAGAACCGCTTTGACGGACTTGCCGGAAGCCGTGTCATCGATGGCCTGCTGGATATCCTCGAACTTGTACTTCGTCACCAGCTGATCAAACGGGAATCGGCCTGCGAGGTGCAACGCCATGAGCTGCGGAATGAAGGTCTGCGGGATCGAGTCGCCCTCGATGGCGCCAACAACGGTCTTTCCTGAAGCCGAGAGCAGCCCCAGATCAATCGTGGATCCCGGACGTGGCACGCCTACCAAGGCGATTTTCGCGCCAAAGGTCGTGGCGGTGATGATCGACGCGATCACCTGGGCGACGCCCGTGGTGTCCATCGCGAACTGGGCGCCTCCACCCGTGATTGCCTGGATCTTCGCGACCGGGTCTTCGCTCTTCGAATTGATGGTGTGCGTCGCGCCGAGCTTCCTCGCGAACTCGAGGCGTTCGTCGATGATGTCCACAGCGATGATGGTCGTTGCGCCAGCAACCTTCGCGCCCATGATGCCGGAAAGACCCACGGCACCCGTTCCGGCGACCACGACAGAAGCGCCGGCCGGCACGGCCAGCGAATTGAGGACAGTGCCCGCACCCGTCTGGATGCCGCAACCCAGCGGGCCGGAGATGTCCACCGGCGATCCCTCCGGCAGCTTCACTACATTTTTCGCCGCCGCGATCGAGTAAGTCGCAAAGGAGGACTGCCCGAAAAAGCTGCCGGACACTTCGTTGCCGTCGGCATCCTTGAGCGTCTTCGTGCCGTTTTCACGCACGCCAGCCATGTTCAGCCTCATGAAGTTCTCGCAGTACGCCTGGCGCCCGGCCAAACAATTCGCGCAGTGACCACACGCTGCGAACGACAACGCCACTGCGTCGCCCACACCAAAACCGGTCACGGCCGCGCCTACCTGCACGATGGTCCCGGCGCCCTCGTGGCCCAGCACGAGCGGAAACGCGCCCGGAAGATGGCCGTGCTGCACGGCAAGGTCGGTGTGGCACAGGCCCACGGACGCGATCTTGACGAGCACTTCGTCAGGCTGGATGTCATCGAGCACGAGGTTCTCGAAAGCGAAGGCTTGCTCGAGGCCGTGAAGGACCGCTGCGCGGACGGGGGTGGTCATTGCCGATCTCCATCAAGAAAGGGAAGCAGGGCCGCGAAGCGGATTGGGCTTGCGTATCGTTGATGCGGGATGTTGTCAGCCTGGATGCAGTGCTGATCCACCGAACGGATCGAGGACGCCTGAATTGGCCGGAAATCGATGACGCCGAGCGCCGGGATTTCAGGCGTGAGCGCGTGATCCCTGATCGGATCGCGCATTGGCTCTTTGGCCATAACGAGCTCCTTTCCGGCTGGACTCGCCAGTACACGCCCGAGCTTGCTAACGCGTAGTGAAAACTTCTTCCACTTCGCGAATCGCGATAGTCATTCAATGGTGTCTGGACAGCGGGGCGGAGTCAAAGCGCTGGGTTGATGGAGCCAATCCAGCCTACGCGCTTCCCACCAGCAGGCGCCCTTCATTGATGCGCCGCAGGCAAGACAATGCCAGCGACTCCCCAGTGGTGCATCAGCTCGCGCAGCAGCAGCAACGCTGCGGCGTCGTATCGGTTGGCGACCGGCTCGGCATGACTCGGCGGGCGGCCCAAAGACACCGATGCCATGCGCTGGAACATCCGCTCAATTTCCTCGGTCGTCATCGACGCCATCTGCCGTGATTCCGCAACCCGGCGGTCCAGCAGCCGCCGGATGATGTCATCGGTGGTGGCCACGGTCGCGTCGCGCAACGGCGGGGTGGCGAGCATCAGCTGGTCCTCGGCCAGTTCGATGGCCCGCTCGAGTTCCACCGGCGCGGGCGGCCAGTGCGAAAAGCAGGTGTCGGCCAGGCTTCGATAGCCCAGGTGCAACTGAACCACGCCCTGCGGTTCGTCACCGGCGCCGTGGATGAGGTCGGTGTGATCTTCGCTCATCTCCAGCAACGCGAGCGGCACCGGCCCGGGAACCGCTGCTCGGGCCAGCGCGAAGCGCTGGTTGAGATCGACGAGATTGCCAGCGAGGTCCATCAGTCACTCCGGGGGTCCGTATTGACGCCAAACGCGCACCCTTCATCCCGCCGGCGCGCCGAAGCGCCAGTTCGACACCGTGATGCCGTCGAAGAAGTCGGCCTGGTGGTAGACGCGCTGGGCCCGGTCGTCCTCCGCTGCGCCGACGGCCACCATCAGCGGCAGCAGGTGCTCTTCGCGAGGATGCGCCAGGCGCGCGGAGGGCGCCTGCTGCCAGGCGGCAAGCGCCGCCGAGCGCGGCGCACCGGGGATGGCCAGGGATTCGTCCAGCCAGGCGTCGAAGGCGGCCGAGGGCGCCCTGGCCTGCGGGCCGAAGGCGCGCAGGTTGTGGTAGCTCAGGCCGCTGCCGATGATCAACACGCCCTCGTCGCGCAACGAAGCAAGCGCGCGACCCATCGCCAGGTGATCCCGTGGATCAAGTCCGCGCTTGAGCGACAGCTGCACCGTCGGCATGTCGGCGTCGGGATAGATGACCACCATCGGTGCATACATCCCATGATCGAAGCCGCGCTCGGCGTCCTCGCCTGACGCGATGCCGGCGTTCTGCAGCAGCCCCCGCACGCGCCGCGCCAGCGCCGGCGAACCGGGCGCCGGGTAGCGGATGCTGTAGGTGTAGTCGGGGAAACCGCCGTAGTCGTAGATCATGCCCGGCTCGGGATGCGACTGGACGGTGAACTCGGGTTCCTCCCAATGCGCCGAGACCATCAGCACCGCCTGCGGTCGCACGACACCGGCGTCCCGTGGCAGGCGGCGCAACGCCGCTTCAAGCTGGTCGTAGGCGCCGTGCCAGGCATCCTTCATCCAGGGCCAGGGGCCACCGCCGTGCGAGATGAAATAGGTGGGGAATCGCATCGGCACGCTCCTTTCAGTACGCAACGCTGAAGCGCTGGCGCGAATGCGCCGGCCGCTCGAGTTCGTCGATCATCGCCACGGCGTAGTCCTGCACCGAGATGCGGCTGTGGCCCTGCGCGTCGGTGAGCAGTTGGTCGCCGCCGAGGCGGAAGCGCCCGGTGCGCTGGCCCGGTTCGAGCTGCGCGGCCGGCGCGAGGAACGACCAGTCGAGCGCCGGCTCGGCCTGCAAGGCGTGCAGTGCCTCCGAGGTCGCGCGCGAGCCGGGCTTGATCCAGTCCGGGAAACCGGGCGTGTCGATCAACTGCACGCCGGGCGCCACTTCGAGCCCGCCGGCCCCGCCGACCCACAGCAGGCGTCGTATGCCGGCCAACTTGACGGCGGCGAGGATCGCAACCGTGCCGCGCACTTGCTGGTCGTACATCGCGGGGTTCACGGTGCCCGGCGTCCAGCCGGGGTTGAACGCGCTGATCACGACATCGTGGCCGGCCAGCGCTGCCGCCAGGGCATCGACGTCGTTGACATCGGCCGCGACGCCGGTGCCGCCGGCGCGCTGCGGGAGTTTGGCGGGATTGCGGACGACGGCGGTCACCTGATGGCCGCGGTCGAGCGCTTCATCCAGCAGCGCCGAGCCGACAAAGCCGGTGGCGCCAAGCAACGCGATCTTCATGATGGAGTTTCCTCAGGGTGGCCTCCGGGCGCAGGCCAGGGGTGGACGGCGCCAGCCTGTCGTCCCGGATGGATCGTGGGCTTCAGCGCCAGAGACGATCAACGCCCGTCGGGTTCTCTCCGACCACCGGGCCGATGATGTCTTCCATGATGTTGCGGAAGCGCTCCACGTGGCCACGGTCCGACATGTAGTCACGGAAACCGGCGGGATCCGTGTTCGGGTACTCCCCGATCGGCTTCCAGTTCGGAATCGAGACGTCCCTGCGCGCCGGCCATTGCGCCGAATTCAACTGGGCCTCCCGGCTCAGTCGATAGCTCATGTACAGCCTGGCGGCCGCCGGATGCGGCGCGTTGGCGAGGATGCCCCCGACCTGGTACCAGGACTGGAAGTAGTCCTCGCGCGGCAGGATCATCCGCATCGAGTCGGTCGCGGGCGGATTGAGGTAGTAGAAGGAGGTGAAAGTGGCGGCCGCCCTGCCCTCGGCAATGACCTGCAGCGGGGTCGCGCTGCCACGCACCCATTGCACGTCCTGTTCCTGCAGGCGCTTGAGCCAGTCGAGGCCATGCCTGGCGATGATCCGCTCGAACTGGTAGAGCACGGCGTCGTCGTCGTGCGGATAGACCAGCACGATGCGTCCCTTGAGATCGGGCCGGAGATAGTCGAGCGCCTCACGCGGCGCCTTGTCGGCCGGGATGACCTTGGTATCGACAACATTCGAGAAAGCGAACACGAACAGCGGATAGTAAGCGCCGTCCGGGTCCTTGAAGGCATCGGGAAGCTGGTCGAAGCCCTCTGGCTTGAAGGGCAGCAACATGCCCTGCTGCTTCCAGTACGGAAAGTCGTGCAGGGTTTGCACGTGCACCACGTCGACACGATTGTCCCCGCGCAGGTGCGCGGCATCGATCCGCCCGTCGTGGTACTTGCTGAGGTCCACCGACACCTCGATCTGGATGTCCGGAAACCGGTCGGTGAATCCCGTCGTGTACATGGCCGCCTGGTCCGGCGCATCACCACCCGCATAGACGACGAGTTGGCCGCCTTCGGCGCGCGCATCGTCATACAGCCTGCTCAGCGAATCGATCTCGACCACGTCATGCTCCTTGAGGGGAATGCAAAGGGCGCGTTGCGGCGAACGTTTACCTAGATTAGGCGCGCAGCAGGTTCAATGCGCGTGAAGCCCGGGAGGTCCAATACTGGCGTCCGCTCGGGATCGAAACCAGCCGTCACTCAACCCGACAACCTCCACCCCAACCCCGACACCCGGCTCGCGTGCCGCGACAGCGCCGTCGCGATCACTTCCGCGCTGCCGGCCAGATGCAAGGCGGTGCGGGCGCGGGTCAGGCCGGTGTAGAGCAGCTCGCGGCTGAGCACGCGCGCGTCCTGGCGCGGCAGTTGCAGCCAGACCTCGTCGAACTCGCTGCCCTGCGCCTTGTGCACGGTCATGGCGAAGGCCGATTCGTGCGCGGGCAGCGCGGCCGGGTGGAAGGCGCGCACCTCGCCGCCGCCGGGGAACCAGACCAGCGGCGTGCCCTCGTCGTCCGCCAGGCAGATGCCGACGTCGCCGTTGAACAAGTGGTGGCGATAGCTGTTCCGGGTGATCAGCAGCAAACGACCGGGGAACCACGCAGGCGGATTGCCGAGGCGGCGACCGGAGAGCTGCGCCTCGATGCGCGCGTTGAGCCCGCGCGCGCCCTGCGGCCCTTCGCGCAGCGCGGTGAGCAGGCGCAGGCGTCCGGCCTCGCGCAGCGCCTGCGCCGGATCGGCGACCTCGGCCAGGGCGCGCCAGTGCGCCAGCAACGGTGGGTGCGCCTGCAGCGGATCATCCACGCCTTCGTGGAACCGCACGTTCGACAGTTCGCCGCTGCGCAGCAGGCGCAGGGCCTCGTTCGCATCGCCGCTACGCACGGCGTTTGCGAGTGGCGCCAGGTCCAGCGCTTCGCTCTGCCGCCAGCCGCGAGTGAGATGCACGCGATGGCCGTGCAGGCCGGCTTGCGGCGAAGACGATGCCTGTTTTGACTCGTCATCCCCGCGCAGGCGGGGATCGCTCCTGTCTTTGTTTTCCGCTACTGGCGAGTGCTGGACAAGAGCGGTGGAGCGATCCCCGCCTGCGCGGGGATGACGATCAGAAACAATTTCAGCATTGCCGAGCAACGGGCGCAGCGCGGCGGCATCGTCGGCGGCAAGGGCGTCGCCCGGCCCAGCCGCGCCGAGGATCGCGGCCAGCACGTCGCCGGCTTCCACCGAGGGCAGCTGGTCGGCGTCGCCCAGCAGGATCAGTTGCGCGTTGATGGCCACCGCTTCGATCAGCTTGCACATCAACGGCAGGTCGACCATCGAGGCCTCGTCCACGACCACGATGTCGAATGCCAGCGGATTGTCCGCGTCGTGCTTGAAGCGCGGCGACTCCGGAACGGTGCCGAGCAGGCGATGCAGGGTGCTGGCGGAATCCGGCAAGGCGGCGAGCACGGTGGCGTCGATGCCCGATGCCTGCATTTGTTGCACGGCACGACGCAGGCTTTCAGCCATGCGGTCGGCGGCGCGCCCGGTGGGCGCGGCCAGGGCGATGCGCGGCGGCGCGTGGCCGGCATGCAGCGCCCGGGCGATGCGCAGCACCAGCAGGCGCGCGATGGTGGTGGTCTTGCCGGTGCCGGGACCGCCGGTGACCAGCAGCAGGGCGCGGCGTAGGGCGAGCGCGGCGGCGCGGGCCTGGGCATCGTTGTTGCGCGCATCGGGGAAGAGTTGCGCGAAGAGCGAGCCGAGTTGTGCGATGCCGTCCGCATCCGAAGGCAACATCCCTGGATCCTCGCCTACGCGGGGATGACGATCAGCGGCGATCCGGCGCAGCTGCAAGGCGAGCCGGCGTTCGTACTCGCGGTAGCGGCGCAGATAGACCAGTCCGTTTTCCAGCGCGAGCGGCGCGCTGGCGGCTTCCTCGTCGCTTGAGGTCGGCGTGGCGATGAAACGCGACGCGGCCAGCGCCTGCTTCCACGCTTCCGGCGTCGGCCACGCAAGTTCCGCATCGACCAGCGCGCGTGGTTGCGAAAGATCGAATGCGGCATGTCCGCGCGCGACCGCCAGCGAAGCCAGCGCGGCGGCGGCGAGCACTTCGTCCGGCATCGCGGGATCGAGGCGGCGCAGGGTGTTGGCCAGTGCGTCGTCCAGGGTGCGCAGCGCGCCGATGCGGTTCAGTTCGCGAAGCAGGCTCATATTTGGCGCTCCGCGTGGGCCGATCTGCCCTCGCCCCGGCCCTCTCCCGCGAGCGGGAGAGGGGGAGATGCGTGACCGAACAGCGCGTCCAGCGCATGCACCAGTTCCGGCGCAAAGCGTTGCGCGTGGATGCCGGGCCGGCTTTCATCCGCGCTGTCGGCGCGATCCGCGTCGAGGCCCCGACAGAAAACATAGCGGATGCCGCCGAAGTCGCGCGCGTAGTCGTAGGCGTCGCCGAGGCGGAAGCGCAGCCAGCGATGCAGGGCCAGGGTGTAGATCAGCGCCTGCAGGTCGTATTCGCTGTGCGCCATCGCCACGGCCAGCGCGGCTTCGTCGTAGCGCGGCAGGCGATTGGATTTGTAGTCGAGCACGTACCAACGCCCGTCGTGGCGGTAGGTGAGGTCGATCAGGCCGGTCATCAGGCCTTCCAGGCGCTGGCGCGCGCCGAAACGGTCGCGCTCGCGGACCACGCCATGCCGGTGCAGCAGCGCCAGCAGCGCCTCGACCTGCGTGGACCGCAGGGCGAACTGGAATTCGATTTCCGCACGGCGTTCGTCGGCGGGCACGTCGCACAGGCGCACGCCTTCCGGCAAGGCGACGGTGAGGGTGTGGCCGATCAGCTTCGTGGTCAGGGCGATGCCGTCCTCGAACGCGTCTTCGGCATAGCCCTGTTCGCGCAAGGCCTCCGCGATGACCATGGCTTCGTCGTCCGGCGCGGCATCGCCATCGCGCCAGTCGCTCCATGCGGAAAACTCCGCGTGCTCCAGCGCGGCGTGCAAGGCCACGCCGTAGCGGTTGCCGGCGAAGCGGGGATCGAAGTCCGCATCCACGACCGGCGCCTGCGCGGCGGCATCGGGCTCGTCGTGGCCGCCCGTGGCGGGCAGGGTGGACGCGGCATGGGCATCGCCACTTTCCGCCTTGGCCAGTTGGCTGAAACTGTGCACCCACCAGTCGTTGGCCAGCCGGCGCGTGGCCTGGCGCGGCGCGGGCACGGCGGCCTCGGATTCGGGCGGCAGGCGCGGCAACGCCGGATCCGGCTGCGTGGCGTCGAACACGATGCCGGCTTGCACGAGTTTTTCCGGATCGCCCAGCATCGCGTGCAGCGGCGTCTTGTCGCTGGCGAAGAACTGCCCGGTGGCGATCCACAACGCATGCTCGGCGCGGGTCAAGCCGACGTAGAACAGGCGCGCGTCCTCGGCCGTCTGTTCTGCGGCCCAGACCTGCTTCGCATCGTCCCAACCGGCTTCGGCAAGATCGAACTTCCAATGCAAGCGACGACCCACGAGTTCGTCGTGCACCACGCAATGGCGCCCGGGCGACTTCGCGTTACGGCCAATGCCGACGAAGGGCAGGAACACCAGCGGATACTCCAGCCCCTTGCTCTTGTGCAGGGTGACGATCTGCACCCGGCGCGCGTCGGATTCCAGGCGCAGCAGCTGGGTTTCGTCGTCCACATCGGCGTCGGCGATGCGCTGGCCCAACCAGTCGACCAGGCCTTGCAGGCCCAGCGCGTTGCGCGCTGCTTCCTGCAGCAGTTCGGCCAGTTGCAGGAGGTTGCTGACGCGGCGCTCGCCATCCAGCAGGCCGAGCAGGCGCGGCGCGTGCTCGGCGGCAAGGTCGTTGACCAGCGCCAGCGGGCCGCCGCGCAGCAGGCGGTCGCGCCAGGTTTGCGCCTGCAATTGCCAGTGGCGATGGTTCCCGGCCTGCGTATCCAGCACGGCGATCTGTTCGGCGGATTGGCCGATCAGCACCGTGGCCAACGCGGCGCGCAGGCGGCCATCGTCGCCACCGTGCAACAGGGCCAGCAGCAAGGCATGCAGGTCGCGTGCCTCGCCGGTGGCGAACAGGCTCTGTTTTCCCGCGGCGACGGCCGCGATGCCCGCAAGCGCCAGTGCCTGCTGGACCATGGTGGCCTCGTGGTGCGAACGCACCAGCACGGCGATGTCGCCGGGTTGCACGGCGCGTAGTTTGTCCTTGTCCTTGAGCAGCGCCTTGTCGTTGCGCGCATCGGAGAGCACGGCGTGGATCGCGGCGACGCAGGCGTCGGTGGCGAGTTCGCGCGAACGCGGTGCGCCGTGCGGCTTCGGTTTGCCTTGCTTGTCGCGCTCACCGCTGGGCGGCGCCTGCCACAAGGTCATCGCAGGCGCAGCGTCGCCATCGCGCTGGTAATCGGCATCGCTGCGCTTGTCGCCGGCTTCGACCGGATGAAAGCGGATGTCGGGATTGGTGGAGACCGCGTTGCCGGCGTTCGCGTACAGGGCAGCGATGCCGCGCAACAGCGAGGGCCGCGAACGGAAGTTGTGCGACAGCGGCGGCGCATGCGCGGCCGACGCGCCCGCCGCCAGGTAGGTATGCACGTCGCCGCCACGGAAGCCGTAGATCGCCTGCTTGGGATCGCCGATCAGGAACAGCGCGGGATCCTCGTCGCCGCCGAAAACGCGATCGAAGATCGCCCACTGGCGCGCATCGGTGTCCTGGAACTCGTCCACCAGCGCGACCGCATACTGCGCGCGCAAGGCCCGGGCGAGTCCGTCGGCCTGGTCGTCGGCCAATGCATCGGCCACGCCGTCGATCATGTCGTCGTAGGTCTGCACGCGCCGTTGCCGCTTGAGCGCGGCGATGCGCGTGCGGGCGTCGTCGCGGACGGTGTGCAGCAGTGCGGCGCGACGGAGAGCGAGGTAGCGCTGCATCCCTTCGTCCGCCTCAACCCAGGCCGCCAGCGCATCGAACAGCGGCGAAGCAGGCACCCGATCGCGCTTGTCGTCGTAGCAGAAGCCGAGCAGCTTCTCCGGAAGCAGCTTGTCGATGTGCAACTTTTCGCCGCGCGGCCAATGACGCGCTTCGCGCCCATCCGCGAGTTCGACAAAGGCCTTTTCGAAACTGGGGCGCTTGGCGCGACTGCCATGCAGGACTTTGTCGTCGAACGCCTTGGCGATCATCGTTTGTGCATCGCCTGCGTGCTGGTTGATGGCCTGCAGCAGTTGGTTCGTGGCCGCGTCCAGGGCATCGCGAGGATCCGGCGGCAACGGCATGGCCGGCGGCAGCAACACCGGCTCGCGCAGCAACGCTGGAAGATCCCTGGCCAGTTCTTCGTAACCCCCCGACCACAGCGCCGACAGATCATCCACGCCGTCGCGGTCCTGCGCATGGCTGCGCCACAGGCCGGCAGCGACTTCCTTGCGCAATTCGATGTCGTTGGCGAGCAGCTCCGGGGCGTCGAAGCCCTGCCCCGATTCCAGTGCGTGTTCGCGCAGCACCCGCGCGCAGAAGCCGTGGATGGTGAAGATCGCGGCCAGGTCGATTTCCAGCACCGCCTGGCGCAAGCGCCGGCGCAGCATGTCGTCGCCTTCGCCGCTGTGCCCGCGATGCGCGTCCAGCAGCGCATGGGTGAGCCTGGCTTCAGGCTTGTCGTCGTCCGTGGGCGCGGCATCCAGCAAGGCCAGGGTCAGCTGCAGGCGTTCGCGGATGCGCTTGCGCAGTTCCTGGGTGGCCGCTTCGGTGAAGGTGACGGCGAGGATCTGGCCGATGCGCAGGCCGCGTTCCACCACCAGCCGCGTGACCAGCGTGGCCAGGGTGAAGGTCTTGCCGGTGCCGGCGCTGGCTTCGATCAGTTGCACGCCGTGCAGCGGCAGGTCGAGATAAGGGTCGCGGGCGTCACTCATGCGGCGCGTCCTCCGCTTCATCCTCGGGCAACAGGTCCTGCACGTCCGGCGCAGCTGCGGACAGCCCATCGGCCACGGCACCGAAGATCGTGCAGGCGGCATCGGCGAAGGCCTGCAGCGAGGCTGCCTGCGCGAACGGATCGCGACCGCGCAGCGCCAGGCGCAGGGCTTCGTTGTCGCCTTCGCTCCATTGCCCGTGGCCGCCGCGCCAGCGCGCCGCCGCCTTGCGGATGCCGCGTTCGGCGGTGTCGGCGCTGTAGAACTCCCACCCGCTGTAGGGCGCGAACGGCAATGGCGCCTGCAGTCCCTTGCCGCGCAGGGCCAGCAGGCTGCGCAATGCGGCGCGGGCCTGTTCCTGCTCGATCCGCGCGCGTGGACGCGCCGCGATCTCGCCATCCGCGTCCTGCATCACCTCGACCAGCGGCAACTCGATCCCGGCGGCGCCCAGCAGCAGCCAGTCGAGGCCGTTGCGGATCATCGACGGCCCGTTGTGTTTGCCGAAACGCAGGCGGGCGACGCCCTGTGGCAGCACGCCGTCCAGGCGCGCATGCACGCGCAAGCCATCGATGGCGTCCGCAATGGGAAGTGATGTCGCTTCCGCGCCATCGCTCCACGCCGCGAATGCCTGTGCATACGGCTGGATCTCGTCGGCGAGTTCCTCCAGCGCGCGTGCGCCGGCGGGGCCGGACGGCAGCAAACCGCGCGCGCGCAGTTCGGCCTGCATCGCGCGCATGCCATCGCCGCGCAACAGCGCATCGAACACGGCGCGCTGCAAGGCGTGGCGTTCGAGTCCGCGTGGCGGCGCCTGCAGCGGTTCGATGTCTTCGCCGACCTCGTCCAGTTCCGGCAGGCGCATGCCCAGGCGCTGGCGCAGGAAATTACCGGCCGGATCCAGCAGGAAGCGGCGCAGCGTGCTGAGTGGCAGTTCGACTTCCGCCTCGACGCTCGCCGGCAATCCGGCGTCGGCACGCATCCAGGGCGCGAGCGGTTTACGCTCGCCGGACAGGCTGTCGGCCGCGGGATGCCAATGCCTGCGATAGCTGAAGACGCGCGCGTCCTGCTTGCCCGCGGCGTCGTACTTGCCGAACGCGGCCGGCGAGAACGGCTGCAACGGATGCGCAAGCACGAGTTGTTGGGCGGCTTCGGCGGGACGTGCGTGGTACTCGCCCGCGGCGGCCAGCAGTTCGGTGACCAAGGCGGACGGTTCGCGCACGCTGCCATCGCGCGGGTCGGCGCCCAGCCAGCTCAGGTAGAACGCGTCCTGCGCGGCGGCGAACAACTGCAGGAACAGGTAGCGATCATCGTCGCGGGTGGAACGATCGCCATGGCGGCGGCGCTCGGTGCCGAGTTCGGCGGTGAGGCGATTGAGCCCGGCGGCAGGGTCGCGGCGCGGGAAATCGCCGTCGTTCATTCCCAGCAGGCAGATCACCCGGAACGGCAGCAGGCGCATCGGCACCATGCGCGCGAAGCTGACCCCGCCGGTGAGCAGCGGCGCGCGGGTGTCGGCTTCGCCCAGTACGGCGGCGAAGTGCGCGCGCACGACCTCCGGCGGCACCGCGGCCTCGAAGCCTGCAACGTTCGCCCTCCTGGCGAAGTCGTTGATCAGGCTGCGCAAGCGCTCCAGTGCGCGCAGCGTCGATGGCGTGGAAGGCGTCTCCGGCAGCAGCTCGTCCAGCAAGTCCAGCAGGCGCTTGCGCCAGGCTTCGGGCGGCAGCGGTTCGCCCAGCCGCGTCTGGTAGCGCGCCAGCGTCCGCAGTTGCCGCAGCAGCCGGTCCAGCGCCTCCAGCGCGCCGCCTTCCAGCTCCGGCCACGGCGCGATCGCCTGTCCCGAGCCTGCCGAAGCGCCCTCGATCCGCGCGCCTTCGATCAGTGCGTCGTCGCCACTGGCATGTCCCAGCAGCAGGCGATCCAGCGCGAACTGCCAGGTGTAGGCCGGATCCGTCGGCGCGCCGCTGCGGCCGCGATGCGCGGCATCGATGCCCCAGCGCGCGCCGGCCGCGTGCAGCCAGGCGCGCAGGCGTTCGAAATCATCAGCGTCCAGTCCCGCCGCTTCCGCCAGCGGCGCGCTGGCCAGCAGGTCCAGCAGTTCCTCCAGTCCGAAGCGCGACAGCGGCAGCGCCAGCAGGCGCAGGAACACCCCGGCCAGCGGCTCCTCGGCCAGGAGGCTGGCATCGGCCTTGGCATAGGGGATGGCATCGGCCTGGCCGTGTCCGCCGAACACGGCATCCAGATACGGCACATACGGGTCGATATCGGGCGCCAGCACCGCGATCTCGCGCGGCTGTAGCGGCGGATCGAAGCGGTCGTCCTCCAGCAGCGCGCGCAGGCGGTCGTGCAGCACCTGCAGTTCGCGCAGGCGGGTGTGGCAGGCATGGAACTGCAGGCTGGGATCGCCGGCATCGATGTCGGCGCGCTTGTCGCCCGTCGGCTGCGCGCGTCGGTGGAACAGGTCCGCCTGCATTTGCCGCAGCAGGCTGCGCCGCCCATGACCGCCCGCTTCCGGATCCGCGTAGGCGGGAATGTCGCCGGACGGATGCACCACTTCGTAGTCGCCCAGCAAGGCCATGAAATCCTTGCCCGCCGCGCCCCAGTCGCGCAGCAGGGGGGTTTCCGTCGCATCGGCGCCGAACGGATCGATGCCCGCGCGAACGCGCGCGCCCAGCGTCTGCAGGTCGCCCCAGTATTCCCGGGTCGGCGTGGGCAGGTAGAAATGCAGGGTGCCGACGCGCGCCTGGCTGGCCAGCACCCGCAACACGTCCGGCGAGACATTGAGGATGCCGAAGGCGAACAATCGCTTCGGCAACCCGACCGGCAGTGCATCGCCATCGACGAAGGCCGCCAGATACTCCTGGATGCGCCGCGCGCGATGCGAGCGTCCGCCGACGATCGTGCGCCACAGGATCGCCTGCGGATCATCGGCATCGGCGCCGCCTTCCCAGCGCAGCAGCCAGTCGCGGCGCCAGGCCTGGTATTTCTCGAACACCGAAGCCAGTTCGCCGGCCAGGGTCCATGGCTTGAGCGGGTCGCCTCCCGCCAGGTAGCCCGCGATCTGCGCCAGCGCCGGCTCGGCCAGCAGCTCCGCATCGGTCAGCGCGGCATACAGGCGCCAGTGCAGGCCGCTGGCGTCCAGGTCGTTGCTGGCCTTGCCCAGATTGGCCTGCAGCGCGCGGG
Organism: Pseudoxanthomonas sp.; assembly: GCA_041919795.1. Lineage (GTDB taxonomy): Bacteria > Pseudomonadota > Gammaproteobacteria > Xanthomonadales > Xanthomonadaceae > Pseudoxanthomonas_A. The sequence continues at coordinate 176,652 of JAYRTC010000001.1, read as the reverse complement.
CCACGAATTCGCCGGGGGTCAGGAACTCCAGGTTGGCGGCGACGCCGTGCCGGGCCGCCAGCGTGGCCTGCAGCCAGCGCCGCATCGCCGCCTGCGGGATCAGCACCGTCTCCGGCGCCAGCAACGGCGCGCCCGCCACGGGCGTGCGCAGTTCCTCGGCCAGCAAACCCGCCAGCACGTCGAGGGCGTTGGAGTGGTAGAGGCGGAAATCGGGTGGGGGCCGAAGCATGTCCTTATTGTGCCGGAGCGCGGTATCCCCCACTGAGACGCGGACCGATCGTGTCGGGAAACCGTCCCGCCCGCGCCACGAAAGTGGCGCGGGCGCAAGGCATGACGACCACGGTCAGTAGCGCTTCTCGATATTCAGCATCAAGCCGTGGTCGCTCTCGTCGCTGTTGCCGACCATGCCGCGGTATTCGATCCGCGTCGACAGGCCGCCATCGGTGCTGAGCTGCGCACCCAGTCCGATCACGAAGCGGTTGCGATCGAAGACCTCCAGCCCGGTCCGGTAGAACGGACCCGACAGCTGGTCGGCGTAGCCCATCGTCGCGTCGCCATTGCCCTGGAAGTCGTGCTGGTATTCAAGCCGCAGTTGCGGCGAGAACAGGCCCCACGACAACTCGCGCCGGTAGTCGACCCGCAAGCCGAGGTTGCCCGTGGTGGTATCCACATCCATGTCCGCGTAACGCAGCGAATACAACGGGTCGCCGTGCTCGGTGTAGGCGTCCAGGGTCGCGCGGGCCAGGTCGAGGCGGGCGTAAGGGGTCAGCTGCAGGCGCTCGCCACGGCGAATGTCCGCGCCTGCGGACAGCGACGCGAACCACTGGCTGCCGTCGCGCGCACCCTGGACCAGGGCGCCATTGCTGGTGACGTAACGACGCAGGTCGTAGGACAGGTTCTGGTAGCCCATCAGGCCGTCGACGAAGAGGCGATCGTCCGGATGGAAGCTGGCATACAACGCCGCAGTGTAGGCCTTGCCCTCGCTGCGGCTGCCATGCTCGCCCACGTCGCTGTCGTCGCGGCCCCAGCCCAGTCCGCCACCGAAGGCGAATTTCCGGTTGAGGCGGTAATCGGCGCCGACGCTGAGTCCGTCGCTCTCGAAGTCGATGCCGGCGTTGCCGCCGCGACCGTCGTGGTTGCCGGAGCGGATCACGCCACCGATCCAGGTACCGAAAGCAGCGCCCTGGGGATTGCCGGCTTCGGCAGGCGCGGCCGCAGCATGCGCGACTTCATCGTTGCGGGCCTGGTGCTCGCAGCTGCGACCGGGGATGCGGCCGACCTGGTTTTCACACTCGCGGTCGCTGTCTGCGGAGAAGCTGACCTGGTTGGAGAAGCGCGAATCGCCCTGGCCGTGCATGTTCTCCAGCCGCTGCTGGAAATTGTTGATCTGCGCGGTGGCGAAACGCCGGGTAGCGGCAGCCTGCGCGGCCAGCAACGCCCTCACTTCCGGGTCCTGCGACGGATCGGCGCGTGCGGTAACGTCGAACTCGAGCGTCGCCTCGGCCGAGGTCGCATAGGCATTGCCCAGGGTGAAGCGCAGCGTGGCCAGGCCGGAGAACGCCGCGGCCGGCGTGTAAGTGAGGACATAGCGCGCGGCATCGCCGCTGCCCACCCGGGCCACGCTCGTGGTGCCGGCGTTGGCTGGCGACAGCGACATGATCGTGGCCGCGGTGAACGGACCACCGGTGGCGCCTTCGGTCAGGTCGACTTCCACGGCAACGCCCGCATTCGCGGTCAGCTTGCGCGACACCGCCACGGGCAACGGATTCACCGTCACCGCCACCGTGGCCGGTGCCGACGTGCCGCCCGGGCCGGTCGCGGTATAGCGGAAGCTGTCGGTGCCGGTGAATCCGGCTTCCGGCGTATAGGCGATTTCAAGTCCTTCGACTGTCGCGGTGCCGTGCCCGGGCGCGGCAGCGATGGCGATCGAATCGATACTGCCAGTGTCATTGCTGGTGGCCGCGATGCGGATCGCAGTGCCCTCCAGGGTGGCGGCTACGTCATCCACGACCGTGGGCGCCGCACGGGTCACCGTCCACGCATAGGTCGCGTTGCCGGTGAAGCCGAGTGCGTCGGTGGCGATGACGGTGAAGTTGAAGCTGCCGTCGGCCGTCGGCGTACCGGCAAGCGTGCCGTCGCCCGCCAAGCGGATGCCGGCAGGCAGCGCGCCGCCGCCCAACGCGAACGCATACGCCGCGGTACCGCCACTCGCGCTCAGCACCTGGTTGTAAACGCTGCCGCGCACACCGTCCGGCAGTGTGGCCGGAGTGATCGTGATCACCGGTGCGGCGATGGCCAGGGTGAAGTTGCGGGTTACGCTGGCCGCGGTACCGCCGGTACTGTCGCTGGCGGTGATGTCGAAGGTGAAGCTGCCGCTCACCGTCGGCGTGCCACTGAGCGTGCCATTGGCGAAAGTCAGGCCGGCCGGCAACGCACCACTGGCCAATGCATAGCTGTACGGCGCGATGCCACCGGAAGCCGAGATGCCCTGGCTATACGCGGTACCCGCGATGCCACCCGGCAAGGTGCCCGGATCCAGACTCAACGTCGCCGCCGCGATCACCAGCGTGTAGCTGCGCGTCGTCGTCGCCGGCGTGCCACCGCCGCTGTCGCTGGCGCTGATGTCGAAGGTGAAGCTGCCGCTCACCGTCGGCGTGCCACTGAGCGTGCCATTGGCGAAAGTCAGGCCGGTCGGCAACGCACCACCGGTCAACGCATAGCTGTACGGCGCGATGCCGCCGCTGGCACTGACCGTGGCCGTGTATGCCGTTCCGGCGGTAGCCGCAACCAGGCTGGCGGGTGCCAGAACCAGGGTGCGGGGAGTCACTACCAGGGCATAAGTGGCGGTGCCGCTGTTGCCATTGCTGTCGGTGGCGCGGACGCCGAAGTTGAACGTTCCCGACGCGCTTGGCGTCCCGCTCAATCCACCGGCGTTGTCCAGGCTGATACCCGGCGGCAGGGCACCGGATTCCAACGCGAAGGCATAGGGCGCGGCACCGCCATCGGCGGTCAGCGTCGCGGTGTAGGCATCGCCCACGACCGCGGCTCCCAGCGCGGCCGGATCGATGACGATGGCCGGCGCATCGATGGCGATCGTATAGACCGTATCGACTGTGTAACCGGCGGCGTCGGTGCTGCGAATGGTCGATGTGTAGCTGCCGGCCGTGGTCGGCGTGCCGCTCAACACACCGGCCGAGCTGAAGCTCAGGCCGATGGGCAGATTCCCCGACACGATCGAATAACTGTACGGCGCGATGCCGCCAGTGGTGCTCAGGGTCTGGCTGTAGGCGATGTTGGTGGTGCCTGCCGGCAGCGTCGCTGGTGTGATCGCCAAGGTCGGTGCGGCGATGTTGAAAGTGAAGACCTGCGTTCCGGTATTGCCGTTGTCGTCGGTGGCGCGCACGGTCAGCGAGAAATTGCCATCGGAGCGGGGAACGCCCGCAAACTGGCCGGCGGAACTGAAGGTCATGCCGATCGGCAGTGCGCCGCTCAACAACGAGTAGCTATACGGCGCCGCGCCACCGCTGGCGCTGAGGTTGGTGTTGTAGGCCATACCGACGTTGCCATCGGGCAAGACCGACGGATCGATGACGATGGCCGGCGCATCGATGGCGATCGTATAGACCGTATCGACCGTGTAACCGGCGTCGTCGGTGCTGCGAATGGTCGATGTGTAGCTGCCGGCCGTGGTCGGCGTGCCGCTCAACACACCGGTCGAGCTGAAGCTCAGGCCGATGGGCAGATTCCCCGACACGATCGAGTAGCTGTACGGCGCGATGCCGCCACTGGTGCTCAGGGTCTGGCTGTAGGCGATGTTGGTGGTGCCGGTCGGCAACGTCGTCGGCGTGATCACCGGCATGGCCGGGTCGATGAGGAAGCTGAAAACCCGGGATGCCGTCAGGCCGTTGGCATCGGCAGCTTGCACCGTCACGCTGAAGTTGCCGTCGGAGCGGGGAACGCCCGAGAGCCGGCCGGCGGAACTGAAAGTCATGCCGGTCGGCAGTGCGCCGCTGAGCAGCGAATAGCTGTACGGCGCAACGCCGCCGCTGGCGCTCAAGTCAGCGCTATAGGCCGTGCCGGCGATGCCGTTGGGCAAGGTGGGCGGATCAATGCTGATGGCCGGCGCGGCGACCACTAACGTGTAGTGGCTGTCGATCACATACGGCGCTCCGCTACCGGTGGTGCTGTCGATGGCCCGTATGGTGAGCGAGTAATTACCCGGCACCGTCGGCGTGCCCGAGAGCAGGCCGGTGCTGCTGAACGAAAGACCCGCCGGCAGGCTGCCCGCAACCTGCAAGTAGCTGTATGGCCCGGTGCCGCCGCTGGCAATGAAGCTCTGCGAATATGGCACACCGTAGGCCAGCAACCACGCGCCGGCGGCAGGTGTCAGCGCCAGCGTGGGGATGTCGACGGTCAAGGTGAATGCCTGCGTCCCAGTGAACGGTCCGATGCCGTTGCTGCTGTCCGTTGCGCTGACGCCCAGGTTGAACGACCCGACTGCCGTTGGCGTACCGGCCAGGGTGACGCTGGTGGCGGTGGTACCGGTGACGCTCAAGCCCGCGGGCAGGCCGGTGACGTTGTACCCCGTGTAGGGCGCGGCGCCGCCGCTCACGTTGAAAGTTTGCGTGTAGGCGTTGCCCACGCTGGCGGAAAGCGGTTGCGTGGCGGTGATCTGTATCGCGGGAATGCCCACGGTGAGAGTGACGGCGGCCGGCGCCGACGTGCCGCCTGCATTGGTGGCGGTGTAGGTGAAGCTGTCGCTGCCGGCGTAACCGACCTCAGGCGTATAGGTGATGCTGGTGCCGCTGGCGGTCGCCGTGCCGTGCGTCGCTGCCGTGGCGATGGCCACTGAGGCAGGCGTGCCGCCGCTGATATTCAGGGTGATCGGGTTGGCCGTGCTGCCATAGCCGACAGTGGCGCTGGCCGCGCCAGCCACGGGGGGCGGCACGACATAGGTGAACCCGGACTGCGCGTTCGCGGCACTGGTGCCGCCTGCGGTGGTGACCGTGACGTCCACGCTGCCGGCGCTGCCGGCCGGCGCGATGGCCGTGATCATGGTTGCGTTGTTGACCACAACGGAGCTTGCACTGGCCGCGCCGAATTTGACCGCCGTGGCGCCAGTGAAGCCGATGCCGGTGATCATCACCAACGTGCCGCCGGCGGTGCTGCCGGTGTTGGGGGCTATTGAGGTCACCACTGGCGCCACGTCGTCGTTGGTGATCGTACCGGTGGCGCTGGAAGGCGCGCCGACGGTGTAGCCACTGCCGGCAACCAGGCTGATGTCGACCGTTTCATCGGCTTCGACGATGGCGTCGCCGGTCGGATCGATGGTGATCGTGCCGGTCGTGCTGCCGGTGGCGATCACCAGCGGGTTGGCGGACGCCGCGTAGTCGACCCCGGCGGTGGCGCTGCCGCCCAGCGAAAAATTCACGCTGATCGGGGCGGCGGCGGGATCGCTGAGGGTCACGGTATAGCTCAGGCTCGGCGCGCCGTCTTCATTGACGCTGCTGGTGGCAGCGGTGATCGAGGCCGTAGGCGGCACGGGTACATACGCCACCCGGAAGGCGTTGGCGATGTTCCTGGTCCGGGGGGCGTTTAGCGTCGTGACCCTGAAGGTGCCGGACTGGTTGAGCCCGAACACATCGCCCGCTTGCGTGACGTAGGTGAAGCTGCAGGTCGTGCTCTCCAGCGGATCCAGCGGCAGCCCCACGCAATTGATGGGGCCGGTCGTGCCGTAGGCGATCCGGGTCAGCTCGACGGTGTTGGTGACCGCATTGGATCCACCCAGGGAGACATGGAAGGTGATGGTCTGTCCCGGCCCCGAGTAGGTCGACGGAGTGGCTCCGGTGATGGTCATCACTTGGGCGAAGGCCGGACCAGCGAGCCCCAGGGTGGCGAGCAGGGCTGCGATCCGCAACAGGGATCGGGATCGTGTCGGCGCGGGGGAACGGGCAATCCGGACCGGGTCCGTTTCGACCTGAAGCATGGCTGTCGCCATAGTCCGGCAACGGTCGAACAAGCGACGCCCTGCGGCGATTCGCAAAAGATGCTGCATCTAATTTCCCCTGTTACCGAGCGGCAAAGACCAAGCAGTGACCGAGCCGATGGCCCAGCCAAATCTTCTGTTCTGTCGTCTCGGAGCGCGCGTCCCGACAGTTGCCGGGATCCCCACAACGCGAAGTAATATTAATCACAAACATGAACAAGCGAAAGCCACGTCACGGTTTCATGCCCAACGGCCGCAGGCCATGGCAACCATTCCGCTGCGTGCTGGTTAATGTCGTCATGGGCCTCACTACGGCCCGATTCAGCCGCCAATGTTCATGCTTCCCCGGTTTTGACCCCCTTGCCCAGCCACCCGATGCCCACTTCCCCCCCCGCCGTGCGCCTGACCCGCACCCGCCTCGACCGTGGCGGGCGCACGATCCTGCGCGACATCGACCTGTCGGTGCCGCGCGGCAGCATCACCGCGGTGCTGGGGCCGTCGGGCAGCGGCAAATCGACCCTGCTGGCCGCGCTGACCGGTGAACTGCCAGCGGCGGCGGGCAGCGTGGAAGTGTTCGGCCAGCCGGTGCCGCGCGGCAGCCGCGCCTTGCTGGAAATGCGCAAGGGCATCGGCGTGCTGCTGCAGGGCAATGGCCTGCTGACCGACCTGAGCGTGGCCGAGAACGTGGCCTTGCCCCTGCGCACGCACACGAAATTGCCGGCGGCGCTGGTCCGCCGCATCGTCGATTTCAAGCTCAACGCGGTCGGCCTGCTGGCCGCGGGCGAGGCCTGGCCGCGCGAACTGTCCGGCGGCATGGCCCGGCGCGTGGCCCTGGCCCGGGCCCTGGCCCTGGACCCGCCGCTGATGATCTACGACGAACCGCTGACCGGGCTGGACCCGATCGCCAGCGGGGTGATCATGAGCCTGATCCAGCGCCTCAACGACAGCCTGGGCCTGACCAGCATCATCGTCACCCACCATGTGCACGAAACCCTGCCCATCGCCGACCAGGCCGTGGTGATTGCGAATGGCGGCATCGTGTTCGCCGGCACCCCGACCGAGCTGGAAGCCAGCGCCGATCCCCTGGTGCGGCAGTTCCTGCGCGGCGAACCGGATGGCCCGATCGCCTTCGACGCCACCCCACGGACCGAGGCCGCCTGATGCCCTTCGTCACCGCCACCCGTTCGCTGGGCCGCGCCGGCCTGTTCACCTTGTCGGTGCTGCGCGCCTCGAAACCCACCAAAGACTTTTTCGCCGAACTTGTGCGCGAAATCTACAAAATTGGTGGGCGTTCGCTGCCGATCGTGGCTGCGGGCGGCGCCTTCGTCGGCCTCTCGGTGACCCTGCTGGGCTACCGCGCGCTGGAAACCTACGGCGCCACCAGCCAGGTCAGCGCCCTGCTAGGCCTGGGCCTGTACCGGGAACTGGGGCCGGTGCTGACCGCGCTGCTGTTTGTCGGCCGCGCCGGCAGTTCCATCGCCGCCGAGCTGGGCCTGATGCGCGCCACCGACCAGATCAAGGCGCTGGAGCTGATGGCCATCGATCCGATCGCCAAGGCCGTGGCGCCGCGGTTCTGGGCGGCGGTGCTGAGCGTGCCGCTGCTGACCGGTTTCTTCTGCAGCCTGGCCATCAGCGCGGGTTACTTCGAAGCCGTGCACGTGATCGGCGTCGATGCCGGCACCTTCTGGCAGACCCTGAAAGACAGCGTCGATTTCTCCGACGACTTCCTGCAGGCGTTCTTCAAGGCGGCGATCTTCGGCGGCAGCAGCGCGCTGGTCGCGGCCTACGTCGGCTTCCATGCCGAGCCCACCATCGAGGGCACCTCGGTCGCGACCACCCGCGCCGTGGTCAACGCCTCGCTGCTGGTGCTGATGTTCAATTTCGTCCTTTCCGCCTTGTTGTTCAGGAGTTAATGCCATGGCCGTCCGTGGACCTCGTCTCGAATTCGCCGTCGGTGCCTTCCTGTTGCTGGCCCTGGCCTCGCTGCTGGTGCTGGCGCTGGCTTCCACCAACAAGAAGTTCGGCTTCGGCAGCGACAGCTACGAGCTGACCGCGCGCTTCAGCAACCTGGGCCAGCTGCGCGCGCAGGCGCCGGTGAAGATCGGCGGCGTGGTCGTGGGCCAGGTGGCCGGGATCAAGCTGGATCCGGTGAAGTTCGATTCCATCGTCACCCTCGACATCAATAATGAATACAAGGACCTGCCCGCCGACACTTCGGCCGGCATCTTCACCAGCGGTTTGTTGGGCGAGAACTACATTGGCCTCTCCCCGGGCGGCGATCCGGAAACCCTGAAGCCCGGCGAGGAAATCGCCTTCACCCAACCCGCGGTCGACCTGCTGCAACTGGTCGGCAAGTACATGTTCAGCGGCGGCGGCAAGCCCACCGCCGCTGGCGATGAAAGCGGCGAAGAAGGCAACGCAGATGCCAGCGCCACGCCGCCCGCCCCCACGTCCCCCGAGGAACCCACCCCATGAAGAAGTCACTGCTTTCGCTCGTCGTCGCCTCCGCCCTGCTGGCCGGGCCGGCCCTGCTGGTCACCGCGCAGGCGGCGACGCCGGCCGCCGCGCCCGCGGCGCAGGGTTCGGCCAGCAAGGTCGTGCTGGACAGCAGCACCCGCATCCTGACCACGCTGGAACAGCGCCGGGCCGAATTCCGCAAGGATCCGGCGGCGCTGAAGCAGTTCATCACCAGCGAATTCAACCGCATGTTCGACCGCGACTACGCCGCGCGCCTGGTCCTGGGCGTGCATGGCCGCGGCGCTTCGGCGGCCGACGTGAAGCTGTTCGCCGACGCGCTGGCCGACAACCTGACCTCGCGCTACGGCACCTCGCTGCTGGACTTCAACACCAAGCTGCGGGTGCGGATCAAGTCCGAATCGCCGCTGCCCGGCAACCGCGGGGTGAAAGTCTCCAGCGAGATGCTGCGCAGCGGCGGCGACCCGATCCCGGTGGATTACCTGATCCGCAACGTGGGCGGGCAGTGGAAAGCCTTCGACGTGATGATCGAAGGCATTTCCTACGTGCAGACCTTCAAGAACCAGTTCGACGCCCCGCTGCGGCAGAAGTCCATCGCCCAGGTCGCCGCCGACCTGCGCGCCGGCAAGATGCAGGTCAATGGCGGCAACTGAGGCCACGGTCCGCCGCGACGGCGACGCCCTGGTTTTTTCCGGGGCGATCGACCGCGACGCGGCGGCGGCGTTGTGGCTCCCGGCCAGCCAGTCGCTGGCCGGCGTGCAACGCATCGTCCTGACCAATGTCACTACCGTGGACAGCGCCGGGCTGGCATTGTTGGCCGAGCTCGCCGCCCGCCTGCGCGCGACAGGCGTCACGCCGCGCATCGAGGGCGAGCCTGCCGGCCTGTCCGAACTGCGCGCCGCGTATCGATTGACGCCCGGGCTGGACTTCCCCGGTGCGACCCCCACGACGTAACACCCAGGGAACCGGGATGAATTTTCCACGCATTGCCGTTGTCGTTGTCCTCGCCGCGCTGGCCAGCGCCTGTGCGTCCGCGCCGCGCGCGGCGATGCAGGCGCCACCTGCGGAATCCGTGGTGGCCGGCGAAGCCGCGCCTGTTCCCGCCGCGGAAACCGCAGCGGTAGCGGAAGCCGCGCCGGTCGCGAGCATCGATGAGGCCTCGCCGTCCGCACCGCCAGCCACGCCACCATCGGCAACCGCGCAGGACGGCGAGACGCCCGCCGAGGAAGATTTCGCCGCGATCTACGGACAGGACGAATACAACCCGGTCGCCGACCCGACCCTGCCGCCCGGCGTGCAGATGCCGGTGTCCTACGACCCGTGGGAAAAACTCAACCGCAAGACCCACCGCTTCAACAACGCGGTCGACCGGACCATCGCCCGGCCCCTGGCCAAGGGCTACGTCAAGGTGGTGCCGCGCCCGGTGCGCCTGGGAGTCAGCAATTTCTTCAGCAACCTGGGCGAGCCCATCACCACGCTCAACAGCCTGCTGCAGGGCAAGCCCAAGCAGGCGGCGCAATCGTTCGGTCGTTTCCTGTTGAACACGACCGTGGGCATCGGCGGCATCTTCGACCCGGCCAGCGATGCGAACCTGCCGCGCAAGAACGAGGACTTCGGCCAGACCCTGGGCGTATGGGGCTGGAAGCGTTCGCGCTACGTCGAACTGCCGCTGTTCGGCCCGCGCACCATCCGCGATGTGTTCGGCCTGCTCGGCGACGCGCCGTTGTCGCCGATCCGGCAGATAGACGAAGACAAGATCCGTCTCGGCCTGCAAGGCCTGCAACTGGTCAACGTGCGCGCGCAACTACTGTCCGTCGATGCCCTGCGCGAAGGCGCGGTGGACGAATACGCCCTGTTCCGCGATTCGTGGCTGCAGCGCCGCAACTACCAGATCAGCGAAGACCGCAAGAAGTCGGACGACGAAAACCTGCCCGAGTACCTGCTGGAAGAAGAAGACAACCCGACCGTACCGATGGACGCGATGCCGGCGATCCTGCCGACGCCGGGCGGGTGATTTTCCCCTCTCCCTTTATGGGAGAGGGTGGCCGAAGGCCGGGAGAGGGTTCGGCTTTTGATCTTGCTCGCTTCTGGCTTGCTTACCTGTCGGGCAGTTTCCCGAATCCGGATCGCATGACGCGATCAGAAACATTCCCGCTCCGTCTTCCCCTCTCCCGACGCGCTGTGCGCGTCGACCTCTCCCACTAGGGGAGAGGCGGGCAAAACCACTACTCCGCTTCTTCACCGCCCAGCAACCCCTGCTCCCCCTCACTCGGCAGCGACTCCACTTCCCGCAACCTGCGCTCGATCGCCCGCGTGCGCACGCCGGTCTTTTCGATCTGGGTGCTGGCCTGGTCCAGTTTGTTCTTCACCGAATCCAGCACGTCGCCGAACTTGGAGAACTCGGTCTTGACCGCGCCCAGGGTCTTCCACACTTCGCTGGAACGCTTTTCGATGGCCAGGGTGCGGAAGCCCATGTGGAAGCTGGTCATCAGCGCCAGCAGCGTGGTCGGCCCGGCCACGGCGATGCGCTGGTCGCGCTGCAGGGCATCGACCAGGCCGGGGCGGCGCAGCACTTCGGCGTACAGGCCTTCGGTGGGCAGGAACAGGATCGCGAATTCGGTGGTGCTGGGCGGGGAGATGTATTTGTCGCGGATATTCTGCGCCTGCTTCCGCACCGCCCTCTCCAGCGCGTCGCCCGCATTGCGCGCGCCTTCCGCATCCGCCTTCTCCTGCGCATCCAGCAGGCGCTCGTAGTCCTCGCGCGGAAACTTGGCGTCGATCGGCAGCCACACGGTGGAATCGTTCGAGGAACCCGGAAAGCGCACCGCGAACTCGACCCGCGCCTCGCTGCCCGGAACCGTCGCCACGTTGGCGGCGTACTGGTCGGGCGCGAACACCTGTTCCAGCAATCCGGCCAACTGCACTTCGCCGAACACGCCGCGCGACTTGACGTTGGTCAGTACGCGCTGCAGTCCGCCGACGTCGGCGGCGAGCTTGTTCATGTCGCCCAGGCCCTGGTGCACCTGCGCCAGCATCGCGGTGACGTTGCCGAAACTTTCGGTCAGGCGCGTCTCCAGCGTGGCGTGGAGTTTCTCGTCCACGGTGGCGCGCATCAGTTCGAGTTTGGCGGCGTTGTCGGCCTGCAGTTCCTTGAGCCGCGATTCCAGCGTGGCCCGCATTTCACCGATGCGCAGTTCGTTGCGCTGGGTCAGTTCGCCCAGGCGCTGGCTGAGTGTCTCGGCGAAACGCTGCTGCGATTCGCCGGTTTCCAGGCGCCCCTTGCGCGCGTCCTCGGTCAAGGTGTCGCGCAGGACATCCAGACGCTGGTCGGTGCGGGTGGACAGGTCGGCGAGGTTGCGGCCAAAGCCTTCGATACGCGTCTCCTGTTGCCTGGACAGGCTATCGAGCTGCTCGCGCAACTCGCCGCGACCGTTGCGCTGCTCCTCGCGCAAGGCCAGCTCCATGCGCTGCTCGGGGCGTCGCAGCAACAGCACGACCAGCAGGATCACGGCGGCCGTGGCCAGGGCAAGGAGGATCAGCAGCAGGGTGTTGGTATCCATGCGCACAGTGTAGCGGGAGCAGTCTCAGGGATTGAGTCCTGGAGGTTGCCGCATCCGCTTTAGGCGGCATACTGCAGGCCGTGCTGACGGCAGCCTGTTTTTCGAATTCACCCAGGAGACAACATCGCATGCGTTTCATCACCGCCCTTGTGCTTTCCCTCGCCTTGCTGCCCCTGGGCGCAATCGCGCAACAGAGCCCGGTGGTGCGCACGCCGTTTGTCGTCGAGCGGACCTACTGGATCAAGCCCGGCAAGGAGCTGCAGTTCATCGGCCTGTTCGAGAAGAACGCGGTTCCCTTGCTGCAAGCCAAGATGAAGGAGGGCGACGTGCTCTGGATCCGCTTGTCGCGGCCGCAGTTCAACGCGGTCAACGAGCAATGGGACCTGCGGATCACCATCGCCTGGCGCGATGCGGGCAGCGCCGTGGAGCAGATTTCCCGGGCCAAGGCGCAGGCGTCCCGGGATACGCAACGCCTGGTACTGGAACAACAGATCATGGAAGAACTCGTGGTCGAGCGCACCGACGTGCCCATCCAGGAGTGGAGCGTGGACGACGTCGGCAAATAGCCATGAGGCGGGCCCCACCCCGCTGCAGGTGAGTGGCGAGGTCGGGGTTCACTTCGCACACCCGACCCATGGACCGTGGTTCGTCAGTCGATCAAGTTCACTGCTTCCGCCAACGGGACGCGCGTGCCGTCGGCATCCACCCGCCACAACCCATCCCCGGTGAACAGGATGCCCTCGACCGTGCCTTGCGCGTGCGCCACGTCGGTGCGCAGCACGCGTCCGCCGTAGTCCTGGCCGACATGCTTGGCGAGGGTGTGGCCGATGGCGATGCGACGCGCTCCGAATTTCGCCAGCATTGCATCGACCTGCGCGCTGCCGGCCTTCGGCGTCGCTTCGGTTGCCTTGGCCAGCCCGCGATAGCCGACCAGCCCGTTGCGGCCGAAGATCACTTTCATCTCCGTGCTTTTGGCGAGTGCGAGCACCCCGTTGTAGCGCGCGGCGAGCGCATCGATCGCCGACAGGTCCAGGCCGGTCGCCAATGTCTGCGGACTGATGCCGCCATGGACGAACAGCGTGTCGCCCACCCGCACCAGCACCGGCTTGCTGCGCAGCCAGCGCCCCAGTTCGCTGCGCGTGGACCACAGTTCGTCATAGTCGATGCCCGCCACGCGCAGCGTGCCGTAATATTTTCCGTGCGCGGATTTGGGCCGGCCCTGCAGCAGATACTGTTCGTGGTTGCCGAGCACGTAATGCAGCGCGCCACCGGCGGCATGCGCCTCCGCCTCCAGCCGGTACAGCAACCACAGCAGCGGCACCACGTTGTCGCCACGATCGACCATGTCGCCCACCAGGACCAGATGGCCGGCGCCGAAGCGCCAGTGCAGATTTTCGTCGATCACGCCCTGCGCGCGCAGCAGGCGGGTGGCCGCCGCGAAGTTGCCCTCCTGGTCGGACACGGCGAGCAGGCGCTCCGGCATCGGCCATTGCACGGCCGGCCGCGGATACCGGCTTCGCAGCGGCACGCTGAATCGGGTACCTGCCGCATCATCGACCACCACTTCGACCACGTTCGTGACCGGCCTGCGCACCGCGACCGCCTCGCCGCCCGCACGCGGCTCCAGGGTCAATGCGAGGCGACCCCCGTTGTTGTCCAGGACATAAGGGCCGTCGCGTTCGGCGGGAACGCTGGGGTATTCACGAAACAACCATTCATGGCCCTGCTTCGAGTAACCGATGAACTTGCCGTCATACCCCGCCACCCCGATACCGGAAACGCGCGAGGCGATGGGCAACGCCAACAGCAGCAGGGCGAAAGCGATGCCGGCAAGCTTCAATAATCGCCTGGATCCTGATTTCATCATCCATCACCGGAGCCGCGTGGCTGACGCGTGAGCCGCGGCTTCACTGGTCACATGCGTGCCGCGGAGATGGCGGAGACCATGATGGCCCGCGTCGCTCGGCCACCCCGCAAGTGATGTAGCCTGCTCAAAGCGTAGTCCCGTCGCCGGTGGAGTCGCAAGATTCCGGAAGGCGGACTGGAGCCCACCCTGCCCGCTCGCGACCCTGCGAGGCTCCGCGTTCGGATGGATTCGAATCGGCGATGTCGGGGATTCGCCTCCTCCGTGCCGGCTATCGCGCCCTGCATTCCATTCACGACCAGCGGAAGCAACCCATGAACGACAACGTCCCCTCCGAATACCTCGTCCTCTCCCGCGGCCGATGGGACAAGAACGCCGCGCCCGCGGACATCCAGGTCGCGATCGACGAGTTCTATGCATGGCTGGAACGAATGATCGCCGAAGGCAGGATGAAGACCGGGCAGCGGCTGGATACGCCGGGGGCGACGGTTTCCCGGAAGGGCGTGGTCACCGACGGGCCTTTCGGCGAAGCCAAGGAAGTCGTCGGCGGCTACTGGTTCATCCTGGCGCGCAGCCTGGAAGAAGCGGCGCAACTCGCCGCGCGGAATCCGTGCATGCAATACGGCCTGTTCTACGAGATCCGGCCGATCGATCCGCAGAAAGGCAGCGCCTACGCGGTGACCAACGAGACGCCGACCGCATAACCGCCTGCTCACGTCCATGCACGCAATGCGTTTCTACCTCCCTCTTGAAAAGGGGGATTGAGGGGGATTTGCTCTTGCCTGGAAGCAGGATCAAGAACAAATCCCCCGTAGCCCCTTTGCAAAAGGAGGCGGAGCCGTAGGGTGGGCCTCGGCCACCGCTGTTGGACTCCGGCCCACTGTTGTCGGCCCCGGTCCGGTCCACCGCTTTCACCAAAGTCATCATTATCGGTACCCGAACCACGGTGGGCCAAGGCCCACCCTACGGCTTTGCGTATCGCATCGCCGCCGACGATGCGCCACTATGTGCCACCTTTCCCAACGCAACCCCCGAGGGCACCCATGCAAACCTGGTTCAGGCGCAAATCCATCGACCGGGTCACCGTGCACGAGGAAGGACGGCGGCTGGTGCCCACGCTGAGCTGGCCGCACCTGATCGCACTGGGCATCGGCGCCATCGTCGGCACCGGCATCTACACCTTGATCGGCGTCGGCGCCAACCTGGCCGGGCCGGCGGTGCTGCTGTCGTTCGCCATCGCAGGCATCGTCTGCGCCTGCGCGGCGCTGGCCTATGCGGAAATGGCCACGATGATGCCGGCCGCCGGCAGCGCCTACACCTACAGCTACATCGTGCTGGGCGAGGTCCTGGCCTGGGTGGTGGGCTGGAGCCTGATCCTGGAATATTCGCTGGTGGTGAGCACGGTCGCGGTTGGCTGGTCCGGCTATGCGGTCGGCTTCCTCAAGGGCCTGGGCGTCGACCTGCCGCTATGGGCGACGGCGGGGCCGCATGCGGGCGGGCTGATCAATCTGCCGGCGGTGGGCATCGTCTTTGTCGTCGCCGGCATGCTGATGGCCGGCACCCGCGAGAGCGCGACCTTGAACGCGCTGCTGGTGGTGGTGAAGGTGATCGCGCTGGCGATCTTCGTGGCCATCGCCCTGCCGCATTTCGATGCGGCGCGGCTGGACCCGTTCATGCCATTCGGCTTCGTCAAGTCGATGGGCGCCGATGGCGTGGAGCGCGGAGTGATGGCGGCGGCGGCGATCATCTTCTTCGCCTTCTACGGCTTCGATGCGATCTCCACTGCAGCTGAAGAAACCAAGAATCCCGAGCGCGATCTTTCCATCGGCATCGTCGGCTCGATGGTCGGCTGCACGATCATCTACATGGTCGTGGCCCTGGCCGCGGTCGGCGCGCTGAGCTACACCGTGTTCGGCCAGAGCGCCGAGCCGCTGGCGCTGATCCTGCGCGAATTGAACCAGGGCAACGCGGCCACGATCATCGCCGCCGCCGCGGTGATCGCCTTGCCGACCGTGTTGCTGGCGTTCCTGTACGGACAGAGCCGGATCTTCTTCGTGATGTCGCGCGACGGCCTGCTGCCACGCGGCCTGTCGAAGGTGAACGCGCGCACCGGCACGCCGATCGCGACCACCTTGTTCACCGCCGTACTGGTCGCCGCGCTGGCCGGTGTGGCGCGACTGGACGAGATCGCCGCGCTGGCCAATGCCGGCACCCTGGCCGCCTTCGTCGCCGTGTCGGCATGCCTGCTGGTACTGCGCAAGCGCGAGCCCACGCGCAAGCGCGTATTCCGCACGCCGCTGGCGTGGGTGGTGGCGCCGATCGCGATCTTCGGTTGCCTGTACCTGTTCTGGAGCCTTCCGCACACGACGCAGAAATGGTTCCTGCTGTGGAATGCGATCGGCATCGTCGCCTACCTGGCCTACGGTCGCCGCCGCAGCCTGCTGGCGCGCGCGCAGGACGCATGATTCCGCGCTGATCTCGCGCATCGATGCGCGGCCGCGCCGGGTGTCGACGGCCGCACATCGGCTTCGGCGCTACACTGGTGGCCGTACTCGTCTATACGGAGTGCGCGCATGAGTCGCCACGACATCCGCCTGAAGCGCGCCTACGCGCCGGCTTCCGCCGACGACGGCATCCGCCTGCTGGTGGATCGCATGTGGCCACGCGGCGTCAGCAAGCAGAACATCAAGACGCAAGCATGGCTGAAGGACATCGCGCCCAGCACCGAACTGCGCCAGTGGTTCGGCCACGTGCCCGAACGCTGGGAAGAATTCCGCAAGCGCTACGCACGCGAACTGGATGCCAATCCCGACGCGGTCGCCGAGCTGCGTCAATGGTTGAAACACGGCCGCGTCACCCTGGTCTACAGCGCCCGCGACACCGAACACAACCAGGCCGTGGCGCTGCGCGATTACCTGCTGTCGTAGGAGCGGCCATGGCCACGACCGGAACACAGGCGTCCATTGGACCCGTGCGCCATCGATCCAGTCCATGGCGCATTGCTTTTGCGGCGTGGTCCACGCGGTATTGGGGTTCGGGTCGCGGCCATGGCCGCTCCTACGACATCCGTGGCCATCTGTGGATCAGAACACCCGGCAGAACACCGCCTTGAGGTAGCGCGATTCCTGCACGTGGGCCATGAACGGGTGGTCGGCGCCGGCGCCGGAGACTTTCAGGATCTGGATGGTGCGGCCGGAGAAATACGCGGCGCGGCGCAGCATGTCGAGGAATTCCTGTTCGCTGACCAGGCCGGTGCAGGAGAACGTGGCGAACAAGCCGCCCGGCTTGACCACGCCCAAGGCCAGCTTGTTCATGTCCAGGTATTTCTTCAGCGCGGCGATCACCTGCTCGCGGTCGCGGGTCATCTTGGCGGGATCCAGGATCACCACGTCGTACAGGTCCTTGGCATTGCCGGCATCGCGCAGCCACGGGAAGATGTCGGCCTGCACGAACTTCAGGCGCACGTCGTTGAGCTTGGCGTTGCCCTTGGCGATCGAGATCACATCCTCGTCGATATCCACGCCCACCACTTCCTCGGCGCCGCGCACTTTCGCGTACACACCGAAGCCGCCGGTGTTGCAGCACAGGTCGAGCACGCGCTTGCCGGCGACCTGCCGCGACAGCCACTCGCGGTTCTCGCGCTGGTCGGCGAAGAAGCCGGTCTTGTGCGCGCCGGCCGGATCGGCGCGGAAACGCACGCCGTTCTCGGTGATGATCGCCGGCGCCGGTGGTTCGGTGCCACGGAAATCGAACGACTCCTGCTTCTGCACATGTTCCTCGGCGAAGCTGTAGAAGCGCGCGCCGGGGAATTGTTCCTTCAGCGCTTCGTAAATCCATTCGCGATGACGGAACATGCCGGCGCTGAAGAATTCGACCACCAGCAGGTCGTCGTAACGATCCACCACCAACCCGGACAGGCCATCGCCTTCGGCATGGACCACGCGCCAGGCGTTGGAGACTTCATCCAGTTTCAACACGTCGCGGCGCAGCGACACCGCATCGGCGATCCTGCGCGAGAACCAGCCTGCATCGACCGGCACGTCCGGGTCGGTTTCCAGGATGCGCACGGCGATGCGCGAGTGGCCGTTGTAGAAACCGCGGCCGATCCATGCGCCGTCCACGCCGATCACCTCGACCAGGCTGCCGGGCTTGGGTTTGGGCTCGGGCTTGGCGACGAGTTTCTGGAAGATCCAGGGATGGCTGGAGCGCCAGGCGTTCTTGAGGTGGACCGCGGGGAGTGGAGTATTCATGAACGTATTCTACCGGCTGGTTTGACGCCGCCCTTCCCGGCGGCAACAATGCGCGTCCCAGAAGGGGAGTAGCTCCCGATGCCGGGGCCGTCATTACGAGCGCAAGCTCCGGTCCAGCAGCAGGCCTGAACAGCGGCCTGTGAGCAAGACCTTCGCCGCCAGGCGAAAGGTCCGTCTCTCCCGGGTTTCCATGATCCCGCAGACGCCTCGAACCGACGGTCCGAGGCGTTTTGATTTTCTACGGGAGCAACAACATGGAAACGATAGGCAACCCCTGGCTGTGGGGCGGTTTCGCGCTGCTGGTGGCGGCGGCGCTGCTGGTGGACCTGGTGCTGATGCGCCACGGCGGGCCGCACAAGGTCGGCTTCAAGGAAGCCTTGTGGTGGAGCGCGGCCTGGGTGGCGCTGGCGCTGTTGTTCAACGGCGGGCTGTGGTGGTACCTGGACGCCACCGCCGGAGAAATGGTGGCCAACCGCGTGGGGCTGGAATTCCTGACCGGCTACCTGGTCGAGAAGTCGCTGGCGGTCGACAACATCTTCGTGTTCCTGCTGGTGTTCAACTACTTCGCGGTGCCCGAGGAACAACGCCAGCGCGTGCTGGTGATCGGCGTGCTGGGCGCGATCGTGCTGCGCGCGATCATGATCTTCGCCGGCTCGGTGCTGCTGGCCAGATTCCACTGGCTGCTTTACGCGTTTGGCCTGTTCCTGCTGCTGACCGGCGCGAAGATGTGGCTGGCCGCGGGCAAGACGCCGGACCTGGAGCACAATCCCGCCCTGCGCTGGATGCGCCGCCATCTGGCGCTGACCCCGCAATATGACGGCAACGCGTTGACCGTGCGGGAACAAGGCAAGCGCCGGTACACGCCGCTGTTCGTGGTGATCGTGCTGATCGCGGTGACCGACCTGATCTTCGCGGTGGACAGCATTCCGGCGATCTTCGCCATCACCAGCGACCCGTTCATCGTGTTGACCTCGAACGTGTTCGCGGTGCTGGGCCTGCGCGCGATGTTCTTCCTGCTGGCCGGCATGGCCGACCGCTTCCACCTGCTGCCCTACGGCTTGGCGCTGGTGCTGGGCTTCATCGGCACCAAGATGCTGCTGATCGACGTCTACAAGATCCCGGTGTTGTGGTCGCTGGCGGCGGTGGCGGCGATCATCGGCGCGACCGTGGCGTTGAGTCTGCTGCGGCCGACGAAGGAGCAAGCCTCGGGCTGAAGGGCGGGACGAGGCTTTCACTCTGCGCCGGCGGGGCGCGCCGTCTCAGCGTGAGCGGTGAGACAGCGCGCATTTTCGTCGGCTTGCCTGATCCAGCCACTCCACGGGATACACCATCCCGGCCCTTGCATTCCCGCCGGACGCCGCCACCCAAGAGTGATGGACCGCTACCACCCCGACGACCCGCGCCACGACCACGAGGCGCAACGCAAGGCCGACCGCCGGCGCCTGCTGCGCGCGGTGAATATCAGCCTGGGCTTCGTGCTGGCGCTGATCCTGGTCTATTCCGCACAGGCCAGCTTCGACTGGTCGCCATTCGCGGTCGCGCCGCATGAGCTGCGTGGATTGCTCGGCCTCCTGACCGCGCCCTTGCTGCATGGCTCGGTCGAGCACATCACCGCCAACGCGACCTCGCTGCTGATCCTCGGCAGCCTGGCCGGCAGCGTGTATCCGCGCGCCACCGCGTGGTCGTTGCCGTTCCTGTGGATCGGCTCCGGACTGGGCGCCTGGTGGCTGGGCGAGGCGGGCAGCCATCACCTTGGCGCCAGCGGCGTGACCCATGGGCTGATGTTTTTGCTCTTCACCCTGGGCTTGCTGCGTCGTGACAACGCGGCCATCGCCGCCGGCATGATCGCGTTCTTCTTCTATGGCGGCATGCTGCTGACCGTGTTGCCGCACGAAGCCGGTATTTCCTGGCAATCGCACCTGGGCGGCGCGATGGGCGGCGTGATCGCCGCGTTGCTGTTCCGCCGACTCGACCCCGCGTTGCCGCGCAAACGCTACAGCTGGGAAGACGAGGAAGAAGCCATCGCCGCGCAGGTTGGCGAACTCGATGACGAGCTGGAGCCGCCGGCGCCGCGCGAAGTGCCGGTGTTGTGGCATCGCCCCACGCGGGGAGACGAGCGCGGCACGGTGTTGAAATTCCCGCCCCGCGAATGAATACAGCGACGTAGGAGCGACGTAAGTCGCGAAACCATGTTTTCCCGGCCATTCGGCAATTCGCGACTCACGTCGCTCCTACGGCCGCAGCGCTAGCCCCGCCCTCTCGGGCGGGGCCTGACCCAACTCAGAACCGGACGCTGAACTCCACGCCCACCGTGCGCGGTTCGTTGAGGAAGCCGGTGAGGTTGTTGAAATCGATGCCACCAACAATCCGGGTCTGGTCGGTGATGTTGCGGCCGAACACGGCCACGCCGTAATCGCCCTGGTTCCAGTTGTAGCCGATGCGCAGGCCGCCTTCGACCGAGGACTTGCCGGTGAACTCCACCGAGTCGTACAGGAAGAAGTCCACTTCGCTGCGATACGCCCAATCGGTGAACACGTAGAACTCGCCGCCGTCGCCGACCGGCATCGCCCAGCGCGCGGTCAGGTTGTGCACCCATTTGGGCGCCTGCGGCAATGAGTTGCCGTCGATGCGGTACAGGCCCGAACCCGGCGCGGTTTCCGGATCGGTCACCGTGCAGCCGCCACCGCAACCGGGCACGGCCAGGTTCTTGTCGTCGATCTCGGTGTCGTTGTAGCTGCTGCCCAACGTGACCAGCAGGCTGTCGGTCAGGTACGCCTCCAGGTCCAGCTCGAAACCCTGGCCCACGGTCTTGTCGGCGTTGAGCAGGGTCGCGGTGTTGCCGCCGCCGCCGACCGCGATGATCTGCTGGTCGCTGACGTCGTAGCGGAACACGTTGAAGCCCAGGCGCGCGCGCTTGTCCCACAGGTCGGCCTTGATCCCGGCCTCGTAGGAAATCACTTCCTCCGAATCGGCGGTGGACACGCCGCCGTTGTTGGCCACCGCCGCGGCGCTGGCGAACAGCAGGCGGCCCTGGATCGACGGCGCGCGGAAACCCTTGGCCACGCGTGCGTACAGGTTGATGTTTTCGTTCATCGCATACACGCCGCTGAGGTCCCAGCTGACGTCGTTGACATCGGTGTGCACCGTGTACGGACCGCCCACCGGCGCCGCCGAGAACGGCGCGGCTTCCAGCACGCTGGCGCTGAAATCCTTCTTGTCCTGGGTGTAGCGCACGCCGCCACGCAGCTTGAACTTGTCGGTCACGTCGAAATCGCCGGACGCGAACACCGCCCAGGCCTTGTTGCGCTGCTGCTGGATGGCGTAACCCGCGCGCGGATTGCCGGCGGTCAACGAGTCGTAGTTGAAGCTGTCGATGCCGATGTCTTCGTCGTAATAGAACAGGCCGGCCTGCCAGTCGAAGCGGCCCCACTCATTCGATTCGATGCGGAATTCCTGGGTGATCTGGCGATGATCGGGCAGGCCGTCTGCCGATTCGGACGCGAACGGAATGAAGCCCGGGCCGGAATTGCCGGGGCCAAGGAAGGCCGCGCCGAAACCACCATCGATATCGCCACGGTTGAGCGACTCGGCGGTTTCGTAACCAGTGATCGAGTACAGGGTCACGTTGCCCAGTTCCCAGCGCAGCCGCGCGCTGCCGCCCCAGGTGTCGAGTTCGGAGAAGTTGATGCCATCGGTGCTGACTTCATCGCGGTCGAAGCCATCGACCAGGTCGTTGGTCCCGGGCTTGATGATGTTGGCGCGGAACAGGCGCGCGGTGCCGTTGAGGTGGCGCTTGTGCAGGTTGAACAGGCCTTCGAACGCGTCGCCCTCGTACAGGAACTGCACGCGCGCGGCGGATTCGTCGTAGCCTTCGGCGCCGCGATCCGGGCCGGGAATGTTCGTGTTGGTGACCGAGTCCTCGCGGCGCTGGAACAGCACCGAGGCGCGCGCCGACCAGCGATCGGTGAGACCGCCGCCAACCGCGCCTTCCACGTTCCACATATTGTCGGTGCCGTAGGACACGCGGCCGTAGCCGCCGAATTCCTGGGTCGGCTTGGCCGATTCGAACTTGACCACGCCGGCCGGCGTATTGCGGCCGAACAACGTGCCTTGCGGGCCGCGCAGCACTTCGATGCGCTCCAGGTCGAACACCGGGAAGCCCTTCAGCAGCGGACTTTCCTGGACCACGTCGTCATAGATCAGCGACACCGGCTGCGAGGCGTTGAGGTCGAAGTCGGTATTGCCCAGACCGCGGATGTAGAAGCGCGGGAAGGCGCGACCGTAGGAGGATTCGATGTTGAGGCTGGGCACGCGCGCGGACAGGAAGCGCACGTCGTTGCCACCGGAGGCGAGCACGTCGAGCTTCTCGCTGCTCAGGGTGCTGATCGACACCGGCACGTCCTGGATGTTTTCCACGCGACGCTGCGCGGTGACTTCCACCGCATCCAGGGTGGTGGCGGTCTTTTCCGCGGCGGTGGGCGCAGCGTCCTGGGCGAAGGCGCTGCCGAACGGCAGCAGGGCGGCGATGGCAAGCGCGAGTCGGTGCGGACGCACGGACGGGGAGCGGGTCGGGGACATGAGTGGGCTTCCGAAGGGTGGTGGAAGGAGGCAGGCGCGGTCGGCCTAGCACGCGCATGTTGCAGGACAGCACTCGCTGGGGCAATGACCCGCGATTGTAGGAGCGCCCATGGGCGCGATGCTCTTGTTGTTCAGCAGGTAAAGAGCAAGAGCTCGCGGCTGGAAGCCGCTCCCACAAGCATCGCGCCCATGGGGCGCTCCTTATCTGTTTGGATTCTGCGATCTTGGTGTCGAGAGCCGGCGTGGGCGACCGATTGCTCCTTGGTCAGGCGACCGTCCCGTAGCAAGGTCCCCACGCCGGAATCTCCCCGGTACGCCCGAACAGTTGCCAGAACAACCGCTCGTATCGATAAGGCGGGGCTATCCAGGGAGTGCTCTCGACGCCTTTAGCCTACGGGAGAATGCTCATGCACGGTGGAATCGGGATCGATGTCAGCAAGGCCACCTTGGACGTGGTGGTCCATGAAACCGGGGAAACCCGCCGCGTGGCCAATACCGCCGCCGGTTGGCGGCATCTTGCGCGGTGGCTGTTGCCGCTGCACCCTCGGCAAGTGGTGCTGGAAGCAACGGGCGGTTACGAGCGCGCCGCGCTGGCGGCGTTGTTCGCGGCCGGCCTGCCGATGGTCCGCATCAACCCGCGCCAGGCCCGTGACTTCGCCAAGGCCACTGGTCAACTGGCCAAGACCGATCGCCTGGACGCACAGGTGCTGGCCCTGCTGGCCCACGCCCTGTCGCTGGTGCCCTGGCAACCGCGCAGCGCAGCGCAAGGCCGGCTGGCCGAATGGGTGTTGCAGCGCAGCCATGTGGTGCAGATGCGGGTCGCCGAGCGCCAGCGACTGGCGACGCTCAGCGATCCGGCCTTGCGTCGGCTGGTACAGCGCCACCTCGCCGCCCTGACCCGCGACCTGGTCGTACTGGACGAGGCTATCGGTCAGCAACTCGATGCCGCCCCGGCCTTGGCCCCATTGCGTACCGTCAAGGGGGTTGGTCAGGTGTTGCTGGCTACGTTGACCTGCCAATTGCCGGAGCTGGGACAGCTCGACGGCAAAGCCATCGCCAAGCTGGCCGGCGTCGCGCCCATGGCGCGCGACAGCGGCACGATGCGCGGCAAGCGCAGGATCTGGGGTGGGCGCGACACCGTGCGCGCCGCGCTCTACATGGCCGCGTTGTCGGTGATGCGATACGAGCCCCGGCTGCGCGACTTCTACCAGGGCCTGCGTGTCCGCGGAAAGCCTGCCAAAGTCGCCATCGTGGCGGTGATGCGCAAGCTACTGGTCATCCTCAATGCCCGCATGCGCGATGCCTTGAAGGAGGACGCGATCGTCGCCTGACGAACACAGTTGCTACGACGACAGGTGCGCCAGCGGCAGGGCGCGGGTCTGCTTGACCGTGCGCAGGACGAAGCTGGAATTCACGTCGGCCACGCCGGTGGCGTTGATCAGCTTGTCCAGCAGGAAGCGGGAGAAATGCTCCAGGTCCTGGACCACCACGTGCAGCAGGTAATCCATGTCGCCGGTCAGGGCATGGCAGGCGACGACTTCGTCCCAATGGGTCACGCCCTCGACGAATCGGTCCAGGCCCAGCTGCCCGTGTTTTTCCAGTTGCACGCGGACGAAGGCCTGCAGGCCCAGGCCGACCTGCTTGGGATCGACCAGGGCCGCGTAGCCCTGGATGACGCCGGCGGATTCCAGGCGCTGGATCCGGCGCAGGCAGGCCGAGGCCGACAGGTTCACCTGGGTGGCGATGTCGGCGTTGGTGGCCCGTCCGTCCTGTTGCAGCAATGCGAGCAGGCGCAGGTCGATGCGGTCGAGAGACAGGGATTCCGCCATTTCGTGCTCCATTTCCAATGGATACGCAATCATGTTGCGCCAAGAGCATGATTGCGCGCAACTTCGCAACCCTGTTGCGCGGCTCCACCGCTACCATCAAGAGTCATCCCTTTCCGGAAAAGCCCGCCCATGAACGAGCCGCGCCGCGTCGAGCACCAACAGACCGACAAGGGCTATGTGCCGGTCTATACGACCGCCGTGGTCGAGCAGCCGTGGGAAAGCTACCGGGCCGAGGACCATGCCACCTGGGGCACGCTGTACCAGCGCCAGCGCGAGCTGCTGGTGGGCAGGGCCAGCGACGAATTCCTGCACGCCCAGGACGAGATGGGCATGACTCCGCACGCGATCCCGCGCTTCGACCAGTTGAACGAGGTGCTGGGCGCGGCCACCGGCTGGACCCTGGTCGGGGTGGAAGGCCTGCTGCCGGAACTGGATTTCTTCGATCACCTGGCCAACCGCCGCTTCCCCGTGACCTGGTGGATCCGTCGCCCGGAGCAGATCGACTACATCGCCGAGCCGGACCTGTTCCACGACCTGTTCGGCCACGTGCCACTGCTGATGAATCCGCTGTTCGCCGACTACATGCAGGCCTATGGCCGTGGCGGCGTGAAGGCGCACGGCATCGGTCCCGAGGCGCTGGTCAACCTGACCCGGCTGTACTGGTACACGGTGGAATTCGGTTTGATCGATACGCCGCAAGGCTTGCGCATCTACGGTAGCGGCATCGTCTCGTCGAAGGGCGAGTCGCTGTATTCGCTGGAATCGGCTGCGCCCAACCGGATTGGTTTCGACCTGGAGCGGGTGATGCGCACGCGTTACCGCATCGACACCTTCCAGAAGACCTATTTCGTGATCGACAGCTTCGAGCAGTTGATCGAAGCGACCGGGCCGGATTTCACCCCGATCTACGACAAGCTGGCGCAGCGCGAGGCGTTCCCCGCCGGCAAGGTGCTGGAGAGCGACAAGGTCTTCAACCGCGGCAGCGGTGAAGGCTGGGCGACCGACGCCGACGTCTGAAGTCGACGCAATCTAGCCCGGCTTCGCATCCGCGCTGCGCGGGTCGCTGCCCAGGCGCCGGTACAGCGTGCTGCGGCTGATGCCCAGCTTGCGTGCGGCCTGCGCAACGTTGCCATCGCACGCTTCCAGCACATCGCGCATCGCGCCTTCGGCCATCGCTTCCAGGTTTTGTTCCAGCAACGGACGCATCGCTGGCGCGGATCGCGGCATCAGCCGCACGTAATTGGGCAGCAGTTCGGCGTCGATCATCGCACCCGGCTCGCTCAGCGCGACCAGGGTGCGCAGGCATGAGGAGAGTTGGCGCAGGTTGCCCGGCCAGTCGTAGGCGGCGAGTTCGGCGACGGCTGCGCTGCTCAGCTGACGCCCATGCGCGGTCCTTTCCCACAACGCCATCACCAGCCGCGCGCGTTCGGGGTGGTCGCGCAACGCGCGGATGCGCACGCCATGATGGGAAATGCGGTAATAGAGATCCGGACGGAAACGGCCATCGCCGATCGCGTCCTCCAGGTCGCGATGGGTCGCGCAGACCAGGGCGAAGTCGAGCTTGATCGGCTTGCCGCCGCCCAGCGGGGTGAGTTCGCGTTCCTGCAGCACGCGCAGCAGGCGCGGCTGCAACGCCAGTGGCATGTCGCCGATCTCGTCCAGGAACAGCACCCCGCCGTCGGCCTGGCGCACCAGCCCGGGGTTGCCGTGCTTGCGCGCGCCGGTGAAGGCGCCGTCCTCGTAGCCGAACAGTTCGGCCTCGATCAATCCTTCCGGCAGCGCCGCACAGTTGACTGCGACGAAGGGCTTGCCGGCGCGCGCGCAGCGGCGATGAAGCTCTCGCGCGAAGACTTCCTTGCCGGTGCCGGTCTCGCCATGCACCAGCACCGGCAGGCCTGCGTTGAGCACGCGGCAGGCGCGCTCCAGCTCCGCGTCCAGCGAAGCGTCGAACAGCGGCGCATCCGCACCGTCGGCCTGGGTGGCGGCGGACACGGTGATCGCTGGGCGCGAGGCGGGGCGGCGCGGACGATCGTCGTGGGCCTCGTGCACGCGGCCGTGCAGCGCGCGACCGTGCCGGTCCAGCAGCATGCCGTCGTCGCGCAGCCGCGACAGTTTGTCTTCGAACAGCAGGTCGTAGGGCGTGTCGCCCAGCTCGCTGCGCTCCAGGCCGAACAGCTGCAGGCCAGCGTGGTTGGCCGCGACCAGGCGGCCGTTGCGGAAGGCGAGCAGGCCTTCGCGCGCGGTGCCGAGCAGGGCCGGGTCGCGGTGCACGCGCAGCAGCTCGCTGCCGGGGATGCCGTCGTCGAAATAACGATGCTCGATGTTGGCCACCGCCAATCGCGCCAGTCCCAGCGCATGCATGTGGTGGACGCTGGATTCGCCGGAGATGTCCAGCACCCCGACCAGTTGTCCGAACGGATCGAAGATCGGCGCCGAGGAGCAGCTGAGGATCTTGTGCGGCGCGAAGTAGTGTTCGGCGCCGCGCACTTCCACCGGCTTGCCTTCGACGATCGCGGTGCCGATCGCATTGGTGCCGACCTGGGTCTCGCTCCAGCACGCGCCGGGCATCAGGGCGACGCGCCCGGCCTTGTCGAGGAATTTCGGGTTGCCTTCGGCGTCGAGGATCCAGCCGTTGTCGTCGGTGAGGATGACGATGCTGCCGGTGGAGGTGGCGTCGGAGGACAGCAGTTCCAGTTCGGCGCGGGCGAAGCGCCACAACTTCTCGTGACGCTCGCGCATCTGGCGTAGTTGCGCGTCGGTGACCGGTTCCACCGGCGGATGGGTTTCGGATTCCAGGCCCAGGCGTTGGCAGCGACGCCAGGATTCAAGAATGGTTGCCGGCACCTGGCCGACCGGCGCGCCGCCGTGTTCGAAGAAAGTGCGGCGCGCGCTTCCCAGATTGCTGCCTGCCTGTTGCATCCGCGACATGGTTTTCTCCTGTGTCGCAAATTGCGACACCTGCTCCGACTGCTGTCCCGATAAACATCACAACGTTGTCGCATGTGCAATCGGCGCTTATGACGCGCCGCAGCACATTCTGGTGCGTTTCCGCACCACGCAAGGGCGAAACCCGTGACGCGCCGCAACACCGATTTGTTGGCACCGCGCTTGCGTTGGGCCGTGTACCCACTCGGGCACCACGAATCCATCGCAGGAGATCAGATGAACGCCGTTACCGCCGCCAAACCGCAAGCCACCGATCCGGGTTCCATCTTCAAGAAGCGCTATTCCAATTTCATCGGCGGGCAATGGGTCGCGCCGAAGGGAGGCGAGTACTTCGACAACGTCACCCCGGTGACCGGCAAGGTGTTCACCCAGGTCGCGCGCTCCAACAAGGACGACATCGAGGCCGCGCTCGACGCCGCCCACGCCGCCAAGGACGCCTGGGGCAAGAGCGCCGTGTCCGAACGCGCCAACATCCTCAACAGGATCGCCGACCGCATGGAGCAGAACCTCGAACTGCTCGCCTACGCGGAAACCTGGGACAACGGCAAGCCGATCCGCGAGACGCTCAACGCCGACGTACCGCTGGCGATCGACCACTTCCGCTACTTCGCCGGTTGCATCCGCGCGCAGGAAGGCAGCCTCAGCCAGATCGACAACGACACCGTGGCCTACCACTTCCACGAACCACTGGGTGTGGTCGGCCAGATCATCCCGTGGAATTTCCCGCTGCTGATGGCGGTGTGGAAACTCGCGCCCGCCCTGGCCGCCGGCAACTGCGTGGTGTTGAAGCCGGCCGAGCAGACGCCCGCCAGCATCCTGATATTGGCCGAACTGATCGGCGACCTGCTGCCTGCGGGCGTGCTCAACATCGTCAATGGCTTCGGCCTGGAAGCGGGCAAGCCGCTGGCGTCGAGCAACCGCATCGCCAAGATCGCGTTCACCGGCGAGACCACGACCGGTCGTTTGATCATGCAGTACGCCTCGCAGAACCTGATTCCGGTGACCCTGGAACTGGGCGGCAAGTCGCCGAACATCTTCTTCGCCGACGTGCTGGCCGAGGACGACGATTTCCTCGACAAGGCAGTGGAAGGTTTCGTGCTGTTCGCCTTCAACCAGGGCGAAGTCTGCACCTGTCCTTCGCGCGCGCTGATCCAGGAATCGATCTACGACGAATTCATGGCCCGCGTGCTGAAGCGCGTGGCCGCGATCAAGCAGGGCAATCCGCTGGATCCGAACACCATGGTCGGCGCGCAGGCGTCCAGCGAACAGCTGGAAAAAATCCTCAGTTACATGGACATCGGCCGCCAGGAAGGCGCCGAGGTGCTGGCCGGTGGCGAGCGCAACAACCTCGAGGGCGACCTGGCCGGCGGCTTCTACGTCAAGCCGACGATCTTCAAGGGCCACAACAAGATGCGCGTGTTCCAGGAAGAGATCTTCGGGCCGGTGGTGTCGGTGACCACGTTCAAGGACGAAGCCGAAGCGCTGGCGATCGCCAATGACACTCTTTATGGACTGGGCGCGGGCGTGTGGAGCCGCGATGCCAGTCGTTTGTATCGCGTCGGCCGCGCCATCCAGGCCGGTCGCGTGTGGACCAACTGCTACCACGCCTATCCGGCGCACGCCGCGTTCGGTGGTTACAAGCAGTCGGGCATCGGTCGCGAGAACCACAGGATGATGCTGGACCACTACCAGCAGACCAAGAACCTGCTGGTCAGCTATTCGCCGAAGGCGTTGGGCTTCTTCTGATGTCTCGACGCAAGGCCAATGCTGCAAGTGGATGGCGGCGCGCGGCGCCTTCGATGGGCGTGTTGACCATTGGGGTGCTCGCGCAGGCGCTCGCCGTCGCGCAAGCCGCGGTCGATGCGGTCGACCTGCCGACGGTCTATGCCGTGTCCGTGGCGCCCGGAGCGGGCGCCACGCTGGACGAGTCGCGCACGGCCTTCGTCGTGCGCCGCGTGGATGCCGATGAACTCGATCGCCTGCAGGTGTTCGACCTCACCGACGCGCTGAACCGGCGCGTGGTCGGCATCAGCTTGAACAGCGTGCAGGGCAATCCGTTCCAGCCCGACCTGCAATACCGTGGCTTCACCGGTTCGCCCTTGCTGGGCACGCCGCAGGGCTTGGCGGTGTACCAGGACGGCGTGCGTGTGAACGAAGTGTTCGGCGACACGGTCAACTGGGACCTGTTGCCGGTGGCGGCGCTGCAACGCGCGGAAGTCATCGCGGGCGCCAATCCGGTGTTCGGTTTGAACACGCTGGGCGGTGCGATCAGCCTGACCAGCAAGGATGGCTTCACTTCGCCGGGCACTGCGATCGATTACGAAGCCGGATCGTTCGGACGCAAGGAAGCCGGGTTCGGAAGCGGTGGCAACAACGGCAGCTTCGGTTACTACGTGCATGCCGACGACCTACGCGAGGATGGTTGGCGCGATCTGTCGCCTTCGCGTGCGCGCCACTACTTCGGATCATTCGGCTGGCGCGGCGACAAGGCGACGCTGGACCTGATCCTGGCCCACGCCAATACGCACCTCACCGGCAACGGCGCCGCGCCGGTCGAGCTGCTGGCCGAAGA
This sequence comes from Pseudoxanthomonas sp., assembly GCA_041919795.1. Taxonomy (GTDB): domain Bacteria; phylum Pseudomonadota; class Gammaproteobacteria; order Xanthomonadales; family Xanthomonadaceae; genus Pseudoxanthomonas_A. The sequence continues at coordinate 146,592 of JAYRTC010000001.1, read as the reverse complement.
CCGCGCCGCGATCTTCACCGCACCCGATGAAACCGACAACCGCCTCGACCAGGCGACCCTGCGCGGTACCTATGCCTTCGACGATGATGCGGTGCTCAGCGCCTCGGCGTTCACCCGCAACGTTCGCACTGATGCCTACAACGGCGACGGCAGCGACGCCGAGGAATGCGAGGACGACGAATCGATCCTGTGCGAAGACGATGAAGACGAGCCGATCCTCGACCAGGACGGTCAGCCGGTGTCCTCGGAATTCGATGCGATCAACAACATCGGCACGCGTCGCCAGCGCGCGCATGGCGGCAACGTTCAATTCACCTTTTCGCAGCCGTTGGGCGCACGCGACAACCAGCTGGTGGCCGGCTTCGATTATTCGCGCGGCACCGTCGCCTACCGCTCCATCGTCGAGGCCGCTGTCCTGCTCGGGGACCGGCAGACTTCAAGCAATTCGGGCATCGAGATTCCCGCCTACGCCCTGGACGTGAACGCCTCCACGCGCAGCCGTTCGCTGTATCTGACCGACACGCTATCGGTGACCGAGGCGCTGGCGTTGACCGCCTCGGTTCGCTACAACCAGACCCGCGTGGTGGTGGCCGACCAGAGCGGCCAGGACCCGGATCTCAACGGCGACCATCGCTTTTCCAGGCTCAATCCCGCGATCGGCTTGGCCTATGTGTTCACTCCTTCTCTCAATCTGTACGCGAGCTACAGCGAATCCACCCGCGCCCCCACGCCGGTTGAACTGAGCTGCGCGGACGAAGAAGCGCCCTGCAAGCTGCCCAACCAGTTCATTTCCGATCCGCCGCTGGAACAGGTGGTCGCGCGCAGCTGGGAAACCGGATTGCGCGGCGGACGCGAGGGCGACGCGCTGCGTTGGCAGATCGGCCTGTTCCGCACCACCAACACCGACGACATCCTGTTCCAGACCACCGGCGGCGCCAGTTCCAACGAGGGCTTCTTCGCCAATGTCGCCGATACCCGGCGCCAGGGCATCGAGGCGGGCGCGGAAGGCGGGTTGTTCGAGCAGCGACTGCAGTGGTACGCCAACTACACCTGGCTGGACGCCGTGTTCCTGGGCGACTTCATCGAATCCAGCGCCAACCATCCCGGCGCCGACGAGGAAGGCGTGCTGCAAGTCGAGCGCGGCGACCATATCCCCGGTCTGTCGCGCCACCAGCTCAAGGCCGGACTGGATTACGCGGTGCTGCCCACGCTGAGCATCGGCATCAGCGGCGAGGTCCGCAGCGGCGTTTACCTGCGCGGCGACGAAGCCAACCTGCTCGGCCGCACCCGCGGCTATGCCGTGGTCGGCCTGCGTGCGCGCTGGCAGGCGACGCAGAGGCTGTCGCTGCATGCGCGCGTCGACAACCTGTTCGACCGCGACTACGAAAGCTTCGGCGCGCTCGGCGAGCCCGATGAAGTGTTTCCCGATTTCGACGACCCGCGCTTCCTCGGGCCAGGCGCGCCACGCGGCGCGTGGCTCGGTGCGCGCTACACGTTCTGACTCTTTCCAGATTCCCCCCAGCCAACGACCACCGCCAGGAGTACCGCAACCATGAAGCAACACCACACATCCACTCCCGCACGCGCGCATCGTCGTCGCGCGCTGTACACAGGCCTGCTCGTGGCCGGCGCGATGCTGGCCCTGCAAGGCTGCAAGGAACCCGACGCCCCCGCCACCGACGCGGCCGCCCAGCAGGCGCCGGCCGCTGCGGACCCGACCGACGACTACCCGGCCGTCACCGATGCGCGCCTGCTCGACGCGGCCAACGACGATGGCTGGTTGATGTATCGCCGCGACTACGGCAGCTCCGGCTACGCGCCGTTCGATTCGATCAACGCCGGCAACGTCACCGAGCTCAAGCAGGTCTGGGACTGGAAGAGCCCGTTCGACATGGGCCATGAGTCGCCGCCGATCGTCAACGGCGATTATCTGTTCGTGACCACACCGAAGAACCATCTGGTCGCGTTCCAGGCCAGCACCGGCAAGGAACTGTGGCGCTACGAGCACGACCTGTCCAACGCCGGGCTGAAGACCGTGTGCTGCGACGTGGTCAACCGCGGCGTGGCGCTGTACGGCGACAAGGTCTATATGGCCACGCTGGACAACCACGTGGTGGCGCTGGACGCCAAGACCGGCAAGGTGGTGTGGAACCAGAACATCCACGAACAGGATGTCGGTTACGCGATGACGCTCGCGCCGCTGATTGTGAAGGGCAAGGTGATCGTCGGCGTGTCCGGTGGCGAGTACGGCGCGCGCGGCTACGTCGCCGCGCTCGATGCGGAAACCGGCGCGCAGGTGTGGCAGCAGCACACCGTGCCGCTGCCGGACGAGCCGGGCGGCGATACCTGGCCCAAGGGCGCGGCGGAAACCGGCGGCGGCGCCACCTGGCTGACCGGCAGCTACGACGCCGAGACCGACACCCTGTTCTGGGGCGTGGGCAATCCCGGCCCATGGCTGGCCACGCTGCGCCCGGGCGACAACCTGTACACCGATTCGGTGATCGCGATGAACCCGGACACCGGCAAGATCAACTGGCATTACCAGTACACGCCGAACGACACCTGGGACTACGACGGCACCAACGAGAACGTCTTCGCCGACATCGACTACAAGGGCACCAAGCACAAGGCCATCGTCAGCGCCGGCCGCAACGGCTGGTTCGTGGCCGTCGACCGCACCAACGGCAAGCTGATCTACGCCGAGAAGTTCGCCACCGCGACCTCGGTCACCGGCCCCGGCGCGGACGGCAAGATGCGGACCGATCCGACGCTGCGCCCGACCGTGGACAAGGAAGTGTTCACCTGCCCGAGCTTCCTCGGCGGCAAGAACTGGTGGCCGATCTCGGTCAGTCCGCAGACCGGCTACGCCTACGTGCCGACATTCCATTCGTGCATGACCATCAAGGGCACCGAGGTCAGCTACAAGGCCGGCCTGCCGTTCCTGGGCGAGAGCTTCCTGGTCAAGCGCGACCCGGCGTTCCCCAACCAGTGGGGCTCGGTGCAGGCGATCGACCTCAACACCGGCAAGCAGGCCTGGACCTTCCCGTCCGAGCTGCCCTGGAACAGCGGCATGTTGAGCACCGCCGGCGGCCTGGTGTTCTCCGGCAGCGCCGACGGCTACCTGCACGCCTTCGACGCGAAGACCGGCAAGGTGTTGTGGAAGAGCCCGCAGATGAGTTCCGGCGTGCTCGGCGTACCCAGCACCTGGAAGGTCAACGGCAAGCAGTACGTCGGCGTGTACGCCGGCTGGGGCGGCGGTTCGCCGATCTGGGGCGGCGAGATGGCCCAGGACCCGAAGGTCAAGGCGATCCCGCTGGGCGGCCACCTCTACGTGTTCTCGCTGTAAGGAATCGACCATGAAAAGCTCCCTGTTCCTCGCAGGCACCGCGCTGGCCCTGGCATTCGCCGGGGCCGGCTGCGGCAAGCGCAGTTCCGCTCCGGCAGCCACGGCCGCGGTCGATGCGGCGGCCTCGTCGTCCGTCGCATCGGCCGGGCTGTCGGTCTGCATCGACAGCAGCAGCTCGGTCGCGGCGATGGGCCGCAAGCTGGCCGAAGCCGTGGCCCAGGCCCAGGGCGTGACCCTGGGCGTACACGAGTTCGATGGTTCGGGCAGCGACGACGAAGGCTTCGACATGAAGAACTTCGTCACCCTGGCCGGCGGGGAATGCCAGCTGGTGCTCGGCTTCCCGCTGCGCAACGACGATGCCGGCGGGTTGCCCGCCGGCCTGCGCGTCACCGTGCCCTACGGACATACCGGCTACGTGCTGGTTACCCCAACGGACGCGAAAGCGCACGCACTGGACGCATTGCCGGCGGGCGCCAATGTCGCGGTCACCTTTCAGACCATGCCCAACACTTACTTCGTCACGTACCCGAAGCTCAAGGCCGACGTGCGCCTGAGCGACAAGGCGGCGATCCAGGCGCTGGAATCGGGCGAGGTGCAAGCGGCAATGTTGTGGCGGCCGGCGGTGACGCAGCAGCTGATCAAGGACGGGCAGGCGCAACGCTTCGCCTACACCGAACTGACCGAGCCGCATGCGCGCTACAACCTGGTGGCGCTTTACACCGATGCGAACGCGGAGGCGGCCCGCAAGTTCGAAGCCAGCGTGGGACAACTGGACAAGAGCGGCAAGTTGGCTGCGTTGCTGGAACCGTACGGGGCATTGTCCGGCAAGGCGGAGGCGGTCGTTGTACAACGCGAGCCGCCGCCCGCGCTGTACGCCGTCGCCCAGGCCGCCAGCGGCAAGGCCGGGTACGAAGACAACTGCGCGCTCTGCCACGGCCCCGACCTGACCGGCCGCGCCGGCCCGGCGCTGAAAGGCAGGCATTTCGCGCCGGACTCCGGCAAGTTCAAGGTCAAGGACATCTTCACCATCGTGCACAAGAACATGCCGGCGATGGCGCCGGGCAGCCTGCCGAAGGAAACCTATGTCGAAATCATGGCCTACCTGCTGCAGCAGAACGGCTATCCCGACGGCAAGAAGCCGCTGACTTTCACCGCGGCCGATGCCTCGACCGTGCCCCTGATCTACGCCGGCCAATGAGCTGACAACGCGCGGACCGGCGTCCGCGCGTCTTCCACCACTTCCACCACTTCCACCACGCGCCCGCCTGCCGGTCGCGTCCAGACAGGTGCGCGCCGCGCATCCGGAATTCCGCTGTTCCACACATCCCTGGGAGGGGAATGCCATGCGCAACAACCACAGTGCGACACGCAATCCGACATGCAATCCAACTCGCAATGCGATCCGCCGCATCCGCCAACGCGTGCTGGTGATTCCGGTCCTGTTGGCCCTGGCGCCCGCCGCGCAGGCGGCGGAGTTCCAGGCCGGCGAATGGAAGATCGATGTCGGCGGCTTCGTCAACGCGTTCTACACCAGCGTGGACTGCAGCGGTGATGCCGTCGGCGGCCTCGCCCTGGCCGGCCAGGGCCTGGGCTGCGGCGGTGCCGACAGTCGCACCACCATCGGCAACGGCCTGTTGCCGAATGCGCTGGTGACCAAGTTCAGCAGCACGCAGGAGGGCTACGACATCGGCGGCACCGTCGCGATCATGGCCCACACCGCGACCTCCAGCGCCATCGCGCCGAACAGCGGCGTGGACGTGCGCCAGGCGTTTTTCACCATCGGCACCGCCGACATGGGCACCTTCAAGCTGGGGCGCGACTACGGCATCTTCGGCTCCAGCGCGATCCTCGGCGACATGACCCTGCTCGGAGTCGGCGCGCCGATCCAGGCGACCCAGCGCGGACGCGTGTCGCTGGGCCACATCGGCGCCGGTTACTCCTACCTGGGCAACTACGGCCAGATCGCCTACACCTCGCCGTCGATGGGTGGCGCGGTGTTCACCGGCGCGCTGGTCAGCCCGGTGAACAATGGCGGCGCCTACGACTCCGGTTCAGCACCGCAACTGCAGGCGCAGGTGGCGTGGAGCAAGGAAGGATTCAAAGTCTGGGCCGGCGGCAAGGCGCAGAAGTTCGAGGCCATCGCAGGCAGCGGCCTGGAGGATTTCACCATGGCCGGCGGCGAACTCGGCGCATCGTTCACCACGGGCAAGTTCAGCGCGCTAGCCAACGTGCAGAGCGGCAAGGGCCTGGGCATCCTCGCCGACGGCGACCAGGAGGACACCAGGTCGACCAACTGGCTGGTGCAGGGCGGTTTCGCGGTCACCGACAAACTGCGCCTGGGCCTGAACTACGGCGTCAGCCGCAACCGCGATGAAACGCCCGCGACCGGCGGCCTGAAGTCGAATGCCAACGCCACCCTGGGCGCGTATTTCAAGCTCACCAGCAGCGTCACCCTGGGCGCGGAAGTCGGGCAGACGCGTTCGGAAAGTTTCGATGGCGACACCGCGCGCATGAACGGCGCGTCCATCGGCGGCATCGTGTTCTTCTGACCCGCCGGCCGTCGCGCGCAATCGCTTGCGCGCGACGGCGCGCTCCACTTGTGCAACCACATGACGAGGAAACCGCAATGCAATGCAAGACCGCCATCGCCCTGATGCTGCTGGCCATCGCGCCCCAGGCCTATGCAGAAACCTGCAACCTCAGCATCGAGGCGAACGACCAGATGAAGTTCAGCCTGGGCGTGCTGAAGGTCGGCGCCAGCTGTACCCAGGTCAAGCTGACCCTGAAGAACAGCGGCAAGTTCGCGGCCAACGTGATGGGCCACAACTGGGTGCTGACCCGCACCGCCGATTTCGACGCGGTTACCAAGGCGGCCATGACGGCCGGACTGGCCACGGATTTCGTCGGCGCCGGCGACGCGCGCGTGATCGCGCACACCAAGGTGATCGGCGGCGGCCAATCAACGAGCATCCTGTTCCCGGTATCGAAGTTGAAGAAGGGCGGCGACTACACGTTCTTCTGTTCCTTCCCCGGGCATTGGACGATGATGAAAGGCAAGTTCGTTTTCGGATGATCCATTGAACAATATGCGGAACCCCATGCGCATCACTCTGCTTGGCTTGTCCATCGCCAGCCTGCTGGCCGCACCCGCCTGGGCCGCGACGCCCGCCGACGCGGGCGCAGTCGCCGGCGCGACCACGCTGGAACGCGTGCTGGTGAACCCCGCGCGCCTGCAAGGCGTGCCTGCCTTCGACACCCCCGCCTCACTGGACAGCATCGACCTGCGCGAAGACAGCGACAGCGCGGGTGTGAACGTGTCGGAGCGGCTCGGTGGCATCCCCGGCCTGCTGGCGCGCGACCGGCAGAATTACGCGCAGGACACGCAGCTGTCGATCCGCGGCTTCGGCGCGCGCTCCACTTTCGGCGTGCGCGGCGTGCGTTTGTTCGCCGACGGCATTCCCGCTTCGATGCCGGATGGACAAGGGCAGTTGTCTCATTTCAATCTCGCCGGCGGCGATCGCATCGAGATCATGCGCGGCCCGTTCTCGGCCCTGTACGGAAATTCCTCGGGCGGCGTGCTGCAGTTGTGGAGCGCGGACGGCGAAGATCCGGACGAAGGGCGCGTCGCCGCTTCGGCCGGCAGCAACGCCAGCCACGCGCTGTCGGCGCGCTTGCTCGGCAAGCAAGGCGCGCTGGGCTACAACCTCGCAGCTTCCACTTTCCAGACCGATGGTTATCGCGACCACAGCGCGGCACGGCGCGATTCGGCCAACGCCAAACTGAGCTTCGACCTGGGCGATGAGCGACGGCTGGACTTCGTCTTCAATTACCTGGACCTGCCCGATGCCGACGACCCGCTCGGCCTGACCCGGGACCAGGTTCGCGAAGATCCACATCAGGTCGCGGCGGCGGCCTTGCAGTTCGACACCCGCAAGTCGGTGCGCCAGGCCCAGGCCGGCGCGACTTACCAGCAACCGCTGGGCGATGCGCAAACCCTGCGGCTGATGGGCTATGGCGGACAACGCAGCGTCGAACAGTTCCTGTCGGTACCCGCGTTCGCGCAAGCCAACCCGCTCAGCTCCGGCGGCGTCATCGACCTGGACAACGACTATGGCGGCGTCGATGCGCGCTGGAGCTGGCAGGGCGAACTGGCCGCGCGTCCGTTTGAAATCACCGTCGGCATGAATGCGGATCGCCAGCGCCAGCATCGGCGGGGCTACGAGAATTTCATCGACAGCACCCTGGGCGTGCGTGGCGCGCAGCGTCGCGACGAACATAACCAAGTACAGAACTTCGACCAGTTCGCCCAGGCCTGGTGGAAATTCAGTGATCGCTGGGCCTTGCTGGCCGGCGTGCGCCACAGCGAAGTGCGGTTCCGTTCCGACGATGATTACGTCACCGCGAATAATCCCGACGACAGCGGCCGCGTCGCGTATTCGCAAACCACGCCGGTCGCCGGACTGGTATTCAATCCGAACGACGACACGCGTCTGTACCTGTCGGCCGGTCGCGGATTCGAGACGCCCACCTTCAGCGAACTCGGCTACCGCGCCGATGGCGGCGCCGGACTGGCCCTGGACCTGTCGCCCGCGACCAGCCGCAATCTGGAGCTGGGCGCGAAATGGCGCGACACGCGCGACGCGGCATTGAACGTCGCGCTGTTCCGCGCCGACACCGACGATGAACTGGCCGTGGCCAGCAATGCCGGCGGCCGCAGCACCTATCGCAATGTCGGGCGCGCGCGCCGGCAAGGCGCCGAGGCCTCGTTCGAGACGCCGCTCGCGGCGCAATGGAATCTGCAGCTTTCCTACACCTGGCTGCGGGCCGAATTCCGCGACACCTTCCTGATCTGCAACCGCAGCGGCTGCACCCTTCCCGATACGCCGGTGGCGGCGGGATCGCGTATTCCCGGCGTGCCGAAGCAGCAATTGTTCGCCCGCCTGCAATGGCGGGGACAGGCGTGGTCGGCGGCGGTCGAGGGCAACGGCGTCGGCGACGTGGCGGTCAACGACATCGCCAGCCAGTCGGCGCCCGGCTATTTCCTGCTCAATCTGGAAGCCGCGCGCAGCTGGAATATCGGCAACGGCCGGCTGCGCGGTTTCGTCCGCATCGACAATGCGCTGGACCACGCCTATATCGGTTCGGTGATCGTCAACGAAGGCAACAGCCGCTTCTACGAACCGGGACCCGACCGCAGTTTCCTGGTCGGCGCGCAATGGCAATGGTCGCGCTGAACACGCGCGCCGACGGAGGAACCCGCATGGACACCACACAAGTCGTGGCGACACTTCCTGCGCTGCAACTGATCGACAAGCTACGCGCGCGCCACGGGCCGGTGATGTTCCACCAGTCCGGCGGTTGTTGCGACGGCTCGGCGCCGATGTGTTTTCCCGATGGCGAATTCCTGCTCGGCGACCACGACGTGCGGTTGGGTGATATCGGCGATGCGCCGTTCTACATCAGCGGCCCGCAGTTCGAATACTGGAAGCATACGCAGCTGATCATCGACGTGGTCGAGGGCCGCGGCGGCATGTTCTCGCTGGAAAACGGCGAAGGCGTGCGTTTCCTGGTGCGTTCGCGGCTGTTCACCGATGAGGAATACGAGCAGCTGCTGACTGAAGGCCGGGTCTGACCTGGCGGCAAGGGATCAGCAACGCGCCGCGGGTCCAACCGCTCCCGAAGCGATCGTGTAGGAGCGACGCAAGTCGCGAAGTCCGCAGAACCAACTCTCCCGAACTTCGCGACTTGCGTCGCTCCTACAATCGATTACCTCGCTTCGCTGCGCATGCCTACCGCTTGCAGGTAGGCTTCCAGCCCGCGCGACTTGGTTTCCGCGAAAACCTCGCCGGTGGCGGTCAACGCTACGATCCGGTCCGGACGGAAATTGCGGAAGTCGCTGCGCAACCGGCACCAGCCGCCGATGGTCCAGCTGCCGCCCCAGAACGCCAGGCACAGCGGCTCCACTTCGCGCAGGCTGGCGTCGCCGGCCTGGTCGCGGTATTCCAGTTGCAGGACCTGGCGGCTTTCGATGGCCTCGTGCAGTCGCTCGATCAGGCCGCTGGCCTCGATGCGGCTGTCCAGTTCCGGGGCGAAGATGCGCGTGCGCCGCGAACGCTCGCGCAGTTCCGGCGGCAGCACCGCCTCGATCTTCAACAACGCCGCGCTGGCGCCCAGGCCCAGACGCTTGCCGCCGAACGCGCGCACGAAGCGCGTGCCGACCACCAATGCTTCGAGTTCTTCGACGTTGAACATCAGCGGCGGGATGTCCGCGCCCTTGCGCAACACGTAACCGACCCCGGCCTCGCCTTCGATGGGGACGCCGGAGGTCTGCAGATCGACGACATCGCGGTACACCGTGCGCAGCGACACGCCCAGCGTCTCGGCAAGACTGCGCGCGGGCAAGGCGGAGCGACGGCCACGCAGGGCATGGATGATCAGGAACAGTCGGTCGGCGCGGCGCATGCGCACATCATCGCGCGGGCGTGCCGGGCCATGCAAAGATACGGGGTCATGGTTTCGGCCAACCTGGTTTCAACCACCATGATCTCAACCACGCAGCCATGAGCGCGGCGTCGCCCGCAGTTGCAGGACCTGCGCCGGCCGTGGCGCCAACCGCGTCCACGCGGCCGAGAGCCGGGGCCACTCCGCCAATTGCGCCTGGTGCCGCCGGTAGGCCGCAGCATCGGCATGGCGCGAGAACCACAACAGCACGTGCTCGCCCTCGCGTACCGGCAGGGCCGGGAAATCGTTGGCGCTGTACTCGGTAGTGAAACTGGCCAGCACCGGCGCGCCGATCCGCGCCCACGCCGCCACCAGCACCTGGGCGAAGAACGCCAGCGCCTCGTCGCCGACCGGCGCATCGAAAGGCTGCAGGGTCGCGAACAACGATCCGCCGACGCCCTCTTCCGCTGTCGAGGATGGATTGAAGTTGGAACCCGGATACGCGGGCCGCAACAACAGCACGTCGTCCGAATCGAGCACGGTGTCGTTGGCCGCCGAGCGATGCGCCTGCCACACCGGTCCGCCGTAGAAATCGGCCAGCGCCTGCCTGCGCGCGGCCATGCCGATGAAGCCGCGCAGCCACACGAAACGGTCATCGTCTTCGGCATCGTGGAACTGGCCGAGGATGCGCATCCCGACGGCTTGCTGGCCATCGATGAATTCGCGTTCGAACAAGTCGATCAACTCATCGCGACGCCCGGGCTTGAGTATGTACTGGCGCAGCTCGATCACGTCTTCGCGGATATCGGGTCCCATGTTCATGCCGGTACCGCCCCGTCGCGCAGGCCGGCGACGGTGGAAGCGTCCAGTTCCAGCACCAGCGAGGTGAAGTTCTCGATCGATTCGAGGATGGAAGCGCGCGGACCCTGGATCCATTCGTCGCTGCCATAGAACGCATCCTGGCGTTGCTGGCGATCTTCGATACTGGCGTAGGCGCGGATCAGGAAATAGGTGTCCTCATCGTGCGCGGAAGGTCCGTGACGAACCACGTCGGTGCCCCAGCGCGCGAGCATGGGCATGACTTCCTCGCCGGCGATGCGGGCGAAGCGTTCGCGCGATCCCTGCTTCAGGTTGTAGCTGCGGATTTCAACGGTCTGGTGCATAGCTGGACTCCTTGTGTCGCACCCCGACAGCATGCGCAGGCCCTGCTGACAACCTGTTGTCAGCAGAACCCGATCCCTGTGGAATGTGGGAGCGGCGTAAGCCGCGATGCCTTGTGGATAGTCCTTTCGCGGCTTACGCCGCTCCCACGCGCGCGATTTTTGGCAATGCGGTTAGGGCGCGTCATCGATCCGCAGTGCCGGAAGTCACTTTCTGCGGCGCACACATTGCCATCGATGCCGGCAGCGCCCAGCATGTGGCCATGCGCGAATTCTTCCGTACCCTGCTGCAGCCGTTGAACCTGGCCGGCTTCTTCACCATCGGTGCGGTGGCGCTTTCCCTGCGCTTCACGCCGCGGGAAGTGACCTTGTTGGCCGTTCTGACCCTGTTGGCCTTCTCCATTTTCTTCACCACGATGGTCGTCGTGCCCGAGCATCGCAAGCGCATCCGAAGCGTGCTGCTGTGCCTGATGGCGACGGCCGCCCTGGTCCAGATCCGGCTTGCGCCGGGTCTGGGCACGGCGCAGATCCTGCTGGTCATCTGGGTCGCCTGCGCGTTCTCGACCTGGCGGCCGAGGGCCGCGATCGCCGCCGCATTGGTGGTGGACGCGATCTTCTATCTGCTGATCCGCGATGCCGGTTTTTCCTCGCCGCTGACCATGGTCATGATCAATATCGGCTTCCAGGCGCTGGCCGCGCTGTGCGTGCATTACGCGGTGAGCGCCGAGTCCTCGCGCGACCAGCTGGTCCTGGTCAACGCCGACTTGCTGGCCACGCGCGCCTTGCTCGCCGACAGCGCGCGCGATGCGGAACGCCTGCGCGTGGCCCGGGAGCTGCATGACGTGGCCGGGCACAAGCTGACCGCGATGCGCCTCAACCTGCGCGTGCTGGCCGCCGATCCGACGTTCGGCCAGCGCGAGGAAGTACGCATTGCCGAACGTCTCTCCGGCGAATTGCTGGCGGACATCCGCGGCGTGGTCCAGGCCTTGCGCAACGAACACGGCCTGGACCTGGAAACCGCTTTGCGCGCGCTGGCCGCGCCGCTGCCGCGACCGGCATTGGCGCTGCGCATCGACGACGACGTGCGGGTGACCGATCCGGGCACCGCCGAAGCCTTGCTGCGCCTGGTCCAGGAGGCGCTGACCAATGCCGCGCGCCATGCCGATGCGAACCGGCTTTCGGTGCATCTGCGCCGCGACGGCGCCGAAGTGGTCCTGCACATGGAAGACGACGGGCGCATCAAGGGCGCGATCCGCGAAGGCAACGGCATCGCCGGCATGCGCGAACGGATCGCGGCCTTGCGCGGCCGTTTCGAGTTGGGCACTACCGCGCGCGGCGGATTGCGCATCGATGCGAGGTTGCCGGCATGAGGTTGCCGGCATGAGCGCGCCACCCATCCGCGTGGCCCTGGCCGACGACCAGGCCCTGGTCCGTGCCGGACTGCGCGCGCTGTTGCAGCAACAAGGCATCGCGGTGGCGCTGGAGGCGGAAGACGGCGCCGACCTACTGCAGAAATTGCAGGCCCATCCCGTCGACGTCGTGCTCAGCGACATCCGCATGCCCGGCACCGACGGCATCGAGGCCCTCCGGCAATTGCGCGAACGCGGCGACGCCACGCCGGTGCTGTTGCTGACCACCTTCGATGACAGCGATCTGTTGCTGCGCGCCACCGATGCCGGCGCGCAGGGTTTCCTGCTGAAGGACGCCGCACCGGAAGACCTGCGCGACGCGATCGTGCGCGTGGCCGCCGGCGAGACCCTGCTGCAACCGGTCAGCACCGACCCGGTGCGCGCGCGTTTCCGCTTCCGCGACGAGGACGCCCCTACCGAAACCTTCAGCACGCGCGAGGTCGCGATCCTGCGCCTGTTGGCCGGTGGTTATTCCAACAAGGAAATCGCGCGCAGCCTGTTCCTGGCCGAAGGCACGGTGAAGAACTACGTATCCGCCATTCTCGACAAGCTCGGCACCCGCGATCGTACCCGCGCGGTGCTCAAGGCGATCACCTTGCGGGTCATCTGATCGGTGCCCCGCAGGAGCGCCCCATGGGCGCGAGCTCTTGTTTCTCTGTTCAACGACCCACAGGCAAAAGCCCGCGCCCATGGGGCGCTCCTGACGGGGGTGGAAACACGCACGGGCTCAACCCAGCAACGCCACCCCGGCACCCACCGCCAACGCGGCCATCAGCCCGGCGGAAACCCGCAGGCCGTAGGCGGCGCCACCGCTGACCCAGGCGATCACCGACTTGGCGACGAGACTGGCCGCCAGCAGCGCCAGCATCCACCAACGCGCCTCCGTGGCATCCACCCCGCCGCGTGCGAACTGGTTGGCCAGCGTGGCCACCGCCGCATGCAGTTCGGCCATCGCCGACATCGCGGCGGCAGCCATCGCCCCGCGCGGCCCGATCCATTCCGACAGCGCGGCGGCCACGAGGGTCAGCGCCGCCACCAGCAGGGCGAAGCCCAGGGCCTGGCCGAAGCGGAACATGCGACTGTCGGCGGTCGGCGGCGTGACGGCTTCCTCGCGGCCGGCGCGCAGACCCAGCAGTCCGCCCATCAGCAGTACCGCACCCACTGCGGCCAGTTCCGGCAGCAGGTCGCGCACCAGCGCCGGCGACACCGCCCACAGGATCGGCACGCACAGGCTCAACGAGGCGAGGTTGGCCAGCAGCGCCGCGGCCACGGTCGAGCGCAACAGCGCCGGCGATTCCTTCGCGCGTTGGCCAAAACCGATCGTAGCCGCCGTCGATGACACATAGCCGGCGAAGAAACCCGCCGCCGCCAGGCCCCAGCGGTTGCCCACCACGCGCAGGGCCACGTGACCGAGCGCGCTGACCCCCATCACCAGCACCACCAACTTCCACAGCGTGGCCGGGTTGATGGCGCCATAAGGGCCGAGGCTGCGGTCCGGCAGGACCGGCAACACCACCAGCGCCGCCGCCAGCAGCATCAGGCCATCCGACACCTCGCGTTCGCTCAACAGATCGCGACTGAGTCGATGCAGCGGCTCTTTCGCGTATAGCAGCACAGCCATCAGCACCGCCAGGCCGGTCGCCAGCGCCGCCGAATGCATCGCCAGTCCGCCGAGCAGGAACGTCAGCACCAGTGCGATCTCGCTGGTCAGGCCCGGATCCTCGACGCGCGTGGCCTGGTAGGCCAGCGCCGCCAGCAGCCCGACCACGCCGAGCACGAGCAGGAATACCGGCGGCCCGAGCCATGTCGACACCGCCGCCGCCAGCGCGGCCAGCGCGTGCGTTCGCAACCCGGCGATGGCGTGCGCGTCGACGCCATGGCTGCGCTCGCGCACCAGCCCGATCATCAGGCCCAGGCCCAGCGCCGAGGAAAATCCGAGCAGCACGGTCGTGGTGATTTCAGGCACGGCTTCGCTCCGCTGGCTTGTTCCGGATTCTGCCACGCGCTTGCATCCCCCGCCCAAGACGGGACAATGCCCGCGTCTTCCCCGAACCCGGTCGTCATGTCGAATCCCGCTTCCGCCCCCGTCTCCCTGACCCGCTACCTGATCGAGGAACAACGCGCCGGCCGCATCAACGCCGAATTGCGCCAGCTGATCGCGGTGGTCGCGCGCGCCTGCACCAGCATTTCCATCGCCGTCAGCAAGGGCGCGCTGGGCGGTGTCCTCGGCGATGCCGGTACCGGCAACGTGCAGGGCGAAGCGCAGAAGAAACTCGATGTGCTGAGCAACGACATCCTGCTGGAAGCCAACGCCTGGGGCGGGCACCTGGCCGCGTGCGCGTCGGAGGAAATGGACCATTGCCAGCCGATTCCCGACGCTTACCCGCGCGGCAACTTCCTGTTGTTGTTCGATCCGCTGGATGGCAGTTCCAATATCGACGTCAACGTTTCGGTCGGCACCATTTTTTCGGTGCTGCATTGTCCCGATGGCGTATCCACTCCCTCGGACGAACACTTCCTGCAGCCGGGCACGGCGCAGGTGGCGGCGGGCTACTGCATCTATGGACCGAGCACGATGCTGGTGCTCAGCATCGGCCATGGCACCCACGCCTTTACCCTGGACCGCGAACAAGGCGCGTTCGTGCTGACCCAGCGCGACATGCGCATTCCCGAGGACACCGCCGAGTTCGCCATCAACGCCTCCAACCAGCGGCACTGGGAACCGGCGATGCAGGATTACGTGCGCGACCTGCTGGTCGGCGCGGAAGGGCCGCGCGGCAAGAACTTCAACATGCGCTGGATCGCCAGCATGGTCGCCGACGTGCACCGCATCCTCACCCGCGGCGGGATCTTCATCTATCCGTGGGATCGCAAGGATCCGTCCAAGCCCGGCAAGCTGCGCCTGATGTACGAGGCCAATCCGATGGGCCTGCTGGTGGAGCAGGCCGGCGGCGCGGCCAGCACCGGGCGCGCGCGCATCCTCGATATCGCTCCCACCCAGTTGCACCAGCGCGTGCCGGTGTTCCTGGGTTCGCGCAATGAAGTCGCCGCGGTCGAGCGCTATCACGCCCTCGTCGACGGCGTGGCCTGATGCAAGGCGGGTTGATGCCCGATTGCGTCGAGCGCGTTGATTTTGTCGAAGTCGTCGATGATGCACTCGACCGCGACACCTGCGCCGCGATCGTGGCCCGCTTGCGCGGCAGCGACGACCTGCAACCCGGCCGCGTTGGCGGCGGCGTGTATCCGGAACTCAAGCGCAGCCGCGACCTGCGCATCAGCGGCGATGCGGAATGGGCGGAAGTGGAGCGACGCCTGCAGGAAGCCGTATTCGCCGGTTTGCTCGACTACCTGCGCAAGTATCCGCAAACATTGATTTCACCGCTGATGCTGCAGCAGGCCGACGCCAATGGCGAGCTGCGGCGCTTGCAGGCCGAGGATTTCATCGCGATGGACGACCGTGCCGTAGCCGAACTCGCGCGCACCTGCCTGCGTCCCGGCGCGATCAACCTGCAATGGTATGCCGCGGGCGAAGGCGGTTATCCTTATTGGCATTGCGAGTTGTATCCGCGCGATGCCGGCGCCGAAACCCTGCATCGCCATCTGTTGTGGACGCTGTATCTCAACGACGATTTCGCCGAAGGCGAAACCGAATTCCTGTTCCAGCAACGCAAGGTCCAGCCACGCGCCGGCAGCCTGCTGATCGCACCGACCGCGTTCACCCACACCCATCGCGGCAATCGTCCGCAGAACGGGGACAAGTTCATCGCCACCAGCTGGATCCTGTTCCAGCCGGCGGACAAGCTTTACGCGGGGAACTAACGCTTGGTCCGCCAGGGAGACTTCCTGCGCTGCGTAGAGCCGAGCTTGCTCGGCTGCTTCTGATCGATCGCGAAGAGCAGCCGAGCAAGCTCGGCTCTACAAAGACAAGCGCGTCAGAACAATTCGCCCTGCGGCGACGGCGCGCGTGGCGCGACAAAGCGACTGCAATCCAGTCCGCTCAGGTTGCGGGCCTTGAAGCCGATGCGTTTCATCGCCAGGGCGAACCGCCGCTGCAGCAAGTCGGCGTACACGCCCTGCCCGCGCATGCGCTTGCCGAAGGTCGAGTCGTAATCCTTGCCGCCGCGAAGTTGCTGGATCGTGCTCATCACATGCGCGGCGCGATCGGGCACATGGGTCTGCAACCAGTCGCGGAACAACGGCGACACTTCGTGCGGCAGGCGCAACAACACGTAGCCTGCGGAGTCGGCGCCGGCGGCGTGCGCCGCTTCCAGCACGGCTTCGAGTTCGTGGTCGTTCACCCACGGAATCACCGGCGCCACCATCACCCCGACCGGCACGCCGGCCTCGCGCATCGCGCGGATCGCGCGCAGCCGCGAATGCGGCGCCGAAGCGCGTGGTTCCAGCACCGCGGACAAGCGGTTGTCCAGTGAAGTCACCGAGAAATGCACGCGCACCAGGTTTTCGCGCGCCAGCGGCGCCAGCAGGTCGAGGTCGCGGGTGGCCAATGCATTCTTCGTGATCAGCGAGAATGGGTGCCTGGTTTCCGCCAGCACTTCGATCAGGCGCCGGGTCAGTTGCAGCTTGCGCTCGATCGGCTGGTAGGCATCGGTATTGATGCCCAGCGCGATCGGGCTGACTCGATAACCAGGCTTGGCCAACTCGCGACGCAGCAGTTCCGGCGCATTGGTCTTGGCGAATATTTTCGTCTCGAAATCCAGTCCCGGCGACAGGCCCAGGTAGGCATGCGACGGACGCGCGAAACAATACGAGCAGCCGTGCTCGCAACCGCGATACGGATTGACCGATTGCGAGAACGGAATATCCGGCGACTGGTTGCGGCTGATGATGCTGCGCGCGACTTCTTCACTGACCTGGGTGCGCGGCAGGACCGAAGCGAATTCGGCTTCCTCTTCGCCATGCCAGCCATCGTCCACGGTTTCGCTGACCGTCACCTCGAAGCGGCCCGGCAGGTAACCCGTGGAACCACGGCCCTTGATCAACTCGCCCATGGCCAGAGCCTGCTCCTGTCCTGTCTCAAACCCGGCGACACCGGCTAGTATCCGCGCATGCTCGAAACCTTCCAGAACCTGTGGGCCGCCCTGTGGGCGATCCCGCACCTGAAGCTGTACCTGACCCTGGCGTGGCTGCTCTACATCGTGCTGCTGTGCGGCTGGATCGTGCTGCAGAAGCGCGAACCGGTGGCCACGCTGAGCTGGGTGCTGTCGCTGGCCATGCTGCCGTACCTGGGCTACCTGATCTACTTCCTGCTCGGCCCGCAGAAGATCACCCGCCAGCGCCTGCGCCGGCATCTGTCGCGCAAGGGACTGGAATCGCACGGCGCCATCTGTCCGATCGACGACAACTGTTCGGAGCTGGCGCTGCTGGGCCAGGCCACGACCGGACTGCCGCCCTCCTCGGCCACGTCGGTGCGGATGCTGGTCGATGGCGCCGCGACCTACGACGCCCTGATCGAAGCTATCGCCGCAGCGACCAACCACGTCCACCTCGAGTACTACATCTACATGCCCGACCGCACCGGCACGCGCCTGCGCGATGCGCTGGTCGAACGCGCGCGCGCCGGGGTCAAGGTGCGGCTTTTGCTGGATGCGGTGGGTTCGGCGAAGGTGAGTCGGCGCTTCCTGCAGCCGCTGGTGGACGCCGGCGGCGAATTCGCCTGGTTCCACCCGACCCGCTTCCGTCCCTTCACCCGCAGCTGGGTCAACCTGCGCTCGCATCGCAAGCTGGTGGTGGTGGATGGCCGGGTCGGCTTCACCGGCGGCATCAACATCACCGACGAGGAAAACGAAAGCCTGCGGGACGACGCTTATCGCGATCTGCACCTGCGCCTGGAAGGCGACGTGGTGCGCGGCATGCAGGTGGTGTTCGTGGAGGACTGGGCCTACGCCAGCGGGCAACAGCGCAAGGACTTCGAAGGCACCCGGCTGTGGAATGCGGGCGAAACCGGAATGGGCGGCGCGATTTCTTCGCAGGTACTGATATCCGGCCCGGATTCCTCGTGGGAGGCGATCCATCGCCTGCACGTCGCCGCCATCCACGAAGCCAGGTCGCGCGTGTGGTTGGTGACCCCCTACTTCGTCCCCGGCGAGGCCGCGCGCATGGCCCTGACTTCGGCCGCGCTCGGTGGACTCGACGTGCGCCTGATGGTGCCGAAGCAGAGCGACTCGCGGCTGGTGACCTATGCCGCGCGTTCCTATTTCGACGAATTGCTGGCGGCCGGGATCAGGATCTACGAATACGGCCCGCGCCTGTTGCACACCAAGGCCCTGCTCTGCGACGACGGCCTGACGATCATCGGCAGCGCCAATTTCGACAACCGCAGTTTCCGCCTGAATTTCGAGATTTCCATGTTGTTCCGCGACCGCGCCATCGCCGCGGACCTGACCCGGCTTTGCGAAGAGGAAATGGCCGCCTCGGAGCCGGTTCGCGACCTGCGCAGCCGCTCGTTCTGGCGCAATCGCCTGCCCGAAGCATTGGCCCGCCTGCTGTCGCCGTTGCTGTGAATGTTGTGAAAGAGTCGGCGTTTCGAATCGACGGAAATAGTAAACTCCGGCCATTGTCGGGAGGGGAACGGAACCATGCACTGGCTATTCTTGTTGTTGGCCCTGGGCGCCCTGGCCGTGGCGCTGAAGACCTCGTCGGTGGCCCTGATGCTGGTCTGCCTGCTGGCTTCGCTGGGCTTGTTCATCGCCTGGATCATGGGCTGGTATGCGGTGCGCGTGGGCAGCAACGCCCGCGACGAAAGCCACATGATCGACCCGACCGAGTTGCGCCGCCTGCGCGAGATCGCCGAGGCGCGCAAGGCCGGATTGCAGTCGCCCGCAGAACCCCCGCAAAACACTTGAATCCCTTGTCGCCAGCGATGAGCGCCTCCACGCGATGACCGCGCTCAGCGTCAACGTCAACAAGATCGCGGTGTTGCGCAATTCGCGCGGCGGCGACGAACCCGACGTGGTCCGCGCCGCGCGCGCCTGCCTGTACGCCGGCGCCCATGGCATCACCGTGCACCCGCGCCCGGACCAGCGCCACATCCGTCATGCCGATGTGCTGGCCCTGGCCGAGTTGACCCTGGAGCACGGCGTGGAGCTGAACGTGGAAGGCAACCCTTTCGCGCCTGCCCGCGCGGGCTATCCGGGTTTCCTCACCCTCTGCCAACAGGTCCGCCCGGCCCAGGCCACCCTGGTACCCGACAACGACGGGCAGCTCACGTCCGACCATGGATTCGATTTCGGGCAGGATGCCGAACGCCTGCGCCCCTTGATCGCCGAGCTCAAGGCTTGCGGCTGCCGGGTCAGCCTGTTTGTCGATGCCGGAGGAGCCGGCCTGGACCTCGCCCGGGAAATCGGCGCGGACCGGATCGAGATCTATACCGGCCCCTATGCCGAAGCCCACGCTTCAGGCGACTCCCGAGCCGCGCTGGACGCCTGCGTGCGAACCGCCCGTCAGGCGCTGTCATTGGGCCTGGGCGTCAATGCCGGCCACGACCTGAGCCAGGCCAATCTGCTGGATTTCCTGGAGACGGTGCCGGACGTGCTGGAAGTGTCCATCGGCCACGCCCTGATCAGCGAAGCCCTGTACGCCGGACTGGAGCGCACCATCCACCGTTACCTGGGTCTGCTGTCCGGGCAGCGCTGAAGCAACTTCCCGCGAGGGGGATCAATCTCCCACCGTGTTGGGCGCCTCTAGGGCTGCACGGCGATATCGACGATGCCGCGCTGGCGGGCTTCGGCCAGGGCGGTCACCACACGCTGGTAGTCCGCATCGGAACTGGCGCTGACCCGCAGCGTGGTCCGAGGGTCGGCAATCAGCGCATCATCGAACCGCTGCCACAATTCGGCGGGTGTGAGCAGGCGATCGTCCAGTCGATAGGAGCCATCGTCGCCGACCATCAACCGCAGGCTGAGCGGCTTGATGGTTTCGATGGGCGGAGTCGATTGCGGCAGGCTGGCCTGGATCGGCTGCGAAACCAGCGGCGCGGACACCATGAAGATCACCAGCAACACCAGCAACACGTCCACCAGCGGGGTGATGTTCATTTCGGCGACTCTCGAATCACGGACAGAAGCGGAGAAAGCCATGGCGGACTCCTTGCGTCGGTGGTTGCCCCACGCTACGCCCGCCCTCGTCCCGCTGCAAGCAGGACGCCGTTCTTGTCGATGCCCACCGCTGCAAGCTGCGTACCGGTTTTCCGTACCCGGCGCTTCAAACAAACACGCCACCCGAAGGTGGCGTGGAGAAAACGCTTGGTTCCGCTTGCGTGGCGGTTTATTGCTGTACGAAACCGATCTTCTGCATCTGCGAGTTCTTGGCGGCAGCCAGCACCTTGGCCATCACGTCGTACTGCGCGTCCGGATTGGCGTCGATGCGCAACTCCGGCTGGTTGGTCGGATCCTTCTGCACTTCGCTTTCCATCTTCGCCTGCAGCTCCGAGGTCGCCACCGGGCTGTTGTTCCAGTTCACCTGGCCGGACGCATCGATGCGCAGGTCGATCGGCGGTGGCGGATCCTTCAGTTGCGGTGGCGGATTGATCACGCGCTGCGGCAGGTCGACTTCGATCGGATACGTCACGATGGGCGCGGTGACGATGAAGATGATCAGCAGCACCAGCATCACGTCCACCAGGGGCGTGACGTTGATGTCGGCCATCGGCTGGCCTTTGCCGGAACCGGTTGAGAATGCCATGGCTCAGTTACCCCTGTCTCTGGTGGCGACGAAGCCGATGTCCAGCATGCCCTGGTCCTGCGCGATCTTGGTCACCTCGTTGATCGTGCGCATCTTGGTGGTGCGGTCGCCACGCAGGTTCAAGGAAGGCTGCGGGGTCAGCTGCGCCGCGCTGGAAAGACGCGACTCCAGGATTTCCTTGGTTACCGGCTCATCGTTCCAGTACAGCTTTCCATCTTCGGTGACCGCGATGGTGATCGGCGGCGTCTTCGGACCGGTGTGTTCCGGCTTCTTGACCAGGTTGGCCTTGGGCAGCTCGACCTTCACTTTGTGCTGCATCAGCGGCGCGGTGATGATGAAGATGATGAGCAGCACCAACATCACGTCCACGAGGGGCGTGACGTTGATCTCGGCCATCGGGCCACCGCTGTCGTTACCACTACTGAAGGCCATGCTTCGGCTCCGTTATTGATCTGTATGCGCTTGGACGTACCGGCTCAGCGAACGCGCGAGCCGGTGGCGAAGAAGTCGTGCAGATCGTGCGCGAAGGTATCGAACCTGGCGTTGGTGGCGCTGTTGGTACGGTTGAAGAAGTTGTACGCCAGCACCGCCGGGATAGCCACGAACAGGCCCAGCGCGGTCATGATCAGCGCTTCGCCGACCGGACCGGCCACGGCGCCGATCGAGGCTTCGCCGGACTGGCCGATGCGGATCAGGGCGCCGTAGATGCCCCAGACCGTACCCAGCAGGCCCACGAACGGAGCGGTTGCGCCGACCGTCGCCAGCACGGTCATGCCGGCCTGCAACTTGGAGCTTTCACGGGTGACCGCCTGGCGCAGCGCGCGATCGACGAACTCGGAACGGTTCAACGATTCGGCCAGGCCCGAGGCGCCTTCGCTGCGCTGGTGGTGAGCGGCGGCCTGTGCGGCATCGAGCGCGATCTTGGAGAACGGCTCGTTACGCGGCTGCTCTTCCATCAGTCGAATCGCATCCTGCGCATTGGCCGTATCCCAGAACGTCGCGGTGACGCGATCGGCGTGGCTCTTCAGGCGCATGTTCTTGATGAAGTTGATCACCGTCCAGTACCAGGACAGCGCGGACATGACGACCAGGGTGATCAGCACGACCCAGGAAACGACGTAACCGCCCGGGGTGGAGGTCATTTCCTGAATCAGATGCTCGAAGCCCATGTTGTTCAGGGCCTGGGCGGCGTTGGTGCCTCCAGCAGCGGCGGTGGTTTCCTGCAGCATGACGCTTACCTTTTATTGTGATGATGAGGGTGGGGCGGTTCGGGTTGTAGCCGTGTTTCGGAACAGCGTGTCGGAACAGTTTGGATCTAAGCTTGTCCGCGCTTTACATCTTGAAGTCAACCGGCACGCGTACGCGCCCCGCCGACCTCTGGCCGTTGCTCTGGCCGGGGTTGAAGCGCCACTTGCGCGCGGCATCCATCGCGGCGCGGTCCAGGTCGCGGTTGCGGCTGGATTTCTCTACGGAGACATTGGTGACGTTGCCGTTGGCGTCCACGTCGATGATCAGGATCACCGTGCCCTGGATACCGGCACGCGCGGCGGCCGGCGGGTACTTGGGCGGATTCATGTTCTTCGACGAGATGTCGACGCTGGCGCCGATGTCCGGCGTCGGCGCGGGCGGCGCGGGCGGCGACGGTGGCGTGTAGACGTCGGTCGGGCGCGGTTCGGCGACATCGATCGGCGGCGCTTCCGGCGGCGGCGGCAGAGGCGTTTGCTTCGGCGGCGCCAGGTTCTTCACCGGCGGCGGCGGCGTGTCGGTCTTGGGCGGCGGCGGCGGCGGCGGTGGCGGCGGCGGCGGCGCGTCGACGATGGTGACAACCGTCTTTACTTCCTGGTCCTTGTCCGCCGGCGGGGCCACTGCCGGGATCAGCAGCAACAAGAACGCCGCCGCATGCAGGGCGATGACGAAAGCCATGCCGATGATGCGCGGCCAGTTGAGCTCGTTTTGCGGCTCGTCTTCCCGATATCTGTTTATGACCAGTTGTTCAGCCATGCGCCTAATGAACTCACATTATCTAGGGCCGACGAATCGGCGCCACCAAAGTTTGGGGCCCCTGACGTTCGAGTCGGGGGATGGGCCAGCTTATACCAATCCCCCACGCCAGTACCATCTTTTCGGCGTGCGGAAACTCTAATTCCCGCCTCTGCGGTCAGGGCAGGGCGATGATCTTTTTTGCCTCTGCCGGCTTCTTGATGCCTTTTTCCAGGGCCGACTTGGCCGCCTGCTTGGCTTCGGGAATCCGGTCTTCCTGCCACAGCACCTTGGCCAGGTTGAGGTAGGTCTCGCCATCCTTGGACAGGGGCGCGGCCTTCTTCCATGCCTCGATCGCCGGAGGAATCTGGTCGGAATAATAATAGGACTGGGCCAGGGCCAGGTAGGTCTGCTGGTCGGGCTTGAGGACGCCCTTCTGCATGCCGTCATTGATCACGGCGATGACTTCCTTTTCCTTGCCGTCCATGTTGGCGTACGTGGTGTAGAGCTGGCGATAGTCTTTTTCGTCGGTCATCAGTCCGCCGGCACGGAGTTTTTCCAGGACCGCGGCGGCCTGGTCGTACTTGTCGGCCTGCAGGTAGACCGTGGCCAGGTTCATTTGCGCCTTCTTGTCGCCGGGCGACTTGCTTGCGATCTTTTCCGCCATCTGGATGGCATCGGCGGATTGCCCGGTCTCGGCATAGGACGCCATCAGCAGTTGCTGCCAGTTGTCCTTCGGTTCCGGAGACGTTTCTATGGCCTGCTTGAGTGCCGGGATCGCCTCGGCATAGCGTTCGGCCTGGTACAGGCCCTGGCCCTTCAGCGCCAGGTCTTCGGGCTTCTTCGATTTGGTCTCGGTCAGATAACGTTCGAGCGTGGCCAGGCCCTCGGTGTACTGGTCTTCCTGCAACTGCATTTGCGCCAGCATGTACATCAGCTGGTAATGGCTGTTGTTGTCCAGCGCATTCAGCTGCAGCGCCTGTTTCAGGTAGGCGACGGTGCCGGGGGTGTCGTCCAGGTTGTAGGCGGCCTGCGAAGCCAGTTGCGCGGCCACCGCCTTGTCGTAGTCATTGGCGGCGGGGTTGGCCAGCAGTTCGTCGGCCTGGGCGCGGGTCGCGGCGAAATCCTGCTTGTTGTAAACGCCCACCAGCTTCTGCAGCTTGGCTTGCGCCTTCGCCGCACCCTTGGACTTGGGCTCTTCGCGGGTCGCGTCGGGATACATGATCTCCTGCTTTTCCGAGCCTTTCTTCTGGCTGCGATCGGCCCGGTCGCGCGTACGCTCGACCGCGCCACTTGCCGTCGCGGCACCCAGCACACCGATGATGGTCAGGGAGAGCAAGGCGTATTTGAAATTGCGGAGCTGCATGGGGATTACCTCGTTGGGACTGCAAGTGCCGACAGGAATGCGATCGGCGCTTGCGCGGGGGCGGCAACGCTAACAGAAACGGGCCGGGGTCGGAAAGACATGGATCAGAAGCGGGGGTGCGTGGTGCAGGGCAGCAAATCCGGGTTCAACCGCATTTTGGCAGGCGTCCCGCGGCACGCGCCTGCTGGTAACTCGGGGCCAGGGTTCCCGCGCGGCTGCGCAGTTCCTGGATGCGGGATTGGGGGTCGGGATGGGTGGACAGCCATTGCGGCGGGCGGCTGCCGCCAGCGGCGATCATGTTTTGCCACAGGTTGACCGCCTGCGCGGGATCGAAGCCGGCCTGGGCCATCAGCCGTTGGCCGACCACGTCGGCTTCGCTTTCCTGGGTGCGCGAGCCCGGCAGCAAGAACAGCCCCTGCGCGGCCATGCCCCCAAACTGGCTGGTCGCATCAGCCGCGCCCTGACCGTAGCGCGCGCCGAGCACGGCGCCGGCGATGCCGAGACCGGTCTGGGCACCCATCTGCCGGGTGATGCGCTCGTCGTGGTGGTGCTCGACCACGTGCCCGATCTCGTGCGCCAGCACGGCGGCCAGTTGATCCTGGTTCTTCGCCACATTGAAGATGCCGGTATTCACCCCGACCTTTCCACCCGGCAGGGCGAAGGCATTGGGTTCCTTGTCGGCGAATATCGCGGTTTCCCATGCCACAGACTGGTTTTGCGCCGGCAATTGCCGGACCAGCGCATTGACCACGCAGCGCACGTACGCGTTCTGTTTCGCGTCATTGCTCAGCGGACCCTTGCTCTTGGCCTCGGTGAAAGCCTGGACGCCCAGCTGGTTGAGTTGTTCCTGGGACACGCCACCGACGAACTGCTTGCGTCCGGTGGACGACGTGGTGGTGGCGCAACCCGCCAGCGCGGCGAGCATTGCAGCCGAAAGGAACCAGCGTTTCATTTCCATACTCACACACACCCCTTTTCCGGGCGGCAAGTGTGGCGGTTTCTGCCTTAACTTTTCGTCAAGTCCGCGGGTTCAGCCGCCGCCATGCAGCCTGACCAGGGCGAGGGCCACGGCATTGTTCAGGGCATGCGCGGCGATCGGGGCCCACAACGTGCGGGTGCGCCAATACACCAGGGCGAAGGCCGCGCCCATGAATCCGTAAGTCAGCCACAACACGCCTGTCGCCTGCCAGCTATTGCCGGTGGTGCCCGGGATTTCATGCATCAGGGCGAAGGCGGCGCTGCTCAGGGCCACGCCCAGCCACGGGCGTCCCGCGGCCCACAGGCGGCCGAACAGCACGCGGCGGAACAACAGTTCTTCATAGGCAGGCGCGATCAGGACGCCGAACAGGACAAGGAAGATCGGGTTGCTGAGGAAGGCGGCTTCGATGATCGCCAGATTGGTCGGCTCCGGCTTCACGCCCAGGGACTGCGACAGGCTGGTGATCGCGGTGCTGAAACAGAACGTGGCCGCGGCGGTTGCCAGCACCCAGCCCCAGGTGGAGATTTTCCGTGTCGCCTGCACCGAGACCATCCACTCGGCGCGCGTGGCCCGGCGACGCCAGAAATACACCGCCAGGGCCGCGCCGCCGGTGCTGACCAGGGTCATCCAGATCATGGCCAGGGCGCCGGGTTGGCCGATCGCCTGCACGATCGCGGCGGGATCCGGCGCGCCGCCGCCACGCAGGGCCAGTTGCGCGCCCTTGAACATGGCCCAGACCATTCCACCGGCCACGGACAGGCACAGCATCGCGCCGATGGCGATCGCCAGGTCCAGGAAGAATCCGGCCAGCGGTCGCGCCGGCCGCGCCGCTGGCATCGTCGGAAGCGGTGGCGGTGCTTGTGCTTCCGTCACCGCCGCTGCGCTGGCTTCAGATGTCGAGATTGGAAACCTTCAGCGCGTTGGCATCGATGAATTCACGACGCGGTTCGACCACGTCGCCCATCAAGGTGCTGAAGATCTGGTCGGCGGCGACCGCGTCCTCGATGCGGACCTGCAGCAGGCGCCGCGTGTCCGGGTTCACCGTGGTGTCCCACAATTGTTCCGGGTTCATTTCACCCAGGCCCTTGAAGCGCTGGATGCTGCGGCCCTTCTTGGCTTCCTCCAGCAACCAGGCCTGCGCTTCGGCGAAACTGGCGATCGGCTGGGTCTTGTTGCCGCGCACGATCTGCGCGCCTTCGCGGACCAGGCCGTGCAGTACCGCCGCGGCTTCGCGCAACGGCCGCAGTTCGCCGGATTCGAACACCGTCACCGGCAACACCTGGATCAGTTCCTCGCCCATGTGCTTGCGCGTGGCGAGCAGCGCGGCCGGACGCTGTTCCGTGGCGGCCTGCAACTGCAAGGCATAGCGCGCGCTGCCGATGCCGCCGCGGTTGAGCTTGGCTTCCAGCGCATCGAGTTCGTGGCGCTGGTCGATGTTCCGGCTCAGGTGCTCCATGTCCAGCGGGGTGAAATCGATCAGCGATTCGAGCAGGATCGGATCGTAACGGTGCGCGTTGCGGGCGATCGCCTCGCGGGCGCCGGCGAAGGACAGCAGCAGCGATTCCAGCGCGACGCCGGTGATCGCGGGCTCGCCCGCGGCGGGAACCAGGCCCGCGTTCTCGACCGCGCTGTTGGCCAGGTAGACGTTGAGCGCCGCATCGTCCTTCATGTACATCTCCTGCTTGCCCTGCTTCAGCTTGTACAGCGGCGGCAAGCCGATATACACGTGGCCGCGTTCGATCAGCTCCGGCATCTGCCGGTAGAAGAAAGTCAGCAGCAAGGTGCGGATGTGCGAACCGTCGACGTCGGCGTCGGTCATGATGATGATGCTGTGGTAGCGCAGCTTGTCCGGGTTGTATTCGTCGCGACCGATGCCGGTGCCCAGCGCGGTGATCAGGGTGCCGATTTCGGCCGAGGCCAGCATGCGGTCGAAGCGCGCGCGTTCCACGTTGAGGATCTTGCCGCGCAGCGGCAGCACCGCCTGGTTCTTGCGGTTGCGGCCCTGCTTGGCCGAGCCGCCGGCGGAGTCGCCCTCGACGATGAACAGTTCGCTCAATGCCGGATCCTTCTCCTGGCAATCGGCGAGCTTGCCGGGCAGGCCGGCGATGTCCAGCGCGCCCTTGCGCCGGGTCAGGTCGCGAGCCTTGCGCGCGGCTTCGCGGGCGCGGGCGGCGTCGACGATCTTGCCGGCGATGACGCGGGCTTCATTGGGGTTTTCCTGCAGGAACTCCTCGAGCTTGGCGCCGAAGACCGCGTCGACCACCGCGCGCACCGGCTCGGTCACCAGCTTTTCCTTGGTCTGTGAGGAAAAGCCCGGATCCGGCACCTTCACCGACAACACCGCGATCATGCCTTCGCGCATGTCGTCGCCGGACAGCGCCACCTTGGCCTGCTTGGCGATGCCGCTCTGTTCGATGTAGCGGTTCAGCGTGCGGGTGAGCGCGGCGCGGAATCCGGTCAGGTGGGTGCCGCCATCCTTCTGCGGGATGTTGTTGGTGAAGCAGTACATGGTTTCCTGGTAGGAATCGCTCCACTGGACGGCACAATCGACGACGATGCCGTCCTGTTCGCCGCTGATCGAGATCACCTTGGGGTGCAGCGGGGTCTTCAGCTGGGCCAGGTGCTCGACGAAGCTGCGGATGCCGCCTTCGTACTGGAACAGGTCGTGCTTGCCGTCCGGACGCTCGTCGATCAACTCGATCTTGACGCCCGAATTGAGGAAAGACAGCTCACGCAGGCGGCGGGCGAGGATGTCGTAGTGGAATTCGACGTTGTCGACGAACGCCACCGCCGAAGGCCAGAAGCGAACCTC
The DNA here is from genome assembly GCA_041919795.1 of Pseudoxanthomonas sp. Classification (GTDB taxonomy): domain Bacteria; phylum Pseudomonadota; class Gammaproteobacteria; order Xanthomonadales; family Xanthomonadaceae; genus Pseudoxanthomonas_A. The sequence continues at coordinate 118,399 of JAYRTC010000001.1, read as the reverse complement.
GGTGCCCCGTTTGTCCGAAGCCTCGAGTTGCTTCAATGGATACACCGCCTCGCCATGGCGGTATTCCTGCTGGTGGTGGTAGCCATTGCGCCAGATGTCGAGCAGCAGCTTCTCGGACAAGGCATTGACCACGGACACGCCGACGCCATGCAGGCCGCCGGACACCTTGTAGCTGTTGTCGTCGAACTTGCCGCCGGCGTGGAGCACGGTCATCACCACCTCCGCGGCGGAGATATCGCGGCCCTGCTTTTCGCTTTCCTTCGCATGCTTGCCGACCGGAATGCCGCGGCCGTTGTCGGACACCGATACCGAACCGTCCCCGTGGATCTTCACCACCACCGAGTCGGCGTGGCCAGCCAGGGCTTCGTCCACCGAGTTGTCGACGACCTCGAACACCATGTGGTGAAGGCCGGAACCGTCGTTGACGTTGCCGATGTACATGCCTGGGCGTTTGCGGACCGCTTCCAGCCCTTCCAGCGCGGTGATGCTGTTGGCGTCGTAGTTCCCGTTCGGGACAGGTGTCGTCGTTTCTTCGGTCATTCGCTTCGGTGTCGGCTGCAGGCGTCTGCGCAGGCCGGATTCGCGGGTTCGACGCGAAGGGCGGCGCTACACATTAGCTATAGGGAGTGAGGCAGGAATTATAGCATTTCGGTGCTCCGCCCCTGCGGACGCCCACGACTCGGCGGAACGCGTCAGCCGGACTCGATCCTGCCGTGTTCCACGTGGAACACGGAGGGCGTCACTTCCAGTTCGGCCAGCCCTGACGGTGGCTCGGTGCCGGTGACAAAAACCTGCGCCCCGCTCTCCAGTAGGCGTTGCAGGACCCGGCGCTGGTGGTTGCGGTCCAGCTCCGAAGCCAGGTCATCCAAGGCCACGATCGGCCATTCCCCGCGCCGCTGGGCATAGTCCTCGGCCTGGGCCAGCAAGGCTGAAAGCGCGGAGAGTTTGGCCTGTCCGCGCGACAGGGTTTCGCGCTGGGGGTGACTTGCATAGTCGATCCGCCAATCCGCGCGATGCGGACCGACCGTGGTGTAACCCACACCACGATCGCGGTCGCGCGCCAGCAGCAGGGCATCCGCCAGGGACAACTCGTTGCTGCGCCACCCGGACTGGAACTCGATGCTGCTGGCCCCCAATGCCGGCACCAGGTCGCCGGCCACCACCGACAAGCGAGTCTGCAGCTGTTCCAGGTAATGCCGGCGGTGGCGGGTCATCGGCTCGCCGGCCTCGGCCAGTTCGTGATCCCAGGCATCCAGCTGCGCGCCACCCGCCCCCGACTTCAACAAGGCATTGCGCTGCTTGAGCGCACGGGCATAACGACGCCACAGGGGCAGGAAGGCAGGTTCCACGTGGAACAAACCCCAATCCACGAAGCGGCGGCGGGGTTCACCGCCCCCGGTGACCAGGGCGTGACTACCCGGCTCGAAGCTGACCACGGCCAGTGCCGCGCAGAGTTCGCCCAGCTGACTCACATTCTGGCCGTCCAGACGCCCCAGCCAGGTCTGGCCGGTATGGCGCAGTCCGGCGCGGCGGTGCCGGGCCTCGGCGCCCTCCTGCCACTCAACGAAGACTTCCACCGCCTCGGCGCCGGTCCGCACCAACCCGTCGCGCACCCGCCCTCGGAAACTGCGGCCGTAGGCCATCAGGTGCAAGGCCTCCAGCAGGCTGGTCTTGCCGGCGCCGTTATCGCCGGTGATCAGGTTCAGGCTGGGGGCGGGTTCGATGGCCACCGTATCGAAGCGCCGCAAACCGGAAGCGGTCAGGCGGATTACCTGCATGACGAGGCCATCGCATCGGGGTCTGGATATCCCGGCCTTCCAGTGAACTGTCGGCTTACTCCCTGTAGAGCCGAGCTTGCTCGGCTGCTCCTGGGTCGGCCAGCGGGCGAGAAGCAGCCGAGCAAGCTCGGCTCTGCAGGGATCCGGGTGGGTTGCTCTTGCGAAGGCCCAGCCATAAAACCAGAACGCCCGGAATACTCCGGGCGTCGGTGTTGTTCCACGTGGAACCTATAGTCCATCAGAGGCGCAGCGGCATCACCACATGCCGCGATTTCTCGCTGCTGGCCTCGCGCACCAGAGCCGAGGAATTGGCGTCGCGCAGCTGGATGATGATGTGCTCGTCACGCAGGGCGGAAAGGGCATCGAGCAGGTAGTTGACGTTGAAGCCAATCGCCAGGTCGCTGACCTTGGTCTCGGCTTCGATCTCTTCCTGGGCCTCTTCCTGTTCCGGGTTGTGCGCGCTGATCTTCAGTTGTCCCGGTGAAACCTCGACCCGGACGCCACGGTACTTCTCGTTGGACAGGATCGCCGCACGCTGCAGGGCCGCGCGCAGGACCTCCCGATCCAGTTTGACTTCGCGGTCGGCGCCAATCGGGATCACCGCGGCATAGTCGGGGAAACGTCCGTCGATCAGCTTGGAAGTGAAGGTCACGTCGTCGCGCTTGACCCGGATGTGGTTGCGGCCGATTTCCAGTTCCAGCTCACGATCACCGTTTTCCAGCAACCGCTGCAGCTCGGTCACGCCCTTGCGCGGCACGATGATCTGGCGCTTGGCCCCGGCAGCACCTTCCAGCGGGGTTTCGCACAGAGCCAGGCGATGGCCGTCGGTAGCCACGCAGCGCAGCAGCTTGTCGCCCAGGTCGAACAACAGGCCGTTGAGGTAATAACGCACGTCCTGCTGGGCCATGGCGAAAGCGGTGCGCTCGATCAGTTCCTTCAGCGCGGCTTCCGGCACGTTGACCCGCTCGGTGGCTTCGACTTCATCGACCGAGGGGAAATCGTTGGCCGGCAGGGTGGCCAGGGTGAAGCGGCTGCGTCCAGCGGATACGGTGATCTTGTCGCCGCTCTGGCTGACGGTGATCTTGCTGCCGTCGGGCAGGGCCCGGATGATTTCGAACAGCTTGCGCGCCGGGATGGTGGTTTCACCATCCTGGGCATCGTCGACCGCGCTGCGCGCGATCATTTCCACTTCCAGGTCGGTTCCGGTCAGCGAGAGTTGCCCGCCTTGGACCTGGACCAGGAAATTGGCGAGGACCGGCAAGGTCTGCCGACGTTCGACCACGTTGACGACTTGCGCCAACGGCTTCAGGAAAGCTTCGCGCTGCAGACTGAAACGCATGTGGTGCTGGCCCCTTATGCACTGGATCTTGAAAGAGTAATAAATCAAAAACTGGTGGTGATGGTTGCGCCGGTTTCGGTGGAGAAGCTGCGCAACACATTGAATACTATGGCTTTTACGGTAATTTCAACGCATGTATTACAGGTGTTGGATTCCCGGTGGAACTTGTGGATAACTTCGCTGGCAAATTTCATCCCCAACTTGTCCACAGGGCCGGCGAGCTTTTATTCACTGAGTTTGCGGATCAACTTGTCCCAGTCCTCGTGCAGCTTGCCGTCGGTGGTCATCAGGTTGCGGATCTGCCGGCAGGCGTGCAGTACGGTGGTGTGGTCGCGACCGGCAAAGGCGTCGCCGATCTCGGGCAGGCTGTGTTCGGTCAGTTCCTTGGCCAGGGCCATCGCCACCTGTCGCGGGCGCGCCAGTGAGCGCGTGCGCCGCTTGGACAGCAAGTCCTTGACCTGCAGACCGTAATAGTCTGCCACGGTCTTCTGGATGTTGGGGATGCTGATTGCCTGCTGCTGGGCGCGCAGCAGGTCGCGCAGGGTTTCCTGGGCGAATTCCGGGGTGATCGCGCGGCCGGTGAAGTTGGCGCGCGCGGTCAGCGTGTTCAACGCGCCTTCCAGGTCGCGCACGTTGGAGCGCATCTTCTTGGCCAGCAGGAAGGCCACGTCGTCGGGAATCTGCGCGCCGCGCTCGCGCGCCTTGGCCAGCACGATCGCCGCACGGGTCTCGAAGTCGGGTGGTTCGATCGCCACCGACAAGCCCCAGGCCAGCCGCGATTTCAGTCGCGGTTCCAGGCCTTCCACTTCGCGCGGGTAGCGGTCGCAGGTCAGGATGATCTGCTGCTTGCCGTCGAACAGCGCATTGAAGGTGTGGAAGAACTCTTCCTGGGTGCGGTCCTTGCCGGCGAAGAACTGGATGTCGTCGATCAGCAGCGCGTCCACCTGCTGGAAACGGCGTTTGAACTGGTCCATCGATTTCTCGATCAGGGCCTTGGTCATGGCGCTGAAGAACTGTTCCGAACGCAGGTACAGGACGCGCGCATTGGGGTTCTGCCGGCGCAGTTCATTGCCGGCGGCGAACATCAGGTGGGTCTTGCCCAGGCCGGTGCCGCCATACAGCAGCAGTGGATTGTGGGCGCGGTCGCCGGGCTTTTGCGCGGCTTGCCAGGCGGCGGCGCGGCCCAGCTGGTTGCTGCGGCCCTCGACGAAATTCTCGAAGCTGTAATGCGAGTCCAGGTTGCCGGCGTAAGGCTCGTTGCTGGCGAAAGTGGCGCCTGCCGCGCTCGAAACCGAAGGCACGGCCTCGACGACGCGCGCGCGCGAACCGATTTCCACGGAAACATCGCGATGGCCGGCGAAGTGGCCCAGCAGTTCCTGGATCCGCGCCAGGTAACGTTCGCGCACCTGTTCCAGGATGAACGCATTCGGCGCATACAGCACCATCGCGTCCACGCGTTGTTCGGCCTGAAGTGGCTTGAGCCAGGTGTGGACATCTTCGGCCGGCAGTTCGGCTTCCAGGCGTTCGAGGCAGCGGGGCCAGGCATCCATCGAGGGCAACAATCAATTCTTCGGCAAGGCGTGCACGCCGCACGACGAGGGTGCGGAACACGGGTGAAATAGAGTCGGGCACATTATCACGCACCGCCTTGCGGCATGTTGCCGGTCATGGGCATCGAGTAATGGCGGGGAGTGCTTTGCGGAAGCCACGGAAACCGGTAGCCGGTAGCCGGAGAGCGGCTGTTGGTTTCCGACTGCCGGTAGCCATTCGATCCGCGCCCTCGGCAAGAACCGGACCTAGCCCAGTTGACCCGGACCCGGACGGCCCTATAGAATTACCGGTTCTTTCCACCGCATAACGCCCGAGGGCCCCATGGCCACCAAGCGCACTTACCAACCCAGCAACCTCAAGCGCAAGCGCGACCACGGCTTCCGTGCCCGCATGGCGACCGCCGATGGCCGCAAGATCCTGGCCCGTCGTCGTGCCAAGGGCCGCGCTCGCCTGAGCGCCTGATGGCCCTGCCGCAATCGCGGCCGAGTCCATCTCATGCCTGTCCTTCGCAAGAGTCCGCGCAGTCCTGTGCGGACTTTTTCGTATCCGCGATTTCATCATGTGCGCCTTCATGACCCGCGAAGTCATGATCCGTGAAGCCATGAACGAAGAAGTCACGATGCGCGATTCCGTATCCGTGATCCCGTGCCGGTGAAGCGCGCGACCTTCCCGCCAGCGGCGCGCGTGCGCACGGGCGCCGAATACGCGCGCGTGTTCGCCCAGGCGCGCCGCACTTCGGATCCGCTGCTGAGCCTGCACTGGCTGGCGGCGGAAACGCCGGCGAAACTGGGCCTGGCGGTTTCGCGCAAGGTCGATCCGAACGCGGTCGGCCGCAACCGGATCAAGCGCGTCTTCCGCGACCAGTTCCGCAAGCTGCGCGGGCAATTGCCCGGCGGCGACTATGTGCTGGTCGCACGCGTGGCGGCGCGCAAGACCGACAATGCGCAGTTGCGCGAGACGTTCCTGCGCACGCTGATCCGCGCCGGCGCATTGCCCGCACCGGCCGCGCCCGGCACAATGCCGCCGGTCAAGGAATCAACTTCCTCCGCTTCGCTTCCTTCCCTTTCCAGCAACACGCCCAAACCGGACGTTTCCACCGGTTGAGAATGCCTGCCTGATGAACCAGACCCGTGTCTTCCTGATTTTCGCCTGGCTGATGGTGGCGACCCTGTTGTGGATGGAATGGGGCAAATTCAACGCGCCCAAGCCGGCACCGGCGACCACGCCGAGCGCGCAGGTCGCGACGCCCTCATCCTCGCCTTCGTCCAGCACCGTGCCCAGCGCAACGGCGGCGGTTGAAGCGCCCGCGGCCTCCACTGCGGTGCCGGCCACGGCGGCGACCGCTGCAAGTCCGAAGGTCACGGTGAGCAACGATGTGCTGCGCCTGACCCTGGACGGCGGCAGCGTGCTGGAAGCGGACTTGTTGAAGTATCCGCAAAGCAAGGCCGCTGGCAGCCCGCCGGTCAGCCTGTTCAGCCAGGATCCGGCGCATTTCTATGCGGCGCAGAGCGGCTGGGTCAGTCCGAATGGCGCCGCGCCCAACCACCTCACCGGTTTCGTGGCCGAACATCCGGGAACCAATGCGACTCTGGCCCCCGGCGCGAGCCAGGTTGCGGTGCCGTTCCTGTGGCAGGGCCCCGATGGCGTCAGCATCCGCCGCACCTACACGCTGGAGCGCGGCAGTTACGCGATCACGGTGAAGGACGAAGTGGTCAACGCCGGCGGCACGCCGTGGCAAGGCGCGATCTATCGCCAGTTGATCCGCACGCCGCCCATCGTCAAGAGCGGCATGACCAATCCGGAATCCTTCAGCTTCACCGGCGCGACCTGGTACAGCGACCAAAAGACCTATGAGCGTCGTCCGTTCAAGGACTATCTGGAAGACGACGCGGCGCTGAATTCGATGGGCGTGACCGGCGGCTGGATCGCCATGCTGCAGCATCACTTCTTCAGCGCATGGCTTCCGGAGCCGAAGGACAAGTCGGTGATGCAGCTGGAGCTGGATACCAGCAGCGGCACGCCGCGCAACCTGATCCGCGACCAGTGGACCAGCAACCTGGTGGTGGCGCCGGGCCAGCAGGCCACGACCGAAGCACGGCTCTACGTCGGCCCCAAGCTGGTCGGGCAGATCAAGGCGCAGAACGTGCCCGGGTTGGAGCGCGCGGTCGACTACAGCCGCTTCTCGATCCTCGCGGTGCTCGGCGAGGGCCTGTTCTGGGTCCTCAATCACCTGCATACACTGCTCGGCAACTGGGGCTGGTCGATCATCGGCCTGGTGGTGCTGGTCAAGCTGGCCTTGTGGCCGTTGTCCGCCGCGCAGTACCGCAGCGCCAACAAGATGCGCCAGTTCCAGCCGCGCATCGCCCAGTTGAAGGAGCGTTACGGCGACGACCGCCAGAAATTCCAGATGGCGCAGATGGAGCTGTACAAGAAGGAGAAGATCAACCCGATGGGCGGCTGCCTGCCGATCCTGGTGACCATGCCGATCTTCCTCGCCCTGTACTGGGTGATCAACGAAACGGTGGAGTTGCGCCAGGCGCCTTGGTTCCTGTGGATCCACGACCTGACCGCGCGCGATCCGTATTTCATCCTGCCGGCGTTGAACATGCTGGTGATGTGGCGCACGCAGAAGATGACCCCGGCCGTGGGCATGGATCCGATGCAGCAGAAGATGATGCAGTTCATGCCGCTGGTGTTCGGCGGCATGATGGCGCTGTTCCCGTCCGGCCTGGTCCTGTACTGGGTCACCAACGGCAGCCTGGGCCTGTTGCAGCAGTGGTGGCTGGGTCGGCACCTGAAAACGCCGGGCGCGCCAGAGGACAAGGAAAATGAAAAGGACAAGCCCAAGTCCAAGACCAAGGCGAGTGCGGCCAAGTAATCCGGCGAGTGCATGAATCGGAAAACCCGCCGCAAGGCGGGTTTTCTTTTGGCTTCATCCCGTAGGAGCGCCCCATGGGCGCGAGCTCTTCCCTCGAGTCGCGAGAAGAATCAAAAGCTCGTGCCCATGGGCGCTCCTACAGTTGTGGATATGCAAGACTTCCGGCCATGACTGTTCCCGCATCCGCATCCAGGTCCAGCACCGACACCATCGTCGCCGTCGCCACCGCGGCGGGTGCGGGCGGTGTCGGCATCGTGCGGCTTTCCGGGCCGCGTTCGCTGGCGATAGCCGAAGACCTGTGTGGACGAAGACTGCGCCCGCGTCATGCGCATCACGTTCGCTTCGACGACGGCAACGGCGAGACGATCGACGACGGCATCGCCTTGTCGTTCCCCGCACCGCGCAGCTTCACCGGCGAAGACGTGGTCGAATTGCAGGCGCACGGCAGCCCGGTGGTCCTGCAACAACTGGTCGCACGCGCCTCCGCGCTGGGTGCGCGTCCGGCGCGTCCGGGCGAATTCAGCGAGCGCGCCTTCCTCAACGATCGTCTCGACCTGGCCCAGGCCGAGGCCATCGCCGACCTGATCGCCGCTTCCGACACGCGCGCGGCGCGCGCGGCGCGGCGCGCGCTGGACGGTGTGTTCTCGCAACGCGTGGAGGCCATCGCCGCAAGCCTGTCCGCGCTGCGCGTGCACGTGGAAGCGGCCATCGATTTCGCCGACGAGTCGCTGGATACGCTGGGCGGTGCGGTGGTCAGGCAGCGGCTGGCGCAGACCCGGACCGACCTCGCGCAACTGCTGGCCGAGGCCGAACGCGGCCGCAAGCTGCGCGACGGCCTGCACGCGGTCATCGTCGGCCCGCCGAATGCGGGCAAGAGCTCGTTGATGAACGTGCTGGCCGGCAGCGACCGCGCCATCGTCACCGATGTCCCCGGGACCACCCGCGACGTGTTGCGCGAATCGATGCGCCTGGATGGTCTGGAACTGACGCTGGTGGACACCGCCGGCCTGCGCGAGGGCGGCGATGCGATCGAGCGCGAGGGCATGCGCAGGGCCCGGGCCGAACTGCAGGGCGCCGATCTGGCGCTGGTGGTGGTCGATGCCCGCGACCCCGCCGCCGGTCTGGCCGCGGTCGAAGCCGATATCGCTGCGGTACCGCTGCGGCTGCTGATCCACAACAAGAGCGACCTGTTGCCTTCGTCAGCCGGGGATATCGTCGATGCGGTGCGGGTTTCGGCCGTCACCGGCCAAGGCCTGGAAACGCTGCACCAGCGCCTGCGCGGCCTGGCCATGGGCAACACGGAAGAAGCCAGTGCCGGCGAATTCTCCGCCCGCGGCCGCCACGTCGAGGCCCTTCATCGCGCGCAAGCCCACGCTGAAGCAGCAAACAGTGAATTTCATCACGAAATGCTTGAGCTGGCCGCCGAAGAATTGCGCCTGGCCCACGAATCCCTGGGCGAGATCACCGGCAAGGTCACGGCCGACGACATGCTTGGGCGCATTTTTTCCACTTTTTGCATCGGGAAATAGGCCTGGGGAGCCGACAAATGCGCTGGCATGCTTCATGCTTGGTCTATCTGGGGTTATCCAATGGTTTGTCTGGGGAGTAAACGAATGTCTTTTGCCATGGTTTCGAAGAATTCGCGCAGGATGAAGTCGCGCGTGATCGCGCTGTCGTTGCTGGTCGTGTTGTCGGCCTGTTCCAAGGACGAGCAGACCGGTACCGAAGCGACCGCCGCGCCGCCCGCCGCCGCCGTTGTGGCGCCACCTGCGCCCGCGGTCTCCGCCCAGGTCCAGGCCATGGGCGCCGAGGACCTGCGCGCTGCCGCCGCCAAGGCGCTGGGCGAGAACCGCATCTATGCCCCGGGTGGCGACAACGCCGTCGAGTACTACCTGGGCTTGCGCGACAAGCTGCCCAACGATGCCGCCGTGACCAGCGCATTGACCGACCTGATGCCGTACACGGTGATCGCCACCGAGCAAAGCATCGCCCGCGAGGATTTCGTCGAGGCCCAGCGTCTTTCCGCACTGATCGAGAAGGCCGATCCCAAGGCGCCGTCGCTGCCTCGCTTGAAGCAGAACATCGCCACCGCGCAACAGGCGGTTACCGCGCGCCTGGCCAATGAAAAGACCAAGGAAGTCACCGACGCGGAAGCCAAGGCGCTGGAAGCCAAGCGTCTGGCGCAACAGGCCGAACAGCAACGCCAGGCCGCCGCCGCCCTGGCTACCCAGCAGGCGCTGGATGCCTCCCGCGCAGCGGAAGCCGAACGCGCCGCCGCCGCCCAACGCGAAGCCGCCGCCGCCGCCCAGCGTCAAACCGCCACGCCGCCGCCGGCGCCGAAGCCGGCCGCCGCGCCCGCGCTCAGGCTCGTCAGCTCGCCATCGCCGCGTTATCCGCCGGAAGCCCTGCGCGCCGGTACCAGCGGTGAAGTGGTGGTGGAACTGACCATTGGCGTCGATGGTTCGGTGACCAACGCCCGCGTGGTCCGCGCCACGCCCGCGCGCGTGTTCGATCGCGAAGCGTTGAACGCGGTGCGCCGCTGGAGGTTCGAACCGATCGACGCACCCACCACCACCCGCCGCACCCTGGCGTTCAATCCGGGTTGATTTGGATCGGGATGGATTGGAATGGAAAAAGGCCGGCAATGCCGGCCTTTTTTTTGTGAAGAGTATGGTAATGATGAATAAGAGTTAGGCGCCAATCCAACTTTCATGCAATCGTGAGATTCGAGGAGCACGACCATGCCGCACAAGGCCATGTTTGCATTGTTTTTTTCCGTGGCGACCATCAGTCCGGCCATGTCACAAGAGCCGATAACGCTCTTCGGGATTCCTTTCAATCAACCCATGGCTGTTCCGGAATGCCCCTGGAAGGACGCGCGCGACTATATGAGCCGGGATAGAAAGGCAACAAAACGCGAGTACAACAACATACATTTCTCGGACACACTTTGTTACACGCAGCACTTAAACATCGGACAGCCTCCCGCTGATGGCAAAGTAAGTTTCGTGTTCCCCTTGTCAAAGGCTCCTTCAATGGGTCGCTTAAGCGGTCGCCTTGTCAATGGCCGATTGGCAAGAGTGGAGATCTACACTCGCGGCATAAGCTCACAAACGTCTGATTTCGAGACGCTCACGCAAAAATTCGGCCAGCCAACCACTTTGCGACGTCCCACAGTTCAAAATCGGATGGGTGCCTCGTTTGGCACTATTGAGGCAGAGTGGAAGTTGGTAGATGGGACCTCTGTCGTGTATGGCAGCACGTTAACCAAGATCGACGATGGCATCGTCATCATCTCTACTCCAGAGGGCGATGCAGCTGAAAAAGTGGCGCAAGAGGAGTTCAAGCGTAAGTTTGGTGGTACTGAACTTTAGCGACCCTACGGAAATCTAATGGGCGCTTTCCTCGGGTTGGCGCCTAATAATTCGTTCAAGCCGAACTTGCTTCGTTACGGCAAAAGCGTGGCAGAAAAAGCTTGCCGCGTTTTTGCCTCCACAACGCAAGTCGGCTTAGCTCAGACGATAGAACTCACGACACATGTTCAAGCGCTTGCCAAAAGCAAAAGAAAAGTACGTTTCGCTTGATCGTGCGGCCGACGCACTCCACCTGGAGCAGAGTCAATTCCACCAATTTCTCGTAACCGGGCAGCTATTGGCGTCCATCATTTATCACAAGCCATCCGACTACCGAGAACAACGCGAGGTCACTCTCGCGGACGGCTCAACTGCCATTCATACCAAAACTAGTCGTACTGAATTTCAGTTCAGGGCGCCAGATCATGAGCATGCTCCGCTCATGTACCTGCACCGAGAAGATACGGCGAGAGTTCTTCTAAACAAGGCTCCCAATCGGGAAATACTTGTTTCTCGCCTTTTCTATGATTCCTCGCTATCTCCAAAACGCGGTCTCGGTCTGTTTGGTGAGTCCGCCATCGCCGTATCGCCTAGTGATCTTGTGATCCCTTCCGAGGAGCTGGCTCGATTTGCAAAAGCAGCACGCATTCGCATTCGTCGAGCGGCCGCCACTGCAATAGACTTGCCTCAAAAGCCGTGGTACGACCGACCTATTGGCAGGACATGGCTCGCCATTATTGGCGCAGTCATTTCGGGGCTCGTCATCATGCGGTTTAAAGGTGAACTCTAACAATTCATTCAAGCCGAAGCCGCTTCGAGGATCGGCTTAACTCAAGCGTTACGGCCCATCAAAAGTCAGCGTTATGGGTACGCCTTTGGCCAGGGTTTGGCTGACTATGCAGCAATGCTCGGCAATCACCTTGAGCTTTTCTATCTTCTCGATATCCGTCCCGGGCTTGGCTTGCAGATTGACCCTGCAACGCATCGCTTGGAATCCGACGGGTACGGTCTGATCCATGGCCAACGAGCCGCGCACATCGACATCGGCGGTCACTTCGACGGATAAAGCTTCAATCTCGATGCACAGCATGTTGGCCACCATCCGGTGCGTGGCGTCCATGCACGCAGCCAGCGCCGCACAGAGCAAGTCGCCTGGCGTTGGCGCATCGTGCAGCCCGCCATGCGCGCGATGCACCCCGACCGGCACGACTACATTGCTTTCCGGCATCGGCATCACTTCGCAATGCAGAGGATCCGTCGGCGCGGCGCCGGTGGTGAGCGCCCGGTCCGTGACCATGGCCGCCGCCGGATTTTCGCGGTATCTCGCCCGTAACGGGGCTTGTCGTTCCGACATGTTCATTGCCTTCTCCACGACACTTCGCACGTACTTGGCAACGATGCGGGCTACCGGAACAGGCCAGTGGGTCTTGCAGGCATCGCCCTGGCAATTCGCGCACGGACTCTTCCGTCAACCAGTCGTTGCCTGGTTGAGTCCAGTCGGATAACGGAATGGCTGCAGTCGTGTAGCCGGCGTTGCGATGGACGTATGTTGTCCAGGCCAATAGGGAATCCGCGAAACAGGGGCCTATCGTTCGCTGGAATTGTGATCGGCATGGTCTGCTGCGGGACCGAACCCTTCACCAGGATCAAGATCGTGTCAGGCAATTCCTGCGGGTGGGAGCTGGTGTAATCCAGCCGCCGGTGACCGTTGGCTGACAGGACGATCAACAGTCGTCGCGCCAGTTTTCTGGTCGTGCGCAGGCCGCTTGTTGCTGCTCCGTAGCCCGGTCAAATTCAGGTATTTCTGGATTTCTTCAAGTGGCGTCCCTCTCCCCATAAGCGGGAGAGGGACACTCCCAACAATCTCTTACCCCGAAATCGCCAACTGCTCCTGCTGGTAGCGGCGCGTCGCCGCGAACCACAGGAGTGCGGCCAGGCCGAAACCCGCGGCCAGGTAGACCGCCCATTGCTGCGCGGTGATGGCTTCGCCGCGCACGACTTTCAGGATCAACTGGTTCTGGGCCAGGAACGGCACCGCGAACTGCCACAGCTGGGTCTTCACCGGATTCACCATCAACACGATGGTCGGCAGCATCGGCAGCAGCATCAGCCAGGTCATGTGGCTCTGCGCTTCCTTCATGCTCTTGGCCGCGGCGGCGAGGTAGGTCAGCAGGGTGGTGCCGATGAAGACCATCGGCACCAGGATCAGCAGCAACTTGGCGATCGCCAGGAAGCTGACTTCCATCTGCCGGCCCACGGTGGGCGACAACAGCGCGGCGAACTTGAACGCCAGCAGGGTCAGCAGCAGCGAGACCAGGGCCAGCAGGCACGCCGCCGCGATCTTGCCGCTGACGATGGCGCCGCGTGGCGCGGGCGTGGCCAGCAAGGGCTCGAGCGATTGGCGCTCGCGTTCGCCGGCGGTGGCGTCCAGGATCAGCGCGGCGCCACCCAGGAAGGCGCTGATGATCAGGAAGTAGGGCAGGATGAAGGAAAGCATCCGCCCGCGCTGCGCTTCGGGCGTGGCCAGGTCGGTCTGGCGGATCTGGATCGCGGTGGCCGTGCCGGGACTGACCCCGCGCGCCAGCAGCCGCAGCGAACCCGCTTGTCCGCCATAGGTCGCGAGCAAGGCCTGCAGGCGCCGGACCGGGATTTCCGCATCCTGGCGGGTGCTGTCCTGGATGATTTCCAGCGGCGCCGGCAGGCTCTTGCGCCATTGCGTGGGGAAGTCGGCGCCGATGCGCAGGATCACGTCTTCCTCCTGCTTGGCGATGGCCGCATCGACGTCCCTGGGCGGCGCCTTGATCACCACGTTCTGGCCTTCCAGCCAGGCGATCAGGTTGGGTGCGTGTTCGCGCCCGACCACCGGCAGCTCCAGCGGCTTCTCGATCTGGTTGCGGGCGCGGTTTTCGCCCAGCGTGCCCATGCCGACCAGCAGGATCGGGGCCAGCAGCGGGCCCAGGCCCAGCGCCAGCAGCAGGGTGCGGCGGTCGCGCAGGATGTCGCGCAATTCCTTGCGCATCACGGTCAACAGGGCGGCAATGGATTTCATGCGTGCAGTCCTTCTTCCGAGCCGATCGCTTTCACGAAGGCGTCCTCGAGATTTTCCTCGCCGGTTTGCGCGCGCAGTTCATCGGCGGTGCCCGAGGCCACCACCTGTCCGCGGGCGACGATCACGATGCGGTCGCACAGCGCGGCGACCTCCTGCATGATGTGGCTGGAAAACACCACGCAGCGTCCTTCGGCGCGCAGCTGCTTGAGGAATTCGCGCAAGCCGCGCGTGGTCATCACGTCCAGGCCATTGGTCGGCTCGTCCAGGATCACGTTCTTCGGGTCGTGGACCAGGGCGCGGGCGATCGCGGTCTTGGTGCGCTGGCCTTGCGAGAAACCTTCGGTGCGGCGGTCGATGAAGTCCTGCATGTTCAAGGCCTGCACCAGTCGTTCGGTGCGCTGGGCAATCGTCGCCGCATCCAGTCCGTGCAGTTCGCCGAAGTAGGCGATGTTCTCGCGCGCGGTCAGGCGCTTGTACACGCCGCGCGCGTCGGGCAGCACGCCCAGGGCGCGGCGCACGGTTTCCGGATCGTCGGCCACGTCCACGCCGTCCACCAGGACCTTGCCGCTGTCCGGTTTCATCAACGTGTAGAGCATGCGCAAGGTGGTGGTCTTGCCGGCGCCATTGGGCCCGAGCAAACCGGTGATCTCGCCGTCGCGGGCCTCGAAGCCGACGCCATCGACGGCTTTGACCACCGTTTTCTTGGCGGTGAAGGATTTATGCAGGTCCTGGACTTCGATCATGGGGATGCCGGGAGGAGTGAGTGGGGAGGAGTGAGGAGTGAGGAAAAGCAAATGCGGCTATTTACTTCCTTGTGCGGAGCGGCGGGCTTCACGAATCGGCTTTTCCGACTCCCTCTTCCCCACTCCCACTTCCCGGCCTTCATGGTTCCCATCCATAAAAGCCGGTGAACGGCGGCGTGTAAGGCAGCTTGGCCAGGCACTTCGCATCGAGTGTCCTGGCATCGGCGCTGTCGATGAACTGGGCCATCAGTTTCGGCATGCAACCGATGCCGATCACGTTGTGGCCCTGGCCGCGCAGGATCAGATGGCGTCCGTTGGCCAAGGTCTTGACCACCGCGTCGCCATAGCGCGGCGGGGTGACCGGGTCGAATTCGCCCGACAACAGCAGCGCCGGCACCTTGCCCTTCAAGGGCGCGCGGAAACCGGCCGGGCGCACGCCCTTGGGCCAGACCGCGCATTGCGCCACCAGGTAGCGGGCGAAGTCGTTGCCGAGCAGGGTGTCTTCATCGGCCGGATTGGCCTTCAGCTCGCTGCCGTCCTCGGTGCAGATCACCGACAGTTGCATGCCCATGGTGATGCTGTCCGACATCTGCTCGCCCAGCATCTTCGACAGCGACATCAAGGCGTCGTAACGGCCGTTGGCGGCTTCGTTCAACTGCAGCGGCAACAACGAGGAGGCCAGCGGCATGTACGCGTACATGCGGACCAGGCCGGCGACCTGTTCCGGGGTGAGTTTTTCCTGCTTGCTTTCGCCGGTGACGCCGTCGCGGTAGGTCACCAGCGGCGGGTCGGTCTCAAGCTTCGCCATCAACGCGCGGAGTTTTTCCCGCGGGTTGCCCAGGCGCTGCACGCAGGCCGGGGTCTTGGCGCAGAGCGCGAACTGCAGGTCCAGCGCGTCTTCCAGGTTGCGGGCGAACTCGTTGCCCAGCACCAGCGAATTGGGCGCCACGCTGTCCAGCACGATCGTGCGCGTGCTTTGCGGATACTTCGCCGCGTATTGCTGGGCCACGCGGGTGCCGTAGGAAATGCCGACCAGGTTGATCTGCTGCGCGCCAATCGCCTTGCGCACCGCGTCCAGGTCCTGGATAGCTTCGCTGGTGGTGTAGAAACGCGGGTCGGCGCGCTTGGACAGCGACGCCAGGCAACGCCGGGTGTAATCGGCGGCCGCCTGCGGGGTTGGCAACGCGCTCTCGTCGAACGGCTCCTTGCAGGTCAACGCATTGGAACCGCCGGTGCCGCGCTGGTCGACCAGGATGATGTGGCGCTTCTTGCGGGTTTCGGCAAAGGCCTTGGCGGTCTGCGGATAGCTTTCCAGCGCCGACTGCCCGGGCCCGCCGGCCAGCATGAATACCGGATCCGGCTCGGCCGCATCATCGCGGTCGGCGGTGATCCAGGCGATCTTCAGGCCGATCTTGCGGCCGTTCGGGGTGGCGGGATTTTCCGGCACCTGCAAGGTCGCGCACTGCGCGGCGATGGCGTCGCCGGAAAACGGCGATGCCAGCGAGCAGGCCTTGAATTCCAAAGAGCCCAGCGTGCGTGCCTGCGCTTCGGGCGCGCAGGCGAGGGCCAGCAGGGCAGCGGTGATCAGTATCCGACGCATGGCGTCTCCGGTAAGGGCCTTGTTGCAGGCCCGTATGTTGGCATGACGAAGGTTGCCGGAGAATGTGACTGAAGGCATGGCATTGGTTTTCCTTCTCCCGCCGGGAGAAGGTGCCCGAAGGGCGGATGAGGGAAAGATCCTTCAGATCGCGGGGATCACTAGATGCGGATGGCGCCTTCCCTCATCCGTCGCTACGCGCCACCTTCTCCCGATGGGAGAAGGAACAGCAGCTACTTCGACGACACGTACTTCTCGCGCCGGATCTGCGGGATCGGCAGGCCGTCGGCCTTCAACTGTTCGAAGCAGGCATCGACCATGTTCGGATTGCCGCACAGGTAGGCGATGTCGGTGGCCGGGTTGGGCGAGAATTCGGCCAGGAACTGCTGCACATAGCCATGGCGCACGTCGGGGTGCGGATTGTCCGGCAGCTGGCGCGAGAAACAGGGCACGAAGCGGAATTGCGGGTGGGCGTCGGCGAAGGCGCGGAAGTCGTCGGCGTAGAGCAGTTCCTCGGGCGTGCGCGCGCCGAACAGCAGCACGACTTCGATGCCGCGCTCGGCGATCAGTTTCCCGATCAGCGGCAACATCGCCCGGTACGGGGTGACGCCGGTGCCGGTGCCGATGAAGAGATAGCGCTGGTTGGCGTCGCCGGGCATCAGGCAGAAGCGGCCATAAGGCCCGCTGGCATCGATGTGATGGCCGTTCTCCAGTCCCTCGAACAGGGCCGTGGCCGCGCCACCGGCGACGTAGCTGACCGCGATCTCCACGGTTTCGCCCGCGCCCAGGGTGTGGTCGTGGATGGTGGCCAGCGAGTAGCTGCGCTTGGTCGCGGTGCCGTCGGCGTAGCTGAAATGCACCTGGATGAACTGGCCGGGGATGAAATCCAGTGGCTGGCCATCGTCGCGTGCGAACACGTAATGACCGACCGAAGGCGCCAGCATGCGGCGTTCTATCAACTTGAGCGGGAAATGGACGATGGCCAAGAGTCGGAACCGGAACAGTCTGGTGCCGGGGCCGGCCCGACGGGACGCCTATAATAAGCGCTTGCATACTCCAGGCGCCCTTCGGCGCCGCAAAGGCACCATGGCCGCTTCCCAAACTGTCGTTCCCGCGGCCGTGCCCGCGCTTTCCGTCACCGACCTGCGCAAGACCTACGACACCGGCGTGCAAGCGCTCAAGGGCGTGTCGTTGCAGGTCGCGCCCGGCGACTTCTTCGCCCTGCTCGGGCCCAACGGCGCGGGCAAGTCCACGCTCATCGGCATCGTCAGTTCGCTGGTCAACAAATCGGCCGGCGAAGTCGAGGTGTTCGGGGTCAACCTGGCCCAGGATCGCGATGGCGCCATGCGCCTGCTCGGCCTGGTGCCGCAGGAGCTGAACTTCAACATGTTCGAGAAGCCGCTCGACATCCTGGTCAACTACGCCGGCTTCTATGGCATCCCGCGCGCCGAGGCATTGGTCCGCGCCGAGGAAGAGTTGAAGCGCGCCTTGTTATGGGACAAGGCCACCAGCATGTCGCGGACCCTGTCCGGTGGCATGAAGCGTCGGCTGATGATCGCCCGGGCGATGATGACCCGGCCGCGCCTGCTGATCCTGGACGAACCCACCGCCGGCGTGGATATCGAGATCCGCCGCGGCATGTGGAAGACGCTGAAGGAAATCAACGCGGCGGGAACGACCATCATCCTGACCACGCATTACCTGGAAGAAGCCGAGAGCCTGTGCCGCAACGTGGCGATCATCGATCGCGGCGCCATCGTCGAACAGGGCCCGATGCGCGCCTTGCTGGCCAAGCTCGACGTGGAAGGATTCGTGTTCGATATCGATGGCGAACTGCCCGCGCAGCTGCCGGCGATCGAAGGCACAACCCTGGCCGCCACCGACGACCACACCCTGGACCTGGACATGCCGCGGGCGATGGACCTCAACCGGGTGTTCGCCGCGCTCAACGAAGCGGGCATCCGCGTGCGTTCGATGCGGACCAAGAGCAATCGGCTGGAGGAGCTGTTCGTGCGCCTGACCGGCGATGAGGCGGCGGCGAAGCGGGAGCAGGCGGCATAGAAGTCCCCTCCCTTGCGCAGCAGGGGAGGGCTAGGGAGGGGTTGGCTTTTGATCTTGTTTTTGTTGTTGCTCTCGTTGCTTTGAGAAGAGAGCGAAACGGAATCAAGATCAAGATCAAAAGCCAACCCCTCCCCAACCCTCCCCTGCTGCGCAAGGGAGGGGGCCAGAGCAAAATCAAGAGCAAAAGCAAAAGCAAAAGCAAAAGCACCCCTCCCCAACCCTCCCCTTCGCCTGCGGCGAAAGGGAGGGGGCAAGAACCGCAACATGATCAATATCGGATTACCCAAATGAGCCAAGCCGTCGCCACCACCTCCCTGCAGAAGAACTTCGTCGCCCTCGGCACCATCGTGCGGCGCGAGATCATGCGCATCCTGCGCATCTGGGGCCAGACCCTGGTGCCGCCGGCGATCACCATGACCCTGTACTTCCTGATCTTCGGCGGCCTGATCGGCTCGCGCATCGGCGACATGGGCGGCTATACCTACATGGAGTTCATCGTCCCCGGGCTGGTGATGATGAGCGTGATCCAGAACAGCTACGGCAACATCTCCTCGAGTTTCTTCGGCGCCAAGTTCGGCCGCCACATCGAGGAGCTGCTGGTCAGCCCGATGCCCAACTGGGTGATCCTGGGCGGCTACGTGGCCGGCGCGGTGCTGCGCGGGCTGATGGTCGGCGCCATCGTGCTGGTGATCGCCATGTTCTTCACCAAGGTGCGCATTCCGCATCCGCTCATCACCTTCACCACCGTGCTGCTGGGCGCGACCATCTTCTCGCTGGCCGGTTTCATCAACGCGGTGTACGCGAAGAAATTCGACGACGTGGCCATCGTGCCGACCTTCATCCTGACCCCGCTGACCTACCTGGGCGGCGTGTTCTATTCGGTCAAGCTACTGCCGCCGTGGGCCGAGGCCATGACCCATGCCAACCCGATCTTCTACATGGTCAACGCCTTCCGCTACGGCCTGCTCGGGACCAGCGACGTGCCGGTGTGGATCGCCTACACCTTGATGTTGGGTTTCGCGATCGGGCTGGGCGCGCTGGGCTTGTGGCTGCTGAAGCGCGGCGTCGGCCTGCGCAGCTGATAACCCGTAGAGCCGAGCTTGCTCGGCTGCTCTTCTGGATCTTTGCGTGGAACAGGACCAAGCAGCCGAGCAAGCTCGGCTCTACAAGAGCGAGGAGTGCGTCGCGTGCGAATTCTGGTTTTAGGGGCCGGTGGTACCGGCGGTTACTTCGGCGGCCGTCTGGCGCAATCCGGCGCGGACGTCACCTTCCTGGTGCGCCCGGCGCGCGCAGCGCAGCTTGAACAACACGGCCTGCAGATCCGCAGCCCGCTCGGCGATGCCAACTTCCCGGTCGCATGCGTCGTCGCCAACCAGCTGGAAAAACTCGCGGCCGAAAAGCCGTTCGACCTGGTCCTGCTCAGCGGCAAGGCCTACGACCTCGACAGTTCGCTCGACGCCATCGCGCCGGCAGTCGGCGAACAGGCGACGGTTTTACCGATCCTCAACGGCCTGTTGCACTACGCCCGACTGGACGCACGCTTCGGCCGCCCGCGCGTGCTGGGCGGGCTGTGCTTCATCAGCGCGATGAAAGGCCCGGATGGCGAAGTGCTGCATCTCGGCAAGCCGGCGTCGATCACCTTTGGCGAACGCGACGGCGGGCCAGGCAGCACGCGCGTGCAGGCATTGGCGAAGTTGTGCGAACGTGCCGGCCTCGACCACCTGGCTACGCCGCGCATCGACCAGCAGCTGTGGATCAAGTACGGCTTCCTGACCGCGCTGGCGGCGGGGACCTGCCTGATGCGTGCTTCCATCGGCGACATCATCGCGGGCGAAGAGGGACCTGAGTTCATGCACGCGCTGTATGGCGAATGCCTGCAGGTGGCCGCCGCCGCTGGGCAACCGATTCCGCCAGCCGCGCAGGAGGTCGCCCTGGCCACGCTGACCCAGGCCGGTTCGACGCTGAAGGCCTCGATGCTGCGCGATCTGGAAGCCGGGCAGAAGGTGGAGGCCGCGCATATCGTCGGCGACATGCTGCATCGGGCGCGGCGGGCCGGACAGGACGCGCCCTTGCTGGCCGCGGCGTGGTGCCATCTGCAGGCTTACGAAGCCAGTCTTTCGCGCTGATTCCAGCGCAAACCGCATCGTCACCCTGCGCACGGCGGGGACACGAAAGATCGTGGCGTTGCCGACAAGCGGGATCCCCGCGCGGTAATCGCGGGTCGTGTTTGCAGTAGCAAAGAGTGAGCCGCGGACTTTCCGTAGGCGCCCGCCGGGAGTCGTCATGAACGCCAAATCCCTCCTGTTGATCGTGCTCGCCGCGCTGCCGTTGCCGGCGCTGGCATCGCCTCCACCCGCGGCGATGATCACGGTCGATTGCAACAATCCGGTCTGGCCGACCTTGCGCCAGGTCGCCACCCATGTCGGCTACGACGCCTTCAACCCGGCCTATCGCATCCGCAAGCAACTGATGCTCGATGGTCGGCGTGCCTGCAGGCACGGCGCCATGCGGGTGGATCTGGTGCTGCAACGGGAGTCGTCCGGCCTGGCGCCGATGCTGACGCGCATCGACAAGCCGCGTTAGGCCCACGCCGGATGTAATCCGGCGCCGCAGTTGCTTAAGCAAGAGAGGAGTCCGCGGAATATCCGCCGCGGGATATTCCATCGGCATTGCGTGGAGAAAGCCATGAACAAGATCCTCACGAGCATGATCCCCATGCGAACGATCCCGTTGCATCTGTTGCTTCCGGGTTGCCTGTTGCTCGCAGCGGGCGCTAGCCAGGCCGCCGAGGACTCCCCGGTCCAGGCCCTGGAGCCGATCCAGGTCACCGAACCGGCGCCGATCGTCCGGCTGGTCTTCGATTGCGATGCACGCACCTTGCCCAGCCAACGCCTGGTGGGCGAGGCCCTGGACCAGCACAATTTCAGCCAGGTCTATGACTCGCGCGCGCGATTGATGGCCGAAGTCGGCCGCGCCTGCCAGCGTCCCGGCATCGAGCGGGTGGGCCTGGTAATGGCCGCCGATCCGTCGCGCCCGCGTCCGCCGGACCGGCGCGTGGCCCGCCAGGATCGGCCGGCCCGATAAGCACGCGCTTCACGTCGGCGGCCGTTCTGATCCACGGATGAGCGCCGACCTGACGACTGGCCGGCCTGATGCCCGGGTAGTCGTTGTTCTGGGTTCCGACAGCAACCCTCGAGGCGCCCGGATCGTCCGGCACCCATCGACAGGAGTGATTCCATGAATACCAAACACCTGATCCTGGTTCTGGCCGCCATCGCTCCCGTCGGCGCCTTGGCCGAACCCCCGGCACCGATCGTCACCACGATGGTCAACTGCAGCTATGCCCAATGGCCGTCCCGGGCCCAGGTGGCGCGCAATCTGCGGATCCCGGTGGTCACGGTGGGCGAAGTCGAAGCGAAGTCGCCGGGCTTGACCATGCGCGCTTCCGATGCCGAGGAAACCAGCGAGATCGGTCGACTGCAGCAGTTCATCCGCCGGCAAGGCCGGTACGAATGCGCGCACGGCGCAAGCCACGTCCAGGTGGACTTCCATGCTCCGCAAGGCCGGCGCGTGGCCGCAGTGACCCTTGCCGGCATGGCTACCGGACCCGCGCGGTCGGGTCCCGGCCCGCAGGTGACGCGAGGAAACTGACTCGACCGTCCGGGCCGGTCATTGGCGGCGATTCCGCGCAGCCAGGCGGGCATGCCCACGACACGCGTAATCGCCGCCTCGAATACCAGTAATACAAGACGAGACGCACGAATCGTTCGGCGCCCATTGCCGGAGCAAGATCATGAACCGTGGATTCCTTTTCCTGTTGTTGGCTGGATTCGTCCCGTGCGCACTGGCTGAAACACCTGAGCCGACAGCCAGTACCACCGTCAGCTGCGAAAATTCCCATTGGCCGACCAGCGGCCAGGTGGCGCGCTACCTGCAGGCGCCGAGTGTCATCGTTGGCCGGATCGGCGGTCACACGGAAGACAGCGGCAACATCCACTCCCCCCGTTCGAATGCAGGCATGACGGAGGAAGCCCGGCGCATGACCTTGTCCCTACGCAGGGAAGGCCGGCACCTCTGCTGGCTCGGCGCCAGCTACGTGCGGGTGGATTTCTTCGCCGAACCGGACCACCGTGCGGCGATGCTGGTGCATCCTCTCAAGACGACGTAGACGCCCTTGCGCAAGCGTCCTCCGTGCCGCTGGCGGAACCCGCGTGCGTTGCGACGATGTTGATGGCGGCGTCATCCGCGTCTTCGTCGCGGTCGCGCGCCAGTGCTTCCACGAGGAGCGCGATGTATCTGCTTCAGCCTGACCGTGCGCGATGCAGGCAGGGTGTGCCGGGGTCGATCATCAACCGGTAGCAGGCCGGGATCGCGCCGCGCCGATAGCTCCGCCGGGCGTCAGCGTCCGGTCTCGAGCGATGCCTGGATTGCGTCGATGCTCAGTGCCTCGCTTTCGTCCGGCGGCGGCAGGCCGGTCTTCGCGCAGAACGCGATCAGTTGCGGGTCCTTGCGGAAGCGCAGGATCAACGGGTCGGTCAGCAGGAAAAGGAGGTCGCCAGCCGGAGCGCGCTGCAGCCATTCCACGGTCTTGTCCGCGTCGCCGCGCAACGCGTAGGCCTGCGCGATCACGTACGGACTGGTGTTCTTCCACGTCCCGTTCTCGATGACCTTCGCCAGTACCGCGCCAGAGGCGGTGCGATCGGTTCCAATCTGCGCCGCCAGCGCGAGGTTCATCTCGCGCCAGGACGGGGATTGCTGGGCATCGGCGATCTCCTTCGCGGCCTTCGCATTGCCGCGCAGGAGGGCGACATACATGAACTGTGGCGGCGGGGATGATTTCGGCGGCAAGAGGCCTTCCGCGGTGCGCAGGTACTTCGTCGCCTCGTCCAGCCGGCCGGTCGCCATCAGCAATTCCGCGTATTTGAATACGTTGACGGCGTACAACGGCTCGATCGAAAGGAGGCGCTCCCGCAGCCGGATCGCCTCCTGCAGTTTTCCGATCCCGGCCAGCGTATGGCCGCAGCCATTGAGGACCGTGGCATCGTCCGGCGCCAGCTGCACGGCACGGTGGCACTCGGCCAAGGCGCCCCGGTAATCGAAATCGTAGAACTGCAGGTAGGCGCGGGCCGCATGGGCCGGACCCAGTTCCGGCGCCAATTGCAGTGCCTGGTCCGCCGCGAGGCGCGCTATGCGCATGTGTTCGCGGGCAACCACGGGGGCCTCGTTCGAGAACGTGGCGACGGTACTCCATGATCCAGACAGGTGCGCCCATGCCATCGCATAGCCCGGGTCGAGTTGCACGGCCTGGGTCATGTACTCGGCTGCCTTGGGGAAATCATTGTCGTGCCAATACTTCAGGCCCTGCAGATAGGCGTTGTAGGCGTCGATGTTGCCGCTGGGCGGCCGGTCGCCCTGTTTCGCGGCGCTGCTTGTCGAAAGCAGCTTCGCCTGCAAGGCACGCGCGATGGACCGGGCGATCTCGTCCTGCAGCGCGAACAAGTCCTGGTACGGACGGTCGTAGTGCTCCGCCCATAGCGTGCGGCCATCGGCGACCCGGGTCAGGCTGGCGTTGATGCGCACGACCTTGCCCGCGCGCTGCACGCTGCCGCCGACCAGGTAGGCGACGCCCAGTTTCGTGCCGATGGCCCTGGCGTCGTCCTTGCTGTCGCGGAACTGGAACGAGGACATGTGGCCGATCACCTTCAGGCCGTCGAACCGGGACAGCGCGGCGATGAGGTTGTCGGAAAGCCCGTCGGAGAAGAACTGCTGTGCGGGGTCATTGCTGGCGTTGGCCAGCGGCAGCACGGCGATGCTGCGGTCCGCGGAGGACACGGCGGTCGCCGCCACCGATGCGGGCGGCGTGCGCGGCCACCACTTCCAGCCGGCAACCGCTAACACGGCGATCGATGCCAGCAGCAGTACAGGCAACAGACCTCGCGCGGGGCGCGGCGGTCGCGGGTTGTCGTCCGCGCGATGTGCCGACGTTGCCGGCAGGGGAATCGTTCCGGATTCGAATGCGGGTGCTGGCGTCGCATCGGGCACCGCATCGGCAGTCGAGCGCGACACGGCCACCGGCAGGTCGAAGCGGTAGCCGACGCCGTGCACGGTATGCAGCAAGCGGGGGTTGTGCGCGTCCTCGGCCAGCGCCTGGCGCAACAGGGTGACGACCCGGTTCAGTACGCCCGGGGTGACATGGTGATGGCCCCAGACGGCATCGAGGATTTCGTCGCGGGTGAACAGGCGGCCGGGCGATCGGGCCAACAGGGTCAAGACGCTGAAAGCCTTGGGCTCCAGTGGCTGTTCGGCCCCGCCGCGCAGCAGCCGACCACCGGCGAAATCGATCACGATATCGTCGAAGTTCAGGCTGTCCGGCAACGGCTGCGGCATGGCGGGCGGCGGTGCAAACAGGGGAGCTGTCCCACTATACGTACAAAGCCGTTTTGGCGGGCCCAAGCATTTCCCAAGCTTTCCAGAACAAATCTTCGCAACTGCCCACGGGATCCCTCAAGACCCGCCGAGGCGACGGCGGAAAAGTGGCGGTTCCGGGAAATGCCCGGTTCCATCCATCAGGGAGATCCACCATGAGCACCCGCCACCGTTGCATCGCCGAAGCCGCCCTGTTCCTCGCCATCGCCGCCACTTCCGCTACGGCTGCCGCCGCCGGCCCCGGCTTCGGCCACGGCTTTGGTTCCTGGGGCGACCCGCACTACGTCGTGGCGGTCAACACCGCCGCCGCCGCCGAAGGCTGCCCGATCGAGTCGCCGGACGGACGCGAGCTGTACATCGCCTCCAATCGCAGCGCACCCGGCGCGCAGGGCAAGCTCGATATCTATCGCGCCTTCCGCAGCCATGGCCATGACTGGGGCCAACCCGAAAACCTCGGGGCGCCCGTGAACACGACCGAGTTCGACTACTGCCCGACGCCGCTGTCGGGCCATTGGCTGTTGTACATCAGCTCGCACGCGGAGGCCGACGACTGTTATCCGGGCGCCGCGCCGCCGCCGGCCGTGCCAGGAGGCCCCGCCCCCGGCGATATCTACCTGAGCAGGGAGCTCCGGCACGGGAAATGGCTGCCACCGCTGCACCTGGGCTGCTTTCCGCATGGCCCGAGCACGGCGGGGGCCGAGTTCAGTCCGTCGCTGTTGTCCGCACGTGGCGAGACTTATCTGTTCTTCTCCAGCAACGGTTATCCGGACAGCCAGGGCCAGGACATCTACATGAGCCGGGTGCTTCGCGACGGCACGGTGACGCCCGGCGAGCGCGTCGCCGAACTCAGCACGGCCGCGGACGACCGCATGCCGAACGTGCGTCGCGACGGTCTGGAAATCGTGTTCAGCTCGAACCGCGCGGGCGCCGTGCCGTTCGACCAGGACATCTACGTCGCTACCCGCAAGAACATCCATTCGCCATGGTCGGCACCGAAGCGGATCGACAACCCGTTCATCAACACGCCCGGGTCCGAGACCCGGGCCACGCTGTCGGGCGACGGCACGCGGCTCTACTTCGGCCGCAAACAGAATGCCAGCGACCCGGGCGATGTCTTCGTCAGCACACGGCGGCGCGGCTGGTGGGGGCACTAGGGCAGGCGGAAGAACGCCCTCGCGGTCGCGGCGCTGGCCGCGGCCGTGGCCGCCACGTCCTCGCCACGGTCGCGCGCCAGTTCCTCCACGATGTGCGCCAGGTACTTCGGCTCGTTGCGGTGATGCGAAGGCTTGGGCCTGACCGTTCGCGGCAGCAGGTAGGGCGCGTCGGTTTCGATCATCAAGCGATGGGCGGGAATGCTCTTCACCAGCTCGCGCAGGTGCAGGCCGCGACGCTCGTCGCACAACCAGCCGGTGATGCCGATATGCCAATCGCGGTCCAGGTAGTCGAACAACTCTTCGCGGGTTCCGGTGAAGCAATGCACGACGGCCGGGCCGAGCTTGCCGTCGAAGTCCTTCATCATGGCGATGAAATCGGCATGCGCTTCGCGCTGGTGCAGGAACAGCGGCTTGCCGGTCTCCGTGGCGAGCTGCAACTGGCGTTCGAACGCCTTGCGCTGCGCCGGACGTGGTGAGAAGTCGCGGAAATAATCCAGTCCGCATTCGCCCACCGCCACCACCTGCGGATGCGCATGCAGGGCGCGCATCTCGGCATCGCATTCGTCGGTGTATTCCAGCGCATGGTGCGGATGCACGCCGGCGGTGGCGAACAGGAACCCCGGATGCGCCTGGGCCAGGGCCAATGCCTTCGGTGAATGTTCGCGGCTGGCGCCGGTGACCACCATCCGCACGATGCCGGCGTCGCGGGCGCGTTGCAGGACCGCGTCGCGGTCGTGGTCGAAGCTGTCGTGGGTGAGGTTGGCGCCGATGTCGATCAATTCCATGCGCCATTGTAGAGCCGAGCTTGCTCGGCTGCTCTTGATCAAATACCAGAAGCAGCCGAGCAAGCTCGGCTCTACGCACCGAAGGAAGTCCCACGGGACAGTCAGGCTTTATCCTTGCGGCATGACGTCCGCCGAATTCCCCATCACTCCGCTGCTGCCGCAGATCAAGCGCAGCCTGCAAGCGCATCCGCGACTGGTGCTGGAAGCGCCTCCCGGCGCCGGCAAGACCACCCAGGTGCCGCTGGCCTTGCTCGAAGAACCATGGCTGGCCGGGCGCAAGATCGTGATGCTGGAACCGCGCCGCGTCGCCGCGCGCGCCGCCGCCGGATTCATGGCCAGGCAGCTTGGTGAAGCGGTGGGCGACACCGTCGGATACCGGATCCGGTTCGAGAACAAGGTGTCCGCGCGCACCCGGATAGAAGTAGTCACCGAGGGCATTCTCACCCGCATGCTGCAAGAGGATCCGATGCTGGAAGGCGTCGGTGCGTTGTTGTTCGACGAATTCCACGAACGCCACCTCGCCGGCGACCTCGGCCTGGCGCTGGCCCTGGACGTGCAGTCGCAGCTGCGTGAGGAACTGCGCATCGTGGTGATGTCGGCGACGCTGGACGGCGACCGGTTGGCCGGCTTCCTGGAGGCGCCGCGCTTGAGCAGCGAAGGGCGCAGCTATCCGGTCGCGATTTCCCACTTCCCGGTTCGTCGCGATGAATCACTGGAAGCGCAAACGCGGCGCGCGATTGAAGAGGCGTTGCAGAAACATTCCGGCGATGTGCTGGTGTTCCTGCCGGGGCAGCGCGAGATCGTGCGCGTCGAGCGCGCGCTGGACGAAGCCGTATCGCTCGCCAAGCAAGGAGTCCTGGCCCTGCCCTTGCACGGCGAACTCTCCATCGAACAACAGTCCGCCGCCCTGCAACCCGATCCGCAAGGCCGCCGCCGCGTGGTCCTGGCCACCAATGTCGCCGAGTCCTCGGTCACCTTGCCCGGCGTGCGCGTGGTGATCGACAGTGGCCAGGCGCGCGAGCCGCGTTACGACCCCAACAGCGGTTTTGCACGCCTGCAGATCGTCAATATTTCCCAGGCCTCCGCCGACCAGCGCGCCGGTCGCGCAGGACGTGTCGCCGAAGGCTGGGCCTATCGCCTGTGGCCGCAATCGCAACGACTGGAACCGCAGCGACGTGCCGAGATCGGGCAGATCGAACTCGCTTCCCTTGCGCTGGAACTCGCCGCCTGGGGCAGCGACGCGCTGCGTTTCGTCGATCCGCCGCCGCCGGGTGCGTTGTCGGCGGCGCGCGACCTGTTGCGCCGTCTGGGTGCGCTCGACGATGCGAATGTCATCACCGCGCTGGGCAAGCGCATGCTCACGCTGGGCACGCATCCGCGCCTGGCCGCGATGCTGTTGTCGGCACGCGGCGAGGAAGATCGCGCACTAGCCTGCGATCTGGCGGCGTTGGTCGAAGGCCGCGATCCGCTGCGCAACGCGGGTGATTCGCTGGCGGCGCGCTGGCGCGCATTGGCCGCCTTCCGCCAGGGCCGTGTCGGTGGTGATGCGCATCGTTCCGGCCTGGCCGCGATCGATGCGGCGGCCAAGCAGTGGCGCCGTCGCTTGCGTAGCGAGGCCGTGCCTCCACGCGAGATCGAAGCGCATTGCCTCGGCGACTTGCTGGCGCACGCATTCCCCGACCGCATCGCCCGCCAGCATTCCACCGACCCGCGTCGCTACCAGCTGGCCAACGGGCGCATGGCGCGGATCTTCGACGACAGCGCGATGTTCGGCGAACCCTGGATCGTGATCGTCGAGCTGCGCCACGAAGCCAAGGACGCCTTGATACTGCGCGCCACGCCGGTGGATGAGGCGCATCTGCGCCAGGAATTCGCCGAGCGTTTCACCAGCGAAGACGCGGTGCGCTGGGATGCCGGACGCCGCGCGCTGTCGGCGCAACGCGAAACCCGTTTCGACCAGATCGTGCTGGAGACGAAACCGGCCGGCCGCGTCGATCCGCGGCACGCGGCGGCCGCACTGACCGACGCGGTGCGCGAACTCGGCCTGGACGCATTGCCATGGAGCGAGTCGTTGCGGCAGTGGCGCGAACGCGTGCGTTCGTTGCGCGACTGGATGCCGGAACTGGAGTTGCCGGATCTGTCCGAAGACGCGCTGCTCGCCTCGCTCGACGACTGGCTGCAACCCGCTTTCGCCGGCAAGACCCGCCTCGATGCGCTGGGCGAAGACGAACTGGCCGAAGCGCTGAAGTCGCGCCTGGAGTGGTCGCAACGCCAGCGCATCGACCAGTTAGCGCCGGTGCGCATCGTGGTGCCCTCGGGCATGGAGCGGCGCATCGAATACGCGCACGGACAGGCGCCGGTGCTGGCGGTGAAGTTGCAGGAACTGTTCGGCCTGGCCGATACCCCGCGCGTAGCCGACGGCCGCATCGCCGTGCTGTTGCACCTGCTTTCGCCCGGCGGAAAACCCCTGCAGGTCACCCAGGACCTGCGCGGCTTCTGGGAGCGCACCTATCCGGAAGTGAAGAAGGAAATGAAGGGAAGGTATCCCAGGCATCCGTGGCCAGAGGATCCGTGGTCGGCCACCGCGACGCACCGGGCAAAGCCGCGCGGCACCTGACTTGATCGATACCATTGTTGTTGCTTGCCTTCCCCCTTTGAAAAAGGGGGACCGAGGGGGATTTGCTCATGCTTCAAGACAGGATCAAGAGCAAATCCTCCCCGGCCCTCCTTTTGCAAAGGAGGGAGCTTACATCGCGGCTTGGGAATACGGAGCCACATCAGGATCGTGGTCAGCCTCTAACATCCCGTGAACATCGACCAGCGGAAACTGCACTCCTGATCACGCACTCTCCGGAGCGACACCCATGAGCAAGCTCACCTTTATCACCGACCGCGCCCTCGATCTGGTCAGCCAGGCCGGCGCCAGCCTCAAGCAGGCCGGACCCAGCGCCTCGAAGCTGTTGCAGACCGGCGCGGTCATGGGCGCGGTGAAGACCGGCGGACGCGTGGCGGTGAAGTTCGTCCGCCGCAATCCGGTCGTCGCCGTGGCCGCGGCGCTCGGCATTGGCGTGCTGGCCTACGCCGCGCACCGCAAGCGCAAGCAGGAAGCATTGAACGCGCCCATCGAAGGCCGCTCCAAGCGCATCGAAGCCAAGCGGGTCAACGGCACCGGCAAGGCCCGCGCGACCACGACCGCGCGTGCGCCACGCGCGCGGAAATCAACAACACCCTCCGCCGAAGCCTGACCGTAGGAGCGCCCCATGGGCGCGAGCTCGTCGGTGGGGTGCTGGATGCGTGGCGGAGAGCTCGCGGCTGAAAGCCGTTCCCACAGACAAGAGCTCGCGCCCATGGGCGCTCCTACAAAAGCGACCATTGACCGGGCAGCAGTTCGCCCAGCGTATGTTCGCCCACCGACATCCGTACCAGCCGCAGCGTCGGCAAGCCGACCGCCGCGGTCATGCGCCGCACCTGGCGATTGCGGCCTTCGCTGATCGTCAGTTCGATCCACGCGTCCGGCACGGTCTTGCGGAACCGCACCGGTGGATCGCGCGGCCACAACGCGGGCGCGGTTTCCAAGGCGCGCGCCTGCGCCGGCAAGGTGATCCCGTCGTTCAACACCACGCCCTCACGCAAGGCCGCGAGTTGCTCCGGTTCTGGTTCCCCTTCCACCTGCACCCAGTAGGTCTTGGCCTGCTTGTGGCGCGGGTCGGTGATCCGGTTCGCCAAGCCCCCGTCATCGGTCAGCAGCAACAGGCCTTCGCTGTCGTAGTCCAGCCGACCGGCCGCGTACACGTCCGCCGGCAATCCGAATTCCGCCAGCGTCCGCCGCGACGGCGCGCTGCGATCGGTGAACTGGCAGAGGACGTTGAAGGGTTTGTTGAGGGCTATGAGCATAGTTTCTCCTTCTCCCTCCGGGAGAAGGTGGCGCGTAGCGACGGATGAGGGAAGGTGAATGAGGTACTGCGGAAATTCAATGCAACTTGATAGTCCTTTCCCTCATCCGCCCTTCGGGCACCTTCTCCCGAAGGGAGAAGGAACAGCAATCACTGCGCCGGCTTCACAAACCGCAACGTCATCCGGTCGCTTTCCCCGATCGCCTTGTACTTCGCCTCATCCACCGCATCGTGATTATTGCCGGGCGGCAACGTCCACACGCCATTGGGATGATCCTTGGTATCGCGCGGGTTGGCGTTGATCTCGCTCTTTTCCACCAGTTTGAAACCGGCGGCTTCGGCCATCGCGATCACCTGCGCTTCGCCGACATAACCGCTCTTGTCGTCGGCAGGCACGTCGGCCTTGGCCCGGTGTTCGGCCACGCCCAGGGTGCCGCCGGGTTTGAGCACGGCGAAGAAGCCCTTGAACATGCCTTCGGCCTGGCCCGACGAGCGCCAGTTATGGACGTTGCGGAAGGTCACGACCAGGTCGGCCGAATCCGCAGGGCCGAACACCGGCGCCTTCGGATCGTAAGCCACCACGTTCGCCTTGCCGTACTGCGTTGGTGAGGCGGCGAATTTCGTTTCCAGCGAAGTCTTGTTCTTCTGCTGGTAATCGCGGCCCTTGCCCTCGGCCACGGCGGCGGGATCGACCACCGCGGCAATGTAATGGCCGTTGTCGCGCAGGTAGGGCGCCAGGATTTCCGCATACCAGCCGCCGCCCGGGGTGATCTCGATCACCGTCTGTGTCGGTGCGATACCAAAGAACGCAAGCGTCTGCTGCGGATGGCGATACACGTCGCGGGCCACGTTGGCCGGGTCGCGCCAGCTGCCTTGCACGGCACTGTCGAGCGACGAAGCTTCACTGGTCGCGGCCGGGCTTGTCGCAGTCTGCGCCAGCAGGGAAGGAGAGGCCGCCAGGGCGACCAGCACACCGAGACCCAGGGAAAGACGATTCATCCACCACCCTCCGTTATCAAAAGTGCGGCGAGCCTAGCACGCATGGTGGAAACAACACGTTGCGCGCAACCGGTGCATCGGGCCGCAGAACAGTAAAGGAACCGCCAGGGAACCACTGAACAATTCGCTCTTGTTCGTCATCCCCGCGAAGGCGGGGACCCAGTGACTTCAAGCCATTGAAAGCAAAGGCGCTGGGTTCCCGCCTTCGCGGGAATGACGATAGTTCTTCGGACCTTCCCCAGTTGTCGCGATGCCTCAGGCCAGCCGCGCCGCGTCCGGATACGGTGGCGTGTCCGGATAATCGCCCTCGCGCAGCCGTGCCTGCAACTGGCGCCACCAGTCGGGGTCGAAGATCTCGCCGTGCGCGTTCTTCAGCGCCGTCATCAGTGGCGGCGACAGGCCGAGGAATTTCGGGAACTGTTCGGGGAAGATGTCGTTGGGCGCGGCGTAGAACCAGCCGTCGTCCATTTCCTCTTCGTGATGATGGGCTTGCGGTATCGCGCGGAAATTGCATTCGGTGATCAGGCACAGTTCGTCGTAGTCGTAGAACACCGCGCGCCCATGCCGGGACACGCCGAAATTCTTCAGCAACATGTCGCCGGGGAAGATGTTGTTGCGGGCCAGGTCCTTGATCGCCTGGCCATAGTCGATCGCGGCCAGGCACGCGGCTTCCGGCGCCTGTTCGCGCAGATAAAGATTCAGCGGGCGCATGCGCCGTTCCACGTAGCACAGGTGCACGACGATATCGTCGCCATCGACGGTGAGGCCGTTGGCGCAGGTCTGCAGCAATTCCTCCAGCAGCTCCGCGGAAAAACGCGCGCGCGGGAAGCGCAGGAAACGATACGGCTGCGCGTCGACCAGGCGGCCGACGCGGTCGTGCAGGAACACCAGCGCGTACTTGCCTTCGACCTGGGCGCGGTTCATTTCCTTGGGATAGGCGAAACGGTCGCGGATCACCTTGAACACCAGCGGATAGCTGGGCAGGGTGAACACCGCCATGACCATGCCGCGCTCGCCTTCGGCCTGGTTCAACAATTCCTGCGGCTGGGCGGCGAAGTGGCGGAAGAAGGTGCGGAAGCGTTCGGTCTTGCCCTGCTTGGCCCGGCCCAGCACGGTGTAGATCTCGTCGATGGGCTTGAGCGGCAGCAAGGTGCGCAGGAACACCACCGCATCGCCCACGGTGTCCAGGTCGGCATGGAAATAGCTGCGCGAATAACTGAACAGATGGGCCACGTCGGCGCGATGGGTCAGCACCGCGTCCACGCGCAGGCCGCGCTCGTCGTTGACCAGGGCGATCACGCATGGCGAGAATCGATGTTCGCCGAACACGCGTCCGACCAGGTAGGCGCGGCGTTCGCGATAGAACACGGTTTCCAGCAGTTCCACCGAGCGCACCGGATTGGCGCCCCAATGGGCCAGGTCGTCCTGCAGGCGAATGACTATGGCCGCAGCGCAGCGGGTGCGATGCGCATACGGCACGTCGAAACGGTAATCGCCGAGCAGCCGGGTGAAGCTGTCCACCGGCCGCAGCTCCGACACCGCGTAGCTGTGGCGTCCGACCGGATGGGTGATGGCATCGGTAGGCTCGATGTCCATGGCGATGAATTCGATCGCCGCATCGACGCCACGGGTGCGGAAGAAGCGCCGGGTCAGGGTGTTGTAGAAGGTCTTGAACAGTTCGCGGTCGATCAGGCCCTCGATCAGGCGCCCGTAGCTGTCGCGGATCGCAGACCACAATTCGCGGTCGTGCGCGCCCTGCTGCAGGCTCGCCTCCAGCCGCAGCATGCATTCGCCGACGCACTGGTCGTACAACTCGATGCGCTCCACCGCATCCACCCGCGCCGCCGCCCAGTCGCGGCTCTCGAACCGCCGCCGCGCCCGCCGGGTCACCTCGGCAAAACGCGCGTGGTAGTCGGCGAAGGCGTCGCGGATGATGGTGGCGAAGGCGTCGGCGGGTTGCATGGCTTTATCGTAAGGCCAATTGCCGACCAGCCGACAGGGCGCACGCCTATTG
Source organism: Pseudoxanthomonas sp. (assembly GCA_041919795.1). Taxonomy (GTDB): domain Bacteria; phylum Pseudomonadota; class Gammaproteobacteria; order Xanthomonadales; family Xanthomonadaceae; genus Pseudoxanthomonas_A. Next base: position 84,779 of record JAYRTC010000001.1, on the reverse strand, counting down.
AAATCGACAAGGCGGACCGAGACTAGGAGACCGGCAGGTTATGTGCCTCAATCACGCTGACGATGGCAGCTTGCGACCCGAGGCGCATACAAAAGCTGATCACTCTAGTGGGTGGAGAAGCTGCTCTTCCCTTCCGTCAGTGCAACAGCTCATACTCGGCTGAAAATCTCATGGCCAAACTCAGACTGAGCATCGCATTGTCTGTCAGCATGGATTGATTCGGAACGCCTCACCAGACTCATTTCTATTGGACTCAGAATGCCTGCAGTTCACGTCTTCATTGACACTAACGTCTTCCTCAATTTTTACTCGTTTCCGGACGATAAGTCATCCGTGCTGGACGAGTTAATAAAGATATTGGGGGCGGACAAGATCAATCTTCACCTCCCCAAACAGGTGGAGGATGAGTTCTGGCGCAATAGGGAATCAAAGATCCACGCCGCTGTAGTGGACTTCAGAAACGCGAGTTTGCCAACAGCGGTCCCCAACCACATGAGGGGGACGGATACTGCAAAGCAGTACCACGAGGCAATTGAGAGCGCAGGCAATGCCAAGAAGAAGCTCATTGGCAATGTAATTGGCTTGGCGATGCTGCAGCAGTTGGAGGTCGACATCCAGATTGAAGAAATTTTCTCTGCGGCTATCAAGCACGATGACTGTGAACAATCCTTGTCGCGTGCGATTGCACGGATGCACAAAGGCAATCCGCCCGGGAAGCCGGGAAATGTTGGAGACAGGTACAACTGGGAGACGCTGCTTGCGATGGCACCGGAACAGGATCTCTACATTGTTACCAAGGATGGAGACTTTACATCGCCCCTTGGTAGCTTGGAGAAGACTACACGCCCAATGGCGTTCCTCGCTAAAGAGTGGGCTGCCAAAGCGCAAGGGAGAAGCGTCTACATATACCCCTCGATTCAGGCGTTTCTCGACCACTACAAGAAGCTAGAAGCGCAGCCTGAGCATACTCCGCGTGTGCTCGAAGTTGTCGCTCCACCAATACAACTGCCTGCTCATAATGAGACAGTACAAGCAGTTAAGGAGCAGGCCATCGAGGCACTCGTCAATAGCAAGAATTTCCATCAGACGCATATTGCGATTGCCAACCTAACCGACATGATACCCCTGCTAACGGTAACGGATGCTGAGAAGCTGTTCGAAGCTGTGTTAGAGAATCAGCAGATCAACTGGATCATTTCGGACACGGACGTGAACAGCTTCTTCGTCCAAGTACTCAACGAGCACTTGGTTACGGCCGAAGGCGGACTTGTTGATGCAATGATCGAACTGCTCGGCCTCAAAGCCGACGACGAAGCCGACGATGAACCCGGCTAATAGTACTGGTAGGGCGCAATAACCGAAGGGCATTGCGCCGCATGGGTGTCCGAAGGAGAAAGAGCCTCAGTCGCCGTAGACCAGTTTGCTGCTCTCCACGCTTCCACCCCAATCGGCGGCATAGACCCCTTGTTCCACCAATCGGTGGAAAGTGGAATACGGCCAAGCCACGACTCGCGTGACCAAGCCATGCTTGACTGGGTTGAAGTGCACATAATCCATGTGCGCGTGGAAGTCGTCTTCGTCGCGGATCAGGTGCTCCCAATAGCGGCGTTGCCAGAGGCCGCGTTCGCCACGGCGCTGGCGCACCGCCGACCTGCGTTCCGTTGCGGGCATGCCCTTCGAGAAACCCATCTTGATCAATCGCCAGCGGATGGGGAAATCAACGTCGCCTTCGGGAAGTTCGATCACGCAATGCAGGTGGTCGGGTAACACCACCCAGCCATGGATGCGGAAGGGGTGTCTCCGGCGAACGTCAGCCACCACCGTGCGCAGCAGATCGATTTCCCTTGTGAGTAGATCATTGCCGCGCCGCTGCAACAGGGTGACGGTGAAGAAGTAGGTGCCTCCGGGCTGCCAGACGCGGCGGTAGTTGGGCATGGCTGCAATCCTTTGCGAGCGTTGGGAGTGTTGTGTTGGCGGGCATCCTGGCGCGATGCTTATTGGTTGTGTGGCGAGGCAAGTTTTCTTGCGGGATTGTGCCGACGATAGCTGCTAATGGTTAGGGTGCTGTGTTGGCGGGCATCTGGCGCAATGCCCTTCGGTTATTGCGCCCTACGATAGCTGCGATCTACGCAACTTTTACTCCCGCCTGCTCCAGCAGCCAGCTGCGCAGGGTCTGGAAGCCGGGGTGCTGCCGGCTGCGCTCGGGATACACGAGGTAGTGGGCGAAATCCGCCTTCAGGCGCTTGCGGGTGAGGGGGATCAGGCGGCCGCTGTCGATCAAGGGTTGGGCCAGGGTCTGCCGGGCCAGGGCGATGCCTAGTCCCTGGGCGGCGGCCTGGTGCAGGGTTTCGGTGTCGTCGAACACCGCGACATAGCGCGTCGGCGCGCTGCCGCCGAAGGCGGCGAACCAGTCGCGCCAGCGATTGGCAGCGTCGCCCAATAACGGCAGGGTCGAAATCGCCGCCAGTGACGGCTTGCCGTGGCGGGCGATGAAGTCGGGACTGGCCACCGGCATGATCCATTCGTCGAACAGGAATTCCGCAGTCACTCCCGGCCACTGCCCGGCACCGAGACGCAGCGCGGCATCGACCGGCTCGCGTTCGAAATCGACCACGTGCGTGCTTGATTGCAGGCTCAGGCCCAGCTCCGGATGCCGCGACAGGAATCCCGGCAATCGCGGCACCAGCCAGGCGGTGCCCATCGACGGAATCAGGCTCAGGGTCAGCAGGTTGCCGGTGCGCGCACTGAGCCGGCGCAAGGCATGCTCGATGGCGTCGATCGGTTCGGCCACCGCCTCGTACAGACGCTGGCCCTGCGGCGTCAGCACCACCCCGCGCGGACCACGCGCCAGCAACTGCTGGCCCACGCGCTGCTCCAGCAGGCGCATGCGATGGCTCAGCGCGCTGACCGTGAGGTGCATGGCCTCGGCGGCGCGGGTCAGGTTGCCCAGCCGCGCGGCGATCACGAAGGCGTCGATCTGGTCCAGCGGCGGTCGGCTCATCTTGAATATGCCTCAAGTCAGGCTTGTGGAAGTTTCGCTTTTTCAAGGCAAAGGATGGGCCTAACTTGTCGTCCATTCAAGCCGGATGGGCCGGCAAGGAGCACAGCATGAAGACCAGCAGCAGCAACGCCTGGTGGCGGGAAATGGGCGCCATCAGCCGCGGCATGATGTTCGTCGAAGACGCCATCGCCACGCCGCTTGCCCCGGAACACGCGGAGCGAGGCGCGCAGGCAGCGACAGCACCCCCGTCCCGCGTCGCGCGCACGGCGAAGCCGGGGAAAAGGACCTTCGGCCTGTACGAGGATTTCCTGTTCCTCGGTGGCCGGCCGATGACCGCCGGCCACAACGACGATATCGACGAGCCTTTCCCGCAGACCCGTGGCGCTGCGTCGCAGCGGTTTGGCGGCCAACGCAACCAACCTTCGCATACCTGCGCGACCTGCTGACCGCACGGCAGGCCACGCGACTCGAATCCGTGGAGCAGACACCATGAACACCAACGTGCTTTTTCCTCTCGCCGTCACTTCGGTAGCCGTAACCACCACCATCGCGCTGATGGCGACTTCGCCGCTCCCGGACGTCGAGGCCGCGCCGCGCATCGTCGACTTGCCCGCCGTCATCGTGCATCCCGCCGCCGAAGATGCCGCCTATTACCAGGCGCACAGGATCGTCGACCTGGACGCGGTCGTCGTGTACCCGGAGGCCGGCGACCTGGCATTGTCCGTGGCCACCACCACGCGCCGCATCGATTGCCTGTCGTGCTGAGCGGGAGAACCTCGTGATCGCACGCCTCTGGCATGGCGCCACCCTGGCCGAAAGGGCGCAGGACTATCTCGCCTTCCTGCAGGCCCGCGCCTTGCCCGACTACCGCGCGACCCCCGGGCACCTGTCGGCGCATGTCCTGCATCGCACCGTCGGGGCGATCACCCATTACCTGGTCGTCAGCCATTGGGAATCGCGCGAGGCGATTGCCGCATTCGCCGGCAGCGATATCGCCCGGGCGAAGTATTACCGGGAGGACGTGGACTTCCTGCTGGAGTTCGAGCCGACGGTGGAGCACTACGAGGTTGAGGGAGCGACGATTGTGGGAGCGACGTGAGTCGCGATGCCCTTTCGCAACCCGATCGCGGCTTACGCCCCGAAGGAAGTCCCCTTGGGGGACGCCGCCCCCACATTCATTCCTACCGTCCCTACAAAAAAGCCCGGCATTGCCGGGCTTTTTCGTTGCATCGCAAGAACGATCAAAACTGCTTGATGATCTCGTCCGCGAACTCGCTGCACTTCACTTCGGTGGCGCCGTCCATCAGGCGGGCGAAGTCGTAGGTGACGCGCTTGTTGGCGATGGCCTTGTTGAGGCCATCGATGATCGCGTCGGCCGCTTCGGTCCAGCCCATGTAGCGCAGCATCATTTCGCCCGACAGGATCACCGAACCCGGGTTGACCTTGTCCAGGTCGGCGTACTTGGGCGCGGTGCCATGGGTGGCTTCGAACACCGCATGGCCGGTGACGTAGTTGATGTTGGCGCCCGGGGCGATGCCGATGCCGCCGACCTGCGCGGCCAGGGCGTCGCTCAGGTAATCGCCATTCAAGTTCAGCGTGGCCGAGACGTCGTACTCCTTCGGCCGCAGCAGGATCTGCTGCAGGAAGGCGTCGGCGATCGCGTCCTTGATGACGATGCCCGCGCCCGGCTTGCCTTCCGGGATCACGTGCCACGGACCGCCGTCCAGTTCCACCGCGCCGAAGAAATCGCGCGCCACCTGGTAGCCCCAGTCGCGGAAGCCGCCTTCGGTGTACTTCATGATGTTGCCCTTGTGCACCAGGGTCACCGACTTGCGCTTGTTCTCGATCGCGTAGGCGATCGCGCTGTGGACCAGGCGCTCGGTGCCCAGGCGGCTGACCGGCTTGATGCCCAGGCCGACTTCCACGGTCATCTCGCGATGCGGCGCGCCGATGCCTTCCAGCGCCTTCTGCCATTCATCGACCTTTTCCTGGGTGCCGAAGCGGATCTTGCCGAACGGCTGCGGGAACTCTTTCGCGATGAAGTCCAGCACCTTCTGCGACTCGGCGCTGCCGCCGGCCCATTCGATGCCGGCGTAGATGTCCTCGGTGTTCTCGCGGAAGATCACCATGTCCACGTCGCCCGGCTTCTTCACCGGTGAGGGCACGCCCTCGAACCAGCGCACCGGGCGCAGGCACACGTACAGGTCCAGCATCTGCCGCAACGCCACGTTGAGCGAGCGGATGCCGCCGCCGACCGGCGTGGTCAGCGGGCCCTTGATAGAGACCAGGTAATCGCGGCAGGCCTGGACCGTGCTGTCCGGCAGCCAGGTGCCGTAGTTGTTGTTGGCCTTTTCGCCGGCGAACACTTCCAGCCAGTGGATCTTCTTCGCGCCGCCATAGGCTTTCGCCACCGCCGCGTCGAGCACGCGCACCGAGGCGCGCCAGATATCCGGGCCGGTGCCGTCGCCTTCGATGAAGGGGATGATCGGGTGGTTGGGCACGTTGAGCTTGCCACCGGAAATGGTGATCTTTTCGCCACCTGCGGGCGGGGTGAGGACGGGTTCTGCCATGGAGTCGCTCCTGGAGTGGGAATGCGGCGCGCCGGTCACGGAGGCGCGCGATGCGGGGGGACAGCGCAGTGGAAGCGCGGAACGCGCATTGTCGCGCTTTACGCCGGTCGGGGCAAAGTCCAGGCTGGTCGCTGACGCATGCCCTCGCGTAGGAGCGCCCCATGGGCGCGAGCTCTTCGTAACGCGATCGAAAAAAAGAGCTCGCGCCCATGGGGCGCCTCTACCGGGGGATAACAAAAAAGGGCGCGGATTGCTCCGCGCCCCAACTTGCTCGCCTTGCGGGGAGATCGTTATTTGATTTCGACTTCCTGGGTCATGCCGGCGGCGGCGCCGTTCACGGTCACGTCGACCTTGTACTTGCCGGTCGGCCACGGGGTCGCCTTCTTGAATTCGATCTTGGTGGTGCCGGCGTCCTCGGCCTTGACCGTGGCGCTCTGCTCACCCGCGGTCTGGCCGTCCTGGTAGGTCAGCTTGGCGGCCAGCGTCGCATCGACCGGCACGCTGGCATCGGTGCTGATCGTCACCACGATCGGATCGGCGGCGGCGCCACTGGCGACGGCGAAGCTGGTGGCGGGCGCTGGCGCTGGCGCCGCTTCGACGGGCGCCGGGGCCGGTTCGGTCACTACCGGCGGCGCCGGCGTGGCTTCTTCCTTCTTCTTGCAGCCGGCGAAAGCGACGGTGCCGGCCAGCGCGATGATCAGGGCATAGGAGATGCGGTTCAATTTCATGGTGTCGGTCCTTGAAGGAGGGTAACGAGGGAAGGCGGGGAATCAGGCTTCGGGAGCTTTCGGCGGCAACTTGATGACCTGGCCGGGGAAGATGCGGTCGGGGTCGTCGATGGTGTCGCGATTGGCCTCGAAGATCTCGCGCCACGCGCTCGATTTCCCGTAATGCTCCTTGGCGATCTTGGAAAGGGTGTCGCCCTTCGCGATGGTGTAGGTCTGTCCGCCGACGATTTCCTCGGTGCTGGTGACCGTGGCGGTCACGTCGGAGAAGTCGGCCTTCTCGACCCGCTGCTCCGTGGACGTGACAGTAGCCGATACATCGGAAAAATCAGCTTTCTTTTCGGTACTCATGCAAGGCTCCTCCCTGAGGGGGATGGGTGGTTGTACAGTCGGCCAATCTACACAGGAGATGTTAAGAATTCATCGCGCCGTCGTGAAACCCCGATGTAATCGTTCAGTGTTACTGACGCACTTCACGCAGCGCCATGGGGGCGGGGAATCCGGGGGTCGCGCGCCAGGGGTTGATGTCCAGCCCACCACGCCGGGTATAGCGCGCTTCGACTGACAAGGCCTGCGGTCGGCAACGCGCGAGCACGTCATGGAACATGCGCTCCACGCATTGTTCGTGGAAGCCGGCGTGGTCGCGGAAGCTGACCAGGTAGCACAGCAGGCCCGCACGGTCGATGCGCGGTCCGCGATAGGACAGCACAACACTGGCCCAATCCGGCTGCCCGGTCACCGGGCAATTGGACTTGAGCAGTTGCGAGGTCAACGATTCCTCGACCACTTGCGCAGGGTCCGCCGAGAGATGGCCCGGGTTCGGCGGGCCGTAGTCGTCGATGTCGATATCCAGCGCGTCGATCGATTCGCCGGCGCCTGATTGGCTGGAGCTGGTTTCCACCATCGCCGGAAGACCGAACGCAACCGCGATGTCCGCCCCGGCGCGAGCGGACAGGTCGAGGGCGATGCGCTCGCGCAGGGCTTCCTCGCTGTTGAAGCGCTCGGCGTTCAGCGAATTCAGATACAGCTTCAGCGATTTCGATTCGACCAGGTTCGGCGAGGCGCAGGGCACAGTGAAGGTGGCCGTGGCCACGTGCGGCTTGCCGCGCGCATCCAGCCAGCTGATCTCGTAGGCATGCCAACGATCGTGGCCGATGAACGGAAGAGCCTGCCCCGGACCTGATCCGGGGGCGCCGTCGGCAATGCCGATCTCCGCGCGGCCGGCGGCGCGCGGGATCGGGAACAACAGGCCTGCGTCGTAGTGCGACGGATAGGCGACCTCGTGGCCGAGGCTGGAATCCTGGGGGGTATTCATGCGCGCATTTTAGCGGCGCGGAGGTTATGGCCGGGTGGGGAATCCTGAATCAACCGAAGGGTGTGGGAGCGGCTTCTGTGGGAGCGGCGTCCCGCCGCGAGCTTTTCGCTTTGTTCATTTCCCGAAGTACAGCAACAGCTGAATCAAGAGCTCGCGGCGGGACGCCGCTCCCACAAAATCCGTGCCCACAAAGGCCGCTCCCACGGATCGTTACGATTGTTGGCCGTGTAGGTAATCCAGGCTCACCTGCAGCAGCGCGCGGAAGCCGATGTCCAGCGACGATTCGTCCAGCAGGAATTTCGGCGAATGGTTGCTGGGCGCGGTGGCCGGGTCGATGCCCTTCGAGGTCGAGCCTACGAAGAAGAACATCGACGGCACTTCCAGCGCATACAGCGAGAAATCCTCCGAACCCATCTGCAGCGGCGGTTCGTACACATTGTCCTTGCCGACCACCGCCTGCAGGCTGGGCAGCATCCGCGCGGTCAGCGCCGGATCGTTGACCGTGGGTGGATTGCCGTCGTGTTCGTAGATGTCGGTCTTCGCCGTGGCGCCGTGCGCGGCGCTGACGTGTTCGGCCACGTTGCGCAGGTCGGCGAACACCTGCTGGCGCATGGCCGGGTCGAAGGTGCGGATGGTGCCGACCATCTCCACGTCGTCGGGAATGATGTTGTAGCGGATCCCGCCCTTGATCGCGCCGAAGGTCACCACCGCCGGCAGTCTGGAAATGTTGGTGCGGCGGCTGACGATGGTCTGCGCGGTGCCGATCAGGTCGGCGGCGGCGACGATCGGATCGATGCCGTTCCACGGCGCCGAACCATGGGTCTGCCGCCCGCTGACCTTGATCGCGAAGCGGTCCGAGGCCGCCATCGCCGGCCCCGCGCGCACCGCGATCTGTCCCGCCTGCACATTGGAGAATACGTGCAGCCCGAACACCGCCTCGGGTCTGAACTCCTTGAACAGCCCTTCCTTCAGCATCAGCGCGGCCCCGCCTTCTTCCGGTGGCGGTGCGCCTTCCTCGGCCGGCTGGAAGACCAGCATCACCGAGCCGGGCAGATCCTTGCGCATCGCCACCAGCGCTTCGGCCACGCCCATCAGGATGCCGGTGTGCGCATCGTGGCCACAGGCGTGCATCACGCCGACGGTTTCACCGCGATAGGTGGACGTGGCTTTCGAGGCGAACGGCAAACCGGTTTGTTCGGTCACCGGCAAGCCATCCATGTCGGCGCGCAAGGCGATCTTCGGCCCCGGCTTGCCGCCTTCGATGATCGCGACCACGCCATGGCCGGCCAGGATCTTCGGTTGCAGGCCCAGGGCGCGCAGGTGCTCGGCGACCTTGGCCGAAGTGCGCTCCTCGCGGTTGGACAGTTCCGGATGGGCATGGAAATCACGGCGCCAGGCGACGATCTTCGCATCGAGCCTGCTGGCGGCGGCGGCGACTTCGGGACGTTGCGCGGGAACTTCCTGCGCGTTCGCAGGGAAGGCGATGGCCATCGCGGCCAGCAACGGGACGATCCGGGCAGTGAAAGGCATCGGCAGGCTCCAAGGGATTTGGGCGATGCTAACCCGCGCCGCCCGCCGGCGGGACGTGGCGCTGACTTATCATGGCGGGGCTTCGAATCCCGCGCCCAATGACGGTGCTGCGTCCTGCCCGTTACCTGCCCGGATGACCCCTTGGAAGAGCTCGGCCTCCAGCTCCTGCTCCTGTTGTTCGCCGCCGGACTGATCGCCGGGTTCATAGATGCCATTGCCGGCGGCGGCGGCATGATCACCATCCCGGCGATGCTGCTGGCCGGCATTCCACCGCTGCAGGTGCTGGGCACCAACAAGCTGCAATCGTTGTTCGGTTCCGGCTCGGCCAGCCTGGCGTATGCGCGGCATGGACATGTCGATCTGCGCGGGCAATTGCCCATGGCGCTGACCGCGGCCCTGGGGGCGGCGCTCGGCGCGCTGCTGGCCACGGTGGTGCCGGGCGACGCGCTCAAGGCGGCGCTGCCGTTCCTGCTCATCGGCATCGCCGTGTATTTCAGTCTCAAGCCCGATGCCGGCGAAATGGATCGCCATCGGCGCATGAGCGCGAAGACGTTCGCGCTGACGTTCGTGCCGGTGATCGGCTTCTACGATGGCGTGTTCGGTCCCGGCACCGGTTCGTTCCTGATGCTGGGTTTCATCTCGCTGGCCGGTTACGGCCTGCTCAAGGCGACGGCGCACACCAAGTTCCTCAACTTCGGCTCCAACGTCGGCGCCTTCGCGGTGTTCCTGTGGTTCGGGGCGATCCTGTGGAAAGTCGGGCTGGTGATGGGTGCGGGACAGTTCCTTGGCGCACAGCTGGGATCGCGCTTCGCGATGAAGCGGGGCGCCAGGATCATCAAGCCGTTGCTGGTGACCGTGTCGGTCGTATTGGCCATCCGCCTGCTTGTCGATCCGGCGCATCCGTTGCGGATCTGGCTGGGCATGTAGGCGCTGATCAGTGCGCCTCGTGGGAGCGGCATCCTGCGGCCAGCCCTTGCTTGATATTCCTGCTGGTGGATAGCGCGAAGAGCATCGCGGCAGGATGCCGCTCCCACAAGGAGTTCTGTTCCAATGATCGCGGTCAGCGGAACACCACCGTGCGATGCCCGTTCAACAGGATCCGGTGTTCCACATGCCGGCGCACGGCGCGGGCCAGCACTTGCGATTCGGTGTCGCTGCCGACGCGCACCAGTTCCTTCGGGGCCATCGCGTGGTCCACGCGGGCGATGTCTTGTTCGATGATCGGGCCTTCGTCCAGGTCGCGGGTGACGTAATGCGCGGTGGCGCCGATGATCTTGACCCCACGCTGGTGCGCCTGGTGGTAGGGCTTGGCGCCCTTGAAGCTGGGCAGGAAGCTGTGGTGGATGTTGATGGCGCGCCCGGCCAGCGCATCGCACAGTTCCGGCGAAAGGATCTGCATGTAGCGCGCCAGCACCACCAGGTCGATGCGTTCGCGTTCCACCAATTCCAGCACCTGCCGTTCCTGCGCCTGCTTGGCCGCATTGCTTGTCGGCAAATGGTGGAAGGGCACGTCGTAGGAAGCGGCCAGCGCGGCGAAATCCTCGTGGTTGGAAGCCACCGCGGCGATGTCCACCGGCAGTTGCCGGCTGTGCGCGCGGAACAGCAGATCGTTGAGGCAATGGCCCTGCTTGCTGACCAGCACCAGCAGGCGCGCACGTCGGCGCGCATCGTGGATCTTCCAGTCCATGCCGAAGTGGTCGGCCAGCGAGGCGAAACTTTCCCGCAGGACATCGATCTCCGCCAGGCTGGGCAGGTCGAAATGCACGCGCAGGAAAAAGCGCCGGCTTTCCTCGTCGCCGTACTGTTGCGCGTCGAGAATGTTGCAACCCAGTTCGTACAGCAGTCCGGTGACGCGATAGACGATGCCGATGCGATCGGGGCAGGACAGGGTGAGGATGTAGTCGGGGCGCATGTGGGGATACTAGCTTTTCCCGCGCCGGGATTTGTAGAGCCGAGCTTGCTCGGCGTTGATCATGTGGGAGGGGCTTCAGCCCCGATAGCTGTTTGCCAAGAGCGTCGGGGCTGAAGCCCCTCCCACAAGTGCAGCTGTGCATGCGGTCAGAGGTCGTAGGACAGCAGGTCGTAGCCCGTCGCCGCGCGCACCACGCGCTGGTGGACGTAGGAACCGCTGCCGCCGTTGGTCAACACCACGATGCCGCGCCGGCGCCGCGCATCGCCAACCGCGAAATTCTTGAAGATGTCGCCGTTGCTGCCGGAGTGGTAGAACACCGGGCCGTCGCGCGTGGCTTCCATGTTCCAGCCCAGGCCTTTCTCGGTCCAGCGACCCGGGATCCTGATCTGCGGGGTGAGCATCGCCTGTCGCGTGGCCTCGCTGATTTCCCACGACGCGCGCTGCTTGCGCGCCATCACCAGGGTCATGAAGGTCGCGTAGTCCTGCACCGTGGTGCGCAGGCTGGCCGCCGCGTTGGCGACGATGTCGCCCGGCCAGGTCACCAGTCCCGGCGGCGCCAGCGCCATCACTTCCGGCAATGCGCGCACGGCGTCTTCATATTTCCATGCGGACAACGGTTTGCCCCAGCGGTCGGCGACCTGCTGGGCGAGGCTCCATTGCTCACGGAACATCTGCGGCGGCAGGCCTTCGCCCGCTTTGTCGTGCGCGCGATGCCCGTATACCGAGCGCGCCGCCAGATCCGCATTCCAGGCATAGCTGCTGTCCTTCATCCCGGCCGGGCCAAACAGATGCGCCTGCATCGCTTCGTCCAGGCTCTGCCCGGTGAGGGTTTCGATCACCAGTTGCAGCCAGAAAATGGCTTCGCCGGAATAGTCGATGCGCGTGCCGGGCTTCACCATCGGCACCAGCTTTTCCGTGGCCGGCGACTTGCGCCAGTTCGGCAGGCCGGTGGAATGACGCAGCACGTCGCGGGCGGTGATCAGTTCGATCCACGGGTGCGCGGCCAGGTAATCGGGCCTGCGGTATTGCACCAGTGGGCGGTCCAGATCGATCAGTCCCTGGTCCATCAACTGCAAGACCAGGTAGGCGAACACCGGCTTGCTCAGCGAGGCATCCTCGAAGATCGTGCGCGCATCCACCGGCTTGCGGGTCAATGCATGGGTCACGCCGAACGGCCGGCTCCATGCGACTTCACCATCTTCGATCACGGCGATGCCCACGCCCGGCACCGCGAAGGCCTGCATGATGCGCGGCAGTTCGGCGAGGAAATCGTCCGAGGGAATCCAGGAGTCGGATTGCTTGTGGCAGTTCGCCGCAAGCGCCTGCAATGGAGCCCATGTCGCCGCGCCCAGTGCGGCGCTTGCCGCAAGGAAATGGCGACGACTTGTCGAAGGCAGGGAAGGTTGGGGCATGGCTGCATTGGACAGGTTTCCCCCCGGCCTATCAAGCCCGTGCCGACTCTGCGTAGGAGCGACGTAAGTCGCGAAGCCACTCACCGGTTCGGTGAAGCATGTTTCGCGACTTACGTCGCTCCTACGCAATCAATGTAATCCCACAGGATCGGGGCTCAGAACGCGTGGTCGAAGCCGACTTCACCTTGCACGCCGACCTGGTACGCCGAGACGCGGCGTTCGAAGAAGTTGGTCAGTTCCTGCACGTCCTGCAGGTCCATGAACGGGAACGGATTGGTGCTGCCGAAATGCTTGGGCATGCCCAGCTGGACCATGCGCTGGTCGGCGCAATATTCCAGGTACTGGCGCATGTCCTTGATCGACAGCCCGGCGACACCGCCGCTCAGGGTGTCCTCGGCGAAGGCGACTTCGCAGTCCACCGCTTCGGACATCATCTGTACCACCTGCGACTTGAGTTCATTGTCGAACAGATCCGGTTCCTCCTCGCGCGCGGTGCGGATCACCTCGAAGGCGAAGGCCATGTGCGCGCTCTCGTCGCGGAACACCCAGTTGGTGCCCGACGCCAACCCATGCAGCAACCCGCGCGAACGCAGGTAGTACACATAGGCGAACGCGCCGAAGAAGAACAAGCCTTCGATGCAACCAGCGAAGCAGACCATATTGAGCAGGAACTGGCGACGCTGCTCGCGCGTTTCGATGCGGGCGATGCCCTGCAGCGAATCGATCCACTTGAAGCAGAACTCCGCCTTGCGCTTGATCGAGGGGATGTTCTCGACCGCGGCGAAGGCTTTCGCGCGTTCGCCGGGATCCGGCAGGTAGGTATCCAGCAGGGTCAGGTAGAACTGCACGTGCAGCGCTTCCTCGTACAGCTGCCGCGACAGGTACATGCGCGCTTCCGGCGCGTTGATGTGCTGGTACAGGTTCAGCACCAGGTTGTTGGAGACGATGGAATCGCCGGTGGCGAAGAACGCGATCAGGCGTTCGATCAAATGCCGCTCGGCCGGACCGAACTTGTCCTTCAGGTCCTTGGTGTCCAGCGAGAAGTCCACTTCCTCCACCGTCCACGTGTTGCGGATGGCATTGCGGTACATCTCGTAGAACCGCGGGTAGCGCATGGGGCGCAGGGTCAGTTCGAAGCCGGGGGCCAGAAGACGAGGAGTGAGTGGAGAGGAGTGAGGAGTGAGTGGGGTTATGTCTGACATGAAAGAAGGATTCCTCTGATGGAATGTTCAACACGGGTGAGCCATGCTGGATGAAGGAGGCGGGTATGCATTACATGGAGACCACGTTGTGGAACAAGGCGATGAAGCTGGCTGAGCTGGCATGCCGCAGCGCAGCGCGGCTGCCTGGTGAAGAGCGCTATGGCATCCGGCTGCAGATCACGCGCGCCGCGGTTTCCGTCGCCAGCAATATCGCGGAGGGCTGGACACGTGAGTCGAAGAAGGAGCGGGCGCATTTTCTTGCAATCGCACATGGATCCCTCTCTGAGCTCCATACCCAACTGCTGCTGTGTAGTCGTCTTGGCTGGTTGCCACCCAACCTCCTACAGACACTCATTGGCTTAATCGACGAGATCAGCAGGATGCTAACGACCCTCCGCCAACGATCCCGCAATACCTGAGTGGAACCCCGCTCACTCCTCACTCCTCTCCACTCACTCCTGCTTCACTGACACGCCTCGCAGCTCTCGAGATTCTCCAGCGAGCAGCTCACCGCTTCTTCGGGCGAATACGTTGCCGCCACATTGCCGACGGTGGTCTTTGCGATCCTGGTCGCCGGCCGCGAACGCAGGTAATACGTGGTCTTGATGCCCTTCTTCCATGCATGCATGTACATCGACGACATCGCGCCGATACTCGGGCTTTCCATGAACAGGTTGAGCGAGGCCGACTGGTCGATGAAGGCGCCGCGGTCGGCGGCCATGTCGATCAGCGAACGCATCGGCACTTCCCAGGTGGTGCGGTAGATCTCGCGCAAGGCCTGCGGGATGCGCGCGATGTTCTGGATCGAACCTTCGGCCTGCTTGATCTCGTCGCGCACTTCCGGGGTCCACAGGCCCAGCTTCTTCAGCTCGCCCACCAGGTAGCGATTGACCTGCAGGAAATCGCCGGACAGGGTCTCGCGCTTGAACAGGTTGCTGGTCTGCGGCTCCACGCATTCGTAGCAACCGGCAATCGAGGCGATGGTCGCGGTGGGCGCGATGGCGATCAACAGCGAATTGCGCAGGCCGCTTTCGATGATGCGCTCACGCAGCGTTTCCCAGCGGTCACTGTCTTCGGGCACCACGTTCCAGGCTTCGAACTGGAATTCCCCGGCGGCCGCGCGGGTGTCGGCGAACGAAGGATGGCGGCCGCGTTCCTCGGCCAGTTCCACCGAGGTTTCCAGCGCGTGGTAGTAGATGGTCTCGGCGATCTTCGCCGACAGCTTGCGCGCGTCTTCGCTGTCGAACGGCAGGCGCAGCTTGAAGAACACGTCCTGCAGGCCCATTACGCCCAGTCCGACCGGGCGCCAGCGCAGGTTGCCGCGGCGCGCGGTTTCGATCGGATAGAAGTTCAGGTCGATCACCCGGTCCAGCTGGCGCACCGCCAGACGCACGGTTTCGGCCAGCTTGTCGAAGTCGAATACCTGGTTTGAAGCGGGTGCGTCTTCGTCCAGGTGGTGGCTGAGGTTGATCGAACCCAGGTTGCACACCGCGGTCTCTTCGGCCGAAGTGACTTCCAGGATCTCGGTACACAGGTTGGACAGGTGGATGACGTTGCCGGCTTTCGCGGTCTGGTTGCTGGCGCGGTTGCACTTGTCCTTGAAAGTCATCCAGCCGTTGCCGGTCTGGGCCAGGGTGCGCATCATCCGGCCGTACAGCTCTCTGGCCTTGATCGACTTCAGCGCCTTGCCCTGCCGCTCGGCCTGTTCGTAGGCGCGTTCGAAATCGGCGCCGAACAGGTCGGTGAATTCCGGCACCACGCGCGGGTCGAACAGCGACCAGTCGGCGTCGGCTTCGACGCGCCGCATGAAAAGATCGGGAATCCAGTTCGCCAGGTTCAGATTGTGCGTGCGCCGCGCCTCGTCGCCGGTGTTGTCGCGCAGTTCCAGGAATTCCTCCACGTCGGCATGCCACGGTTCCAGGTACACGCAGGCCGCGCCCTTGCGCTTGCCGCCCTGGTTGACCGCCGCCACCGAGGAATCCAGGGTCTTCAGCCACGGCACGATGCCGTTGGAATGGCCGTTGGTCGACTTGATCAGCGAACCACGCGAACGCACGCGGGTGAAACTGACCCCGATGCCGCCGCTGAACTTGGACAGCTGGGCGATGTCGCCGTACTTCTTGTAGATCGACTCCAGCGAATCGATCGGCGAATCCAGCAGGAAGCAGCTGGACAGTTGCTCGTGCGTGGTGCCGGCGTTGAACAGCGTCGGCGAACTCGGCAGGTAGTCGAGATTTCCCATGCGCCGGTACAGCGCCAGTGCTTCGGGCACGTCCTCGCTCAGCGCGCAGGCGATGCGCAGGAAGAACTGTTGCGGCGTCTCGATCACCTTGCGCGTGTGCGGGTGGCGCAGCAGGTAGCGGTCGTATAGCGTGCGCAACCCGAAGTAGTCGAAACGCAAATCCGGCGAAGCATCCAGCGCGTCGTTCAACTTGCGCGCGTTGGTCTGCACGAAGCCAAGCAGGCGGTCGTTGATCAGCCCGACTTCATGGCCGCGCAGGATCGATTGCGAGAAGGCGTGGATCTCCTGGCCGGCGACTTCCTTGGCGATGTAGTTCGCCAGCAGGCGCGCGCCGAGACGGCCGTACTCCGGTTCCTCGGCGGTCAGCAGCGCGGCGGTGCGGATCGACAGTTCGTCCAGCTCGCGCGTGCTCGCGCCGTTGTACAGGCCGCTGATGGTGCGCGTGGCCACGCGCATCGGGTCGATCGCGTGCAGGCCTTCGCAATTGCGCTGCACCGCACGCACGATCTTGTTGAGATCGACCGGCTCCTGGCCGCCGTTGCGCTTGGTCACGCTCATCGCGGTGGCGGTGGGCGGCGGGGTCAGGTCGAAGCCAGGCGCAATGTCGACAGCTGCCGTTGTGGGAGGGGCTTCAGCCCCGACGGCTTCATCAACGGGTGTGGCGTCGGGGCTGAAGCCCTTCCCACAAGAAAGATCGGTGGGGAGTGTGGACATGCTTTTCTCCATGCGTGATGCACGCGGCGGCCTGTCCCTCGCAGGCAGCGCAGGCCTTGTGCATCGCAGGATGGAAGCGCGGTGTCGCAACAACAGCGACGGCGGCAGCCCTCGCGTTCGCGTCACCAGCCATTCTCCCCCCGGAGATTCCGCGGCCGGCACCGCGCGGTGTGCATCGCGCGGCTGTCGGCAGGTCTTCGGACTTGCGGACTTGGGGCGAGGAGTGAGTGGAGAGAAGTGAGGAGTGAGTGGAAAAGCAAGAGCTTTTGCCTTTACTCACTCCTCACTACTCTCCGCTCACTCCTCGCCTTTTCCTAGCCCGTCGCTTCCCAAGGCCGGTGCCTCAGTGCAATGACGGGTTCGTTTCCACATACCGCTGCGGGGCAGTGCCGGATTCCAACCGGCTTCCCTTTTCATCCATTGGCCTGAGCCAATGGAACCGACGACCACAACATAATGTGGTCAGACTTATCCGTCAACGCTAGATATGGAAAATTCCAGCAAGCATGATGAAGGCCCAACGCGCCGGATCGGTTCTTTCGGGTTTCACGCCAGCAGCTTGCAAGCTGTCGCCGTGGAACAGGAAAACAGTAGCGACCGGGCCGACCACGAATGCCCCGTGGCGGCGAGGAAATGCCGTCCGACTAGAATCGAGCGAATAGAAGAAGGGGAAGCACCGATGACGACCACACGATGTCTTCGCCTGCGAACGCCGCAGGATCCGGCACTGGCCAACGGCATGGCCGGCCTGCAGCGCGAACTCGGCCTGCCGTCCGGGTTCCCGCCGGAAGTCGAGCAGGCCGCCGTCGTCGCGGCAGCCCATCCGCGCCTGCCGGACGAAGATCGCACCGGCATCGAATTCGTCACCATCGATCCGCCGGAGGCGATGGACCTGGACCAGGCGATGTACGTGGAACGCAATGGCGATGGTTATCGCGTGCACTACGCGATCGCCGATGTCGCCGCGTTCGTCACCGCCGGCGATGTGATCGACCTCGAAACCCATCGCCGTGGCGAAACCCTGTACGGCGCCGATGCCAAGATCCCGCTGCATCCCAAGGCGTTGTCGGAAGACGCCGCGTCGCTGTTGCCGGGTCAGGTGCGGCCGGCGTTGCTGTGGACCCTCGAACTCGACGCCAGTGGCGAAGGCATCGCGGTCGACGTGCGCCGCGCGCGGATCAGGAGCCGGGCCAAGCTCGACTATGCCGGCGTGCAGCAGCAGATCGACAACGGCACGGCCGGACCGATGTGGGCGGTGTTGCGCGAGATCGGCGAGCTGCGCAAGCAGCGCGAGCGCAATCGCGGCGGCATCAGCCTGCCGCTGCCGGAGCAGGAAATCCGTATCGAGGACGGCCGGTGGACGCTGGAATTCCGCGCCCGCCATCCGGTCGAGGACTGGAACGAACAGATTTCCCTGTTGACCGGCATGGCCGCCGCGCACCTGATGGTGGAGCACGGCGTCGGCCTGCTGCGCACCCTGCCCGAAGCCGATCCGCGCGACCTCGCGCGCCTGCATCGCACCGCGCGTGCGCTGGGCATCGACTGGCCGAAACCACGCAGCTATCCGGATTTCATCCGTTCGCTGGATCCCGCCAATCCGCGCGACGTGGCGATGATGACCGCCTGCACCACGGTGCTGCGCGGCGCCGGCTACGTCGCCTTTGATGGCGCCGTGCCTGACGACTCGCGACATTCCGCACTCGCCGCGCAATACACCCATGTCACCGCGCCGTTGCGGCGATTGGTCGATCGCTATACCGGCGAAACCTGCGTGGCCCTGTGCGCCGGCAAGCCGGTGCCGCAGTGGGTGCTGGACGCGCTGCCGGGCCTGCCGGCGACGATGCAGGAATCCGCGCGCCGCGCCAGCCGTTACGAGAACGGCGTGCTCGACCTGGCCGAAGCGGCGGCATTGGCGTCGCGGGTGGGCGAGGTTTTCGAAGGCGCGATCGTCGAGATCGACAGGAAGGATCCGCAACAAGGCGAGGTGATGCTGCGCGAGCCGGCGATCCTGGCGCGTGTCGCAGGCGATCGTGCGTTGCCGCTGGGTGAGCAGGTGAGGGTGCGGCTGGTGGAAGCGGATCCGGGTACGCGGAGGATCCGGTTTGAGCTTGTGGGCTGAAGTGCGGGATCAGATGGGTGTCTGAAATCTAGTGTGTGCTGCATGGTCGCGTCCCTCTCTCCGCAGGCGGGGAGAGGGACTCAAGCAGGAGCGCGCCACACTGGAATTCGGAGATTCAACAATAAGATGTGGTGCAGACTGAGCTACGCGTGCGTGCGTGCGTTCGGCCGGTGCGCTGCGTAACTGCCGGCCATCCAGATCATGTGTGCTTATTCTGGGTTACAAACAGGAGTTAGACCCCGCATGCGTATTTCGTCGCTCGTTGCCACAATTTCTATTGCTGGTCTTGTTTCCGGTTGCGTTTCCGTTGATCCATCGCGGGTAAGACTTTCTGTTGAGCCGGTCACTCAAATTTGTGGCACGTCTGATCGAGCGGTTCCTGTTCGACTTGCTGTCAAGAACGAGAGTCAAGGAAAGCTCCGGATACAGATTGATCCGTATGCGTCCCGGCCACCTTACAAGCTCAGTTGGCTCATCTACCAGATACTTGACGATAATGGCGCCACCGATTGGAGGCACGGTCCAGGCGGGCATGGACCAATGCCCCCTTCGACATTGTCTGTCGGTCCGGGCGACTCAACTGAAGTGGAGGCTCCCATTTACGATCTAGTGCCAGCAGACTATGCCGCTAGTTTCCGGGTCAAATTTAAAGATGTGGCGGACAACACTTTTGTGTCAAATCCATTCAAGCCGTGCGTGCAAAATTAGATGTTGCGCGCTAGGAACAACTGCCTTGGCGCGGGGTCTAACAGTTCGTTCAAGCCGAACTGATAGTTCCTACGGTTTAGTGGACACCCTGATCTAACTACCAGGAGTGTTACCCCTGCCAGCCACGGTCGCCCATTGGATGATCATGCGATGAGCTTTGCGCGCGCGACTTCAATGCAAGAGCTCGCGGCGGGACGCCGCTCCCACATAAACAAGAGCATCGCGGGCAAGGCCCGCTCCTACGCCTGGAAGGAAGCCCCTTGGGGACAATCAGGCCTTGTGCTGCGAAGCCAGGTATTCCGCGCTCTGCATCTCGATCAGGCGCGAGGCGGTGCGCTCGAAGGCGCCTTGCAAGCGCGTTCCCGAATACAACCCGGTTGGCAGGGTCGTTGCGGTGCAGACCAGGTTGACGTGGCGGTCGTACAGTTCGTCGATCAGGTTGACGAAGCGGCGGGCGGCGTCTTCGTTGTCGCGGTCGAAGGCGGGGATGCCGCCCAGCAGCACCGTGTTGAATTCGCGCGCGACCTCGATGTAGTCGGTGGTGCCGCGCGGGCCTTCGCACAGCGCGGCGAAGTCGAACCAGACGATGCTCTTGCCGCGCCCGCGCACCGGGATCTTGCGCGCATCGATCTCGATGTTGCCGGCGCGCGCATCGCCGCCGCCGCTGAGTTCCTTCCAGCGCGCGGCCAGCCAGGCGTCCGACTGCGCGTCCAGCGGCGCGCGATACACCGGCGACCGGGTCAGCGCGCGCAGGCGGTAATCCTCCTCACCGCCGGAACGCAGCACCGCGCAATGCTGCTGGATCAAGGCGATGGCCGGCAGGAAGCCCGCGCGCTGCAGACCGTCCTTGTACAGGTTCTCCGGCGCGGTGTTCGAGGTGGTGACCAGGGTGATGCCCTCGGCGACCATGTGTTCCAGCAATTTCGCCAGCAGCATCGCGTCGCCGATGTCGGTGACGAAGAATTCGTCCAGCACCAGCACGCGCAGGCGGCCGCGCGCTTCGCGCACGATCTTCGCCAGCGGATCGGCCTCGCCCGCGTGCTCGCGCAGGCGTTCGTGCACGTTGCGCATGAAACGGTGGAAATGCGTGCGGTACTTTTCCCCGATCGGCAGCCCGTCGTAAAACAGATCCACGAGGAAGGTCTTGCCGCGCCCGACTTCGCCCCAGTAGTACAGGCCCTTCACCGCTTCGGGTTTCGATTTGAACAGGCGCCCGAACAGGCCGCCGTTGGGCGCCGTCGCCAGCAGCTGCGAATGGATGCGGTCCAGCTCGCCCAGTGCCGGGTGCTGGGCCGGATCGTCCTGCCAGTCGCCGCGCGCCACGCCTTGCGCATACGCCTGCGAGGGCGTTGGTTGTTCCCGCTCCGAACTCACGCGATCGGCAACCAGTGCTTCACGCCATGCTGCAAGGCGCCGCGCAGGTCGATCAGCTTGCGATGGAAGAAATGGCTGGTGTCGGGCATGCGCACCATGTCGGGCTTGCGCTTGAGCGTGGCGACCCAGCCGTAGACCGCTTGCGGGTCGACGATCTCGTCGTTCTCGCCCTGGATCAGCAGCCAGGGGCAAGGCACCGGCACGATCCCGCGGAAATCCCAGCGCCCGGCCGGCGGTGCGATCGAGATCAGTCCTTCCGGCTGCACCTCGTGCGCGGCGCGCAGCGAGACATAGGCGCCGAAACTGAAACCGGCCAGCCACAGGTCGTGATCGGGGCGCTGTTCGCGCACCCACGCGACCACCGCCAACAGATCCTGCTGCTCGCCCTCGCCATGGTCGAAGCTGCCTTCCGACTTGCCCACGCTGCGGAAATTGAAGCGCACGGTGCTTGCGCCCAGCTCGCGCAGGCTGCGCGCGGCCATGGTCACGACCTTGTTGTTGAGACTGCCGCCCTCGGTGGACAACGGATGGCAGAGGACCACGGTCAACGGCAACGGCGCGGTGTCGGCTTCGGGTGGATCGACCGCGACTTCCAGTTGACCGGCAGGGCCGGCAAGCATCAGGGACGAGGAAGTGGCAGGAAAGGCGGGAGTGATCATGCGCGAATGATAGCGTTTAGCGCCACAAGGCCATTTCCTCCCGTAGGAGCGCCCCATGGGCGCGAGCTTTTCGGTACGTATCCATGTCCCAAGAGCTCGCGCCCATGGGACGCTCCTACAGAGGCGTCATAGATCGAAGCCCAACAACATCGGATCATGGTCCGAGCTGCGCCACGGACCGGGGACGTCGCTGCCGGCATAGCCTTCGCCGTCTGCTTCATCGGCATTGCTGTGCCACTCGGCGGCGCCTCGCAAACGCTTGGCCAGCGCCGGACTGAGCAGGGCGTGGTCCAGGCGGCCGAGCATGCCGCCGTAGAGATAACTGTAAGGCTGCTTCACCTTCGCCACCGCGAACGCATCCTTCCAGCCCGCGTCGCGCAGCGTGCGCACCGGGTCTTCCATCGCATAGGCGTTGAAATCGCCGACCACCAGTTTCAACGAACTGCCCTGGCCGGTGGGATCGGTCTTCAGCCAGGCATCCAGACGCTTGGCCGATTCCACGCGCAGCGCATTCCAGCAGGCCTGGCCGTCGCGCTGGTCGGCATCGGCGCCGCTGGCGCCGGAACAACCCTTGGACTTGAAATGATTGGCGACAACGACGAAGGCGGGCCGTTTGCCGTGACGAAATGCCTGCGCCAGCGGCACCCGGCTGCACGCTTGCGAGGAAGCGCAATCGAACGGCGCGCCTTCCAGCGTCGCGGGCTTGCCGACCGGGGCAACACGACTCTTGCGATAGATCAGGCCCACCCGGATCTCGTCGCTGCCCGGCCCCTTGCCCGCATCTCCCTTGCCCGCATCGATGAAGCGCCAGTCGCCACCGCCCGCGTTCAAGGCCTCGACGAACTGGGCGAGGCTGGATTGCGGGCCGTAGCCATCGTTTTCCAGTTCCATCAAGGCGGCGACGTCCGGATCCATGGCCCTCAGTGTGGCCGCCAGCTTGTCGACCTGGGCCTTGAACTGGGCCGGGCTTTTCGCCCCGCGACGGGTGGGAAAGCCGCCGCCCTTGCCGTCGCCGTTGAACAGGTTTTCCATGTTGAACACGGCCACGCGCAGCTTGCCTGCGACCTTGGGCGCGGTGGGGCGCGGCGCGGCTTTCACCTGCAGCGGCGCGGTCAGCTGCAGCCGGTGGCCGCCATGGCGCTCATCGACGATGCCTTGCACGCCGCTGGCGAGACTGCCGGCACGCGGAATGCCGTCGGGCAGGTACCAGAGGTTTTGCGGGTCGCGGCGGTTGCTGGCGTCGTCCAGCACGATCCGGCGGCGCGCGTTGGCTCTTTCGACTTCACGGAAGGCGGCGCTGCCGGGGGCGGCGACTTCGCTCGGCGTCCACAGGCGGCCATCGAAGCTGGCGCTGGTTTCGGCATAGCGCGTGTCGCTGCCATTCAAGCTCAGCGGCGCGTCGATCATGACCCGCATGCCTTCGTAAATTTCCCAACGCTGCGGTGGCGCGTCGATCGTGGTGGCGACCGGCGCCGCGACTTTCGCCTTCTCGATGCGCTCGGCCTTCAGCGTCGTCAATGTGCCGGCCTTGCCATCGCCCGCATCCTCGAAAACGTTGCCGTACACGCGGACCGCATCGCCGGCGCGCAGCGTGGTCGCCTTCAGCGACTTGGCCGGAACCACGAACAAGCCGTCGGAAGTCTCCGCATCGCCATCGCCCGCATCCTGCAAAAAGAAGCCGCCCAGGCCGTCGCGGAAGTCGCCGGTGACCACGCCCTGGACGATGACCGGCTGGCCTTCCATCGGGCTGCGGTCGCCGTGCCCCTGGACCCTGCCGATGGTGATCACGCTGCGCTTGACCGCGGCAAGGGTCGAGGCGGTGAAGCCGACGCAAGCCAGCGCGAGCAACAGCGCGGCGGGAAGGCGGAGGAGGGACATGCGTGGCTCCAGGGAGGTGGCAGGGACACAAAAAGGGTATCTGGAATCCAGTGTGGGGCTTTTCCAGTCGAGGTGTCTGGTCAGGATCAAAAGCGTTCCGCGCTATGCGCGGGTCACTTTCTTGTGTGGCCAAGAAAGTAACCAAAGAAGGCCACCCGGTCGGCCCGTCGGTCCCGCTACGCGTGACCGATGCGCAAGCAGGCGGGGCATTTCTGGAAGGCACATCCCTGTGCCCTCCAGAAACGGCACGCATCCTGCGCGCCGCCCTTCGGGTATTCGCCCCACCTGCTTGCCGAGCCTCAACGGGATTGAAAGGCAAGATCAAGAGCGCCTGTTTCCATGCAGTCCCACACTGAAATCCGGATACCCGAAACAAAAAACGCCGCCCGGAGGCGGCGTCTTGCGCGTCGGCGAACCGAAGCTTACTTGAGGTTGCCCAGCATCCAGTCGACCGTGGCGTGCATCTGCTCCTCGGTCAGCGCCGGGTTGCCGCCCTTCGGCGGCATCACCCCGCCATCGGGTCCGGAAAAACCTTCGATGGCGTGCTTGTACAAGGTGTCCTTGCCCTGGGCGATGCGCGCATCCCAATGCGCGTGATCCAGGGTCGGGGCCTTGCCCACGCCGCTGATGTGGCAGGCGCCGCACAGGTTCTCGAAGATCACCGCGCCATCGGTGGTGCCGCCGTAAGCGGTCTGCGAAGCCGCCGCCGCCAGGGCCGCCGCCGCTGCCGCCGCCTGGGCCGCGGCGCCGGTGGAACCGGCATAGACCGCGCCAGTCGGGGCGATGCGCGCCTCGGTCTGCCTGGCCGCCACCGGCGAAACTTCCGGCGGGATCAGCCCGTGCAGGTGGAACGCGGCGGCGATCAGGCCACCGGTCACCAGGACCAGGAAGCCGATGACCATGGAGAAATGCTTGAGGAATTCGAGGTCGTAGTTACGCACTTTGCACCTTTGGCAGCACGGTCGCGGGACCGCGCATGGCTACGAAAACTTGGTTCCGGAAGGCCGCCGCAAGGGCCGCGTCCCGATCGCGCCTGCACAGGGAATCCCCGCAGGCAGGCCGCCATTATAGACAGGGCGGCCGTTTCCGGTAACGGCCCGTGGCCGGGCCCCGGATTTTCCCGCTATTCCAGGGTGAACCACTGCACCTCGACGCGACGGTTGAGGTCGCTGTCGGTGCCGGCCGGCTCTTCCCAACCGCGGCCGACCAGCTCGATGCGCTTGGCGTCGATCTTCGGGTAGCGTTCCAGCAAGGCATCGCGAACCGCCTGGGCGCGCTGCCGCGACAGCTCCATCGCCTTCAACGACATGCTGCGGACCAGTTCCTGGCCGCCTTGCTGTTCGAATTCGGCCTTGCGCCCGGCATCCACGTGCCCGCGCAGCAGCACCACCGAGCCGGGACTGACCTGGAGGAAGTTCTTGACCGTCTCCAGATACCCGGCGTTGGCCGGCGCGGCCTTGTCCAGCACCGCCGAATTGGGCTGGAAGAAGAAGCGGATGTCCTTGCTCAGCAAGGCGTCGCCTTCCAGCGAGACCTGGCTGTTGCCGCTGCGGATCGGGGCGATGGCGATGCTCTGGTCGGCGTACAGCCCGGCCTTCTTCAGCGCATTCAAGGCGGCGCTGTCGACGAAGCGCGCCGAGTCGGCCGGGTTCTTGATCAGATTGCCGTAGGCCAGCACCGAGGACTGGTAGATGCCCTGGAACGAGCCGGCTGAATCGATGGTGCCTTCGAAAAAGGCCAGGTTCTCCGGCAGGTTGGACAGGTGGACCTTGGCCAGCTCTTCGCCGGTGTCGGCTTCGCTCCACTTGAAAGCCTTGGCGATCACCGGGATCTGCGTGGCCGGCAGGTCGCGGACCAGGCGGTTGCCTTCCAGCAGGCCGTGAACCAGTCCCTTGACCCATTCCGGCCTGGCCTGGGCGAAGCCCTTGTTGACCAGCAGCAGGTCGGCCACGATCAGCAGGTTGCGGTTGCTGACCAGGATCTTGGCCTTGTTGCCGGAAGCGGCGACCACTTCATCGGTGCGCGGCGACCAGCCCACGCAGCCGTTGAGGCGCGGCGCGGCGCGGGCCAGTTCGTGTTCGTAGGCATCGCAGGCGATGAAGGCGTCCTCGTAGAACACCAGTCCCAGTTCGCCGGGTCCCGGCTTGCCGTCCAGGTCGCGCAGCACCTTGACCGGCACGCCGGCTTCGGACGCCAGGTAGCGGATGAAGAATTCGCTTTCGTTGAACTGCGAGGCGGCCAGGATCTTGCCCTTGAGCTGGTTGATGCTGGCGATGCCCGCATCCACCACCACCTGGTCGGCGCCGCGCGAAAAGCCGATTTGCGCCGGCACCACCACTTCGAACTGGCGGCCGATCACCGCCAGGGTGTCGGCGGTGGTCACCGAGGCGGCGACGCGGCCGTTGTTGAGCTTGGACCAGCCTTCTTCCTCGCTCAGGGTCAGGCGCACCTGGAAGCCGTAGTGCTTGGCGAAGAACGAATCCGGATTCGGCGCCAGTCCGCCGTTGGCCGCGATCAATCCGGCATAGCCGGCGTACTCGCTGATATCGACATCGACGATATCGCCCTTGGGCTGGTACGCCGCCGCCGCATCCAGTCGTGGCTGGCCGGTGACCGGCTCGATCGGGTCGGGCGCATCGCCGCTGGGCCCTTCGGAAGATTCGGCGACCGGTTTGCCGTCGGCATCCTTGTCGCCGGACTTGCCCAGGTCGCGGAACACCAGCCAGCCGCCGAAGGCCAGCAACACCAGGATCAGTATCGCGGTGATCAGCTTGCCGCTGGCGTTGCCGCGCTGCAGGGCGCGTGGGCTCTTGGCGCGTGGGCTCTTGGAGCGGTGGGTCATGACGACTCTCCTTCGGTCATGGCGGAGCGGGAATTGGAGCGGGGATTGTTCCCGCGCAGCACGTGCCGCGGCAGGTGCGGTTGCAGGTCCAGGTCGAGCGAACCGAGCAGGTCGCGCTGGCCGTCGAGCCAGCGGTTGGCTTCGCGGAACGAAGCGGCCAGCGCATCCAGCGACAAGCCGATGCTGCCTTCGTCGGTGGCCAGCAACGCCTGTTCGCGCAGCAAGGCGATCTGCTGGGCGATGCGCTCCAGTTCCGAATCCACGTGTTCCTCGCGGCGCGCGGCATCCAGGTGCGCGGCCTGGCGCTGGTCGATCACGCTCTTCTGCTGCTCCAGGCTGCGGCGCAGCTCGTCGTCCAGGTCGGCCTGGGTCAGGCGCGCGTCGATCAGCTGTTCGTGCGCTTCCAGTTGCTGGTGTTCCTCGCGCGCGGTCAGCACCACGCGGCCGATGGCGGCATGCGCGACCAGCAGGCGCAGGTGCAGCCACACCAGCTGTTCCAGGCTGTCGGCGTGCGCGGCCATGACCGGCGAACGGTCGAGCAGGGCGATGATTTCGCGGGCGCGCGCTTCCAGTTCCTGCTGGCGCCGTTGCAGCGGCGGCGGCAACTGTCGCAGCAACTCGCGATAGCGATCGTCGGCCGGATCCTGCGGCAACGCGCCCGCATCGACGCTGGCGCGGAAGCGGCGGTTGTTGGCCAGCCAGTACAGGTAGATCGCCTCGGCCCCGACGCCGAGCAGGTAGAAGCCGGGGCTGAGGAAGAATCCGGCCAGGGCGAAGGCGGCGATGCCGAACCAGTTGGGCGGCACCGGCATGCCCAACGGACGCGCGTTGAAGGCGGCGGCGAGGTAGGAGAAGGGGGCCTTCATGCCGGCGACGCTTTGGTGGCGAGCGGTCGCAGCGAGGCGGGCACGAAGCGCAGGTCGGTGGCTTCCGCTATGGCGATGCGCATCTGGAATTCCAGCACTTCCAGCGCCACCGGCGGCTGGTAGTCGGCCAGGCTGGCGCTGATCGCCTCCAGCGGCGCCAGCGGACCGGTGCGCGCCAGGCGATACGCCTTGACCGCGAAGGCCTCGGCCGCGCCGGGGGTCAGCAGCAGCGGCAATTCGAGTTTCCGCAGCGCTTCGATGCCGGGCGCCAGGTCGAAACGCTTCAGCAAGGCATTCAACAGGCCGGCGCTTTCTTCCCGGGTGGTGGTCGGCAGCAGCGGGATCTTCACGTCAACCCGGCCCGGACGTTTCAGGTCGACTTCGATCAGGTCGGGCCGCGACGAGGCCAGTACCCACATCACCCGGCCGCGGTTGTCGCTGTCGGCCATTTCCTGGGCGATCATCGAATACAGCCGACCCGACAAACCACTGTCGCCGTTGCCGGCGTCGCGCTTGCCCAGGGTCTGGTCGGCCTCGTCGATGAACACGATGCAGCGCCCCAGCGCGCGGATCAGGCGGAAGATCTTCTCCAGGTTGCCTTCGCTGGAACCGACCCAGCGGTCGCGGAAATTCTTCAGTTTCAAGACCGGCACGCCGGCCTCGCCGGCCAGGCATTCGACCAGGAAGGTCTTGCCGGTGCCGACCGGACCGCAGAACAGGTAGCCCATCGGCAAGGCGCGGAGGTCCCCGTTGCGCCACAGCGCGATGTCCTGGCGCAGCCACTGCTTGAGCACGGCGGGCGCGTGGTAGTCGTCGAGGCCTCGGCCGGAGTCGATGAATTCGACCAGGTCGGCCGCGTCGGTTTCCACCAGCTGCTTCTTCGCTTGCACCCAGTCGGCCGCGCCAAGCGTGCGGTGGCCGAAAGCGCAGGTTTTCACCAGGCTCTGCAGGGCGCTGATGCTGACCCCGGTCAAGGCCTGCGCGGCGATGCTGTCGTCTTCGTCCGCCGCGAACGCCGCGGCATGGTCCACGCGCAACTGCGCCAGCGCCTGGCCGAGCACCCGCGCATCCGGCAGCGGCACGCGGATCCGCGCGACGCGGGGATTGAACGCGACCTGCGGGTGCAGGTCGTTCAAGTTGTCGGCGATCAGGAAGCTGGCGAAGGCCGAGTCGGCGAACGGCGGCTCGCCGGCCCAGTCGCGGACCAGGCTGGCCAGGCTGGCGATCTCGAAATCGCCACCGCGCCCGCCCGGCAGGATCTGGTCGGCGCCGCGCACGATCATCGCCACGTGTTCGTCGTCGCCCTGGCCCAGTGCGCGCAGGTTGGCGCGGTAGCGCAGGTAGTGCGATACCCGTTCCACCGCCGCACGCGGTTCGCGCGGCCACGGTTCCGATGCCAGCTCACGGGAAGCGAGCCACTGCTTCAACTGCGCGCTGCCGCGCAGCAGGCTCAGGCCGTTGCCCGGGTCGTAGAGGAACACGGTGCTGAATCCGGTCAGCAGTTGCGCATCCAGCCAGCGGGTCAGGCTGGTCAGCCGGCCCTGCAACGGAAAACGGTCGTTGACGTTGCCGTACAGCACGAACTGGCCGTGGGCGCCGCTTTCGTAGGCCAGCGCCAATTCCTGCGCCCACGCGGGCGCGGATGGATCCAGTGGCATCAGCGTCGCCCGGCCCTGAAGGAAAGCCTCATCGGGTAATCATCCGCGAGCCCACGCAGGCGCTTTACTGGCCGCCTTCGGACAGCGGCCTGGCTTCCTGTGCGCCCATGTTGCGCGACGGCGCGGGTGCGGCCGCTTCGCCTTCCAGCGAGATGCCTTCGGCGGCGGCGAAGTCGGCCAGGGCCTGGTCGGCCAGCGCCTTCTGCTCGGCTTCCTGTACATGGATCTGGCCCATGTCCAGCGAATCCCTGGCCACGCGCGCGCGGCCAGCGGCCTTGTTGCGTTCCTCTTCCACCATCTCGTGCAGGCGGTTGAGGGTGTCGCCGGAACCGCCGATCTGGGTGACCATGCCCGCCGCCATTTCGTTCATCTCGGCCAGCGCGGTCTTCATGCGCAGGTCGTTGATCGCGCCCTTCAGGTTCTGGATCTTGGCGCGCGCGGCGTTCACCGCCACGTCGCGGGCCTTGACCAGGTTCTTGTAGGTGTCCTCGGCCTGGGCCATCTGGGTGCGGTTCTCCTGCAGCTCGCGGGTCACGGTCTGCAGGCGCAGCGCGTGCTGGGCGGCGGCGTCCTTGTTGCCGGCGCGCAGGTGCGCGGTGGTGCGCGCGCGCAGTTCGTTTTCTTCGGTCTCGAGCTTGCGGACCTGGCCGATCAGGCGCTCGGCCAGGCCGGCATGCACGGCCAGGCTCTGGTTGTAGCTGCCGATCTGCTTGCGCAGGTTCTCCTGCTCCAGCTCCAGCAGGGCTTCGGGGTTGCGCTTCTCCACGCCCGACACGAACTGGGCGAAGAAACCACGGATCACGTTCATCAACCGACCGAACATCGCATCACTCCCGGAGGGAAATCCCCAATCCGGCAACTGTACGTGGCGAACCCCGCATTTCCAACCGCGTGCCGTGCCGGGATGCCCGGGTCCGCCGTGCGTGGACGCGGCTCAGGCGCTGTAGAAGACCTGCACCGGCGAGGTCGCATGCCGCAACACGCTGCGCATGGGGTAGCCGGCGCCCACGCCGGCTCCGCTGATCGCATCCTCGAGCACGCGTTGCTTTTCCGCGCCTTCGACATGCAGGTACAAGTGGCGTGCGGCCAGGATCGGCGGCAGGGTCAGGGTGATGCGCGGTTCGCCGGCGCCGGGCGCGCGCATCGGCAGCGCTTTCGCGGTCGTGGCCGGATCCAGTGCTTCGTCCAGGCGGTCGCCGCCGGGGAAGAACGAAGCGGTATGGCCGTCGTTGCCCATGCCCAGCACGATTGCGTTGAAAGGCGAAGGCAGCGCCGCCAGGTCGCGTTCGATCTCAAGCAATGATGGTTCGGGTTCTGGCGTATCGCGGTACAGGGGCAGGAAACGCGCATCGGCGGCGACGCCGTGCAGCAGGTTCTGGCGCAACAGGCGGGCGTTGGAGCGTTCGCTGGATTCCGGTACCCAGCGCTCATCGACCAGGGTCACGACGACGTGTTGCCAGTCCAGCGACTCCCGCGAGAGAGCCTGCAAAAAGCGTTTCGGGGTATTGCCGCCGGACAGGGCGAGGCTGGCGACGCCGCGTGCCGTCAGTGCGGTGCGCAGATTGCCGGCGACGGTAGCGGCCAGCGATGCGGCCAGGGTGGCGGGATCGGGGAAGGCGTGGAGCCGGATTCGGCTGGAAAGATCGGTGCTCATGAGGTGCTCGTCGCTATTGCTCCCTTCTCCCGCCGGGAGAAGGAAGCAAGAGCATTACGCCTCATCCTCGTGCCAGGTCCGCCCATCGCGCTCGATCAGCGCGACCGCCGCACTCGGTCCCCAGGAACCGGCCGTGTACGGCTTCGGCGCCTCGCGCAGGGTTTCCCAGGCCGCCAGGATCGGGTCGATCCATTTCCACGCCGCTTCCACTTCGTCGCGGCGCATGAACAGCGTGGGATTGCCACGGACCACGTCCATCAGCAGGCGCTCGTAGGCTTCGGGCTGGTGCACGCCGAAGGCCTCGGCGAAGCTCATGTCCAGGGGCACCTGCTGCAGGCGCAGGCCGCCGGGGCCGGGGTCCTTGATCATCAGCCACAGCTTCACGCCTTCGTCCGGCTGCAGGCGCAGGACCAGCTTGTTGGCCATTACCGGGCCGGCGCTGTGTTCGAAGATCGAATGCGGCACATGGCGGAAGGAGATCACGATCTCCGACACGCGTTCGGCCAGGCGCTTGCCGGTGCGCAGGTAGAACGGCACTCCCGCCCAGCGCCAGTTGTCGACTTCGGCCTTCAGCGCGACGAAGGTCTCGGTGCGCGAATCGGTGCGGCCGGGATCCAGCGCGGCAAGCTCCTCCACGTAGCCCGGCACCGCGCAGCCGTTGCTGGCGCCGGCGCGGTACTGGCCACGCACCGTGACCTGCGCGGCATCGTCGTTGCTGACCGGGCGCAGCGAACGCAGCACCTTGAGTTTTTCGTCGCGCAACGCGTCGGCTTCCATCGCCGCCGGCGGCTCCATCGCGACCATGCACAGCAGCTGCAGCAGGTGGTTCTGGACCATGTCGCGCAGCGCGCCGGAGCCGTCGTAATAGGTGGCGCGTTTCTCCAGGCCCACGGTCTCGGCCACCGTGATCTGCACGTGGTCGATGTAGTTGGCGTTCCACAGCGGCTCGAACAGGATGTTGGCGAAACGCAGCGCCATCAGGTTCTGCACCGTCTCCTTGCCCAGGTAATGGTCGATGCGGAAGATCCGGCTTTCGGAGAATGCGCTGCCGACCGCGTCGTTGATCACCGCGGCGCTGGCCGAATCCTTGCCGATCGGCTTCTCGATCACCACCCGCGATTTGCCTTCGTTGAGGCCATGCGCTTTCAGGCGGGTGCAGATGTCCACGAACAGCGCGGGGCTGGTGGACAGGTAGAACACACGGATGCGGTCGCCGTGGGTCAGCAGCTCGTCGGCGAAGGCCTGCCAGCCGGCATCCAGGGTCGCGTCGAGGGCGTGGTAGCCCAGTTTCTGCAGGAACGGTTCCAGCCTGGCTTGCAGCGACGCGTCGCCGCGCACGACCGCGGCCAGCGCCTGGCTGACCTTGGCCCGGTAATCGGCATCACTCTGCTTGTCGCGGGCCACGCCGATGATCCGGCTGTCCTCGGGGATCTGGCCATCGGCATAGCGACGGAACAGGCCGGGCAGCAACTTGCGCAGCGCCAGGTCGCCGGTGCCACCGAAAATGACGAGGTCGAAGGTATCGACGGGGACGGTCTTGGCGGTCACGACGGTTCTCGCAGGCTGGGTCGTATCAGGGATAGCGAAAATACCACCGAAATACCATGCTCGCCATCCATGTGCTTGATTGCTGGTGAATGGACAGGGTCATTGCATGATTGGTACTTCACTGGTACTTTTCGTGCATGTCCTCCGCCCTGACCCGCGAATACCAGCGCCTTGGCGCCGCCGAGACCACCCGCGCCCTGGCCTATGTGCGCCTGCGCCGGGCGGTGCACAACCTGATCGACAGCGGCGTGTTGCAGCCGGGCCAGGCGCTGCCCAGCGAGCGCGACCTGTGCACGCAGCTGGCATTGTCGCGGGTCACCGTGCGCCGCGCCCTGGCCGGCCTGGTCGAAGCCGGCCTGCTGACCCAGCGCCACGGCGCCGGCAGTTTCGTCGCCGAACGCATCCAGCGTTCGTTCTCGCGCCTGACCAGCTTCACCGACGACCTGCGCGAACGCGGGCTCGATCCGCGTTCGGAATTCTTCGAGCGCGGGGTCGGCGAAGTGACTCCGGAAGAAGCCATGGCCCTGAACCTGTCGCCGGGCAGCGGCGTGGTCCGTTTCCACCGCGTGCGCTACGGCGGCGATTCGCCGCTGGCGGTGGAACGCACCCTGGTGCCGCACGCCTTGCTGCCGGATCCGCTCAGCGTGGTCGACTCGCTGTACGAGGCCCTGCAGCCGCACGGCAACCGGCCGGTGCGCGCGCTGCAGCACCTGCGCGCGGTCGCCCTGGATGCGGAAACCGCGCGCCTGCTGCGCGTGCCCAGCGGCAGCCCGGGCCTGCTGATCGAACGTCGCGCCTTCCTCGCCGACGGCCGCGTGGTCGAGTCCACGCGTTCGTTCTATCGCGGCGACGCCTACGATTTCGTGGCGGAATTGCATAGCGATTGAGCGTGGCGCTTGGGAGCCGCCGAATGATTCCCTCGTCCGCTTCTCCTGGATTCCTGCGGTAGCCGTGAGCCGGTAGCCGGTAGCCGGAGAGCAGTTCTTGATTTCCGGCTACCGGTTACCGGCTCACGGCTCACGGCTCACGCAGGAACTTCAGCGGTCCAATGGGCGCGCAAGAGCAAAACCATCAGAGCGTCCCAGGCTTAAAGGGTTGCTGGTGCATCGCACAATGCGTCCGGCAAGGGAGCGGCTATGCTGACAGCGCTGTCATCCTGTCCCGGGCAGCGTCGGGCCCGCCACCGGCAAGCCCTTGGCTGCATCGCCTTCTTCCCTACCGGAATCCGTCATGGATATTGCGACACCCCGTTCCGCGCCTGCCGCCCCGCCGTCCGTACAGACCAACCGCCTGGCCCTGGTGGTGGTCACTTCGATCTTCTTCATGTGGGGCTTCCTCACCTGCCTCAACGACATCCTGATCCCGCATCTCAAGGCCGTGTTCGAGCTGAGCTGGGTGCAGGCGATGCTGGTCCAGTTCACTTTCTTCGGCGCCTATTTCCTGATGTCGCTGCCGGCCGGCCGGCTGGTCGCGACGGTGGGCTACAAGCGCGGCATCGTCGCCGGCCTGGCCATCGCCGGGATCGGCGCCCTGCTGTTCTGGCCGGCCGCCGCGATGCGCAGCTACCCGGTGTTCCTGGCCGCGCTGTTCGTGCTGGCTTCGGGCATCACCGTGCTTCAGGTCGCGGCCAATCCCTATGTCGCGTTGCTGGGTCCGGAAAAGACCAGTTCCAGCCGGCTCACCCTGGCCCAGTCGATGAACTCGCTGGGCACCACCCTGGCGCCGTTGTTCGGCGGCCTGCTGATCCTGGCCGCAGCGCCGAAATCGGCCACGCAACTGGCGGCGATGCCGGCGGCCGAAGTCGTCGCCTACCGCGCCAGCGAGGCGCAGGCCGTGCAGGGGCCGTACCTGGGGCTCGCCCTGGCCTTGTTCGTGCTGGCGGTCATCGTGATGTTGTTCCGCCTGCCGGCGATCCGCGGGGTCGAGGACGAGGCCCACGAGCATCGCTATCGCATCGCCGATGTGCTGCGCCACCGGCACGTGCGCTTCGGCGTGCTGGCGATCTTCTTCTACGTCGGCGCCGAGGTCTCGATCGGCAGCGTGCTGGTCAACTACCTGTCGCTGCCGCAGATCGGCCAGGGTTTGACCGAGCAGGAGGCGACCCGCTACGTCTCGATGTACTGGGGTGGCGCGCTGGTCGGGCGCCTGCTGGGCTCGTACCTGCTGGCCCGGATCGATCCGCGCAAGCTGCTCGGCCTGTTCGCCCTGATCGCGGCGCTGCTGCTGCTGGTGACCATGCTGAGCAGCGGCGACCTGGCCAAGTGGAGCGTGGTCGCCATCGGCCTGTTCAACTCGATCATGTTCCCGACCATCTTCGCGCTCGGCATCGAGCGCCTGGGGCCGCTGACCGGCAAGGCCTCCAGCCTGCTGGTCATGGCGATCGTGGGCGGTGCGATCGTGCCCCTGGCCGTCGGCTGGCTGGCCGATCGCCATGGCCTGCAGTACGCCTTCGTGCTGCCGATGCTGTGCTACGGCTACATCCTGTTCTATGCCTTGCGCGGCTCGCGGGTCCGCGAGGCGACGACGTTGGCGGCCGCCCAGGGGTGAGTCGCCGGTCGTGAAGCGCGCGGCCCGGCGTTCAGCCCGGGCTGCGCGGCCCGGTTGATTCGCGCGACAGCAGGGTGTGCTGCATCAGGACCATGCGCCCGGCCGTGGGGCAGCGGATCCGCTCCAGCAACTCCTCGGTGGCCAGGCGGCCCATGTCCGCGGTCGGCTGGCGCACGGTGGTCAGGGCCGGATAGATGTGGCGAGCGATCGGGGTGTCGTCGAAGCCGCAGATCGAAAGGTCGCGCGGCACCGCCAACCCCCGTTCGGCCGCCACCCGGATCACCCCGGCCGCCATGTCGTCGTTGGCGGCGAAGATGGCGGTAGGCGGATCGGCCAGGTCGAGCAGCTGGTTGGCCCCGCGCATGCCTGATTCGAATACGAATTCGCCTTCCACCACCAGCGCGGGGTCGTAGGCGATCCCGGCCCGGGCCAGCGCATCGCGATAGCCGGCGTGGCGCCACTCGCAGGCGCCGTGGGTGGGCGGGCCCATGATGTGGCCGATGCGGCGATGGCCCAGCGCGACCAACCGGTCCATGAGGGCGCACACCGCGGCGTGTTCGTCCATGGCCACGCCGATGCGTCCCTGCCGGTCGCGTGGCGAGATGCAGGCGAACGGCACCGCGTGTTCCTCCAGGTAGGCCAGCACCACCGGATCGTCGGTCAGTGGCGGGATCAGGACCACGCCGTCCGGGCCGAAGTTGGCGAACAACCCGGCGATGTCGCTGGCGGCGCCTTCCTCGCCGGCGCCGACCGGCGCCAGCACCAGGTTGTAGTGATGGGCGTGGCAGGCCTCCAGCATGCCGCTCTGGATTTCCATCAGGTAGTTGCGCGAGGGGTTGTTGTAGACCAGCGCGACCACGTAGGAACGCTGCCCGGCCAGGCTGCGCGCCGACAGGTTGGGCTTGTAGCGCAGCTGCTCGACCGTCTCCAGCACCTTCTGCCGGGTATCCGGGCGCACGTTCGGTTCGCGGTTGAGGACTCGCGAAACGGTCTTCATGGAAACGCCGGCAGCGGCGGCTACGTCCTCGATTCGTGTGCGCATGATGCGGGTGTCCTTCCTTGTCGGTGGCCGGATCGGATTCCTCGGCGCATGGAATCACGGATCCCGGCAACGCGCCCCTGCCATCAGCCGGGGGCGATGCCGAATCAGTCATTGCCCGGCGCCCGTCGCAAGCCAGCGGAACGTGGCCACGCTCCGGGCCGGGAGCGTGTAGTGGAACATGCGCCCGCGCTCGCGCACCCTGAGGGTACGTGGTGAGTCGGCCGAATTGGTCGCGATCAGCACCAAGGAACCATCTTCGCTGTTCTGGAACGCCACGTTGTCCAGGCCGTTGCCGGTGGCGGTGGACGCGATCCGCCAGGCGCCCTGGCGCACGAAGCGGCTGGCGTGGGCCAGGGCATAGTACTCGTCGGTGCGCACGATCCGGCCGCTGGCCGAATCGATATTCACGACTCCGCGGCAGGTGTCGCAGCCGCCGGCATGCGGGCCGCCGCGCTCATCCAGGGCCAGGTTCCAGAACAGCACGCCGCGCGCCCAGTGGCGGGTGGCCTGCACGATCAGCTGTCGTGTCTGCAGGGTCAGGCCGCCGCTGCGCAGCGGCTCCCAGTCGCCACCCGAGCATTCGGTCAGGTACACGTCCTTGTCCGGAAACGCGTCGCGCACCGGCGACTGCGCGGAGACGTCGCCGCCGTAGCAATGCCAGGCCACCGCGGCGACATAAGGGGCGGCCACCGGGTCGGACAGCACCGCCATCGGCTCGTGCGGCTTGTCCCAGTTGTGGTCCCAGTCGAAGATCTGCGTCGTCATCCCGCGCTCGGCCAGCAACGGCCCCAGGTGGCGGCCGATCAGGCGCGCGCGCTGGTCCGCGCCCAGGCGCATGCCCGGATAGTCGCCGGGTTCGAACGAAGGCTCGTTCTGCAGGGTTAGGGCGAAGATCGGAACGCCTTGCGCGGCGTAGGCGTCGACGTAGCGCACCAGGTAACGGGCGAAGGCATCGAAGTATTCCTCGCGCAGGCTGCCCTTGATCAGGCTGCCGCTGTCCTTCATCCAGGCCGGCGCGCTCCAGGGCGAAGCCATCACTTTCAGCTGCGGATTGATCGCCAGCGCCTGGCGGGTCACCGGAATCACGTCTTCCAGATTGGGTGCGATGCTGAAATACCGCAGCTCCGGATCCGGCTTGCCGTCGGGCGGATCGTCCAGGCTGTAGTGGTGGCGGGAGAAATCCGAGGCGCCGATGGTCAGACGGGTGAAGTCCAGGCCGATGCCGTCGCCCTCGCGTCCGAACAGTTCCCGCAGCAAGGCCGTGCGCTGCCGCGGGTCCAGGCGTTGCTGGATCAGCCAGGCCGAGCTGTCGGTGATCGCCGCACCAAAGCCGAGCATCCGCTGGTAGCGCTTGCCGGCATCCACTTCGATATCCACGCGCGGGTCGTCGATCTGCTCGAGGCGGGTCGTGTCCGGACTCAGGGCCAGGCGATGGTCGGAGGTCGTTACCCAGACCTGCACCGGGGTGGCCCCGATGGAGACCGTCGCCACCGGCGATGGCGCCGGCGGCCGGCTGGCGCAGGCCCCGAGCAGGGCGATGGCGGCCAGCAATGGCCAGGTGCGCTTGAAAGGGCTGGAAAAGTGGGGCGATGGGCTGTGTTTCAAGTTCTTTTCCTCCCGGTCGGAGCGTTGCGCGAATCCGTCGAATCCCCGCGCAAGCGTCGTGCTGCAATGCAGCGAAAAACCACCCGTGTCCATGCCAAGCCATTGCAGTAGCTAATGGCGAGGGAGGTTGTCGCAGCAGCAATTAGCAAAATGTTGACAACTGCATTGGGCAACAGTATGACAGCGCTGTCAATACGGGCTTGAGAGGAGCCAACCATGACCCATCGCACCGCATCGAAAGCATTCGCTTCCGTGATTCGCACCGCTCCGCGCAAGCAGCTCCTGGCGACTGCCTGCTGCCTGGCCCTGTTCGCGACCCATCCTGCGCAGGCCCAGGAAACCCAGGCCGCGGCCACCGCCGCGGACGAGGCCCAGGCCACCGCCGCGCCGGCCGAAACCGCCGCCGCCGGCGAAGACGTCAAGACCCTGGAAAGGGTCAAGGTCACCGGCATCCGCGGCAGCATCGCCACGTCGATGCAGACCAAGAACGAATCCAGCTCGATCGTCGAAGCGATCTCGGCCGAGGACATCGGCAAGCTCCCGGACATCAGCATCGCCGACTCGATCTCGCGCCTGCCCGGCCTGACCACGCAGCGCGTGGACGGGCGCGGCCAGGTGATCCACATCCGCGGCATGTCCGAACAGTTCGCCGGCACCCTGCTCAATGGACGCGAACAGGCCAGCACCGGCGACAGCCGTGGCGTGGAGTTCGACCAGTACCCGGCGGAGCTGATCAACGGCGTCACCGTGTACAAGACGCCCGACGCCTCGCTGGTCGGCCAGGGTCTGTCCGGCACGGTCGACATGCAGACCGTGCGGCCCCTGGATTTCGGCGAGCGCCGTATCGTGTTCGGCGGCCAGGGCGAATACAACTCGCTGGGCGAACTGACCGACGGCGGCAAGGACAAGGGCTATCGCGTGTCGGCCTCGTACGTCGACCAGTTCGCCAACGACACCATCGGCGTGGCCATTGGCGTCGCCCGGCTCAACTCGCCGTTCCAGGAACGGCACTACAAGTCCTGGTGGTGGGCCAACACCACGCTGTGGGGCGCGCCGCAGGGCGCCAAGCCCGACGATGCCATCGCCCTGCAGGGCGCCGAGGGCTGGGTGAAGTCCCGCGACACCACGCGCGATGGCGTCATGGCGGTGCTGGAATTCAAGCCCAACGAGACCTGGCACAGCGTGCTGGACCTGTACCACTCCAAGTTCGAGCAGGAGGAGTGGATGCGTGGCGCGATGTGGACCAACGACCCGTGGTGGAACAACGGGGCGGTGACCTACACCGCGGCCGATACCACCCTGTACCACGGCGTGCCGGTGGTCACCAGCGGCACCCTGAGCGGCATCCAGCCGGTGATCCGCAACGACAACAACCTGCGCGAGGACAAGCTCTCGGCGATCGGCTGGAACAACGAGTTCAAATGGGACGTGTACACGCTGACCGCCGACGCGAGCTATTCGAGCGCCGAGCGCAAGCAATCCGCGCTGGAGACTTACGCGGGCATGCTCACCGGGCTCGACGTCGACTTCCGCGTGCCGCTGACGTCGGGCTACGCGGACTACGCATTGCCCGACCTGTCGGATCCGAATGCCGTCTATCTGCGCGATCCGCAGGGCTGGGGCCATGACGGGCGCCTGGAGGATTCGCGGCAGAAGGACGTGGTGAAGGCGTTCCGCCTGGATCTGAACCGCCTGGTTGAGTCGTCGGACTTCCTGCGCAGCTACGACGTCGGCTTCAACTACACCAAGCGCACCAAGGACAAGAGCGCCGAGGTCTACTTCGCCGACCTGCCCGGCCGCACGCCGACCCTGGTCGATCCTTCGCTGCTGCAATCGCCGACCAGCCTGTCCTTCGCCGGCATGGGCAACGTGCTGACCTTCGACCCGCGCACGCTGCTGGACCGCTACTACGACGTCCATCTCAGCGAGAGCAACGACGACCTGCAGAAGGACTCCGCGATCGAGGAGGAGGTCCGCACGTTCTATGCCAAGGCCAACCTGGACATGGACCTGACCGACACGGTCCGCCTGCGCGGCAACGTCGGCGTGCAGTACATCCGCACCGAACAGCGCTCCGATGGCGTGTCCATCACCCCCGACGGTCCGGCCGCGGTGAGCGGGGTCGGCGCGTCCTACGGCGACATCCTGCCCAGCCTGAACCTGGTGGCCGACTTCGGCAATGGCTGGAACGTGCGCTTCGGCGCGGCCAAGGAGCTGATGCGTCCCCGCATCAACGACATGGGCGCCTATGCCAACGTGGGGGTCGCCGTCACCGGTGGGGTCGGCGAATGGACAGGCAGTGGCGGCAACCCGAGGCTCGAGCCGTTCCGCGCCAATGCGGTCGACCTGTCGGTGGAGAAGTACTTCGGCGAAGCCAGCTACGTGGCCCTGGCCGCGTTCTACAAGGGCCTGGAGTCGTACGTCTACACCCAGACCATTCCGTGGAACTTCGCCGGCTATGAGTTCGAGAGCGACACCCCGCCCGCGTCCGACTGGGGCACGTTCTCGACGCCGGCCAATGGCAGCGGCGGCTACATGCGCGGCGTGGAGTTCAGTGCCGCGCTCGAGGGCGGCCTGCTGCATCCGGTCCTGGATGGATTCGGCGCGCTCCTGAATGGCTCGTACACCGAATCGTCGATCGACCCGGATGGTCCGGGCGGCTCCTCCACGGACACCTTCCCGGGCCTGTCGAAGATCGTCGCCAACGCGACGGTGTACTACGAGAAGCACGGTTTCTCGGCGCGCGTCAGCCAGCGCTTCCGCGATCCGTACCGTGGCGAGTACAGCTACATCTTCGGCCAGCGCAGCTATCGCTACACGCTCAACGAACGCAGCATCGACCTGCAGCTGGGCTACGACTTCCAGGAGTCGAGCAAGTTGTCCGGCCTGTCGGTGCTGTTCCAGATCAACAACCTGAACAACGAACCGTTCCGCACCGAAGTCAGCGACTCGAACGGGATGGGCCTGTTCTTCCCCGAGGAATACACCGAGTACGGCCGCCAGTACATGCTCGGCTTCCGCTACAAGCTGTAACCGCGCAACGCATCGCGGGCGGGCAATGCCCGCGATGCGCTCTTTCCAGGACAGGGGCCCGGAAACGGGCCCTTGCCGCAATCGGGCCGCGCCCATCGCCGGCGCCGGCCGATGAAGCCACCAGGAGCCCCCCGTGAAATTGCATAGATCCGTCCTGCCTGCCAGCCTGTTCGCCATCCTCGCCCTGGGCGGTTGCCGCGATCGCGACGCCACCGCCGATGCCGGCCATTCTCCGATGACAAACCCCTCGCCCGAGCAAGCAGGACTGACCGACTGGCCGCGCATCGACAGCGCGATCAAGTCCGACCCGGCGATCGAGGCGCGCGTGGCCGAGATCGTCGCCGGCATGACCCTGGCGCAGAAGGTCGGGCAGATGACCCAGCCCGAGATCAAGTCGATCACCCCGGACGAAGTGCGCGCCTACTACATCGGCTCGGTGCTCAATGGCGGCGGCTCGTGGCCGACCAAGAACAAGCACGCCACGGTCGGCGACTGGCTGGCATTGGCCGATCGTTACCACGATGCATCGATGGCGACCGACATGAAGGTGCCGGTCCCGGTCATCTGGGGCACCGACGCGGTGCATGGCCACAGCAATGTCCATGGCGCGACCATCTATCCGCACAACGTCGGCCTGGGCGCGGCCCACGATCCGGAACTGGTCGGCAGGATCGCCGCCGCCACCGGCCGCGCGGTGCGCGCGACCGGCATCGACTGGCTGTTCGCGCCGGCGGTGCCGGTGGTGCAGAACGCGCGCTGGGGACGCAGCTACGAGAGCTGGTCGCAGGATCCGGCGCTGGTGCGCGAGTACGCCGCCAGCTACACGCGCGGCCTGCAGGGGAACTTCGGCGACGACGCCAACGCGATCGCCAGCGTCAAGCATTTCATCGGCGACGGCGGCACCGAGAACGGCAAGGACCAGGGCCTGACCAAGGCCACGCGCGGCGAGCTGATCAACCTGCATGGCGCCGGCTACTTCGGCGCGATCGGCGCCGGGGCGCAGACGGTGATGGCCTCGTACAACAGCTGGGAAGACACCGACAGCGGCAAGGACTACGGCAAGATGCACGGCGACAAGGCGCTGCTGACCGACGCGCTGAAGGAGAAGATGGGCTTCGACGGCTTCGTCGTCTCCGACTGGAACGGCATCGGCCAGCTGCCCGGCTGCAGCAACGCCAGTTGCGCGCTGGCGATCAATGCCGGCATCGACATGATCATGGTCCCGGACGAATGGAAGAACTTCATCGCCAACACGATCAAGCAGGTCGAGACCGGCGAGATCCCGATGGCGCGGATCGACGACGCGGTCAGCCGGATCCTGCGGGTCAAGCTGCGCGCCGGCCTGTTCAACGGCCGCAAGCCCTCGCAGAACCGCTACGCCGGCAAGCCCGAGGCGGTGCAGGACCGCGCCCTGGCGCGGCAGGCCGTGCGCGAATCGCTGGTGCTGCTGAAGAATGAAAAATCGGCGCTGCCACTGGCGCGCGGCAAGAAGATCCTGGTGGTCGGCAAGAGCGCCGACAGCATTTCCAACCAGACCGGCGGCTGGTCGCTGACCTGGCAGGGCACCGACAACAGCAACGCCGACTTCCCCAACGCCGACAGCGTGCTTGCCGGCATCCGCGAAGCGGCGGGCGACGCCAACGTCACCTGGCGCGAGAACGCCGAGGGCGTCGATGCCGCGGATTACGACGCGATCATCGCGGTGATCGGCGAGACCCCGTACGCGGAGACCAATGGCGACATCGTCGCCTCGGACACCGTGACCCACAGCCGCCGCCACCCGGAGGACCTGGCGGTGCTGCAGGCCGTGGCCGGCAAGGGCAAGCCGATGGTGACCGTGTTCCTGTCCGGACGGCCGCTGTACGTCAACGACCTGCTCAACCTGTCCGACGCCTTCGTCGCCGCGTGGCTGCCCGGGACCGAAGGCAAGGGCGTGGCCGACGTGCTGTTCGCCGACGCCGACGGCAAGCCGGCGCACGATTTCCGCGGCACGCTGTCGTTCGCCTGGCCGAACGTGGCCTGTCCCGGACCGCGCGCGGTCGGCGCCGCCAATGCGCCGCCGCTGTTCGCGCTGGGTTATGGCC
Organism: Pseudoxanthomonas sp.; assembly: GCA_041919795.1. Lineage (GTDB taxonomy): Bacteria > Pseudomonadota > Gammaproteobacteria > Xanthomonadales > Xanthomonadaceae > Pseudoxanthomonas_A. Next base: position 42,539 of record JAYRTC010000001.1, on the reverse strand, counting down.
TGGCCTACGCCCGTGCCGCGGCCGTGCCGCAGCTGCCGGTGGACAGTGCCGCCAGTTGCGGCGAAGCCACCGCGCTGCCGATTTTCAACAACGCCGATGCGCCGATGTTCGCCCTGCACCTGGGGGCCGGCACGCAGGAGCGCGCGGTGGGCGCGGATCTCAACTCCACCATCGAATGGCCGCAGGGCAAGCCCGCGCTGCGCGTGCGCACGGTGCAGGTCAATACCCAGCAGGACGCGAAGGAAGTCACCTGGCTGGCGCCGGCGCGGTTCTTCTCGCGCAATCCTTCGCACAACAACCTCGCCGCCTTCGCCAACGCGGCGGGCGCATTGCAGTTCGACCTGGTGCTGGTGCATGCGCCGGCCTCGGCGGTCACGCTGTCCATGGGCGATGGCCGCATCGACCTGGCCCCGGCCCTGGCTAGCTACACCGTGGGGAAGAAGTACACGCTGAAGGTGCCGCTGGCCTGCTTCGCCCAGCGCGGCGCCGACCTGGGCGGGATCGAGGTGCCTTTCAGCATCGACGCCGATGCGCCCTTCGCCGCGTCCTTCACCCGGATCAAGGTGGTGGCGGGCGCAGGCGCCGATGCCGATGCGCTGGATTGCGGGAAGCACGGGGCCGGCTGAGCCCGGCTAAAGGAAGCGACTGCGGGCGGATACCCGCTCTTCGCGCCCATCGAATTGTTGAAACTTCTGCGGGAGCGGGTAGCCGGTAGCCGGAAATCAAGGACGGCCCTCCGGCTCCTGGCTCCCGAAGAAACGACGGCAAGCATCCGGATCCTCCCTGATCCCTCCGCTGCGGCGATACGATCCATCAATCGCCGATGGCGCGGCGCCATTCCGGATCGTGGCGCTGGAACAGCACCCGTTCGGGCCGGTGCAGGGCGTTGCCCTGGCCGTGATCGACGCCGAGCTGGGACAACGCCGCCGACGTGTGGCTGCCATTGACCCATTCGGCCACCACCTTGAGTCCGCGCTGGTGGCCGATCTGCGCGATCGCGTTGACGATGGTGCGGCTCATCGGGTCGATGCCCAGGTCGCGGATGAAACTGCCGTCGATCTTGATGATGTCCACCGGCAGGTTCTTCAGATAACCGAACGAGGACATGCCCGCGCCGAAATCGTCCAGTGCGATCAGGCAGCCGGCCTCGCGCAGGCGCTCGATGACGTGCACGACCTTGAGCAGGCTGCGCACCGCCACCGTTTCGGTGATCTCGAAGCACAGCTTGTGCGCCGGCACCTTGAATTCGTCCACGCAGGCGAGGATGAAATCGGCCAGCGCGGGATCCTCGATGCTGGCGCCCGACAGGTTGATCGCGCACAGGTCCAGGCGCTCGCCGGCGGGATGCAGTCCGTTGAAATGCGCCAGCGCCGTGCGGATCACCCAACGGTCGATCAGCGGCATCATTCCGTAGCGTTCGGCCGCCGGCAGGAAGGTGCCCGGCAGGACCGTGCCGCCTTCCTCGTCGCGCAGGCGCAGCAGCAATTCAAGGCCGGGGGCGTGGCTGTCGACGGAGCCCAGCTGGACTATTTCCTGGTAGTCCAATAGCAGCCGGTTCTGCTCCATCGCGCTGCGCAGGCGATTGGCCCATTCCATCTCGCCCAGCCGGCGGGTGGTTTCATCGTCCTCGCGATAGACGTGGACGCGATTGCGGCCGTTTTCCTTGGCCAGATAGCAGGCGGTATCGGCCCAGGCCAGCAGGTTCTTCAGGGTCGGATCGCCATGTTCGACCACGACCACGCCGATGCTCGCGCTGATCGTGTAGGTGTGTTCCTGCCAGGTGAACATCTGCGTCTCGATCCTCTGGCGCAGATTGTCGGCCAGCGCATGCGCGGCCGCGGCGTCCACATCGAAGGCGAGCAGGCCGAATTCGTCGCCGCCCAGCCGCGCCAGCACGTCGCCGGGCCGGCCCCACTGGCGCATGGTCAGCGCCAGTTGCGTGAGCAGCTGGTCGCCGGCCATGTGCCCGGAAAGATCGTTGATCAGCTTGAACTGGTCCAGGTCCAGGTACAGCAGCGCACAGGGCAGTGTCCCGGGACGGGCCTTGCGTTCGGCCAGGGCCTGTTCCACCCGATGCTCGAATTCGCGCCGGTTGCAAAGTTCGGTCAGGGCGTCATGGGTGGCCTGGTAGCTGAGGCGTTCGGTCAGTTCGCGTTGCTCGGAGATATCGGTGGCCACCATCAGCAAGTGCGACTTGCCTTCCACCTCCACCTGCGCGATGGAGGAGTTCACCCAGAACGAAGTGCCGCCCGCGCCGGCCAGCTCCGCTTCCACGCCGTTCCAGCCCTGGTCGGTCGCGCCCAGCCCGGCGATGCGTTGTTTCAGCAGAAGATCCTCGAACAACGCGGCCAGGGTCTGCCCGCCGACCTCGCCCAGGCGCAACCGCGCGGCCTGGTTGGCGTACACGAGGCATCCATCGCTCCCGTCGGCCAGCAGCACCAGTGCGGGCAGCAGTTCGTTGAGGGTGCGGAAGCGGGCCTCGCTTTCGCCGAAGCGCGCGCTCATCCTGCTGCCCAGCGCGATCGCGCGCCGCCGCGTGGTCGTCAACGACCACAGCAGCAAGGCCAGCAGGGAACTGATGACGACTCCCGCGACCACCACCGTGCGCGTGCGCCCCGAATCCAGCGGAACAGGACGCGGCTGCAACTGGATCTGCCAGCGACGGCCGCCGAATTCCAGCGTCCGCAGGTAGACGGGCGCATTGGCCGCGATGGCCGTGCCCGAGTCGAAGAAGGCGGCGGCCGACGACCCGTCCATGTCCCGGATCCGCACCCGGAATCGTTCCAGCGTTTCGGCGGGCAGGCTGTCGCGAACCAGCGCATCCAGCCGCAGGCTGACCGCCAGCGCGCCGATTTCGCGCGCGCGCCGCGCTTCCAGCGACCGCGGAATGAGGCCGCGCGAATACACCGGCAGACGGATGGTGATGCCCATGAACGGCTTGCCGTCGGCCGACAGCTGGCGCAGCGGAAATGGTTCGGAAACGGTGGCGGTATCCGCGTCGCGCGCGCGCTGCAGGGCCAGCAGGTTCTTCTTCTGCCGGGTCACGTTGAAGCCAATCAGCGACTCATTGCCGTGCACGGGCGCCGCCAGCTGGTAGATGTAAGCGGTGCGTCCGGGACTGGCCGGATCGGCCAGGCGACGGGCGAAGGCGGTAGCGACATGGCCGGGCAGGCGGTCGCGCAAGCGCAGGTTGTCGTTGTACTGGGAGAACTGCGCCTGGTCCATGTGGTCGTTGGCCAGGAACACCGTCTGCATCGCGCGCAGCAGGGCGGCGGCGGCGGTCAGCTTGCTGTCGAGGCGCTGTACGGCGTGGTTGGCGGCGACCCGATGGGCGATGTCCGCCTGTTTGCTGGTGTCCCGCCATTCCCTGCGCGCCACCCAGGCAGTGAACAGGAAGCCGACGACCAGCAAGGCCACGGCCCAGGCCAGCGGGGGCATGCCCTGCAGGCGCCGTTCGTCATCACGGCCGGGTGGGCTTGGCGAAGCGGCTGCCGCTGGGGTCGTTGGTTGCACCTGCGCTACCTGTTCTGGGGCGGGACGGAGGCCGGGCGCGCCGGTGTGGCAGGGTAACTTTCCCGATTGCCGGACGCACGCCGCCTGCCGGGTCGCGGATAAAAAGAGCGGTCATTGAACACCGGCTTGCGGTGCATGGTCGTGAAGGGAGGCATCGCCGCGCAGGCATGCCCAGGGCCGGATCCGGCCGGATCGTCGCGCAGGGCGAGGAGGCCAGCTGGGGAAGTCCACTCGCGGTGGTAGCGGGTCACCAAGACCGATCAATGGCCGACATCGGGACGGTCAAGACGGAAAACGAAGCTGGCGCGCCTGGAGGGATTCGAACCCCCGACCAATGGCTTCGGAAGCCACTACTCTATCCGGCTGAGCTACAGGCGCACGGGACACGCATTCTAACGGCAAACCCGTGGATTGGCCTCCCTGTACGGGCATCGATGGCCTGATAATCTGCCGCATGGGTTACGAACGCTACGACACTCCCGCGCTGCCGCGCTGGCGCGAACGCCTCGATCAATACTGGAAACTGGTGCGCGGCGACCGCCCGATCGGGGTGCTGCTGCTGCTGTGGCCGACCTGGTGGGCGCTGTGGATCGCGGCGGCGGGGGTGCCGCCGCTGTGGACGCTGTTCGTGTTCACCGCCGGCGTGTGGCTGACCCGTTCGGCCGGCTGCGTGATCAACGATTACGCCGACCGCTGGCTGGATCCGCAGGTGGAGCGCACCAAGGGCCGGCCGCTGGCGACCGGCGCGGTTTCCGGGCGCGAGGCGCTGGCGGTGTTCGCGGTATTGATGCTGGTCGCCTTTGCACTGGTGCTGAGCCTGAACCGGTTGACGGTGTATTTGAGCGTGGTCGGGTTGTTCCTGGCCGCCACCTATCCCTACCTCAAGCGCTACACCTACCTGCCGCAGGTCTATCTGGGCCTGGCCTTCGGCTGGGGCATCCCGATGGCGTTCGCTGCGGTGCAGGGCACGGTGCCGCCGCTGGCGTGGGTGCTGTATTGCGCCAATATCCTCTGGGCCACCGCCTACGACACCTGGTACGCGATGGTCGACCGCGACGACGACCTCCGCGCCGGGGCCAAATCCACCGCGATCCTGTTCGGCGACATGGACCTGGTGATCCAGGGGGTGTTGTACGCGCTGGTGTTCCTCGCCCTGTTCCTGGTCGGCCGGCAGGCGGGAATGGGACTGTATTACTGGGGCGGACTGGCGATTGCCGGCGCGTTGGCGATCCACGAATTCGTCATCGCCCGGCACCGCGAACGCGAGGCCTGCTTCCGCGCCTTCCTGCACAACAACTGGATCGGGGCGGTGGTGTTCGCGGGTATCGCGCTGGATTACGCGCTGCGCGCCCAGGGAAGCCAGTAACCCTGTGGGAGGGGCTTCAGCCCCGACGAACGCAGGCTGGAAAGCGTCGGGGCTGAAGCCCCTCCCACAAGGACCATGAACCTCGCGGCCCCTCACGGCACCCGCGCACAAACCCACGCATCCACCCGCGCCACGCCCGCGCGCAGCAAGGTCTTCGCCGCCGCCTCCAGCGTGGCGCCCGTGGTCATGACGTCATCGACCAGCGCCACGTGGTCGGGCAAGGCCGCATCGGCGCGGACCGCGAACGCGCGCCGCAGGTTGCGCTGGCGGGCCACGGCATCCAGTTCGGATTGCGGCGCAGTGGCCCGGGTCCGCAGCAATACGTCGGCGAGCAGGGGAATCCGCAAACCGCGGGCCAGCGGCGTGGCCAGTTCCAGCGCCTGGTCGTAGCCACGCCGGCCCAGCCGGGTGGCGTGCAGCGGCACCGGTACCAGCGCCGCCGGCCGGGGCAATGCGCCCAGGGTGTCGGCCATCAGGCCCGACAGCAAACGTCCGGCGGCCAGGTCGTTGTGGAATTTCAATCGCGGCACCAGCCGGTCCAGCGGAAAGCCATAGACGAACACCGCATGGGTTTCGTCCATCGGCGGCGGCTTCTGCAGGCAGGCGCCACAGGTGGCCGGTACCGGCAGCGGCAGGGCGCAGCGCAGGCAGGCGCTCGCATTCCAGGGCAGGGCCTCGGTGCAGGCCGGGCACAGATCGCGACCGTTCGCGCCGGTTTCGCCGCACAGCAGGCAGCGCGGCGGAAACACCATGCGGACGGCTTTACGCAGCCATCCGTCAACTTTCAAAGCATCCATGCGGTTGACAGCCTTGCTTCCGGTTTCCAGACTGCCCGGACTTTAACGCCGCGAGCCCCCGATGTCCGCTTCCGCCCCTTTCGCTCCCCTTCCGCTCCGCCACGACTGGCAACAGGCCGAACTGCTGGCCCTGTTCGACCTGCCGTTCCCGGAGTTGCTCTATCGCGCCGCCAGCGTGCACCGCCAGCATTTCGATCCGGCCGAGGTCCAGGTCTCCACCCTGCTGTCGGTCAAGACCGGCGGCTGCCCGGAAGACTGCGCCTATTGCCCGCAGGCCCAGCGCTACCACACCGGCGTCGATGCGCAGAAGCTGATGAGCACCGAGGCGGTGCTGGAAAAGGCGAAGCAGGCCAAGGCCGCCGGCGCCTCGCGCTTCTGCATGGGCGCGGCCTGGCGTTCGCCCAAGGACCGCGACATCCCCAAGGTCGCGGCGATGATCCGCGAAGTGAAGGCCCTGGGCCTGGAAACCTGCGCCACCCTGGGCATGCTCAGCGGCGGCCAGGCCGATGCCTTGAAGGCGGCGGGACTGGACTACTACAACCACAACCTGGACACCGCGCCGGATTTCTACGGCGAGATCATCCATACCCGCGAGTACCAGGATCGGCTGGACACGCTGGAACACGTGCGCGACGCCGGCATGAAGACCTGTTGCGGCGGCATCGTCGGCATGGGCGAATCGCGGGCCCAGCGCGCCGGCCTGCTGCTGGCCCTGGCCAACCTGCCCGCGCACCCGGATTCGGTGCCGATCAACCGCCTGGTCCAGGTCGAGGGCACCCCGCTGCATGGCACCGCCGAGTTGGACCCGTTCGAATTTGTGCGCACCATCGCAATCGCGCGGATCACCATGCCGCACTCTATGGTGCGGTTGTCGGCCGGCCGCGAATCCATGAGCGACGAGCTGCAGGCGCTGTGTTTCGCCGCCGGCGCCAATTCGATCTTCTACGGGGAAAAACTGTTGACCACCGGCAATCCGGACACGGACCGCGACCAGGCGCTGTTCGCACGCCTGGGGCTGCGCCCCATGGAAGTGGAAGTGCGCAGCGGCACGGTGCATGCGGAGATTGTTGAAGCGGCAGTCTGCGAACAAATTGTCTGAAACAGGCGGCCTGAAAACGGCTTGCCTGAAGAACAACGATGGATTCCGATGCTTTGCCCCCTTTGGCAAAGGGGGAGGAATTGAAGTCGATATCTTCGATTGAACAAACGACAAAGCGATAACCAAAAATGCCCCGCCCCGACCTCCACGCCCGCATCCACTCCCTGCGCAAGCTGCGCATCGCCCAGGGACGCGTGCGTGTGCGCCGCAGCATCACCCGCCGCGACGGCGTGCGCGTGGAAGTGGACGGACGCTGGCTGACCGAGTTCTGCGGCAACGATTACCTGGGCCTGTCGCAGCAATTCCAGGTGGTCGGCACGTTGCAGGAAAACGCCGGACGCGACGGCGCCGGCGCCGGCGCCTCGCATCTGGTCAGCGGCCACCATGCCGCGCATGACGCGCTGGAACGCGAGGTCGCGCAATGGCTGGGCTATCCGCGCGGGCTGCTGTTCGGCAGCGGCTACCTGGCCAACCTGGCCGTGCAACAGGCCTTGCTGCTGGAAGACGGCGACGTCTGCGTGCAGGACCGGCTCAACCACGCCAGCCTGCTGGATGCCTCGCTGCTGGCCGGCTGCAAGCTGCGGCGTTATCCGCATGCCGATGCCGAAGGCGCCTTGCGCCAGCTCAAGCACGCGCCCGACGGCGTGGCGATGCTGGCCACCGATGGCGTCTTCAGCATGGATGGCGATGTCGCCCCGCTGCGCGCGCTGACCCTGGTCGCGCGCATGCAGAAAGCCTTGCTCTACGTCGACGACGCGCATGGCGTCGGCGTGCGCGGGCCGGAAGGACGCGGCAGCGCGGCCGAAGCCAACCTGGGTCCGGCCGAAATCCCGTTGCAGCTGGTCACCCTGGGCAAGGCGCTGGGCGGCTACGGCGCGGTCGTGGTCGGCGACGACATCCTGATCCAGCACCTGTCCGAAACCGCGCGTCCCTACATCTACACCACCGCCTTGCCACCGGCCCAGGCCGCGGCCACCCTGGTCGCGGTCAAGCATGCGCGGCGCGACGAGTGGCGGCGCGAAAAGCTCACCGGCCTGGTCGCGCGCTTTCGCGCCGGCGTGCAACGGCACGGCTTGCAGGCGATCGCTTCCGATTCGCCGATCCAGCCGATTCTGTGCGGCGACGATGCCAGCGCCCTGGCCATGTCCTCGGCGCTGGAAAGCGCCGGCTACCTGGTCGCCGCGATCCGTCCGCCGACCGTGCCCGAAGGCAAGGCGCGTTTGCGGGTGACCTTGTCGGCCCTGCACATGGCGGCCGAAGTGGATGCGCTGGTCGAGGCGCTGGCGCGTTCGCGCGACGCCGTACAACGCGTACGCGGCGCGGCCTGAATCGATGGCAATACATATCGAAGTCGTGGGCGAAGGCCCACCGCTGGTGCTGGTCCATGGCTGGGGTTTGCATGGCGGCGTGTTCGCGCCGCTGGTGGATCGCTTGTCCGATCGCTACCAACTGCATCTTCCCGACCTGCCGGGCCACGGCCATAGCCGCGATGCGCAAACGCCGCTGACGCTGCAGGCCTGCGTGGCGGAACTCCTCGCGCGCACGCCGCCGGCCGCCTGGCTGGGCTGGTCGCTGGGCGGCTTGTTCGCGCTGCATGCCGCGTCGGTGTCGCCGCAGGTCCGGGCCCTGGCCCTGGTCGCGGCCACGCCGCGCTTCGTGCGCGGGCAGGACTGGCCGCATGCGGTGGAAACTTCCATCTTCGAACAGTTCGGTCGCGATCTGGAGCAGGATTATCGCGGCACGCTGGAGCGCTTCCTGGCCCTGGACACGATCGGCTCGGAACATGCGCGCGCCGAACTGCGCACCTTGAAAGATAATCTCTATGCGCGCGGCGAACCCGCGCCGCGCGCGCTGCAGCAAGGTCTTTCATTGCTGGAGCAAGGCGACCTGCGCGCGGTGCTGCCGGATTTCTCGATCCCCAGCCTGTGGATCTCCGGGCATCGCGACCGGCTGGTGTCGCCTGCGGCGATGCGCGAAGCCGCGTCGATGACGCCCGGCAGCCGTTACCTCGATATCGCTGGCGGCGGGCACGCGCCCTTCCTCGGCCATGCTGACCAGGTGGCCGACGAAATCCGCGATTTCATGGACAACCAATCTCTTGTGGGAGCGACGTAAGTCGCGAATGTTCTTTCCGGAGACGAGTGCCGCGCAAAGCATCGCGGCTTACGCCGCTCCCACAGCCCCATAAAATGATTCGATGATGAACACCCCCTTCGACCACCGCCAGATCCGCCGCGCGTTCTCGCGTTCCGCCTCCAGCTACGACGCGGCGGCGGCATTGCAGCACGAGGTGGAAAAGCGCCTGCTCGAATCGCTGGACTACCTGGACAAGCGAGTTCCACAGGTGGTCCTGGATGTCGGCAGCGGCCCCGCGCATGCGGCGGCGGCGATGCGCAAGCGCTGGCCGCGCGCGCAGGTGGTCGCGCTGGACCTGGCCATGCCGATGCTGCGCGAGGCAAGGAAACGTGCGGGCTGGTGGAAACCCTTCGCCCGCGTCTGCGCCGACGCGCGCGCGCTGCCGGTCGCCGACAACAGCGTGGACGTGTTGTTCACCAACCTGTGCCTGCAATGGGTGGAAGACCTGCCGGCGGTGTTCGCCGGTTTCCGCCGCGTGCTCAAGCCGGGCGGGCTGCTGCTGTGTTCCACCTTCGGCCCGGAGACCCTGATCGAACTGCGCGACGCCTTCGCCCAGGCCGACGCGGTCCCGCATGTCAGCCGCTTCGCGCCGATCGCCCAGTTCGGCGATGCGCTGATGATGGCCGGCTTCCGCGATCCGGTGCTGGACCGCGACCAGTTCACCCTGACCTACGACGACCTGCCGGCGTTGATGCGCGAACTGCGTGCGATGGGCGCAACCAATGCCTTGCAGTCGCGCCGACACACGTTGACCGGACGTTCGCGCTTTGCCGCGGCCAGCGCGGCGTACGAGGCTTTCCGTGGCAATGACGGCAAGCTGCCCAGTACCTGGGAAGTGATCTATGCCCACGCCTGGGCGCCAGCACCGGGGGCGCCGATCCGCAGCCAGGGCGAGGAAATCGCGACGGTGCCGGTATCGGCGATTCCGATCCGGCGGCGGGAGTGAGGGGTGAGCGGAGCGTTGTCCCCCAAAGGGACTTCCTTCGGTGCGTAGAGCCGAGCTTGCTCGGCTGCTTTTGATTCTCCACCAGGAGCAGCCGAGCAAGCTCGGCTCTACAAAAACAAGGCAACGGCATCCGAGCAAGCTCGGCTCTACAGGGCTCAGCTTGAAACCTGCGCCAGCCACGCCTGCTGGTTGTAGAAGTGGGAGACCCGCGCGATGCGGTCCTCGCGGATTTCGAAGAACGCTCCGCCCGGCATCTGGTACTTCTGTCCGCGCGCCACGGGCTGGTTTCCCGCGCTACTCAGATATTCGCCATGCACCACGTACTCGGCGGCGGCGCGGTCGCCATCCGGCGCCACCAGCACCACGATGTCGCGCAGCTGCTCGTGGTAACTGACGCGCATCCGCGCCAGGAAAGCGGCGAATGCCTCGCGTCCATGTTCGCGCGCGCATTGGTTGGGATCGTGCGCCACATCATCGGCCAGCAGCGCCAGCAGGCCATCCCAGTCGCCGCGATTGAAGGCGGAGTAATAGGTCAGCACCAGTTCGGTGGCGCGGTCCTGCTTGCGGTTGCCATCGATTTTCATGGGCCGGGGGTCCCCTGTGAAAGTAGCAGCGCCGCATCATAGCGCCGCCCGCCGCCAGCGGCATCGCGGGGGCTATCTCGATTCCAGCAGCAGGTCGCGGTGGAAGAAATACACTTCCTGCAGCAGGAAACGCTTGCGCGTGGCGAAACTGCGGAAGCGACTGGTGGGCGTGGACGAACCCAGCGCGTCGATGCCAAGCTCGCGCGCCAGGCGCAGGGCGCGGGCCATGTGCAAGGGATCGCTGACGATGATCGCGCGCCGCAGGTGGTGGGTTTGCATCAGGACCCGTGCTTCCTGCAGGTTCTGGCGCGTGGTCCGCGAATGGGATTCGATCAGGATCGCCTGCGCCGGCACGCCCTGCTTCAGCGCGTAACGGCGCGCGACCTGCGACTCGGAATACGGCGCGCCATTGCCGAAACCGCCGGTGAAGATCAGCCGCGGCGCCAGGCCGCGCTTGTAAAGCTCGATGCCATGACGGATGCGCTCCTTGAACACCGGCGAGGGATTCCGGTTGTAGGCCGCCGCGCCGAGCACGATGATCGCGTCCGCCGGCGCGGCCTGGTCGCGCTCGCCGACCCACACGATGTAGGCGGCCACACCGGTCAACCACAGCAAAAGCAACAGCAACAAGCGCCAGGCCCAGCCGAAGAATCCCTTCCCTTTCCGCTCCCCTCTCCTGGTCCGCGCGCTCATGCGTGTTTCCATGGCAGGTCGTCCAGGTCCACGTTGCCTCCTGACAGGATCACGCCGACGCGTTGTCCGGCAAACCGCGCCGGGTCCTGCAGCACGGCCGCGAGGGCGATCGCCGAAGACGGTTCGATCAATTGCTTGCCGACCTGCCAGAACAGGCGCATCGCGGCCACGGTGCGGGCGTCGCCGACGGTGACGACTTCCACCGCGCGCCGGCGCAGCAATTCGAAGTTGGGTTGTCCCAGGCTGCCGCGCAGGCCATCGCAGATCGTGTCGGGGGTGAAATCGACGCGCCGCTCGCCCGCCGCCAGCGATCGGAAGGTGTCGGCGGCGCCTTCGGGTTCCGCCAGCAGCACCTTGCATCCTGGCGCCAGCGCGGCCGCCGCGATCGCGGTCCCCGCGGCCAGGCCGCCGCCGCCCACCGGGACCACCAGCACGTCGAGCGCGTCGGTGGCATTGAGCAGTTCCAGCGCGGCGGTGCCCTGGCCGGCGATCACCCGCGGGTCGGTATAGGGATGGATCGATACGGCGCCGGTGGTTTGCTGGACTTGCGCGCACTTTTCCTCGCGCGCCGCGATGCTGGCGGCGCAGACATGCACGGTGGCGCCGTAGCGCTGGATGGAGGCGACCTTGGCCGCGACCGCGCCTTCCGGCACCACCACATGGCAGGCGATGCCGCGGGTCCGCGCGGCCAGCGCCAGCGCCGCGCCATGGTTGCCCGAAGAGTGGGTAACCACGCCGGCGCGCGCTTCCTCGCCATCCAGCGCCCAGACCGCGTTGCAGGCGCCACGGAACTTGAACGCCCCCACGCGCTGCAGGTGCTCGGCCTTGAAATGGAGTTGCGCATCGGCCAGCGCATCCAGCGCGCGCGAACGCAGCACCGGGGTGACCAGGGCATGGGGCGCTATCCGTGCGGCGGCGGCCAGAAGGTCGTCGAAAGTGGGCAAGGGGGCAGGCATGCCCGGAAGATTAACGTATCGGGCCGGGCTTCCCTGCCACGACCGGGGCGATGGCGGGTTCACGCGGGTGTTCGCCGCCGCCGGCGGATAAACAGAATCCGTCGCGTGCACGCGGTATCGCAAGGGTTAAGCACGGATTCAATGCCGCGGGTCGATGCTCACTGCAAGCAACGCCGGGGGGCGCCATGAAACTACGACTGATCACCACACTCATCGCCGCCGCCGCGCTCAGCGGTTGCGCCACCTACGACTACGCCGGCGGCAGCGCCCCGGGCGGCTATTACTACGGTCGTTCCGCACCGAGTTACTACAACGACGGCTACGGCTATGGATACCCGGGCTACGGTTACGGCGGTTATGGCTACTACGGCTATTCCCCGTATTACGGCTATGGCGGCTACTACCCGTATTACATCTACCGCCCGCACCATCACAATCACAACGACAAGCCGGATCCCGACAACGACCGCGCGCCGCCGTGGCGCAATCCCCAGGACGGGCGTTACCGGGAATCGGGCCGGGTGAAGATCCCGCCACAGAACCGCATTCCGCAGTCCCCCGGGCAGCCCCGGGTCGTCGGCGACGGGCGCCAGCCCAGCGGCAATACCGGGATCCGCGTACGCCCGTCGGGCGATCAGCCACGGCGGATGTCCGAACCCTCTCCGCCCCGGATGGTGGAAAGGTCGCGCCCTCCGGAGCGTTCCGCCCCCCCGCCGCGATCGGAAAATCGTGGCCGGGTGCGCAACGAGGAGCCCTGATCGATTGCATCGGCTTATTGCATTGGGAGCGGGGACGTCGCAGGCTGGGCGCAGTTGACCGGTTACGTCGCTTACTGACGTGATTGGAATGACACGCTCTCTATGTCGACGTCCGGTGGGGAAATCTGGATCCCCCCTGTTCCGGCCCTGCCGGGCGTCGGCACTCAACAAAAAGCCCGGCAATGCCGGGCTTTTCCTTTGCAGGGCCGTCCTGCGCAAATAAAATGGGGCCGGTAGTCCCCCGACTACCGGCCCCGGCGCTCCCCCGCAGTGCACACGGCTGGCCCCTGTTCCAATTACCAGCCTGCGCCCCTGGTCGCTTGCCACGACGGGTGCAGGAGGGATGTCGCAGAAACCGTGCCAACTTTTCCGCACGCCCCCCTCCGATTAGGTCCGCAAGTGCGGCAATGCCAGAATGAGCCCATGAACACTTCCTTCCACCATTACGACGTCCTCGTCATCGGCGGCGGCCACGCCGGCACCGAGGCCGCGCTGGCGTCCGCGCGTACCGGCGCCCGCACCCTGTTGCTGACCCACAACGTGGAAACGGTTGGTGCGATGAGCTGCAACCCGGCCATTGGCGGCATCGGCAAGGGTCATCTGGTCAAGGAAATCGACGCGCTGGGCGGAGTCATGGCCCATGCGGCCGATCTGGCCGGCATCCAGTGGCGCACGCTGAACGCATCCAAGGGCCCGGCCGTGCGCGCCACGCGTTGCCAGGCGGATCGCTCGCTGTACCGCAGCGCGATCCGCCGCCTGGTCGAAGCGCAACCCGACCTGACGATCTTCCAGGCCGCGGTCGATGACCTGGTGATCGAGAACAACACGGTGCGCGGCGCCATCACCCAGACCGGCCTGCGTTTCGACGCGCCGGCGGTGGTGCTGACCGCCGGCACCTTCCTCGCCGGCAAGATCCACGTCGGCGAAACCCAGTACGCCGCCGGTCGCGCCGGCGATCCGCCCGCCACCGCGCTCGCCCACAAGCTGCGCGAAGGCCTGTTCGTGGTCGATCGATTGAAGACCGGCACGCCGCCGCGCATCGATGGCCGCTCGCTGGATTACTCGGTGATGGAAGAACAGCCCGGCGATGATCCGCTGCCGGTCATGTCGTATCTCGGCGATGTCGCCGAACATCCGCGCCAGGTGTCGTGCTGGATCACGCATACCAGCGAACGCACCCACGAGCTCATCCGCGGCGCGCTGCATCGCTCGCCGTTGTACAGCGGCCAGATCGAGGGCATCGGCCCGCGTTATTGCCCGTCGATCGAGGACAAGGTGGTGCGCTTCGCCGAGAAGGCCAGCCACCAGATCTTCGTCGAACCCGAAGGCCTGGACGTCGCCGAAATCTATCCCAACGGCATCTCCACCTCGCTGCCGTTCGACGTGCAGCTGGAACTGGTGCGCAGCATCCGCGGCATGGAGCATGCGCACATCACCCGGCCGGGCTACGCGATCGAGTACGACTTCTTCGATCCGCGCGGATTGAAGACTTCGCTGGAAACCAAGGCCGTGGCCGGCCTATTCTTCGCCGGCCAGATCAACGGCACCACCGGTTACGAAGAGGCCGCCGCGCAAGGCCTGGTCGCCGGCCTCAACGCCGCGCGTCTCGTGCAACAAAAAGAACCGTGGTGCCCGCGTCGTGACGAAGCCTACATCGGCGTGCTGATCGACGACCTGATCACCCACGGCACCAACGAGCCCTACCGCATGTTCACCTCGCGCGCCGAATACCGGTTGCAGTTGCGCGAGGACAACGCCGATGCGCGCCTGACCGAAACCGGTCGCGGACTCGGCCTGGTCGATGACGCGCGCTGGCGGAAATTCCAGGCCAAGCGCGAGGCGGTGGCGACCGAAACCGAACGCCTGCGCGCGCTGTGGGCCACGCCCGGCAATGCGCTGGGCCGCGAAGTGGAGGCGGCGCTGGGCGTGGCGGTCAGCCGCGAGACCAATGTGCTGGACCTGATCAAGCGCCCGCAGCTGGACTACGCGCAACTGATGCAGGTGCCCTCGCTGGGTCCGGGCGTGAGCGATCCCAAGGTCGCCGAACAGGTCGAGATCAGCGTCAAGTATTCCGGCTACCTGGATCGCCAGCGCGGCGATATCGAACGTCAGCAACGCAACGAGGACACTGCGATCCCGTCCGGCTTCGACTACACCGGCGTGCGCGGCCTGTCGTTCGAGGTATTGCGGAAGCTCGAACGCGTGCAGCCGCAGACCATAGGACAAGCGCAACGCATCCCCGGCATGACCCCGGCGGCGATTTCATTGCTGCTGGTGCACCTGACGCGAGCGCGGCGCAGCCAGGTGGCCTGAGCCAAGGGCGACAGCCGGCGCATTCGGATGCGCCGGACGATGGCGTGGCAGGTCCGGTCGCGTCCCGTCACTCACTGCGGCGGGATTGTCGATCGTCTCTACTCGCCAAGGGGTTGGGTGATCCCACCCTGGCCGCGCATCGCGCGGTTCCACGGCATGCGCGCCAACAGTAGCGCCATGCCGCAGAAGCCCGACAACCCCGCGAACAGCAGGCCGGCGCCGACGAAACCGGTCAGCAACAGGAACCACGGCGAAACCGTCGCCGCCAGCAAGGTGCCGAGCAGGACCAGGCTGCCGGCGGCGATCTGCACCTGACGCATCAGTTCCAGCGGTGCGCGCGCATCGCACGCCACCGGCAAGCCCGCCTGTTTCCAGGCGTCGATGCCGCCTTCCACCAGATAGGCGGTGGCTCCGCCCGCGGCCGCTTCCAGCGCGGCGGCATTGGCGCTGGTGCGCATGCCCGAGCGGCAGTGGAACAGCACCACTCCGTCGGCTTCGCCCAGTCGCGGCGAGGACGCCAGTTGCGCCAGCGGGATGCAGCGGGCGCCGGGGATACGCTCGCGCGCGTGTTCGTCGGCATCGCGGATGTCGACGAGCAGGGCGCCGTCGTCGAGCAGGCGATGGGCAGCGCGGGGATCAAGGGTCTTCATGGCGGCAAGCCTCGGGGATGGCGACAAGTGGAGTCAGGGGCAGAAAACGGACTTGAGCGCGGCAATCAACGTCCCCACGCGCGGGTCGTCGATCCGGTAGTACACCGATTGCGCTTCGCGCCGGGCGGCCACCAGGCCATCCTCGCGCATCCTGGCCAGGTGCTGGGACAAGGCGGATTGGCTCAAGTCGACCGTGGCCTGCAACTGGCCGACGCTCAATTCCCCGTGCTCGATCAGCAGGCACAGCAGCAGCAGGCGCTGTTCGTTGCCCAGGATGCGCAGCATCGCGGCGGCCTGTTCGGCGCCCTGCTGCATGAATTGTCGATCCTGGCGCGTCGGTCTCATGCCGACAGTATATCAGTTGTTGCTAAATTAGCAATTGCTAATATTATGGCGCCATTGGCGATCGGCCAAGCGCAACCCGGAGCATCCACATGGCACCACAGTCCTACCAGGAACTGACCCGCGACATCTCGCGCAACCTGACCGCGCTGCGCACCCACAACGTCGAGGTCATGCAGGGTTTCGGCGCCCTGAGCAAGGCGGCGCTGGCGCCGGGCGCGCTGGACGAGAAGACCAAGGAACTGATTGCGATGGCGATTGGCGTGGCCAACCGCTGCGATGGCTGCCTGGGCTTCCACGCCAAGGCGCTGGTGCGGCTGGGCGCCTCCGCGGAGGAGTTCCGCGAGATGCTTGGCGTGGCCGTGTACATGGGTGGCGGCCCGTCGCTGATGTATGCGGCCAATGCGCTGGCCGCGTTCGAGGAGTTCGGCAAGACCAGCGGCTGAGGCCGCTTACCGGCGCCATCACCGCCTTGCGGGACGCTGACGTAGCCTCAGCCTAAGCGCCCGCATCCACGGCTAGCCGCCACGCGCCTTGGCGAAAGCCGCAGCCAGCGCGTTGCCCGGTGGCGGTGTCGCGGGTCTGGGTGGACGCGCAACGCGGCTGGCATTGCGATCGTTGCCGCCGCGGGCATTGGCGGCGTGCTGCTCGCGGGGGGCGCCCTGGTCTGGCGCATCGTCGAGCCTGCGCGTCAACGCGATGCGCTTGCGTGGGATGTCCACTTCCAGCACCCGAACCTTGACGATGTCGCCGGCCTTGACCACATCGCGCGGGTCTTTCACGTAGGTATCCGACAATGCCGAAATATGCACCAGGCCGTCCTGGTGCACGCCGATGTCGACGAAGGCGCCGAACGCGGCGACGTTGCTGACCACGCCTTCCAAAATCATGCCGACCTTGAGCTGCTTGATGTCCTCGATGCCGTCGGCGAAGCGTGCCGCCTTGAATTCGGGACGCGGGTCGCGGCCGGGCTTCTCCAGTTCCTTGAGGATGTCGCGCACCGTGGGCACGCCGAACTTTTCATCGGTGAACGCTTCCGGCTTCAAACCGCGCAGGTAGCCGCCATCGCCGATCAGCTGCTTCACCGCGCGACCGCTGTCCTTCACGATGCGCTCGACCACCGGATACGCTTCAGGATGCACCGACGATGCATCCAGCGGCTCGTCGCCATCGGCGATGCGCAGGAAGCCGGCGCATTGCTCGAAGGTCTTCTCGCCCAGGCGCGGCACCTTCAGCAGTTCTTTCCTGCGCTTGAACGGGCCGTTCTGGTCGCGATGCAGGACGATGTTCTCCGCCACCGAGGCCGACAATCCGGAAACCCGCGACAGCAACGCGGCCGAAGCGGTGTTCACGTGCACACCGACCGCGTTCACGCAGTCTTCCACCCGCGCATCCAGCGCGCGCGCCATGCGGTACGGATCCACGTCGTGCTGGTACTGGCCCACGCCAATGGCCTTGGGTTCGATCTTCACCAGTTCCGCCAGCGGATCCTGCAGGCGACGCGCAATCGACACCGCGCCGCGCAGGCTCACATCCAGCTCCGGGAATTCCTTCGCCGCCAGCTCCGAGGCCGAATACACCGACGCACCGGCTTCGCTGACCACGATCTTCTGCAGCTTCAGTTGCGGATGCTGGCCGATGACTTCGCCGGCCAGCTTGTCGGTCTCGCGTGAGGCGGTACCGTTGCCGATCGCGATCAGCTCCACGCCATGCTGCGTGCACAATTTCCCCAGCGCATGCAGCGACTGGTCCCATTGCTTGCGTGGTTCGTGCGGATAGATCGTGTCGGTCGCCACCAGCTTGCCGGTGCGATCGACCACCGCGACCTTGACCCCGGTGCGGATGCCCGGGTCCAGGCCCATCACCGCGCGCGCGCCGGCGGGCGCGGCCAGCAGCAAGTCTTTCAGGTTGTCGCCGAAGATCGCGATGGCCTCGGCCTCGGCCTTCTCGCGCGCCTGGCTGAAGAGATCCAGCAGCAGGTGCAGGTGCAGCTTCGCGCGCCAGGTCATGCGCGCACTGTCCAGCAGCCAGCGGTCGGCGGCGCGGCCCTGGTCGCTGATCCCGGCATGCAGGGCGACGCGGCCATCGCCGTACAGATGCCCGGCTTCGGCGTCCTTGCCCGGATCCAGGTCGAGGTAAAGGATTTCTTCCTTGCGTGCGCGGAACAACGCCAACAAACGATGCGAGGGAATCCGCGCCAACGCTTCGCTGTGTTCGAAGTAGTCGCGGTACTTGGCGCCGGCTTCTTCCTTGCCTTCAGCGACGCGGGCGCGGATCACGCCAACTTCGCCCAGCCAGTGGCGCAGTTCTCCCACCAGTGCCGGATCCTCGCCCCAGCGCTCCATCAGGATCGCACGGGCGCCATCCAGCGCGGCCTTGGTATCGGCGACGCCTTTTTCGCCATCGACAAAGCTCGCCGCGAAGAGTTCCGGCGACTGCGAAGGGTCGGCCAGCAAGCCGTCGGCCAGGGGTTCCAATCCAGCTTCGCGGGCGATCTGCGCACGCGTGCGGCGCTTGGGCTTATACGGAAGATAGAGATCCTCCAGCCGTGCCTTGCTGTCGGCGGCTTCGATATCGGCGCGCAACTCCGGCGTCAGCTTGCCTTGTTCCTCAATGCTGGCCAGCACCGTGGCCCGGCGGTCTTCCAGTTCGCGCAGGTAGGCCAGCCGGGTTTCCAGATTGCGCAGCTGGGTATCGTCCAGGCCGCCGGTGACTTCCTTGCGGTAGCGGGCGATGAACGGAACGCTGGCGCCTTCGTCCAGCAACGCGATGGCGGCCAGCGCCTGCGCGGTCTGCGCGCCGATTTCTTCGGCGATGGTGCGGGCGATGTGCTGGGCGAGTTGCTTTGGAATGTCCTGCATTGGCGTTTGTTCGAAACAGTGAAGTGAGAATCCCGATTGTGGCGGTCGCGGCGCGCGCGGGAAACCCGTTGACAGGATCGGTAAATGCAGGTTTGGCGGATGCGAGCGGAAGCAGCTTGTGGAAGCGGCATCCCTGTGCGAACGGCATCCTTGTGGGAGCGGCATCCTGCCGCGAACTTTTCGGCAAGTTGCTGCTCACCCAAGAGCTCGCGGCAGGATGCCGCTCCCACTGCGTTATGCTTTCCTCATGCGCGGCCACCTTCTGCCCCTCCTTTTATTGCTGACCGCCTGTGGCGGTAATCCGGCTGCACCTGCCTCCACCGCCCCGAGCATGGACGCGCGAGCCGCGCATGAACTGTCGGAATGGAAGTTGCCCGCACTGGGCAAAGCCGCGCAGCCCGATCTGGTCGTTGCTCCCGATGGCCGCTTGCTGTTGTCCTGGGTCGAAGCGGGCAGCGGAAGCACGCATGCGCTGAAGTTCGCATCATTCGACGACAGCGCGTGGAGCACGCCGCAGGAAATCGCCCGTGGCGACGACTGGTTCGTCAACTGGGCCGACACGCCGCATCTCGCCGCCACCGCAGACGGCGCGCTGTGGGCGCACTGGTTGCGCCGGTCGGCCAAGGCGACTTACGCCTACGACGTGGTGTTGTCGCGCTCAGGCGATGGCGGCAAGACCTGGTCGTCGCCAGTCACGGTCAACGACGACGGCACGCCCACCGAACATGGCTTCGTCTCCCTGTGGCCGCAGTCGCGCGATTCCCTGGGCATCGCCTGGCTGGACGGCCGCAACACCGCTGGCGAAGCACACGGCGGCCATGACGAACAGGACGGCGGCGCAATGACGCTGCGCGTGGCGCGCTTCGATGCAGCGCTGCGCAGATCCGCGGAAAGCGAACTCGATCCGCGCACCTGCGATTGCTGCCAGACCGATGCGGCGATGACTTCCAAAGGCCCGCTGCTGGTTTATCGCGACCGCGACGGCGACGAGATCCGCGACATCGTCGGCACGCGCTTCGACCACGGCGCATGGACCTTGCCGCGCAAAGTCCATGACGACCGCTGGAAGATGCCGGCCTGTCCGGTCAACGGCCCGGCCGTTGCGGCCAGCGGCAATCGGGCGTGGGTGGCGTGGTACACCGCCGCAGGCGATGTGCCGAAAGTACGCCTGGCCCATTCACTGGACGATGGCGACAATTTTTCCACGCCGGTCGAGCTGGACAGCGGTCTGCAGGTACAAGGTCGTGTCGGCGTGGCCGTCGATGGCGCCGGCGCGTGGTTCAACTGGACGCGCGAGCAGGCCGATGGACAATCATTGTGGCTGGCGCGTTACAGCGCGGACCTGTCGAAGCAGCCGCAACGCATCGAGGTAGCGAAGTTGCAAGGGAGAGGCCGCGCGACCGGCTTTCCGCGGATGGTCGCTCGCGGGGATGCCGTCTATCTGGTGTGGACGGACATAGTGGAGAGCGAGCCGGTTCTGCGTGGCGCGAGAGTGGCGGCGCGTCGTTGAGCCTGGGGGTTGCGTCGGGGAAAGGTTCGCGACTTACGCCCCGAAGGAAGTCCCCTTGGGGGACGTCGCTCCTACGCGCTCCTGCGCGCGCATCGAGCCCGCTATTTTTCCTTGCGCCAGTTGACCGAGCCGCGGGTCTCCACCGTGCTCGATTCGATTTCCACGTTGAAGCCCTTGCGCAGCAGGTATTTCAGGGTGATCGCCGAGCCGCTGCCGATCATCGACACGCCGTAGCTCACATAGAGCCGGGGCGACAGGTATTTGCCCACGCCGAACACCGAGCCGCCCAGGGTGCGCGATTCCAGCACGCCGGCGTCGTCGAGACCGATCTTCGCGCCGAGTTGCGAAGCCAGTAAACCGGCGCCTGCGGTCAATGCGCTGGAAGCGGCGTTGATCTTCTGGCTTTCATCGGTGCTGGCGGTGTTGAGCGAACGTCCCAGCACCAGGTAGGCCAGCGCTTCGGATTCGCCCATCGCCGGATTGGACCAGACCGTGGCCTTGGGGCTGCTGGCGCGGCCGGTCACGTCGATGCCGGCGGTGACGCTGGAACTCACCACCTCGCGTTCGGCGCGGATGTTGATGCGCGGGTCGGACACGGCGTTGTTGCTCCACACCAGTTCGCCACGGGTGATCAGCAGTTTCTGTCCGTAGGCGCTGTAGCGGCCATCGACATCGAGGCGACCGGTGGCGACCATCTCGCGGCCCACCCGCGAGCGCACGTTCAAGGTCCCGGCCAGCGAACCATCCAGGCCATAGCCCTTCAATTTCACCGCCTCGCCCAGGGTGATGGCCATGTCCAGGTCCAGGCGCGAGCTGGGCGCGCGTTCGGGATCCACCGGATCCAGCACCACCACGTCTTCGGAAGCCGACACGCCTTCGTCGAGTTTTTCCACGTCGATGCTGGCCGAGGGCACCACCACCGCGCCGCGTACCTGGAAGGTGTTGTCGGCGAATTGCACCTTCAGGTCCGGCGAGGCGACCGCCCGCAGGTCGACGGTGTCGGCGACCAGGAAATCCTTGCCGCGGATGTTGAACTGCAGCGGCGAGCCTTCCACCTTCCAGTCCAGGGTGCCGTCGATATTGAGCGTGCCGCCATTGGCGGTGCCGCCGGTGGACGACACCGACTTGAGCATGCCGTCGATGCGCGCGCTGCCGTCGGCCAATGCGACCAGATTGGCCGTGCCCTCGGTCAGGGTGATGCCCAGCGAGGGCAGCTCGCCCTTGAACTTCGCAAGTTGCGCTTCGCCACTCAGCGCCGGCGTGCCGCGGGTGCCGGCCAGGCCGACGTGGCCATGCAGGTCGCCGGTCGGGCGGACCAGGTCGGGCGAAAACAGTTCCAGCCAGAACAGGCGCGAATTGTTGAAATAGATGTCGCCCTTCAACGGCGAATACTCGTCCCAGCCGGTGGCGATGGTGGCATCGACGTAACCATCGCCCTTGAAGCCGGTGCCCAGGCGGCCCTTGATCGTCTGCGGATCGAACTCGGCGTCCAGGGTGAAGTTGTCGTAGCGCAGGATCTCGCCGCGCGCGTTGTTGCCCAGCTTCAAGCCACCATCGAGCGAAGCCAGATGCACTTCACCGGCCCAGGCCTTGCCGACCGGTTTGACCGACGCATCCAGCTTGACCTCGCCGCGCAGGGTGAGCGGACGGCCGTTGCTCGGCGGCAACCACGGTTGCACCAGGGTCAGCGGCAACGCATCGGCGCGCAGCTGCAGGCCTTGCTGCGGCCAGTTGGCTTCGGCGCAAAGCGCACCGCCGCCACTGGCGGCGAGGCAGGCCGGCGACAGGGTGAAAGAGGAACCATTTTGCGCATAGCGTGCGGGTTGTCGCAGGCGCCAGTCGCTGCCCTTCGCCGGCGTCACCTGCAAGCTGTCCAGGCTGCCCTGCCAGTTGTTGCCGCGTTTGAGCGCGGTGCCCGCCAGCGACACCGAACCCATCGCGTTGCTCGCGTCGCCATTGAACTGCAGATCTTCAACCGCGCCACGTGCGTCCACGCGCACGCTGTCCAGGACCATGCCCACATCGACGGCGGAACCCCGGATCGCCAGTTCGCCGTTGCCGCCTTGCCAAGGCAGGCGTCCACGCACGCTGAGCGTGTCGGCGCTGTAGTCGTTCCATTGCAAGCCGCTGCCGGAAATATCGGCGTCGATGTTCGGCGCCTTGCGCGTTCCGGTGAGTTTCAGGGTGCCGGCAATGCGGCCGCTCGCGTCCGGCAGCAGGTCGTCCAGATGCAGCGGTTGCAGTGTCGCGTCGATGTCGAGTTTGTCGCTGACCTTGCCCTTGGCGGTGACGCGGCTGTTGCCCAACGCCAACGCAAGCTCGCCTTCGCCCGCTTCGCCCTGCAGGACGAACTTGCCGTGTCCCTCCAGTTTGCGTCCGCGCAGCGTGCCGTCGAGTCTGGGAACGTCGAGCGAGGCATCGAAGCCACTGCTTTCGCGCGCCTGGCCCTTGCTGGCGAGCGCGCCGGAAATATTGCCTTTCCAGTCGGCCAGGAAATAACCCGGATCGAAACCGGCCAGCTTCGCGCCCAGGTCCCAACGCAACCGCGGTTCCCAACCAACCGTGCCGGTGGCATCCAGGGTGCCGGTCGGCATCTTCGCCAGCAGCTTGTGCAGCGCCATCTGTTCGCCATCGCCGCTGCTGTTGAAATCGACCGTCGCGCTCTGCTTGTCGCGCACCAGCGTGGCCTTGCCGATCGCCGCCCAGGCGTTCAGTTGCCCGGCGAAACCGAGATCCGCATTGGCGCCAATCCGCGTTGCTGCGTCTTCGCCCCAGCGTAGTCCGCGCGCGTTGATCGAAAACTTGAATTGCGGATTCTCCGGATCCTTGAAATCGGCGCGACCGCGCAAGGTGGCCAGTCCGTCCAGCGCGCGCACCGCCAGCGGTTCGACGGTCAGCACTTCATCGGCAATGCGCGCTTTCGAGGGTTCGATCACCGCGACGAAGTCGCCCTGGACGACGCGCCCCTGCAGGTCCGCCGCGCCACCGGCGCCGTTCGCCTTCAGGTCGAACGCCAAGGGCGTGCTGGTATCGGAAAGCCCCAGCAGCGCCAGGTCCAGCGCCTCGGTCTTGCCGCTGAACACCCAGGTCGGATTCCTTTCGCCGCGCACGCCCAGCAACACCCGCACCGGTGCGGGCGCGTTGCCGCCTACGCCGATATCCATCTTCCTGCGGTCGCCGCGCGCCACCAAGCCGAGTCGCGCCGGTGCGCGTCCCAATGACGCGGGAAACACCACCGTCGCCAGCACGTCGGTGCGATAGCGCTTGCGCGGTTCATAACTCCCATGGATCGCGATGCGTCCGCGATCGCTGTCGATCGCCAGTCTGGCCGCCTTGAAATAGCCGTTGCCGATATCGATGCCGCCCTTGGCATGACGGATATCGATCAGCGGTTGCGTGTCCTGGGTGATGCGCAATCCATCGATCGCCAGCGTGTCGGCCTGGATCGCGAGCGGCATCTCGATCTGCGGCAGCAGATCGGGCCAGGTGGGCAGCTTGAACGGTTCGTCGCTCTCGGGGATTTCCAGTGTCGCGCGGGTCAGCTGCAGCGCATCCAGGCGCAGGCGCCGGCCCAGCAACGGGCGCAGGTCGGGATCCAGGTAAACGCGCTCGGCGCTGAAATGGATTTTTTCGTAGCGGAAATCCACGCCATGCAGGGTCAACGGTCCGGCCAGCGGGCCGTCCACCTTTTGCCAGGTGAACGTGGAGCCCGCCGGCAACCGCGCGATGATCTGGTTGAGCAGCACGTCGCGTCCGGCCACGGTTTGCAGCAGCCAGTACAGCGCAATGCCCAACAGGACCAGCATCGCGACCGAAGCGATGCCGCTGCGTATCGCCAACGTGCGCAGGCGTGCGCGGCGGCGCGCACGCAACTCGGCGATGCGCGCCTCGCGTTGTTCCGGGGCAAGGTCCTCGGTAGCGCGCTTGCGGAAACGGCGGCTCACAGGTCGGCACCGATGTTGAGATAGAGCTGGAACGCGGAATCCGGATCGTTCAAGCCGTGGGCGATATCGATCCGCACCGGGCCTACCGGCGAACGCCAGCGCAAGCCGATGCCGATGCCGGTTTTCAAACTGGGCGTATCGTCGAAGGCGCTGCCGGTATCGATGAAGATTGCTCCGCCCCAGGCGCTGCCTTCCAGGTAATGCTCGTATTCCACGCTGCCGGTGAGCACATGCTTGGCGCCCAGCGCGTAATCGTTGGGCAGGCGCGGCCCGACTTCGCGGAAGGCATAGCCACGCACGCTGTGATCGCCGCCCGCGTAGAAGCGCAGGCTGGGCGGCATCGACACCAGCGCGTTGGTGAGCGTGGTGCCGAATTCGCCACGAACCAGCAGCCGGTTGTTCGGGCCGATGCCCTGGTACCAGCGCGCCACGGTCTGCAGTTGCAGGAAGCTGGCATCCGAACCGACGCCCTGGACGCCACCGCGCAAGGCGACATTGCCGCTGAGTCCGCGTCGCGGGAACACGCGATCGTCCACGTCCACGTACTGACCGCTGATTTCCGGATAGGTCAGGGTGGAAAACTGGTAGACCGGGGCATCGCCACGCAGCGTCTTGCCATAGCTCCAGCGTTCCCTCAGGACATGCACCGACGCCAGCACGGTCCATTGATCGTTGAGTTCGCCGCTGCGGCTGCCGATCAGCTCCAGGCGACGGGTGTCGATGTAGTCGGTCTGCTCGTCGTAGGCCTGCAGCGCCGCCGTGTACCAGCCATCCAGCCACTTGAACGCGGGCACACGGTACTGGGTGAGGAAATTCTTGCGCTTCTTCGCGTAGTCCAGCTGGGTGGACAATTTATGTCCACGCGAATTCACGTAGCGCCGTTCCAGTCCGAAGCGCACGCCGGGGCCGCTTTCGGTGCCGTAGCTGAGGCCGGTGGTATAGATGTCGCGCTTGGCCAGGGTCAGGTTGACGTCGATCGGCACGCGACCATCCACCGCGTTATCCGGCGTGGCCTGGATGTCGACGTTGTTGAAGTAATCCAGCCCGACCAGCGATTCGCGCAGGCGGTCGAGCTTGCCCTGGTGGAAGTAGCTGCCTTCTTCCCAGTACACCAGCTTGTCCAGCAGGCCGGGCTTGAACTTGGTCTGGTGGAAGGTGGTCGGGCCCATGTCGTAGCGGATGCCGCTGGCCCAGGTCAGGTCGATGTCGGCGGCGCGTTCGGCGCGGGTGACTTCGACCCGGCGGTGGATGAAGTCGGCATCGAAGTAACCACGGTCGGCGAGCCGGCGCACGATCCGGGTCTTGCTGGTTTCGTAAGTGGTGTGGTCGAAGATATCGCCGACCCGCGGAAGAAACGCGGCCAGGTCCTCCTTCAGGTAGCGATCCTCGCCACCGGCGCCTTCGATGCTCAGGTCCGAACTGCGCACCCGCACCGGCTCGCCCTTGTCGATGTCGATGACCACGGTGATGCGTTCATCCTCGCCCCCCGGGCGCGCGGCTTCGACCTTGATCTGCGGCGAGTAATAGCCGAACGGCTCCAGCGCCTCGCGGACCTCGGCCTGGGTCTCGTTCATCAGGTATTCCAGCCGCGATTCGCCTTGGCGACGGCCGATGACATCGTTCAGCGACAGGGCCACGTTGATGTTCTCGACCATCAACGCTTCGGTTTCGTTGTCCAGGTTGAAGCCGCGGATCTCGACCTTCTCGATGGTGGCCATCGCATGGGCCTGGCTGGTGAGGACGCACAGGACTGCGGCGGCGAGAAGGGGGAGTGATCGCATGCGGGAAGGATACCGGGCAGGCGGTGAATCGGGTTAATGCGGGGTGATGTGTTGTTTCCTTCTCCCACCGGGAGAAGGTGGCGCGCAGCGACGGATGAGGGAAGGAGAATAAAGGAGTTAAGGAAGATCGTGGCAAGCTGATCTTCCTCCCTCATCCGCCCTTCGGGCACCTTCTCCCGGAGGGAGAAGGGAACATCTCGTCAGCTCGAAAGATGCTCAATCGCCGCCACCGCGCGGAAGCGGTCGGCTAGGCGTTTCAGCAAGGCCAGGCGGTTGGCGCGGATCGCAGCATCGTCCACATTGACCATCACGCTGTCGAAGAACGCATCGACTTGTGGGCGCAGCAGCGCAAGGCGGCTGAGGACGCTGATGTAGTCGTGGCGGTGCAGGGCTTCGTCGGTGTCGCCGATGGCCGCTTCCACGGCTTCGGCCAGCGCGCTTTCGGCCGGGTCGTTGAGCAGGCCGCGGTCGATGGCGTGCGGGATCCCGACGTCGGCTTTCTTCAGGATGTTGTTGATGCGCTTGTTGGCGGCGGCCAGCGCTTCGGCCTCCGGCAAGGCGGCGAACTGGCCGATGGCGTCGAGGCGGGTGTCGAAGTCGTACAGCGAGGCCGGACGCAGTTCGGCTACGGCGTTGAAGTGCTGGGTCGGCACGCCCTTGTCGGCGTAGTAGCTGCGGAGGCGGTCGAGGATGAAGTCGTAGATGTCGGCAACAGTAGTGTCGGACGGATGTCCGACCCCAACTTGACCTGTCGCCGAAACTGCGGCCCCTTTGGAGTGCGCCTCTTCGATGGCTTCCCGCTTGGCCTGGAAGTCCTGAGACGCGAGCCTCAAGGAAATGTTGGCGACTGCGTCTTTCAGCAGCGCGAGGAGGTCGATTGTGAAACCACTCTCGATGATTGTACGCGCCAGTCCTAACGCATTCCGCCGCAACGCAAACGGATCCTTGTTCCCCGTCGGCTTCAACCCAGCAGCAAAGCCACCCGCCAACGTGTCGAGACGCTCCGCAATCGCCAGCACCTTGCCGACCGGCGACAGCGCGATGTCATCGGCGGAAAACCGCGGCTGGTACGACTCGTCGATCGCCAACGCAATCTCGCCAGGCTCGTCCGCAGCCAGCGCGTAATGCCGTCCCGCGATGCCCTGCAGCTCTGGGAACTCGTTGACCATCCGCGACTGCAGGTCGTTCTTCGACAGTTCGGCGGCGCGACGGGTGAGTGCGGGATCAACGCCAATTTCCTTGGCAATCGTTTCGGCCAACGCCGCCACGCGCGCCACCTTGTCCGCGACCGAGCCCAGCTTGGCCTGATAGGTGACGGTCTTCAAACCATCACCCATGGACACCAGTCCCTGCTTCAAATCCTCGTCGAAGAAAAACTTCGCATCCGAGAAGCGCGGGCGGATCACGCGTTCGTAGCCCTTGCTGACTTCGGCCACGTCCTGCGATTCGATATTGGCGATGCCGATGAAGTGTTCGGTCAGCTTGCCGCCGTCGCCCAGCACCGGGAAGAACTTCTGGTTGGCTTC
Organism: Pseudoxanthomonas sp.; assembly: GCA_041919795.1. GTDB lineage: Bacteria > Pseudomonadota > Gammaproteobacteria > Xanthomonadales > Xanthomonadaceae > Pseudoxanthomonas_A. The sequence goes on along the minus strand of JAYRTC010000001.1, from coordinate 14,764 downwards.
CATGGTCGCGATCAGCGCTTCCTGCGGCACCGCCAGGAATTCCGGCTCGAAGCTGCACAGCACCGCCGATGGCCATTCCACCAGGCAGTTGACCTGTTCCAGGTTGTCGTCGGTGATCCGGGCCACGCCGCCGGCTTTCGCTGCCGCTTCCTGCACCTGCTGCTCGATGCGCGCGCGGCGCTCGTCGGCGTCCACCAGCACATGCGCGCCGCGCAGCGAGTCGATGTAGTCGCCGGGGTTGCCGATCCACACCGGCTTGTCGTGTTCGAAGCGATGACCGCGGCTCATGCGGTCGCTGCTTACGCCCATGAGTTCGACATCGACCACGTCCTTGCCCAGCAGCAGCACCAGCCATTGCACGGGCCGTGCGAAGGCGTAGTCGTGATCGCCCCAGCGCATCGGCTTGGGGATCGGCATGGCGGCGATGGATTCGCTCACGATTTCCGCCAACAGGTCCGTGGTTTTCGCGCCCGGCTTGCTGGAGCGATGCACGAAGCGTTCGCCCTTGGCATCGGTGGTGCGCTCGAGTTGCGACCAGTCTATGCCGGCCTTGGCCGCGAAGCCCTGCAGCGCCTTGGTCGGCTGGCCATCCGCATCCAGGGCGATGTTGAGGTACGGGCCCAGCACTTCCGAATTCTGTTCCGGCTGCTCGGTCGCAACGCCCGGCAACAACACCGCGAGACGGCGCGGTGTGTACAGCGGCTTGGCGTCGCCATGTTCGAAATCGATGCCGCGTTTCTGCAGCGCGTCGATGACGCCATCGAAAAACGCCTGGGCCAGGCCGGGCAGCGCCTTGACCGGGAGTTCTTCGGTACCGAGTTCGATCAGCAGGGGTTTCATATCGTCCATTCTGGTTCCTGTGTGTTTTTCCCTCTCCCCTTTGTGGGAGAGGGACGGCCCGCAGGGCCAGGGAGAGGGGCGGCTTTGCCGGCTTGATTGCAGTGCAAAGTCAAAAGCTTCCCTCTCCCGCCCTTCGGGCACCTCTCCCGCAAGGGGAGAGGGAAAATCGCTACGCCTTCTCGCCCCCGGCCTTGCGCAATCCCGGAAACCCCAGCTTCTCCCGCTGCGCCAGGTACGCCTCGGCCACGGCCTGGGCGATCTTGCGCACGCGCAGGATGTAGCGCTGGCGTTCGGTGACCGAGATCGCGCGGCGCGCGTCCAGCAGGTTGAAGCAGTGGCTGGCCTTGCACACCTGTTCGTAGGCGGGCAGCGGCAGGCCGGCTTCGACCAGCTTCTGCGATTCGGCCTCGCAGGCGTCGAAGCGGTGCAGCAGTTCGGCCACGTCGGCGATCTCGAAGTTGTAGGTGCTCTGTTCCACTTCGTTCTGGTGGTAGACGTCGCCGTAGGTGACGACGCCTTGCGGGCCTTCGGTCCAGACCAGGTCGTAGACGTTGTCCACGTTCTGCAGGTACATGCACAGGCGTTCCAGGCCGTAGGTGATTTCACCGAGCACCGGGCGGCATTCCAGGCCGCCGGCCTGCTGGAAATAGGTGAACTGGGTGACTTCCATGCCGTTCAACCACACTTCCCAGCCCAGGCCCCAGGCGCCGAGGGTCGGCGATTCCCAGTTGTCCTCGACGAAGCGCAGGTCGTGCACGCGCGGGTCGATGCCCAGCGCCTTCAGCGACTCCAGGTACAACTCCTGGATGTTGTCGGGGTTGGGTTTCATCACCACCTGGTACTGGTAGTAATGCTGCAGGCGGTTGGGGTTTTCGCCGTAGCGGCCGTCGGTGGGGCGGCGGCAGGGCTGCACGTAGGCGGCGCTCCACGGCTCGGGGCCCAGCGCGCGCAGGAAGGTGGCCGGGTGGAAGGTGCCGGCGCCGACCTCGATATCGAGCGGCTGGATCAGCACGCAGCCCTGGGCCGCCCAGTAGGCGTTGAGGGTCTGGATCAATCCCTGGAAAGTAGGTCCGGTCATCGGCATTTATTGCACTGCGGAAAAGCGGGCTAGTATAAGGCGCAAGCCACTGACTGGCCTCAAGTTGCAGCCATGAAGACCCCCCACCAAGCCCCTTTCCTGATCGTTGAAACCGGACAGCCTGCCGTGCGTCTGCGTCGGTATGGCCGCTTTCCGCACTGGATCCGCGTCGCCGCCGGGCTGGAAGCCAGCGAGGCGGTGGTGGCGAATGTCGAACAAGGCGACGCCTTGCCGCGCCGCGAGGGTTTCGCCGGGGTCATCGTCACCGGCTCGGCGGCCATGGTCACCGACAAGGCCGAGTGGAGCGAGCGCAGCGCCGACTGGCTGCGCGACGCGGCGCATGAAGGCGTATCGCTGCTGGGCATCTGCTACGGCCACCAGTTGCTGGCGCACGCGCTGGGCGGCGAAGTCGCCTACAACCCGGCCGGGCGCGAATCGGGCACAGTGCGCATCGACCTGCATCCACCGGCGCAGGACGATCCGTTGTTTTCCGGCTTGCCGCTGACCTTCCCGGTCCACGCCACCCATGTGCAGACCGTGCTGCGGCCGCCACAAGGCGCCACCGTGCTGGCGAAATCGGAACAGGACGAATGCCACGCCTTCCGCTGGGGCGATCGCGCCTGGGGCATGCAGTTCCATCCCGAATTCGCCACCCACCACATGCGCGGCTATGTCGCCTTTCGCGGCGACGAGCTGCGAAAGGCCGGCCGTTGTCCCGACACCATCGCCCGCGAGGTGACGGCGGCCCCGCAGTCGCGCAAACTGTTGCGGCGTTTCGTCAAGCACGCCCGTGGTTTGCACCTCGGCTGACTCGCAACGCTTCCCCCTAGCTTCCTCCACCAGACCCATCGGAACCCCCTGGATGTCGACGATCAAGAAAGTGCCGGCCGGTGCCGGCGCGGAATGGCTGCTGGGCGCGTTCGCCCTGCTTCGCAAGGCGCCGTTGGCGCTGGGATCGCTGGGACTGATCTGGGGCCTGCTGTCGATGCTGGCGGTACAGGCGATGGCGCTGAACGCCAGCGTGGGCATGCTGCTGCAACTGGCGATGGCGATCCTGGCGCCGCTGCTGTTCGCGGGCCTGCTGTGGGCGGTCAGCGAAGTGGACCAGGGTCGGCCGGCGGTGCCGGCGCACCTGTTCCGTGCGTTGCGCAGCGAGCACTCCGGCAGCCTGCTCGCGACCCTGTTGCCGCAGCTGGCCGCCGCCGCGCTGTTGGGTTTCCTGCTGTTCGCGATGATCGGCGCGGACGGCTTCCAGCAGCTGCGTGAAGTGATGACCAAGTTGCAGGAGACGGCCGCGGCGGGCGGGCAGCCGGATCCGGATTTGATGCTCAGCCTGCCGGTGGGCCGCTTGTTCCTGTGGATGCTGCTGCTGTTCGCCGGGGTGATCGTGGTCAGCCTGGTGACCTTCGTGGCCGTGCCCGACATCGTCTTCGGCGGCAGCGACGCCTTCACCGCGATGCGCAACAGCCTGCGCGCCTGTCTGCACAACCTGCTGGCGATGCTGGTGTTCTACGCCCTGCTGTTCATCGCCTTCCTGATGATGAGCTTCGGCATCCAGCTGCTGTCGATGATGGTGCAGCTGGTGGCCGGGCCGACGGCGGGCCTGTGGGTCTCCAACCTGTTGTTGATGGCGGTGCTGATGCCGGCGATGGCCGGCGCGGTGTTCTGCGCGTGGCGGCAGATGCTGGGCGGGGGTGCGGAAACCACGACTCCGGCTGCGCCGACCCACCTCGAAGCCTGATGTTGTTTTTTTGTAGGAGCGGGCCCTGCCCGCGAAGCTTTTGGTTGATGTTGCGACCTGATTAAAAGCATCGCGGGCAGGGCCCGCTCCTACAACAGCTGCGACCACATCCATGGCGGTGCGATCCGGATTACGTGGATTCTTTCGCCTCGCGCGGCGCGACCCATTTCGACGCGATGATGCCTGCTTCGTACAGCAGGTACATTGGGATGGCCAGCAGCAGCTGCGAGACCACGTCCGGCGGGGTGATGATCGCGGCCAGCACGAAGATCCCGACCAGCGCGTAACCACGCGCGTCTTTCAGCTGCTGCGGGCTGACCCAGCCCAGCAGGACCAGGATCACCAGCGCCACCGGCAGTTCGAAACTGGCGCCGAAGGCGATGAAGATGACCAGCACGAAATCCAGGTAGGCGCTGGCGTCGGGCGTGACCGCGATCACCGCCGGGGTGAAGTTGATGACGAACTTGAACAGCGCCGGCAACACCAGGAAATAGGCGAAGGCGCAGCCCGAATAGAACAACGTCACCGCCGAAGCCAGCAGCGGCAGCGCCAGCTTTTTCTCGCGCTGGTACAGGCCCGGGGCGACGAAGGCCCAGGCCTGGTACAGCAGCCACGGCGCGGCGAGGAAAAGCGCCACGAAGAACGCCAGCTTGATCGGGGCGATGAAGCCGCCGGCCGGGTCCATGGCGATCATGGTCTGGCCCGCGGGCAGGCGCGCGATCAGGGGTTCGGCGATCCAGTTGTAGAGCTTGCTGGTGAACGGCAGCAGCCCCAGCAGGATCACGAACACCCCCGCCAGCCCGCGCATCAGCCGCGAACGCAGCTCGATCAGGTGGCCGAGCAGGCTCGACTCGGCTTCGGGTTCAGGCGTTGCGCGGTTCATCGCCCTGGCCTTGTTCGTGCGTGGTCGCGTGTGTGGTCGTGGGCGCGGGCGGCGGATCTTCGCCAGTGATCGGCGCCGGTTCCGTATCGGGTTGGGAGGCGATCGAGGCGCGCATCTGTTCGAACTCGCGCTGGGCCTCGGCGCCGCTGTCGCGGATCTTCTGTTCGGTGTCGCGCAGCGCCGACTGGGCGTCGTGCAGGCTGCGCTTGAGTTCCTCGGCGGCCAGTTCGCGCTCCAGCTCGTCCTTCACCGTGTACCACTGGGTGCGCGCGCGCCGCACCCACATGCCGGCCAGGCGCGCGACCTTGGGCAAGCGCTCGGGGCCGAGCACGATCAAGGCGATGATGGCGATGAAGAAAAGCTCGCCGCTGCTGATGCCGAACATGGCCGGGTCTAGCCTCTACAGGCGCTGGTCCGGACGGTCAGCGCGCGTCGCGGTCGCGTTCCTTCGACTCGCTGCTAGTTTCGTCGCTGCGCGACTGGTCGCCGAGCTGGCCGGCGGGCTTGTCGTCGTCCTTCATGCCCTTCTTGAAGCCCTTGACCGCTTCGCCCAGGTCCTGGCCGGCGTTGCGCAGGCGCTTGGTGCCGAACACCAGCAACACCACCACCAGCACGATGATCCAATGCCAGATGCTCAAACCGCCCATGGCGTACTACTCGCAGGAAAATTAGGAGTGTCAGGATAACGCAGCTGCGGGCCGGTGATTGCGAAACCGGCCCGCAATCCGGCTCACGGCGCGTGGCTCACGGCGTGGTCTGCAGCGGCTCGCTGCGGATTTCGCCCTCGGCCACCGGCTGGAAGCCCTGGGTCTGTGCTTCCGTCGCTTGCGGCTGGACCTGTCCGGTCACCGTGACCGGCGCGGCCATCGGTGCGCTGGAAGCCACGATTGTCGTCGGCGCCGGCTTGTCGCCGCGCGCGGCGCGGGCGATGGCGGTGGCTTCCTCCAGCTGGTCGCGGAAACCGACCACGGCGTCGGAAGGCGCACCGGCGCGGCTTTCGAAGATCGCGCGCGGGGTGGCGGCGCTGCCGTACACGGCCAGGTTGGCGTCGTCGTCGATCTGCAGCACCGCGCCGTCCAGGGCCACGCCGGCGAACAGGCCGCGCGCGCGCGACCATGACCAGATCTCGGCCTTCAGCTGGCCATCGGTGGAAGCCGACGCGTGGCGCCCGACCGGGCCGGCGGCGACGCCGGCATCGGCGCCCAGGGTGATCTTGCCGTTGACGATGTTGTCCAGGTTGCGGTCGTTGCGGAACACCATGACCACGTCGGCCGACTGCACCCCGACCTGGAAGCCGACACTGCCGCCGGTCAGCTTGACGAACACAGGCTGCGACCAGCTGCCATCGGGACTCTTCACCGACATCAGGCCGTGGCCACGGCGACCGGCGACCACCAGTCCGACCTTGAGCGTGTCGGGAATGACCACGATCGCGCGGCCTTCATCCAGCAACTTGTCGGGAATGCCCTGCTCGGGAATCTTCTGGATCTCGCTCAATACACGCACCGCATCGCGGGCGCGCTGGTCTTCCTGCTCGCCGGCCAGGGCCTGGCCCGCCAACAGCGCGAGGGAAAGGAAGGTGGCGGAAACAAGCCGGGCAAGACGCGGCTGGCGCGGTTGCGACGAAGGATTTCCTCGTGGGGAACTTGGGGCGGGCATGGAAGGCTCCACGGTGGCAAGGTAATGGAACAGGAAAATGCGCCAAGGCATTGAAAGATGAGACTAGGCGCGCCCGCGTGAATCGGCGATGAGCCTCGTGGGAGCAGAGTGTGGGAGTGGCACTTGTGGGAGCGGCTTCCAGCCGCGAGCTCTTGATCTCGAACTTTTGATCTGTGAGTTGCCCAAGGAGAAGAAAATCTCCTTTGACTCTACAAGCCAGCGCATCGTGGGAGCGCCGTCCCCGGCGCGAGTTCTTGCCTAGGCAACAGCAAGAGCTCGCGGCTGGAAGCCGCTCCCACAATGCCGCTCCCACGAGCAAGAATCGGCCTTCTGTCATCATATTGCGATGCCTGCAACCGCCGATCACGCCACTTCGACCCCCGCCGCCGATGATCCGGCAACCACGCTGTTGCTGGTCAACCTGGGCACGCCCGAGGCGCCGACCGCGCCGGCGGTGCGCCGTTACCTGGCCGAATTCCTGCATGACCGGCGCGTGGTCCAGCTGAGCCGCTGGCTCTGGTACCCGCTGCTGCACTTGCTGATCCTGCCGTTGCGCGGGCCGAAAGCCGCAGCCAAGTACGCCAAGATCTGGTTGCCGCAGGGTTCGCCGCTGGCCGTGCATACCCAGCGCCTGGCCGAGGCGATGCAGTCGCGATTGCCCGGTTGGCGCGTGGTCGCCGCCATGCGCTATGGCGAACCCTCGTTGAAGAAAACCCTGGCCGCGCTGGATCGGCAAGGCGCCGGTCGCGTGATCGTGCTGCCGCTGTATCCGCAGTATTCGACCACCACCACCGCGTCGGTCGAGGACGTGGTCGCGGCCGAAGGCCAGGGCCTGGCGACACACGTGATCGACGATTATTCGACCGATCCGCAGTGGGTCGCGGCGGTGGCCGGGTCGATCCGCGCCTGGCGCGAGCAGCACGGCAGCGGCGAGCACCTGCTGTTTTCCTTCCACGGCCTGCCGCAACGCATTGCCGATGGCGGCGATCCCTACCCGCAGCGCTGCGCCGCCAGCGTGCAGGCGATCACCGCCGCGCTCGGCCTGGCGCCGGCCGACTGGACGCTGACCTTCCAGTCGCGTTTCGGCAAGGAACGCTGGCTGGAACCGTCCACCGACAAGACCCTGGCGACCCTGGCCGCGCGCGGGCTGCGCCGGGTCGATGTGGTCTGCCCGGGTTTCGCCGTGGACTGCCTGGAGACGCTGGAGGAAGTGGCGATCCTGTTTGCCGATGGCTTCGCGGCACAAGGCGGCGAGCTGCGTTACCTCCCCTGCCTCAACGACTCCGCCGCCCACGCCGAGGCGCTGGTGGCGCTGGCGCAACGTGCGCGCGAGGCCCGGGCATGAGTGCGCGCGAAGTCGGTTTCGATGTCGGCTTCGATGTCAGCTTCGATATTCCGTTCGGCCGCATCACCGGCCTGCGCGGCGGCACGCCGGAAGGCCCCAGGGTATTGGCCCTGCATGGCTGGCTGGACAACGCCGCCAGTTTCCTGCCGCTGGCCGAGCATTTCCCGGACCTGGACCTGGTGATGCTGGACCTGCCCGGGCATGGCCACAGCGCGCATCTCGGGCCGGGCGCCGATTACAACCTGCAGGTGACGATGAACGCGGTGCTGGATGTCGCCGATGCGCTGGGCTGGGAGCGTTTCGCCCTGCTCGGGCATTCGATGGGCGCGGGCATCGCCAGCATCCTCGCCGCGTCGCTGCCGCAGCGGGTCACGCGGCTGGTGGCGATCGAGGCCTTGGGCGCGCTGGCTGAAACGCCCGAACGCACCACCACGCGATTGCGCGAAGCGGTCGCCGCCGCACGCGTCTTGTCTTCCAAGAAACTGCGCGTGTTCCCCGACCTGACCGCGCCGATCCGCGCGCGGATGCAGGCCAACCAGCTCAGCGAGCCGAGTGCGCGTTTGCTGGTGGAACGCGGCGTGGTGGCCGTGGATGGCGGTTTCAGCTGGAGCAGCGATCCGCGCCTGACCCTGCCGGCGCTGCAGCGCATGACCGAACCGCAGGTACGGCAGTTGATCGCCGGAATCGAATGCCCGACCCGGGTGATCTACGCCGATCCGCCGCAGCCCTATCTGCCGGAACCGTTGCGCAGCGAGCGGGCCGCATTGCTGCCCCGGGGCGAGCTGGTCGTGCTGCCGGGCAGCCATCATCTGCATATGGAGATGCCGGCGGCGGTGGCCGCGGCGATCGGTGGGTTCTTCCTCGCTCAACGCAGCTCCGGGTGATTTCCTGAATCAGGAGCGGTCGGGGAATGGATGTCCTTTGAGAGGGTGACCGTGCTGGCGTAGGAGCGACGTGAGTCGCGAAGGGTTTTGATCTAAGGCGCCAAGTCGCGACTTACGTCGCTCCTACGCCAGCATGGTCGTCCACCCCATGCGTCCGCCCCATGTCGCTGGATGCGGCTCCTACTCAATGCAAAGTCGAATCCGCGCGCGCGGCAATCGCCCTGGCCTTCTGGAAGGCAAGCACCAGGCTGACGTCATGCTGGCTGATCGGCGCGGGGTCCTTCCACCAGTCATCGATCAGCTTCCCCAGCTCCGGGTCGGCGCGCGCCGCGCGCTTCATCGCCGCGATCTGCTCGGCGCTGGCAGGCTCCAGCGCCGCCCGCACCTGGTGCGCGCCGGCGCGGCTGGCCATGCCGAAGTCCAGCAGGGTGGCCAGGGCGAAGCAGCCGGCCAGCACGCCGATCAGCGCGCAGGCAAAACCCGCCAGCAGCAAGGACTGGTTGGTGGCGGCGCTTCCGGCGTAACTCAGTGCCGCGCCCAGGCTGACCATGATCACCGCCAGCGCGACCCGCTTGGGGATGCGCGTGGCGAAGGACACATTCCTGCGTGGCTTGAGCAAGGGTTGCGAGGCGTCGTGCATCAGGCTGCGGCGGTAGCGCAGCGCATTGCGCGCGTTGACGACATCGACCGGCTCCGGCCCGGTATCGGGCGACGGCGTTGCCGGCCAGGACAGGTCGTGGGATTCCGCCGTACGCAACCGATCCATCCAATGGCTGGATTCCGCGGCCATGTCGATGCTCCTGGTCTGGACTTGATTCCGAGCGAACGGGGGAAAGTGTGACCGTTCGCACAAAATAGTACTGCGGAATCGGGTCCCCGGGGTGCCCGGTTCCTCTGCCCGGGAATTACGGCCCCAGCAGGCGGCGCAAGGTCGCCTTCAGGCGACGACCCTCGGCGTGGAAATAGTCCCGTTCGGCCCGCCAGGCGGGGGATCGGGCCTCGACCTCCCGCCAGAAGGCGGCGCCGTGGTTGGGGTGGAGCAGGTGGCAGAGCTCGTGCACCAGCACGTATTCGAACGCGGAAGCCGAGCCCAGCACCAGGGCCAGGTCCAGGGCCAGCGAGCCGTCCGGGCTCAGCGAGCCCCATTGAGAGGACATCACCTTGAGGCGGATCCGGGCTGGCGCCTGCGGCAGCGAGGGCAGGTATTTCGGCAACCAGTGGCCAACGTCGGCGCGGGCCTCGGCTTCGTAGAACTCGCGCAGCGCGCGGCGCAGGGTCGCCTCGCTGGCGCGCGAGGGGGCATGGAAATGCAGCAGGCCGGCCTCGGCATCGTGGCTGAGCCGCGCGTAGCGGCCTTCGTGCCAGTGCAAGGCCAGCGATTCGCCGCGCAACGGCAGGTGGGTCGTCTGCTCGCGGACCAGCCCCGGCAAATCGTCGTCGCCCGAGTATTTCTCCAGCTGCATCGACAGCCACTGCCGGTGCTCATGCAGGAAGCGATCGCCGGACACCAGGCTGGCGCGCAGTGGCAGGGCCAACCGTGCGCCACGTTCGTCCACGCTCAGCTTGATGCGCTTCGCGCGTGGATCGCGTACGCGCTGGACGACGATGGGCTCCTGGTTTCCAAGGTCGACGTGGACGAAATCACGTTCGATGGATTTCGCAGGGGACAGGCGAAGGCGGCGCAAGAGCATTTCACGATTATGGCGCATCAAAAAAGAAAACCCCGCATTGCGATGCGGGGTTTTCAAGGCGAGGCGGTTTTCCTAGCGTCCCGCGCCAAATCCCGCGAAGGGGTCGTCACGCAGCGCAGCCACCGTGTCAAAAGGCAGGTTGGCGCTGGTGTCCCCCGCCTTCGCGACGGCGATCAATCTGGGGTTGTCGCGAAGCTGCTGGCGCATGTCGGCTTCGGCATGCCAACGCGCAAGCAATTTCTGGCATTTGTCCGCCAGTTTTTCTTCATTGGTGCTGCGGGAAAACGCATCGTCGTTGCACTGGCTGGCGAACTTGTGTCCCGCAGTAGTCATGACGCCGGGTACAGCCAGCGCTGTCGGCCTGGTTCCATCGGCGGCCATGGCCATGGCCGGGGCGAGCAGCAGGGCGAGGGTGGCGATTTTCATCAATTTCATGCGAACTCCTTTTTTCATGCAAACGAAGAATGAGTAGGACCAAGCCTTGATAGGCCAGTAGTGTCAAACCCGGGCATGACCACATGGCGCCCGGCCAGTACCACGGCATCAGTGATACGCGACGGCGAGCCGAAGCGTCGCAGGCTCAGGCCTCGACCCTGCTCGACTCCAACGCCGCTTCCAGCACAACGACGTCGCGTTCGATGGGTTTCGGCGGCGACAGGCGAAGGCGACGCAGGAGCATGCGGCGATCATGGGTTATCAAAAAAGAAAACCCCGCATCGCGATGCGGGGTCTTGGCGCAGCAGACCGCAACGGGGCGGTTTACCTGCTGGACTGATAGGGCGACACGGAGCGCAAGGAGAGGAATTCCGGCTTGGTGTTGTCTACAGCCAGGGTGTCCGAATAGATGTAGTTGCTGCGCGCGGGACGCGGCGAGCCGGCGTGAGCATGCAGGCGCCGGGACGCTTCGGAACGCCAGTTGGCCAGCAATCGTTCGCATTGATCGGCAAGGACCGCCTGATCGGCGGTGCCGGCGAAGGCCTCATCCGAGCATTGGCCGGCGAACTTCACGCCCGCGGGAGTCAACACTTCAGGCAATTGCACGGAGGCTGTTGCCTTGCCGGCATCGGTGGCCATGGCCACGGCGGGTGCGAGCATCAGTGCGAGGCTGGCGATCCTGAACAGTTTCATGTCGACTCCTTTCATCACATGGGCGGGTGTAGTCGAGCCTACGCCCCTGTTTCGACAGGGTCAAACCTGCAGGCGACCCCGCCGCCGCCGTCTTGTCACAGGTTCAGGCTTCGGCCTTGCTCAGCTTCAATGCCGCTTCCAGCACCACGAACAGCCGCTTCACTTCGCCGCTCATCAGCGCGAAGCGCGCGGCGAGTTCGGCGCGCAGGTCCTCGGGCTCGGAGTTTTCCAGCTGGTCGACGGCGCCGTCGAGGAACTTCAGTTTGCGGATCACCAGGTCCTCGCCGAGGACGAAGGACAGGTGATCGTCCAGGACCAGGGCCAGGCGGGTGACCTGCTTGCCGGCTTCCAGGTGCTTGGCGATCTCGTCGCCCTGCAGGTCCTGGTTCTGGCACTTCACCACCGCGCCGCCGTCCATCGCATCCTTCATTTCGCACTCCTCGCCCAGGGTCAGGCCTTCGGGCAGCGGCTCGCCGGCGATCCAGCCGGTCAGGATCGAACGCGGCGCGACTTCCGCATTCAACGGCAGTGCCGGGAACGAGCCCATCGCACCGCGGATTTCCGAGACCACGGTCTCGCCGTTCTTGCGCGAGGAAGTGTCGATGGCGATGAAGCCATGCTCCAGGTCGAGCAAGGCATCGGTGCGCGAGGATTTCACGAACGCGCGCGGCAGCAATTCGTGGACCAGGTCTTCCTTCAGGCGCTTGCGGGTGCGGCCGCCGGGCTTGCGGCCTTCCTTCTCCTCGATCTCGGCCAGCTTCTGGGCCAGCAGGTCGTTGACCACCGAGCCGGGCAGGATCTTGTCCTCGCCGCCGACGGTCAGCCACAGCGACTCGCCGCTGCGGTGCGCCAGCACGTCGTCGCCGCGCCCGAACGGCGGCACGAAGCCGCGCGAGGACATCTCCAGCGCGCCGACCGGCTTGAGGATCATTTCGGGAAGCAGCTCGTCGAGCTGGGAAAAATCGAGGGTGGTGGGGAAGCGGAACAGGGTCAGGTTGCGGAAGAACATCTGGGATCCGGGGGTAAGGGTGAGGGAACGAGAAACGAGAAACGAGAAACGAGGAACGAGGAGTGAGGAGTGAGGAGTGAGGAGTGAGGAGTGAGGAGTGAGGAGTGAGGAGTGAGGAGTGAGGAGTGAGGAGTGAGGAGTGAGGAGTGAGGAAAAGCGGGCGTCGTGCCGGCGTGGGCCGGGATCCAGCTAGCCGCAGCGTGGAGTCTGGATCACGGCCTGCGCCGGGATGACGGGCTCCTTGCTTGCGCCCAGGCCGAGGAAATCGAACAGCTTCGGGTCCGCCAGTTGCGATGGTTCCACCCGGGCCAGGGCGCGGGCGATCTGCTCGATGCGGCCGGGGGTTTCGGCTTCCCAGGCGGCCAGCATCCGCTGCACCTGCTTGCGCTGCAGGTTGTCCTGCGAGCCGCACAGGTCGCAGGGGATGATCGGGAAGGCCATGGCCCGCGCATGTTCGGCGATCTCGCTTTCGCTGACGTAGGCGAGCGGACGGATCACCACGTGCTTGCCGTCGTCGCTGAGCAGCTTGGGCGGCATGGCGCTGAGCTTGGCGTGGAAGAACAGGTTGAGGAAGAATGTCGCCACCGTGTCGTCGCGGTGGTGGCCCAGTGCGATCTTGTTGAAGCCATGGGCCTCGGCGTGCGCGTACAGCGCGCCACGGCGCAGCCGCGAGCACAGCGAGCACATCGTGCGGCCTTCCGGGATCACCCGGCTGACCACCGAATAGGTGTCCTGTTCGATGATCTGGAACGGCACGCCGAGCTTGCGCAGGTAATCCGGCAGCACGCGGGCGTCGTAGCCGGGCTGTTTCTGGTCCAGGTGCACCGCGACCAGTTCGAACTCCACCGGCGCCTTCTTCCGCAATTGCAGCAGCACGTCCAGCAAGGTGTAGCTGTCCTTGCCGCCGGACAGGCAGACCATGACCTTGTCGCCGGCGGCGATCATGCCGTAATCGGCGATGGCCTGGCCGACCTGGCGGCGCAACTGCAGGGCACGCTTCGCCGCCACGCCGGAGGCATGGCGCGGCAAGGGATCGCGCAGGGCGGCAGGTGGGGTCGGGACGGCGCTCATCGAGCGAACCATTGTAGCGGTCGCATCCGCAATGACGCCGCCGCGGTGTACGCTGGCGGCGTGGAACCCTTGAGCCTTTCCGAGATCACCCAGCGCGTGTCCGAGCTCAGGCTCGAGCACCGCAGCCTCGATGCCGAAATCGACCGCCTGATCGCCGATATCCAGGCCGACGAGCTGTCGATCAAGCGCCTGAAGAAACGCAAGCTGTGGCTGAAGGACTGCATCTCGCGGCTGGAAAGCGCGCTGATTCCCGACGAGCCCGCGTAGCGGCCTCCTCCCTTGCGCGCAGCGCAGGGGAGGATTGAGGAGGGGTGCTGTTGATTTTGTTCTTGCCCCTCTCTTCTTGCCCATGCTCACCCGCGAAGAGCACCCCTCCCCAGCCCTCCCCTGCGCTGCGCGCAAGGGAGGGGGCATCCCGGCTTATCCCAACCCCATCACAGTTGCTTACTGACGTAGTGCGTCACCCCGGCTGCGCAAGCGCATTGCGGCAAGCCGATATTCGGCGCTTGGCGAAGGATCCGCGGTTAGCCGGGCCATGCTTTCACGATTGGCCCGATGCTTGCGTAACCCTGATCAGGGAGCCTGGTCGGCGCGGACGAAGACCCGTCGGCAGGCTCCCGCTACAGGGGAAAACACGTGAATGACAATGCCGCAGCCGCGCCTGTGCTGGCCATGCCCGGATCCGAGTCCGGATGCCACGGGTTGCCGCGCCCGATGAGGCCGGCGAACCCGATTCCCGGATCGAGCCCCGGGCAGGCCTTGCGGGTGCGGCGGATCCAGCCCGGCGAACCACTGGGCGACGTGCAGCGCCTGCGCCGCGAAGTCTATTTCCACGAACAAGGCCAGCAGCGCGAGGATCAGCGGCGCATCGTCGATGGCCTGGATGGCGGCAGCACGGTGATCGTGGTCGAAAGCGACGCGCGGGCCGTGGGTACCTTGCGACTCCATGACTTCAACGCGCTGACGGTGCAGGTGGAATACGGCCGCCTGTTCCAGATCGACGATTTCGCCCGCGCCTGGCCTTTGTCGCAGATCGCGGTCGGCACCCAGCTGGCGGTGCAGTCCGAGCAACGGGTCAAGGGCGTGGCCGACGCGCTGATCGGGGAAACCTACCGCTATGCCCTGGAGCGCGGAATCCGTTTCGGCCTGGCCGCCTGCGCGCCCTCGCTGCATGGCTTGTTCGAGTACTACGGTTTCCGCGAATACCTGCCGCCGGCGATCCTGCCCAACGGCGACGCGGTGCTGCGCATGCTGCTGGTGCTGGAAGATGCGGCGCACCTGCGCGAATGCGATTCGCCGCTGCAGTACCTGGTCCGCGATCCCGCCGCCGCCGAGGCGCCGCTGGCGTGGATGCGGCGGACGTTCAAGCTGGCGCATTAGGGAGCGGCCGTGAGCCGGTAGCCGGTAGCCGGAAAGCAGAAGCTCTTGATTTCCG